>NZ_JBVIKO010000016.1:0-254153 GCF_055580905.1 Streptomyces sp. NPDC031497
CTGGCGTTGACTTTTGGCACGCTGTTGAGTTCTCAAGGAACGGTCGCTTCCTTTGTACTCACCCTCTCGGGCTTTCCTCCGGGCTTCCCTTCGGTGTTCCAAACTCTATCAGTGTTTTTCCGGCCCTCTGACCACCTTCCCGCGGACATGCGGAAAAATGATCCCGAGTTAGGATCTGACAAATTTGGGTGCTGCCAAGCGAGGACGCTTTATCGCGCCGCTCGGTCTCAGGCAGGGGTACGACTGTACACGGAGCCTCGGAGCCCGTGCAAATCGATTAGGCTGGTGGTCTAGACCACTAGCTGGTAGCTTCCATGCGGAACCGCCACTTCATATGACATACGCTGCTGCTCAGTGCCGTCCGGAACAAGCAGTGACGGCCCGTAAGCAGCTCCATCTCTGGGAGGCTTCCCATGACCACCGTGACGTCCCCTCTTGCAGGACGTGCCATCGGACTGGCCGCTGTGCCGGATCCGGTCTTCTCCGGGGCCATGGTCGGCCCGGGCACAGCGATCGACCCCGCGCGTGAGCCTTCCGAAGTCGTGGCGCCCGTGGACGGCGTCATCGTCTCCCTTCACCCGCACGCCTTCGTCGTCGTCGACGAGAGCGGCCACGGCGTGCTCACCCACCTCGGCATCGACACGGTGCAGCTCAATGGCGAGGGCTTCGAACTCCTCGTCAACAAGGGCGACACCGTGACCCGTGGCCAGGGCATCATCCGCTGGAACCCGGCCGAGGTCGAGGCCGCCGGCAAGTCCCCGGTGTGCCCTGTCGTGGCTCTGGAGGCCACGGCCGACTCCCTTTCCGACGTCCGTGACGACGGTGACGTGAAGGCCGGCGACAGCCTCTTCGTCTGGAACTGACGACCCCGCCGCCGTCCCGTCGTGTGACAGGGAGGGCGGCGACCAGGACAACCATCGCGGCGGCGGGACCCGCCGCACTATCGGAGACGGGTGAGATGGAGACAACGCTGCGAGGCGTCGGCGTGAGCCACGGTGTGGCGATCGGCGAGGTTCGGCACATGGGAACGGCGGTGCTGGAGCCGCCTGCCAAGCAGATTCCGGCGGAAGAGGCGGAGCGGGAGCCGGGGCGTGCCCGGCAGGCCGTGGAGGCCGTGGCCGCCGACCTGATGGCGCGTGGCAACCTGGCGGGCGGTGAGGCCCAGGCGGTGCTCGAGGCGCAGGCCATGATGGCCCAGGACCCGGAGCTGATGGCCGACGTGGAGCGGCGGATCGCCGTCGGCAGCACCGCCGAGCGTGCCGTGTACGACGCGTTCGCCGCCTACCGCGAACTGCTGGCCGGAGCCGGCGAGTACCTGGCCGGCCGCGTGGCCGACCTGGACGATGTGCGGAATCGTATCGTCGCCCGGCTGCTGGGGGTTCCGATGCCGGGTGTCCCGGACAGCGACGAGCCCTACGTGCTGGTCGCGCGGGATCTGGCGCCAGCGGACACCGCGTTGCTGGACCCCACTCTGGTGCTCGGTTTCGTGACCGAGGAGGGCGGACCGACGAGTCACAGCGCGATCCTGGCGCGGGCGCTCGGTGTGCCGGCCGTGGTGGCGCTGCCGGGTGCCGGTGAGCTCGTGGAGGGCACGGTGATCGCCGTCGACGGCAGCACCGGCGACATCTTCGTGAACCCGAGTGCGGAGAAGAAGGCCGAGCTGGAGGCCGCGGCCGCCGAGCGCAAGGCCGCGCTGACCGCCTCGACCGGTCCGGGTGTGACCGCCGACGGGCACAAGGTGCCGCTGCTGGCCAACGTGGGCGGACCGGCGGATGTACCGGCGGCCGTGGCGGCCGGTGCCGAGGGCGTGGGTCTGTTCCGTACCGAGTTCCTGTTCCTTGACGACAGCAAGAACGCGCCGTCCGAGGAGAAGCAGGTCGAGGCCTACCGTCAGGTACTGGAAGCGTTCCCTGAGGGCCGGGTCGTCGTGCGGGTGCTGGACGCGGGTGCGGACAAGCCCCTGGACTTCCTGACTCCTGCGGATGAGCCCAACCCGGCGCTGGGCGTGCGCGGTCTGCGGACGCTGCTGGACCACCCCGACGTGCTGCGCACGCAGCTGACCGCGCTGGCGAAGGCGGCCGAGGGACTGCCCGTCTACCTTGAGGTCATGGCGCCCATGGTGGCGGACCGTACCGATGCCAAGGCGTTCGCGGACGCCTGCCGTGCGGCGGGGCTGCGGGCCAAGTTCGGCGCGATGGTGGAGATTCCGTCGGCCGCGCTGCGGGCGCGTTCGATCCTCCAGGAGGTCGAGTTCCTGTCGCTGGGCACGAACGACCTGGCGCAGTACACGTTCGCCGCGGATCGTCAGGTCGGTGCGGTGTCCCGGCTGCAGGACCCGTGGCAGCCCGCGCTGCTCGACCTGGTCGCGCTGTCCGCGGAGGCGGCGAAGGCCGAGGGCAAGAGCTGTGGTGTCTGCGGCGAGGCGGCGTCCGATCCGCTGTTGGCGTGTGTGCTGACGGGTCTGGGTGTCACCTCCCTCTCCATGGGTGCGGCGTCGATTCCCTATGTCCGGGCGACGCTGGCCAAGTACACGCTGGCCCAGTGCGAGCGGGCCGCCTTGGCCGCGCGTGCCGCCGACAGCGCGGACGAGGCCCGCGCGGCGGCTCAGGCGGTGCTGTCGGGCGAATAGCCGGGCGCGGGCCTGACCGGCTGTCCTTCCGGGGGCGCTTCACCTGCGGGTGGGGCGCCCCCCGGTGCGTTTCAGTGGTGGTGGCCCGGTGTCGTCTCCTGGTCGCCCAGGTCGGGCGGTGTGCAGTAGTCGACGTCTGATTCCGGGGAGATGAGGTCGCCGGATTCGACGTCGGTGCAGTAGGCGTCGAAGACCTCGGCCGCGGTGAGGGGTGCGAGGCGGTCGCCGCGCAGTCGCCAGCCGTAGACGCGGTCGGCGGTGCCGGGGGCGCTGGTGCGCATGACGAGTCCGCCGGGGCTGCGGGTGGCGAGGCCGAGGGCGAGGACGCTGGTGAATTCGAGGGCTTCGGCTTCGTCGAGGTGGGTGGTGCCCTCGGCGTCCTGGTCGGCGTGCAGGACGGTGACGAGCGTTTCGGGTGGTCCGGAGACGCTGCACACGAGGTGCCGGTCGCCTGGTGGGGCGGCGTCGAGGATGCGGCTGAGGAGGTGGGAGGCGCGGGTGAAGGCGGCGCGCCCGATGTCCTCGCCGCAGGTGGGGCAGGGGCCGAGGCGGGCCAGGAGGGTACTGGCGTACTCCCAGGTGGCCTGGCGTACCGCTTCGTCGACGAGGACGGGGACGAGGTCGGCGAGGGGTCGGCCGTCGTAGGGGACGGTGGCGCCGGTGGCCGCGAGTTCGGCGGTGAAGCGGGTGCGGCTCGCGGGGTCGTCCGGGGCGAGTCCGGTGACGGTGCAGAACTCGGCGTATTCCTCGGGGTCGAAGAGGGCGAGTGTGGTGTGGGTGCCCTCTGCGGCGCGGGTCCTGAGGAGGGCTTCGATCTGTCCCAGGTAGGTGGGGTGGTCGTCGAAGGTGAAGGTGCGGTAGCGCCGCATGGCGCGGAAGTCGTGTTCGTCGGTCAGCAGGCCGATGGTGCCGGCGATTTCGCGGCGCAGGACGCGTCGCATGGCCCGGTGGTCGGTGTGCGTCATGGTTCCCCCTGTGAGCGGTCGATCAATGCTCACTTACAGTAACCAGCGCCACTGACAATGAGGGTTGCGGAAGCCTGCCACGGACCAGACGGTGTTGAATTCCGCAGGTCAGGGCGATGGCAGCACCGAATGCGGTCCATCCGCGAGGTCCGGTGGCGATGGCGGCGGTGACGGCGAGTGGGCCGATGCTGCGCTGGGCGGACTGGGCGAGTCCGTGGACTCCGAGGTAGGCACCAGAGCGGGGTCGGGGGGCCAGGGCGACGGAGAGTTCCCAGGAGATGGTGGCGTGGAGCATCTCGGCGGCGGTGAAGGCGGCGGCCGCGGCGGTGAGCAGGAGGGGCGCCGGGAGAGTGCCGCCGGTGGCGGAGAGGGACATCGTGATGCCGCCGAGAGCGAAGGCGGCGGAGAGCGGGACGGGGAGCCGGCGGGCGGCTTCGCTGCTGGTGCCGAGGCGGGCCAGGGGTACTTGGAGCGCCACGACCTTGACGTTGTTGAGCAAGTTCCTGGGCACCCACCTGAGGTGGGCGGCCGCCGCCTGCGATCCGGTGTCGCTCGCCCGGCACGACGGGCTGCTGCTTCTGACGTCGGGATGGGTCAGCCACCTGCTGCAGGAGACGGTGCTCGGGCTGATGACCGACTCGTCCCGCACGGGCACCCACAGATTGCGGTGCGGCTGGCCTCGGACTTCGCCGTCGTGCTGGGCGAGTCCGAGGCCACCTATGGCGGATGAGCGCCCCTGTCGGGACGGTCAGGCGCGTTTGCGGGCCAGGTCCTCGTAGAAGCTCAGCAGGTCGAGGTTGTCGATGGAGCCGGGGTTGACGGCCTTCTCCAGGGGCGCGCCCTGGAGAAGGCGCTTGACCGGGACCTCGATCCGCTTGCCGGTGAGGGTGTGCGGGACGCCGGGTACCTCGATGATCTCGTCGGGGACATGGCGCGGCGAGAGCTGTTCGCGGATGGCCTGCTTGACGCGGTTCAGCAGGGCATCGTCGAGGACGGCGCCCGGGGCCAGGTGGACGAACAGGGGCATCCAGTAGCCGCCGTCGGGCTGTTCGATGCCGATGACGAGGGATTCCCTGATCTCGGGAAGACGCTCGACGACCTCGTAGATGTCGGCCGACCCCATTCTTACGCCCTGGCGGTTGAGCGTGGAGTCGGAGCGGCCGTGGATGATCACCGAGCCGCGGGAGGTGACCGTGATCCAGTCGCCGTGCCGCCAGACGCCGGGATACGTGTCGAAGTAGCTGTCGTGGTAGCGGCTGCCGTCGGGGTCGTTCCAGAAGCGGATCGGCATCGAGGGCATGGGGTTGGTGACGACCAGTTCACCGACCTCGTCGATGACGGGGTTGCCGTTCGGGTCCCAGGCCTGGAGATCGGTCCCGAGGCCGGGTGCCTGGAGTTCGCCGGTGTAGACCGGGAGGGTGGGTACGGCGCCCGCGAAGCAGGAGCACACGTCGGTGCCGCCGCTGACGGAGGCGATCCACAGGTCGTCGCGGACCTCGTCGTGCAGCCAGCGGAAGCCGTCCGGGGGCAGGGGTGAGCCGGTGGTGGCGACGCATCGCACCTTGGACAGGTCGAAGTCGCGGGAGGGGTGCACGCCGGCCTTGCGGCAGGCCATCACATAGGCGGCGGAGGTGCCGTAGAGGGTGGCTCCGGTGCGTTCGGCGACCCGCCACTGGGCGCCGGTGTCGGGGTAGCCGGGGCTGCCGTCGTACAGGACGATCGTGGTGCCCGTGAGGAGGCCGGAGACGAGGAAGTTCCACATCATCCAGCCGGTCGAGGTGTACCAGAAGAAACGGTCCTCGGGGCCCAGGTCGCAGTGCAGGCCGAGCTGTTTGAGGTGTTCGACCAGGATGCCGCCCTGGGACTGGACGATGGCCTTGGGCAGGCCGGTGGTGCCGGAGGAGTACAGGACCCACAAGGGGTGGTCGAACGGGACCTGTTCGAATTCGGGCTCGGTGTCGGCGGAGGTCAGGGCCGACCACTCCAGGGCGCCTTCGGGGGCGGTGGTGCCGAGCAGCGGGATGTGGACGACGGCGCGCAGGGTGGGCAGTTCGCGGCGGAGTTCGGCGACGATCTCGCGGCGGTCGTGTTCCTTGCCGCCGTAGCGGTAGCCGTCGACGGTGAACAGGACGACGGGTTCGACCTGCTGGAAGCGGTCCAGGACGCTGCGGGCGCCGAAGTCGGGGGCGCAGGAGGTCCACACGGCGCCCACGGCGGCGGTGGCGAGGAGGGCGACCACGGCCTGCGGGATGTTCGGGAGGTAGCCGCTGACACGGTCTCCCGGCCGGACGCCGAGGGCGCGGAGTCCGGCGGCCAGGGAGCCCACCTGGCGGCGCAGCTCGGACCAGGTGACCGGGAGCGGTTCGTGGGTCTCGTCGACATGCAGGAGCGCGGGTTCGTCCGCGCGGGTGGCGGCGGCGCGCAGGGCGTGCTCGGCGTAGTTCAGCGTCGCGCCGGGGAACCACTGGGCGCCGGGCATCGCGCGGTCGCCGAGCACGCGCGCGTAGGGCGTCGAGAACCGGACGTCGAACCACTCCGTGACGGCCTTCCAGAACGTGTCCAGATGGTCCACGGACCAGCGGTGCAGTGCCGGGTACCCGCCCTCGGCGGGGGCTCCGTGGTGTTCCGCCGCCCAGGACTGGAACCTGGTGATGTGCGCCTGGTCGATCCGTTGCGGATCGGGTTGCCAGAGCGGCTGGGGGTTCGCGGTCGACATGGGGGCGGCTCCCGGGCTTCTGCGCTGGTGTGCGTCGGACGCGCACGGGCTGGGGTGTGCGCGTACGCGGCTGACAGGGACGATGCCATGTGATCGACTTCTACACCAGGGTGCGCTCCACATAGTCCGTGTCGTGAAGATGTGGTCCCGGCACGGGTGAACGGCAGTTGAACGGCACGCGGGTGTGGGGCGCTGAGTGGCAGGGTGAGCAGCATGGACGGTCGTGACCTGGTGCGTTCGGTGAGAGTGGTCGGTTCGTGGAATGCGGCTCAGGGGTTGCGTACCGTACGGGCGGCGTGGCGCAGGAGGCGGATCGACGCCGCCGGGCTGCCCGCGCGGGGGGCCGAGCGTGCCCGGGTGCCGGGTGCGGTGCAGGAGGCGGTGCCGGGGCCGGGTGGCGGCGTGATCCGCTTCGGCCGGTCGGAGCTGCGGATCATGGTCGCGGTGAACGGGGCGGTCTTCTGGGGCTGGGACGGGGCCGGTCCCGAGCCGTCGTACGCGCTTGCGGGCCGCTGTCCGGAGCCGGATCCGCGGGCGGTGCTCGAACCGGACACGGACGGCGGCTGGCGGGTCGTGGCGGAGCGGGTGACGGTCAGCGTCTCGCGGCACGGCGCGGTGGAGGTGTGCACGCCCGGTGGTGTGATGGTGCGGCGGGATCTGCCGCCCCGCTGGTGGGAGCCTGTGGGCGGGGGCCTGGCGCGCTGGGTGCAGCGGTCGGAGGTCGCCGCGGACGCGCGGTTCTTCGGTCTCGGCGGGCGGGCCTCGGGGCCGCGGCTGCGCGACGGCACGTACCGGCTGTGGAACACCGACCCCGGCCATGCCTTCGGGCCCGATGACGATCCGCTGTACATCACCATGCCGGTGCAGCTGGTGGTGGCGGACGCGGCCGCGCATCTGGTGTTCCACGACACCTCGTGGGACGGCACGGTGACCCTGCGGGAGGGCGAGGAGGGCGCCGGTTCCGGCCATGACCGGACCGGGCGGTGCGAGCTGCGGATGGACGGCGGCCCGCTGCGTTGCTGGGTGATGGTGGGCACGCCCGCGCGCGTGCTGCACGCCTGGGCCTCGCTCACGGGCGCGCCCGCGCTGCCGCCGGCGTGGGCGCTGGGTCATCACCACGCGCGCTGGGGTTTCGGCAGCGAGCAGGAGGTCCGGCGGATCGTCGCCGGTTACCAGGAGCGCGGTCTGCCGCTGGACGCCGTCCATCTGGACATCGACCACTACGACGCCCATCAGGTGTTCACTGTCGACCACGAGCGCTTCCCGAAGCTGCCGACGCTGGCCGAGGAGCTGCGGCGGGACGGGATCCGGCTGGTGTCGATCGTGGACCCGGCGGTGAAGGCCGAGCCGGGCAACGCGGTCTACGACAGCGGGACGGGGGTCGACGCCTTCGTGCGGGATCCGTCGGGGCGGTTGGTGGAGGGCGTGGTGTGGCCCGGCGAGGCGGTCTATCCCGACTTCACGCACGCGCGCGTGCGCAAGTGGTGGGGCGGGCTGTACGAGGAGCGGCTCGCGCTGGGCTTCGCCGGGTTCTGGCACGACATGAACGAGCCGACGTCCTTCACCGCCTTCGGCGAGTCCACACTGCCACGCGCGTCACAGCACGCCCTGGAGGGGCGCGGCGGTGACCACCGGGAGGCGCACAACGTCTACGCGCTCTGCATGGCGCGGGCGGCGTACGAGGGGCTGCGCGAACTGGCGCCCAAGGAGCGGCCGTTCCTGTTCTCCCGCTCCGGCTGGGCCGGCCTGCAGCGTTACGGGGGCGCCTGGTCCGGTGACGTCGCGACCGGCTGGCCGGGGCTACGCGCGTCCCTGTCGCTGGTGCTGGGGCTCGGGCTGTGCGGGGTGCCGTACTCCGGGCCGGACGTGGGCGGTTTCGAGGGGAGCCCGTCGCCCGAGCTGTTTCTGCGCTGGTTCCAGCTGGGCGCCTATCTGCCGCTGTTCCGCACGCACGCGAGCATGCGGGCGGGGCGCAGGGAGCCGTGGGAGTTCGGGGCCGAGGTGCTGGAGCACGCGCGCGTGGCGCTTCTGGAACGGCGGCGCCTGCTGCCGTACTTCATGACGCTGGCGCATCTGGCCCGGCGGACCGGCGCGCCCTATGTGCGGCCCCTGTGGTGGGGTACGCCGGAGGACCGGGCGCTGCGCGACTGCGAGGACGCGTTCCTGCTGGGCGACGGTCTGCTGGTGGCTCCGGTGCTGGATCCGGGCGCCGACCGGCGGGCGGTGCAGCTGCCCCGGGGACGCTGGTACGACACGCTGACGGAGCAGGCGTACGAGGGGCCGGGGCAGGTGCTCGTGGACGCTCCGCTGTCGCGGATTCCGGTGCTCGCGCGCGCGGGTGCCGTCCTTCCCGTGCGGGACGAGGACGGCGGTGTGCGGCTGGAGGTGTGGGCGCCCGCCCGGGGACGGACCGGGGGCGGGCTGTTCGTGCCGGACGCGGGCGACGGCTGGGACGAGCCGGAGATCGAGCGTTACGTCGCCCGCTGGGAGGGCCGGCGGGTGGTGGTGAGACGGGAGGGGGACAACGGCGTGGGCGAACCGCCGCATCCGGTGCGCATCCGGGGGCTGGGGTGAGCCGAAGGGCTCAGTAGCGGCCCTCGAACCACGCGCGTACGGCCACGCTGTGCAGCGGGAAGGCGAGCTCCTCGGGCCTGCGCAGCAGGTGCCAGCCCTCCGTCTCGTCCGTCGTACGGGACAGCGGGAGTCCTTCGGCCGGGCGTTCCGGGAGGAGTCCGAACAGCAGCAGGTGCCCGTCGGGTGAGCTCATGGCGTCGGCGAGCCGTACGTCCCGCGCGGCCGCGTCGATGCCGGTCTCCTCCTTGAGTTCGCGCACGACGGCGTGCCGCCAGTCCTCGCGGTCGTCGACGTAGCCGCCGGGCAACGCCGTGCCTCCGCGCGCGGGAGCGACGGTCCGGGTGATGACGACCAGGGCGGTGCCCTTCGTGTCGTACACGGGCTGGAGGGCGATCGCCACCGGCAGGGGGTTGCGGTAGGCGACGTGGCCGCAGGCCGGGCAGGTGCGCGGCCAGCCGGAGACTCCCGCTCCGTAGGGCGCTCCGCAGCTCGAACAGTGCGAGCCCGGAGCGGAGTTGGCAATTGGGTGCTGATTTTCGGACACGCGCGGACTTTATCCGATCACGGGAGCGACGTCTTACGGTCATGGGAACGCCTCGTTCCGGAAGTGAACCGATCACGACGACCAGGACCGGACAGCGGGATGCGACCCGAGGGCGCGGCCTGCCCAATCGCGGCGACCCGTGGCACACTTCTGACGTTCCGTCAGATCTCGTGCCCTGGAGGAGCTTTGTCGCGTACACGCACGCCTGCGGTAGAGGGCTGGTTCACGGGCGAGGGGGACGGGTTCCGGCTCCTGGGCACCCGTTGCGCGGCCTGCGCCTCGGTCTTCTTCCCGCGCGAGGACGTCCACTGCCGCAACCCCGGGTGTGCCGGCGGCGCCCTGGAGGAGGTCGCGCTCTCCCGGCGCGGGCGGATCTGGTCGTACACCGACAGCCGGTACCGGCCGCCGTCACCCTATGTGAGCGATCCGGAACTTCCGTGGGAGCCGTACGCGTTGATCGCTGTGGAGCTGGAGTCCGAGCGGATCGTGGTGCTGGGGCAGGCGGTTCCCGGGATCACCGTCGCCGATCTGGCGGTGGGCATGGAGGTCGAGGTCGTCCCCGGAGCGCTGGGCGAGGACGCGGAGACGGCCTGGACGACCTGGCACTGGCGGCCGACGGGGGTGACGGCATGACGGCGGACGTGGCGGTCCTCGGCGTGGGCATGCACCCGTGGGGCAAGTGGGGGCGCAGCTTCGTCGAGTACGGGACGGCGGCGGCCCGCGCGGCCCTCGCGGACGCGGGACTGCGGTGGCGGGACATCGGCTCCGTCGTGGGCGCGGACACGGTGCGTGGCGGGTATCCCGGCTATGTCGCGGGCGCGACCTTCGCCAAGGCGCTGGGCTGGCAGGGAGCGCGCGTCGCGAGCGTGTACGCGGCATGCGCGTCCGGGGCGCAGGCGATCGCCGCGGCGCGGGCGCAGATCCTGGCGGGGCTCGCGGACGTGGTGCTCGTGGTGGGCGCCGACGCGGCACCCAAGGGCTTCTTCCGGCCCGCCGGAGGAGACCGCCCCGAGGATCCCGACTGGCTGCGCTTCCGGCTGCTGGGCGCGACCAATCCCACGTACTTCGGACTGTACGCGCGCCGGCGGATGGCGGTGTTCGGGGACACCCCGGAGGACTTCGCGCTGGTCAAGGTGAAGAACGCGGCCCTGGGCGCGCTCAATCCGTACGCCCGGTACCGCGAGCGGGTCACCGCCGAGCAGGTCGCCGCCTCCCAGGTGGTCGCCGATCCACTGCGGCTGCTGGACATCTGCGCGACCTCCGACGGCGGGGCCGCGCTGGTGCTGTCCAGCCTGGAGTTCGCACACCGGCACGGTGCGGCCCGGCCGGTGCGGATCCGCGCGGTGTCCACGGTCACACCGCGCTATCCGAACACGGTGCTGGACCTCCCGGACATCGCCACCGACTCCGCGGCGGCGGTCGAGCCCCCGGTGGAGCCCTTCCGTGCGTCGATCGCGCGGGCCGCCTACGAGGAGGCGGGCATCGGCCCCGAGGAGCTCTCCCTGGCAGAGGTGTACGACCTCTCCACCGCGCTGGAATTGCAGTGGTACGAGGATCTGGGCCTGTGCGCCGAGGGCGAAGCGGCCAAGCTGCTGCGCGAGGGGGCGACGGCCCTGGGCGGCCGGATACCCGTCAACGCCAGTGGCGGGCTCGCCTCCTTCGGGGAGGCGGTGCCGGCCCAGGCGATCGCCCAGGTCTGTGAGCTGACCTGGCAGTTGAGGGGCGCTGCGGGCGACCGCCAGGTGGCGCACGCGCGCGTGGGGATCACGGCCAATCAGGGGCTGTTCGGACACGGCTCGTCCGTGATAGCGGTGCGCTGACGGGACAGATGTGACAGCAGGGGTCGCACACCGTGTGTGATCACCTCGAAATGGTGCGTGAACGTCTTATGAACTGCCCCTGGGTGTACGCCGTTGGCGCCATCATGCTCCCGTGCGCTCCTGGACGGATGCTCTCCGTTTCGCCTTCCAGCCCGTGGTCAATCTGACGACCGGCGGGATCGCCGCACTGGAGATCCTTGCCCGCCCCGAGACCGGTGACATCCTCGCCGAAGCCCGCCGCAACCCCGAACTCGACGGCAGGCTGGCCGTGTTGGCCCTCCGCGCGGCGGCCCGCACGGAGGCGCTGCTGCCGCTGCACATCAACGTGTTCGCGGCCACACTCGCCGACCTGGGCGGCCTCGGCCCGCTGCCCGGGGCCATCCGCGAAGCCGGACGGATGCCCTGGGAGGTGACCCTGGACATCGTGCCGCCGTACGCGCACGTGCCGCACCGGGCCCTGCTGGAGGCCGTGGCGACGCTGCGCGGCCAGGGCTTCCGGATCAGCGCCGACGGCATCGGCGACGGAGACGTGCCCCTGCGGCTGCTCACCGACCTCTCCCCCGACCTGATCAAGCTCGACGCCTCGCTGCTCGGCCGGCCGGCCGCGGTACGGGCGATGCGGACCCTGTGCGAGGAGCTGGGCGCCCTGCTGGCCGTCGAGGGCGTGGAGAGCGAACTCCAGTACGCGGCCGCGCTGTCGGCCGGGGCCCAGCTGGCCCAGGGCGAGCTGTTCGCTCCCCCGGCCCGGATCCCGGTGGCGGACGTGTACGTTCCGCCGCGCTCGGCCGCCGCCGCGCCCCCGCCGCGTTCCGGGCCGTCCGTGCGCGAGTTCATCCGGCCCGCCGCGCTGCTGCCGGTCACCGCGTCCGCGTTGCAGGTGCGGGCCCTGCTGACCGGCTCCCCGGACGTCTCCGGTGTCCTCCTGGTGGACCAGACGGGCGCCCCGGTCCGCTCGGTGCACCGCTCCCGCTTCCTGCTGTCGATGTCCGGCCGCTACGGACACGCCCTGTACGCCGACCGCCCGGCCTTCAAACTGGGCGACGCACCGCGCACGGTCGGCGTCGACGCGACCGCCTGGGAGGTGCTGGACGTGGTGGCCGTCGGCGGCCGGGACCGTACCTCGGACGATGTGGCGGTCGTCGACCGGCTCGGACGCTGCGTGGGCGTCGTACGCCTCGCCGACCTGGTACGCGCCCTCGCCGAGACCCGCGTCGAGGAGGCGGCCGGACTCAATCCGCTGACCCGGCTGCCCGGTTCGGACGCGATCACGGGCGAGACGGACCGGTGGCTCGCGGAAGGCCGCGTCTTCGCCCTGAGCTGGCTGGACATCGACCACTTCAAGCAGGTCAACGACGGCGCCGGGTTCGCCGCGGGCGACGAGCTGATCCGTGCGGTGGGACAGGCGCTCCAGCAGGCCGTGGCCGGGCACGCGCGGGTGGGGCACATCGGCGGGGACGACTTCCTGGTGCTCACCGACGAGGAGGGACTGGGCCGGCTGGTGACCGGTGTGCTCGACGCGTCCTGGTCCGCGGGCGGCCGTCCCGTCACGCTGTCCCTGGCCACCGTCGTGTGCGGCCCGGGCGGTGTGGCCGACCACCGGGAGGCGGCCGCGTGTCTGGCGCCGCTCAAGAAGGCGGCCAAGGCGCTGCACGGGGCGAGTTGGGTGCTGGGGCGGGCGGGACTGCCCGGGTACGAGATCCGGCGCGGCTCGGGCGCGTATCCGGCCCAGGCCGGCTATGCGTCGGTGGAGCCGTGAAAGCCGTGTCCCGGCGAGTTGCCTGTCATCGTTGCCGTCGGCGACCTTGACGCTCCCTGAGTGCCGGTGAAAACTTCCGGTGTCGGTCGACATCGCCGTACATTCTCGGCGTAATCAGGCACTGCGCCATGGGCCACTCCTGTCCTGAGGCCCGCTCCACCATGGGCGA
The DNA here is from genome assembly GCF_055580905.1 of Streptomyces sp. NPDC031497. Lineage (NCBI taxonomy): Bacteria > Bacillati > Actinomycetota > Actinomycetes > Kitasatosporales > Streptomycetaceae > Streptomyces > Streptomyces sp. NPDC031497. The sequence continues at coordinate 13,174 of NZ_JBVIKO010000016.1, forward strand.
TTCGGCTGCTACGGCACGCTCGTCACTGACGCCGGGCGGGGCGCGGGACCTTCCCTGCCTTCGGCTGACGTCGCCAAGGGAACCGTTCCTGCTCAATGCGCCGGGGTCGATCCTCCGGCCAGCGCCCTAGGAGCCGCCATGAGCAACGGAGACATATTCGTCGGCGAAGTCATCGGCACGGCCATCCTGATCCTCTTCGGTGCCGGTGTCTGCGCCGCCGTCACCCTCAGACACTCCAAGGCGAGAGCGGCGGGGTGGGTGGTGATCGCGTTCGGCTGGGGATTCGGCGTCCTGGCCGGCGCCTACACCGCCGCTCCCCTCTCCGGCGGCCAGCTCAACCCCGCCGTCACCATCGGCATCGCCGTCGACACCGGCGAGTGGGGCAAGGTCTGGGTCTACCTGCTCGGCCAGTTCGTCGGCGCGATCCTCGGCGCCGTCCTGACGTACCTCGTCTACCTCGCCCAGTTCCAGGCCAACGTGCTGGACGAGGACACCGCGGAGGAGCCGACACCGACGCTCGGCATCTTCTCCACCATCCCGGAGATCCGGAACCCGGTCGCCAACCTCATCACCGAGATCATCGCGACGATCGCGCTGGTCCTGCCGATCCTCGCGTTCGGGCTCACCAAGGGGCTCGGCGAGTCCGGCACCACCGTGCTCATCGTCTCGCTGCTCGTCGTCGGGATCGGGCTGTCCCTGGGCGGACCCACCGGCTACGCCATCAACCCGACGCGTGACCTCGGCCCCCGGATCGTGCACACCTTCCTGCCGATCCCGAACAAGGGCACCTCCGACTGGGGTTACGCCTGGATCCCGGTGGTCGGCCCCCTGGTCGGCGGGGCGCTCGCGGGCCTCATCTACAACGCGGCCTTCTGAAACGCGGCCTTCCGATCCCACGCAGCCTTCCGACCCAGCGACCAAGGGGTAGCCATGACGGACACCGCCGAAAGGTACGTCGCCGCAATCGACCAGGGCACCACGTCGAGCCGCTGCATCATCTTCGACCACGGCGGCGCGATCGTCGCCGTCGACCAGCGCGAGCACCGGCAGATCTTCCCCAAGCCCGGCTGGGTGGAGCACGACGCCACCGAGATCTGGTCCAAGGTGCAGGCCGTGGTCGCCGGGGCGCTCGCCAACGCCGGGCTGCGCGCCGACCAGCTGAGCGCGCTCGGCATCACCAACCAGCGTGAGACCACGGTCCTGTGGGACCGCGCCACCGGCAAGCCCGTGCACAACGCGATCGTCTGGCAGGACACCCGTACCGCGGCCCTGTGCAACGAACTCGGCGGCAGCGACGGCCAGGACCGGTTCCGCGACCAGACCGGACTGCCCCTGGCCAGCTACTTCTCCGGGCCCAAGGCGGCCTGGCTGCTGGACAACGTGCCCGGGCTCCGGGACCGGGCCGAGCGCGGTGAGATCGCCTTCGGGACCATCGACTCCTGGCTGATCTGGAACCTCACCGGCGGCACCGACGGCGGCCGGCACGTCACCGACGTCACCAACGCCGGACGGACCATGCTGATGAACCTGGAGACCCTCCAGTGGGACGCCACCATCCTGTCCGCGATGAACGTACCCGCGGCGATCCTGCCCGAGATCAGGTCCTCCGCCGAGGTGTACGGCACCGCCGTCGGCCAGCTCGCCGGGGTCCCGGTGGCGTCCGCGCTGGGCGACCAGCAGGCAGCGGTCTTCGGGCAGGCCTGCTACGACGTCGGCACCGCGAAGAACACCTACGGGACGGGCAGTTTCCTGCTGCTCAACACCGGCGACCGGCCGGTGCCGTCCAAGAACGGCCTGCTGACGACGATGGGCTACAAGATCGGCGACGAGGCGCCGGTGTACTGCCTCGAGGGGTCGATCGCCATCACGGGCGCACTCGTCCAGTGGTTCCGGGACCAGCTCGGCATCATCCGCACCGCCGACGAGATCGAGACCCTGGCCGCGAGCGTCGACGACAACGGCGGCGCCTACATCGTGCCCGCCTTCTCCGGCCTGTTCGCGCCCTATTGGCGCTCGGACGCGCGCGGGGTCGTCACCGGGCTCACCCGGTACGTCACGAAGGCACACCTCGCCCGCGCGGTCCTGGAGGCCACCAGCTGGCAGACGCGGGAGGTCGTGGACGCCATGTACCAGGACTCCGGGGTGCAGATCACGACCCTGAAGGTGGACGGCGGCATGACGAAGAACAACCTGCTGATGCAGCACCAGGCCGACGTCCTCGGGGTGCCGGTGATCCGGCCCCGGGTCTCCGAGACGACCTGCCTGGGTGCCGCCTACGCGGCCGGTCTCGCGACCGGCGTATGGAGCGACCTCGACGAGCTCAAGTCGCACTGGCAGAAGGACGTGGAGTGGACGCCCGCCATGGAGGCGTCGGTGCGCGACAGGGAGTACGCGAACTGGCGCAAGGCCGTGGAGAAGAGCTTCGGCTGGCTGGAGGACGGCGAGTAGCCGCCCGCCCCGGGACCACGGCCCGTACCCCGGTCGGCGGGGGTACGGGCCGTGCCGGCGCGTCAGGTGGTGACGGTCTGCCGCTGGGCCGCCACGTACGCCATCGCGTGCCGGACGACGCCGATGAGCACCTGCTTGACCGACTCGCGGTCCCGGGCGTCGCACAGCAGGACCGGTACGTCCGCGTCGAGGTCGAGGGCCTTGCGGATGTCCTCGGGCGGGTAACGGTCGGCGCCCTCGAAGCAGTTGACGCCGACCAGGAACGGTATGGAGCGCCGCTCGAAGTAGTCGATGGCCGCGAAACAGTCCTCCAGGCGGCGCGTGTCGGCGAGCACGACAGCGCCCAGCGCGCCCTCGGACAGTTCGTCCCACATGAACCAGAACCGCTCCTGCCCCGGCGTGCCGAACAGGTACAGCACCAGGTCCTCGCGCAGGGTGATGCGGCCGAAGTCCATGGCGACGGTGGTGGTGTGCTTGCCCTCGACGCCGTTGGTGTCGTCGACCGGTCGCCCGGCCTCGGTGAGCACCTCCTCGGTGCGCAGAGGCCTGATCTCGCTCACCGCGCCGACGAGCGTCGTCTTGCCCACGCCGAAGCCGCCGGCCACGAGGATCTTGAGCGTGACGGGCTCGACCGGGGGCTTGCCGCGCTCAGATCGCCCGAAGATCATCGATCTCTTCTCCTGCTTGATGAGGGTCGCTTGATGGGGTCGGGTGACGGGCTTCCGTATCCGCCGCCACCTGGGGTTTCGATGACCAGTACGTCGTCCGCGCCGACGTCCGCGCTGTCGCTGCCGCCGAGTCCGGTGACCGTCCCGTCGGCCCTCTCCACCCGGTTGGCGCCGAGCGCGCCGGGTTCGCCGCCCGCCATGCCGTACGGCGGCACGCGACGGTGCTGGGACAAGGTGGAGACGGTCATGGGCTCGAGGAACCGGATGCGGCGCACCGCGCCGTCCCCGCCGTGCCAGCGGCCCGCGCCGCCACTGCCCCGCCGCACGGCGAACTCGTCCAGGCGGACCGGCAGCCGCCACTCCAGGACTTCCGGGTCGGTGAGCCGGGAGTTGGTCATATGGGTCTGTACGACGCTCGTGCCGGGGAACCCGTCCCCCGCTCCGGATCCGGAGGCGACGGTCTCGTAGTACTGGTGGCGCTCGTTGCCGAAGGTGACGTTGTTCATGGTGCCGGAGCCCTCGGCCTGGACGCCGAGCGCCGCGTAGAGGGCTCCGGTGATGGCCTGGGAGGTCTCGACGTTGCCCGCGACGACGGCGGCCGGCGGCTCGGGGGCAAGCATCGACCCGGGCGGTACGACGATGTCCAGGGGGCGCAGGCAGCCGTCGTTGAGCGGGATGTCGTCGGCGACCAGGGTACGGAAGACGTACAGCACGGCCGCGTTGACGACGGCGAACGGGGCGTTGAAGTTGGTGTCCAGCTGCGCCGAGGTGCCCGTGAAGTCGACGGTCGCGCGCCGGTTGCCGCGGTCCACGCGCACGCGTACGCGGATGACGGCGCCGGAGTCGGTCTCGTAGGCGTACGCGCCGTCGTCCAGGGCGTCGATGACGCGGCGGACCGCTTCCTCCGCGTTGTCCTGGACGTGGCGCATGTAGGCCTGGACGACGTCGAGGCCGAACTCATCGATCATGCGGCCGACTTCGTCGACGCCCTTGCGGTTGGCGGCGATCTGGGCGCGCAGGTCGGCGAGGTTGGTGCGGATGTTGCGGGAGGGGTAGCGGGCCTCGGCGAGCAGCCGGCGGGTCTCAGTCTCGCGGAACCGGCCGTTCTCGGCGAGCAGCCAGTTGTCGAAGAGGACGCCCTCTTCGTCGATGGTGCGGCTGTCGGCGGGCATCGAGCCGGGGGCGATGCCGCCGATCTCGGCGTGGTGGCCGCGGGACGCGACGTAGAAGAGGATCTCGGGGGCGGCGCCGGGGTCACCCTCCGTGTCCGCCGTTCCCTCGGTGCCGTCGGTGCCGTCGGTGCCGAAGACCGGGGTGATCACGGTGACGTCGGGCAGATGGGTGCCGCCGTGGTACGGGTCGTTCACGGCGTAGGTGTCGCCGGGGCGCATCGAGGTGCCGCGGCGGCGGATGACCTCTTTCACGCTGGTCCCCATGGAGCCCAGGTGGACGGGGATGTGCGGGGCGTTGGCCACCAGGTTCCCGTCCGGGTCGAACAGGGCGCAGGAGAAGTCCAGGCGTTCCTTGATGTTGACGGACTGTGCCGTCGACTCCAGTCGGGCGCCCATCTGTTCGGCGATGGACATGAAGAGGTTGTTGAAGACCTCCAGCAGAACCGGATCCGCTTCTGTGCCGACATCGGAACTCTGTGTAATCGCCGCGCGTTCCATGACCAGATGCCCGTCGTCGGTCGCCGCGGCCCGCCAGCCGTCGTCGACGACGGTCGTGGCGCCGGCCTCGGTGATGATCGCCGGGCCGGTGACCGATCCGCCGGGGGGAAGGTCCTCACGGCGGTGCAGGGGCGCGTCGCGCCAGGCGCCGCCGGTGTGGAGGCGGACGGCTTCCGGGTCGGCGGGACGGCCTTCGTACGGGGCGAGGGCGGATAGATCGGGGGGTTGGGTGATGCCGGTGGCTTCCACGGAGAGGGCTTCGACGACGACCGGACGGTCGAGCGTGAAGGAGTACGTGGCGCGATGACGTTCTTCGAAGGCGTGTTTCATCGTGTCGGGCTCGGTGAGCTCGACGGTGAGAGTGGTGTCGGTGCCGTCGTAGCGGAGCTGGGCGCGGCGGGTGACTTCGATGCGGTCCTCCGGGACGTCCTCGGCGAGGAGTTCGGCGCGGGCCGCGGCCTCCAGGTCGTCGGCGGTCTTGCGGACGCCGGGCATGGTGGCGGGCTCCAGGGGGGCCTCGACGGACTGTTCGCGCATGGCGGTGGTGTCGGCGAGGCCGATGCCGAGCGCGGACAGGACGCCCGCCATGGGCGGCACCAGGACGGTGCGGATACCGAGCGAGTCGGCGACCATGCACGCGTGCTGGCCGCCGGCCCCGCCGAAGGTGGTGAGGGCGTAGCGGGTGACGTCGTGGCCCTTCTGGACGGAGATCCGCTTCACGGCGTTGGCGATGTTGGCCACGGCGACGCTCAGGTAGCCCTCGGCGACCTGTTCCGGGGTGCGGTCGTCGCCGGTCTGCTCGCGGATCTCCCGCGCGAGGCCGGTGAAGCGGTCGCGGACGAGGTCGGCGTCGAGGGGTTGGTCGCCGTCGGGTCCGAACACGTTGGGGAAGTGGGCGGGCTGGATCCGGCCGAGCATGACGTTGGCGTCGGTCACCGTGAGCGGGCCGCCGCCCCGGTAGCAGGCCGGGCCGGGGTCGGCGCCGGCCGAGTCGGGGCCGACGCGGTAGCGGGAGCCGTCGAAGTGCAGCACCGAGCCGCCGCCCGCGGCGACGGTGTGGATGTCCAGCATCGGGGCGCGCAGCCGGACGCCCGCGATCTGGGTGGTGAAGACCCGTTCGTACTCGCCGGCGAAGTGGGAGACGTCGGTGGAGGTGCCGCCCATGTCGAAGCCGATGACCCGGTCGAAGCCGGCGAGCTGCGACATCCGGGCCATGCCGACGATCCCTCCGGCCGGTCCGGAGAGGATGGCGTCCTTGCCGCGGAACTGCCCGGCCTCGGCGAGCCCGCCGTTGGACTGCATGAACATCAGCCGTACGCCTTCGAGTTCGTCGGCGACATGGCGGACGTAGCGGCGCAGTACGGGCGACAGGTAGGCGTCGACGACGGCGGTGTCGCCGCGCGGGACGAGCTTCATCAGCGGGCTGACCTCGCTGGACAGCGAGATCTGCGGGAAGCCGGTGCGGGCGGCCAGCTCACCGATCGCCTGCTCGTGGGCGGGGTGGAGATGGCTGTGCATACAGACGACGGCGACGGCCCGGATCCCGTCGTCGTACGCCTCCCGGAGCGGGCCCGCGAGGGCGTCCAGGTCGGGGGCGCGCAGGACGGTGCCGTCGGCGGCGATGCGCTCGTCGGCCTCGACGACCCGTTCGTACAGCAGCTCGGGCAGCTCGATGCGGCGGGCGAAGATCCGGGGGCGGTTCTGGTAGGCGATACGCAGGGCGTCGCGGAAACCGCGGGTGATGACGAGGAGGGTGCGCTCGCCCTTGCGTTCCAGCAGCGCGTTGGTGGCGACCGTGGTGCCCATACGGACGGCGTCGACCTGGTCGCCGGAGCCGTCGAGCAGCTCCCGCACGCCTGTCACCGCGGCGTCGGCGTACCGCGCGGGGTTGTCGGAGAGCAGTTTGTGGGTGAGCAGCCGGCCGTCCGGGCGCCGCGCGACGACGTCGGTGAACGTACCGCCGCGGTCGACCCAGAACTGCCAGCCTGTCACGTCACTTCTCCGCATCCGCGCCGGTCACAGCGCCCGGAGGCCGTTGATCACGTCGCGCAGAATACTCTCGTCCACCAGCTCGGCCGGTGGGACCGGGCGGTTGACGTGGACGAGTTCACCGTCGACGAGGTCGCCGACGAGGACCCGGACCACTCCGACGGGCAGATCGAGTCCGGAGGCCAGCTCGGCGACCGACTGCGGGGTGTCTCGGCAGAGCTCGACGATGTCCACGTGCTCCGGGGACAGCGTCCGGTCGTCCTCCGGGTCGTCCGCGTGGGCCTCCGTGACGACCACCGCGATCAGATCGAGGCGGTGCTGGGCCGCACTGGTGGTGCGGCCCCGCGTCATGGCGTACGGACGGACGACCGGTCCGGCCTCGTCGTCGAACCAGTGACTTCTTCCCTGACCGTCTCCGCTCATGTCATCCCACTACCCGCCCGAGGGCAGATCGGTGCGCGGAGCGGACCCCAGATGTACGCCGACCCGCTTGACCAGGAGTGTCATCTCGTACGCGACCTGGCCGACATCGGAGTCGGCGTCGGAGAGGACGGCCAGGCAGCTGCCGTCGCCGGCGGCGGTGACGAACAGGAAGGCGTCGTCGAGCTCGACGACGGTCTGCCGGACGCTGCCCGCCTCGAAGTGCCGGCCCACGCCCTTGGCGAGGCTGTGGAAGCCGGAGGCCACGGCCGCCAGGTGCTCGCCGTCCTCTCTGGTGAGGTCCTTGGAGACACCGGTGGCCAGGCCGTCGCCGGAGAGCACCACGGCCTTGCGGATACTGGCGACCCGGTCCACCAGGTCGTCCAGGAGCCAGTTCAGCTCACGCTTGTCCGTCGCCGTGTGGCCGGTCGCCTTCGGATCGGTCATCGACCGTCCCCCTTAGTCGTTCCTTGTGCTGTGCCGTTCCGGGACCCGTCGCCCGCGGTGTTCTCCGCCCGGCCGCGCTGCCAGCCGCGCTGGAGCGAGGCCATGCGGCTGCGGACCTCGTCGGCGTCGCGCTCGGCGGGATCCGGCTCGTGCCCGGCGGGTCGGGCGGGGTCCTGTCGCAGCTGTGGGGCCAGGTTGGCCTGCCGTACCCGCCGGGGCAGCGGCCGGGTGCCGGGTGCGGCCTCCGGGAGTGTGCTGCCGAGGGGCGGTACGGAGTCGTCGGTGCCGCTGCCGGAGGTGACCGCGGAGCGGCGGGTGCGCCGGGGCAGGGCGGGGGGACCGGAGGGGTCGTCCGGGCCGCCGGCCAGGGGTGCCGTGCCTTCCTCGACGCGGTCGGCCGGGCCGCCGGTGCGCTGCGGGGACGGCTCGGTGCGGCGGCGGGAGGGCAGCGGGGCCAGTCCGCCCGGCTCGGGCCGGCCCGCGTCCGCCGGGTCCCGGTCGTCCGGTCCGGCGCGGCGGGAGCGCTGCTCGGTGACGGGCTTGCCGTGCGAGCTGACCAGCTTGGGCGTACTCCGTCGGGGCAGCGGCACGGGGCCACCGGGACGCTCGTCGCGGAAGCCGTCCGCGGTGTCGGGGGCGGGCTGATGCAGCTCACTCACGACAGGCGCGGTGTCGTCGTCGGCGCGGGCGAGGGAGCGGCGGGGGCGGAACAGACCGCCGCGCTCGCTGTCCTCTTCGGTCAGGGCGCCCGGGAAGTCGTCCAGCGCGTCCAGGTCGACGGGTGCTTCCAGCTCGACCGGTCCGCCCAGGAGTCCGGTAGGCAGCCCGGGGCGCTGCGCCGACCCCTGACTCAGGGTGGTGGCGAGGCTCTCCTCGGGTCCGGTATCCGAGGCGGGCCGCGCGCGGTCGAGACGGAAGCCGATCCCGTTGGTGTCGGGGAAGTCGTCGGTCAGCAGTACGTCGGGGATGAAGACGACGGCGGTGGTGCCTCCGTAGGGGGACGGCTGGAGGGAGACGCGGACGTTCTGGCGCTGGGCGAGGCGGCTGACCACGAACAGGCCGAGCCGGTCGGTGTCGGAGAGCTCGAACTCGGGGGTCTCGGCGAGCCGCAGGTTGGCGTCGAGGAGTGCCTCGGCCGCCATGCCGAGGCCCCGGTCGTGGATCTCCAGGGTGAAGCCGTTGGCGACCCGCTCGCCGAGGACCTGGACGGCGGTGTGCGGCGGCGAGAACACCGTGGAGTTCTCCAGGAGTTCGGCCACGAGGTGGGTGAGGTCGGCGACGGCGGGGCCGGTGACGGCGACGCGGGGCAGCCGGCGGACCTCGATGCGCTCGTAGTCCTCGACCTCGGCCACGGCGGCACGCACCACGTCCATCAGCTGGACGGGGCGGCGCCACTGCCGCGAGGGGGCGGCGCCGGAGAGGATCACCAGACCCTCGGCGTGCCGGCGCATGCGGGTGGTGAGGTGGTCGAGGCGGAAGAGGTCGGCGAGTTCGTCGGTGTCCTCGGTCCTGCGCTCCATGGTGTCGAGCAGGGTGAGCTGCTTGTGCAGCAGGACCTGGCTGCGGCGGGCCAGGTTGACGAAGACCTCGGAGACACCCGAGCGCAGTTCGGCCTGCTTGACGGCGGCCTCCACGGCGGCGCGCTGCAGGGTGTTGAGGGCCTGGCCGACCTCGCCGATCTCGTTCCTGTCGTACTCCAGGCGCGGGACCTCGGTCTCCACGTCGACCTGTTCGCCCGCGGACAGCCGGCGCATCACGCTCGGCAGCCGGACCCCGGAGGACTCGTGCGCCTCCTGACGCAGCAGCCGCAGGTCGCGGATGAGGCTCCGGCCGACCCGGACCGACACGACCAGCGAGAACATCACGGCGACCATGCCCAGGACACCGACGACGGCCGCCTGGACGATCACGGAGACGACGACGGGCCGGATGCGGTCCTGGTAGCGGTCACCGACCTGGTCGTCGAGGGTGCGCAGTTCGGCGAGCACGTTGGCGGCGGCGGTGTCCCAGCCCTTGGCGCTGACGTCGTTCGGCACACCGGATCCGGTGGCGATCACGGACTGCTCCGCGGACCGCAGCGGGGCGGTCGTGGCGTTCTTCCAGAAGCGGTCGAAGCGGTCGCGTTCAGACGACGGCAGCAGCGGCAGGCTGATGTCGTACAGGAGGGTGCGCTGGGCGACGAGGTCGGAGATCTCCCGCCTCTCGTCGCGGGAGATCTTCCCGACCACGAGGGCGGAGCCGAGCAGGGCGTCCTCACGGGAGAGGAGTTCGCGGGCGCGGGTGATGTTGATGAGGGCGCGGGCCTGCTTGTCCATCTCGACGTCGTCGATCCCGCCGAGGGAGGCGAGCAGCGTGTAGCAGGGGTCGACGACGCGGTTGTAGAGGTCGAGGGCCTGGGCGCGGCTGACGGTGCCCTCCTCGACGCTGTGGCGCAGGGCGTCGATGCCCTCGAAGGCGTCGAGCACGGCGGTGAGGCGTTCGGCGTCGTCGGCGCTCATGCCGTCGCGGGTGTCCTGCCTCCCGGCGTTCTTCCGCAGCTCCGCGACGGCGCTGTCGGTGGCGGCGCGGGTGCGGTGCAGGGCGGCGAGTGCGTCGGCGGCGCGCGGGTCGGCGAGATAGACGAGGGTCTGCCGGCGTTCCTGCTGGAGGACACGGGCGGTGTCCTCCGTGGGGTAGCCGATGTCCTCGACGATGTGCGACACCTGGAACAGCTGGGTGACCTCGCGCCCCGTGAGCACGGCCGCGAAGCCCCAGACGGCCGTCAGGGACACCAGCGGCACGAGAAGCAGCGCCACGATCTTCCGGCGGATCGACTTCCCGCGAAAGCGCATGGCCTCCCCCAGCTCGACCCCCGCCGGCCGGGGGTACACATGTACGTCAACAAACGGCGCGAGCCTACTACCGCCACATGGATAACTCGAAGACGCGTCCGGACGATGAACTTCCGCCCCGGGGCCGGGTCATGGGGAACGGACAGGGAGAGATGTCCTGGCATTGCGGGAGATTGCCACCGCGATCGCGCCGACTTCGCGTGTGTGAGGGCGGGAACGACACGAAGGATCAGTTGGCCGGAAATTTTCACTGGTGGGGAATCATCGGGCGAGTTCGTTCGTCCTTGTTGATGGGCGAGGGGTGCTAAATCGGCCACAGGAGCCGTATCTCGCATCCGGGCAGCGTAAAACAGCGCAAGCCGGGCAGCCACTGGGGAGCCGGGGTCGTCGGACACCGGTGCGAGGGGGTCTGTCGGCGGTGGGGAGTGACACCTTGATGGGGACGGCTCAGCGGCAATTGGCGCCCGAGCACGGCACGGCGACACGCTCGACGGTGCGTCCGGGGCCAGAGGCGCCGGACGGCGGCCTTTCGCCGCGCGGCGGCGAGGAGGGGCTCTCCGGTGCGCGGGCGCGCACGCAACAGCAGGCGCAGTACCGGCCGTTGTGGGTGGAGGAGCCGGCCAAGCGGTACCGGATGCCGGATCCGGTGCGTACGTCGGCGGTGCGGGCGCTCATCATCATCGCCGTCACGCTGATCCAGGCCATGGTGGCGTTCTTCTGCACGATGGCGGAGTCCTGGCTGGCGTTCCCGATGGTGATCAGCAGCGTGGCGAGCACGGTGGTGGCCACCTGGGGCGCGGTCGACGTCCTGGTGACCCGTCAGGTGTGGAACCAGCGCAACGGCGTGGTCTCGGAGCCGAGCAGCACGGCACGCTCGCTCCGCCGCGAGCGGCGCGCGGCCCGGCGGCAGCAGCGGGCCACCGAGCGCGAACAGGAGCGGATACGGCGGCGGGGCGGCAGCACCGGGCGACTGTCCCACCCCTGAGGCCCGCACCGCCCTCGCAGAACGAGGGGGACAGGCCTGCAGCCTCCACAGGGCTTCAGGCCGACGGCCTCTTGTACATGCGGGTCGCCGTGATCTCGCTGTGCCCGGCCTCCTCCGCCTGCGGCTGCTGCGGCAGACCGGGCCGCAGGTGCTCCTCCACGCTGATGTACTTCAGCCCGGCCCTGAGGTCGGCGTCGTTGCGCAATCGGATGACCAGCGGGAACTCGGCCAGCGCGGTGGTGTCGAACAGCCCGGTCGTGTACAGCAGCTGCACGCCCAACGCGTCCGACACGGCCCGCTGGAGCTCCAGCAGATAGGTCGCGTTGGCCCGTCCGATGGGGTTGTCGAGGAACAGCGTCCCCGCGTGCCGGTGCTTGTCGCGCCCGCGGTCGTTGGACCTGAGCGCGGCCATGGTGCAGTACAGGGCGATGGCCGCGGTGAGCAGCTGCCCACCGGAGAACACGTCCCCCATCTGTCCCACCGGCACCCGCTCCGCGCGCAGCACGGCGTCCGGCTTGAGGATCTCCACGGCGACCCCCTTCGGCTGCAGGGCCGCCCCCACTCCCCTCAGCAGCAGGGACATTCCGTCCCGTCGCAGGTCGGAGTTCTTCTTCACGGCGGCCCGGGTCGCCTCGTCGACGACCTCGCCGAGCCGTTCGGTGAGCGTGGCCTGGTCGGGCTCCTCGAAGCGGATGCGGAGGAACTCCTGCCCGGACCACTCGCCGAGGCCCTCGGGCAGCCGGGACAGCCGCTGGGCGGACCGCAGGGTCGCGAGGGCCGACTCGACGAGCCCGCGCAGCCGGTCCACGATCGAATCGCGGTTGCGTTCCAGCTGGGCCAACTCGTCCGTCAGCACCCGCAGTCGGGGCGCGAAGGCGTCCGCCCACTTCTGGGCGTGCTCGGGCAGCGCGGAGGCGGGCAGTTCACGGATCTGCTGCCGTGCGGGCGTCCGGACGGCTTCGTACCGTGTGGAGTTGGCGTGCCGCACGAGCACGTCGCTCGCCTCGCGTACGGCGGACTCGGCGGCGGAGAGATCACCGGCGCAGCCGCGCAGCGACCGGCGGGCCTCGGCGGCGGAGTGCCGGGCCTCCTCCAGGGTGCCGGGGTAGGGCTCGGGCTCCTCCTGCTCCTCCTCGGTGGCGTGTTCGCGCAGCAGGTCGCGGAGCATCGCGGCGATCTCGTCGAACCCGCCGGCCGCGTCCTCGGCCGCGCGGTGGGCGTCCAGCAGTTCGGCGTGCGCCTCGCGGGCCTGGGTCAGGGCCTCGGTGCGGGCGGCGAGTTCGGCGGTCGCGGTGCGCAGCAGGGCCTGCGCGTGGTCGGCGTCGCGCGGCTGGAGCTCCTCGGGCAGCTCGGTGTGTGCGTCGCCGTCCTCGGGGGCGTGCCGCTCGGCCTCGCCGCGCAGCCGGCCGAGTTGCTCGCTCGCGGTGGACATCCGGGTCTCCAGGAGCTGCACCAGCTCCTCCGCGCGGGCGGCGGCGGCCTGCCGGGAGGGCCCGTCGGAGCCGTCGGGCGACTGCAGCAGTTGCTCCGCGCGGGTGCGGACCTTGTTGGTCAGCCGTTCCAGCTCCGCGAGCGCGGCGCTCTCGTCGCTCTCCGAACGGGCCTGCTCGGCGCGGAGATCGGCGCCGACGCCGACCTTCTCGTACACCTGTGAGGCGGCCCGGTAGGCCTCGCGCAGGGCGGGCAGCGAGGACTTGGGGGCGTCCTCGTCGGCTTCCGGCAGGTCGTCGGGGGCGCCGGCGATCTCGGCGCGCTCGGCGCGCAGCGCGCGGGCGGTGCGGCGGGCGTCGTCGGCGGCGCGCTGGGCACCGCGCCGGTCCTCGTCGGCGACGCGGGCGCGCTCCAGGCAGGACTGGGCGCGGGCCTCCGACTCGGTGGCCTCGTCGGCGAGTTCGCGCAGCTTGACCTGCCAGCCGGCCCGCTCGCGCAGCCGGAACGCGAGGCCGGCGAGGGCGTCGGCGGCGCGCCGGGCCTTCTGTGCGGCCTCCTGCCGTTCGTCGCGCGCCTGGGCGGTCTCGGCGGCCGCCTCCTCGGTCTCGGCCCGCACCGTGCGTGCCTCGGCCAGTTCGGCCTCGCACTCCTCGGCGAACGCCCGTGCCTCCCGCGCGGTCTGCGCCAGCTCCCCGAGCCGTCCGGCCGGGCAGCCGGTGCGCCAGGAGGCGAGCCGCGCGGCGAGCTCGCGGTCCTTGCCGAGCCGGGTGGCGAGAGTACGGATCTCCTCGTCCCGCTCGGTGGCCCGGGCGCGCAGCGCCTGCCGCTCCTCGTCGGCGGCGTGCTCGTCGTGCATGGCCGGGTTCGGCGGTACGAGGAACACGTCGCCCGGGGTGGCGTCGGCGGCCGGGGTCGGCGCGAGCAGGGCCGCGGCCGTGCCGACGGCGACAGCGGAGCGCGGTAGCAGGGCGGCCTCGCCGAGCGCCTCACGGGCCCGCGCGTGGGTGTCCGGATCGGTGATGATGACGCCGTCGACTAGTTCGGGGCGGGCGGCGAGCACCCGCGCGTGGTCCGTCGGGTCGACGGCCTGGGCGAGATAGCGCCAGCCGGGCAGCGCCGGGATGCCGTGCTCGCCGAGGTACTCGACGGTGGCCAGCACGTCGGGGCCGGGCGGCAGCAGCCCGCCGTCGCCGAGGGCGCCGAGGATCCGGGAGTCGTCGGCGGCCGCGGTGCGCAGTTCGAACAGGTGCCGTTCGGCGGAGCCGACGGCGTCGTCGAGCAGTTCGCGCAACTCGTCGGCGAACCGGTCGAGTTCCTCGGCGCTGAGGGAGTCCTCCGCGCTCTCGCCCCGGGGGCGGGGGATGGTCGTACGCGAACCGGTGAGACCCAGCAGCTCGGTGAGCCGTTCCTCCGCCGCCAGGGCCTGTGCCAGACGCTTCTCGGCGTCGTAGGTCCGCTCGGCGGCGGTCGCCGCGTCTGCCGCGCGGGCGGCGGTGAGTTCGGCGCGGGATTCGGCGGAGGCCGCCTCGCGCGCCTGCTCGGATGCCTTGCGGGAGGCCTCGCGCGCGGTGTCCCAGGCGGCCACGGCGGTCTTCTCGGCGTCGCTGGCCGCGAGGGCGGCGCGGGCCGGGTCGGCGTCCGGGGCGCTGTCGTCGAGCCAGCCGGCGCGGACGGCCTCGGCGGTCTCCTGCTCGACCTCGCCGAGGCGCTGGCGCAGATGCCCGGCCTCGCTGCGGGCGCGCTGCGCCTCGGTGGCGGCGGAGGTCGAGTCCCGGTGTGCGGAGTCGCTGACCTCCTGGAGGGCGGCGGAGCGCTCCTCCTCCTCGTTGGCGAGGTGCTCCGCGCTCCCGGCGGCCGCGTGCAGGGCCCGTACGAGTTCGACGGCGGCCTTGGCGCGGGCGGCGAGCGCGGGGGCCGCGTCCCGCTCGGCATCCTTGATGGCGGCGGCCACGCGTGCGACGCGGTCGGCGGCGGCGCGGTGGCGCAGCACGGCTTCGGCGGCCTGCCAGGCCGAGTGCAGGGTGCGGGCGTCGGCCAGCTCGCGCTTCTGCCCGGCGGCGGACTTCTCACCGGCGGCCAGTGCCAGCGAGGCGTGCCGGTAGGCGAGTTCGGCGGCGATCAGGGAACTGCGCTCGCGGGCGCCCTCGGAGTGCGTGACGGCGTGCGCGGCGGCCGTGACGCGCTGGGCGAGGTCGGCGGCGCGCACCCGCTCCTGCGCGCCCCGCGCGGACAACCGGCGCGCGAGCGTGCGGGTACGGCGCTCGGCGCCGGCGTGGATGTCACGCGCGCGTGCCCGCGCCTCGGCCGCCTCGACGATCCGCCCCAGCAGATCCACCGACCCTGCGGTGAAGTCCCGTTCGGCGATCAGCTCGGCGCGCCGCCCCAGCTTGTTGCCGAAGCCGCCGACCAGGTCGGCGAGCCCGTCGGTGTCCCGGGTGTCGGTCACGGCCCGCAGCAGCAGGTCGGTGAAGTCGGAGTCCTTCTTGACCGCGAAGAGGCCGGCGGCCTCGCCCTCATCGGCGTTCATCTCCCGCTGGTAGCGGAAGAGTTCGGGGTCCAGGCCGAGGTCGCCGAGGTGCTCGATCCAGCGGTCGTGGATCTCCTCCCAGTGCACCTCCAGATGCGGGTACGCCTTGCCCGCCTCGGTGAGGGCGTCCCGGAAGCCCTTCATGGTGCGCCGCCGTCCCTGCGCCCCGGAGGCGCCCTCCACGGGCGGCCGTACGGCGGTCGACTCGGCGACCGGCAGATTGTCCAGGGCGAGTCCGGGCCCGGGGCGGAACGAGTACCAGGCCTCGGCGAACTTCCGCGGGTCGTTGGAGACCTGCCGTCCCCGCCATTCGCTCACCTTGCCCACGACCACGCACTCACCGGTGAGCGTGTGCTGCCACTCCAGGGCGACATGCCCGCAGTCGTCGGCGAGCAGGAACTTGCGCAGCACGCCCGAGCTGGCGCCGCCGAGGGTGTTGCGGTGGCCCGGCAGCATCACCGAGAAGATCAGCTTGAGCAGCACCGACTTGCCGCCGCCGTTCTCCAGGAAGAGCACGCCGGCGGGCGCGGGGCGGCGCGGCGGACCGACCGGCTCCTCCTCGAAGAACTCCGCCTGGGTGGGGGCCGGGTCGGGCACGGGCCGGCCGACGCCCCGCAGGTCCAGCACGGTGTCGGCGTAGCGCGCACCGGCGGGCCCGATGGAGTAGAGGCGGACCCGGGACAGCTCGTACATGGCGGACTCTCGTAAGTCTGGGGAAAGGTGCGGGGGTTCTGGACGGTCAGGAGTGGAACGGCAGCCCGGCGTCGGCGACCAGGTCGTCGCTGTCGTCGGCGGGCAGCAGGCTGGCCGTGCCGTCGGTGACCGGGACGACGCCGAGTTCCAGCAGTTCGGCCATGGCGGCGCTGCCGGCCATGTCCCGTACCTGGAGCTGGTAGCGGGCCGTCGTGCGGTAGGTGCCGCCCTGGTCGTCGCCGGTGCGCTGGAGGAACCCCGAGTCGGTGAGGAAGACGACCGCCTTACCGATGATGCCCGTGGTGGATCCGGCCAGCCGGCGGGCGTCCTTGGTGGCGCCGGTCGCGCTGCGTCTGGCCCAGATCCGCCAGGCGGCCTCCAGGCCTGGCGCGTCGGTGGCCGGGTCGGTGTTCTCCCCCAGCTCGTCGGCCCGCTCCTCCAGGCGGCGGCAGGCCTGCCGGACGAAGGCGTCGACGCCGTTGACCGTGATCCGCCCGATGTAGCCGTCGTCGGCCAGGTCCTCGGGGCGCGGGAACGCCAGCGCGGCGACGGCGAGATGCGCGAGCCCGTGCAGGAACCGGTCGCTGCCGTCCGCGGAGGTACGACGCGCGTAGTCGCCCATGCGCACGGCGAACACCGAGTCCTCGGCGGCGGTCACGGCCATCCCGGCGCGGGGCGACACCTCCAGCACCACCAGCCCGAGCCCGGCGGCCACGGCATCCGCGAGCCGCGCGAACGGCGGGTCCTCCCGGTAGCGCCGCAGCAGCTCGGTGTACTCCTGATCCCGCGCGGGCTGCAGTTTGGGCTGCAGCCCGAAGGCGACGAGCCGCGCGGCATCGGCGGCATCGGCCGGGGTGACGGCAGCGTGCGCCGACCCACCAGCAGACACCTCGGCCTCGACGTACTCGCTCACGACGACAACTCCTCGATCTTCGCAACAAAGGGGCGGGCAAGCGCCCCGAAAGAGGCGCGGGGCTGTGGTGAATGTGCGGCTACCGCCGCGTGGGCGCGACCAGCCACGGACAGCCTGCACCCGGCACACGACATCACGCGGCCTCGGTCCGATCCGCGGCCATCCCCACCGCGTCCAGCAGCGCGGTCCCGACGATCAGATCGGCGCCGCCGAAGCCGGGGTCGTCCAGCTCCGTGCCGTCGTCCACCGCGAACAGCAGCTTCTCCTCACCCTGCCGGTAGGCCGTGCCCACGGCCGGGCTGGCGGCGTGCACCGCCAGCAGAGCGACGAGGTAGGCCAGGTCCTCGCCCCCTACGCGCCGCGCCTCCGCCAGCAGCCCGGACAACCGGCGAGGCGCGTCGGCCGGCAGGTCCAGCAAGCGCATGGCGTCGGCCAGCTGCTCCTCGCTGAACCGGCTGTCGTCCGGCGTGGCGATGAGGTCCGGCTCCGGCATCTCCGCACCCAGGTGCTCCCGCTCCACGGGCGGCGTCAGCAGTATGTCGACGAGGTCGCCCACCCGCACCGACACCGGCGTCCGCAGTCCGGTCCCGCGCGCGAAGAACGCCCCGGTGACCCGGCTCGCCTGCTCCAGCGGCAACGGCAGCAGCGGCGCGAGCAGGTGCCCGTACAGGTCGGTTCCGGACGTCGTCATCGGCGTCGCGAACGCCTGCCGGTCCTGCTCCGCGCGGAACAGCGGCCCGGCCTCCAGCAGACGCGACTGCAACTGCGTGTGGCGCCGGATGCAGTCCTTGACGATGTCGACGAGTTCGGCGGCGCGCCGCTTGTTCTCCGGGTCCTCGGTCTCGTCGCGGGCCTTGCGGATGTTGGTGAGGATCGCGTTCTCGTGCCGGTAGCGGTCGGCGACGTGCTCCAGGGCCTCGGCGATCATGTCGGGGACGGCGTTGAGCCAGTCCACCGCGCGGACGTTGCGCCGGGTGGCGTCCAGGGCGCGGCGCAGGGTCTCCGAGTACTGCACGGTCCGGTAGCGGGCCTGCTCGGCGGCGAGCTGGGCGTCGGCGAGGCGGCCGCGGTTGATCAGCACCTCCAGCTTGACCTCGGCCGCGATCTGGGCGCTGGTGACGTCCGTGTCGAGGGCGCCGACCAGGACGTTGACCGCCTCGTCGGTCGTCCGGAGATACACCGTGCCGCCGGGGCCCGGCACCTCCTCGATCAGCTTGAAGTCGTAGTCCCGGCGGACATACGACCCGTCGGGCGCGAAGGTTCCGTACACCGCACGGAAGCCGCGGTCGACGCTGCCGACGTTGATCAGGTTCTCCAGGACCCAGCGGGCCACCCGCTCGTGCTCGGCGACGGGGCGGTGCGGGGTCTGGGCGGAGATGCGCGGGATCAGCCGGGCGACGATCTGCTCGTGGTCGGCGCCGGTGTCGAAGTCCATGTTCAGGGTGACCAGGTCGATGGCGGAGAGCGCCACCTCCGCCATGCCGTACACCGAGTACTCGCCCGCGAGGTTCGCCTTGCGCGTGTCCAGGTCGTGCAGCGGCGCGGTGCAGGCGAGCGCGCGCAGCCGCCGCGCCAGCCCCTCGTCGGCGGCCGGCCCCGGTGCGGGGCGCGGCCCCGCGCTGAACTGGGGCGGAACGCTGTCCGTCGTCGCAGGCGAAGTCACGGTGCACAGACTAGGTCCTTGGTCTGACAACGACCCAAACGACGCGGGTGGCTCCGCCGGTAGCGCCGGGGACTGCAGGACGGTTCGCAAAGTGCGGGCCGGTGGGGGCTGGTCGCGCCCACGCGGCGGTAGCCGTACGTCCAATACAGCCCCGCGCCCCTTACGGGGCGATGAGCCTTACGGGGCGCTGTCCACTCGGCGTCGGTATACCTCCACCACTCGTTCCAGGGAGTCCGTGAGGTAGGTCTCAAGCAGCCGTTCCGCCCCGCGCCTGTCGCCGCCCCGCAGCGACTGCAGGAGCTCCTGGTTCCGGGCCAGGTACGGCTCGTGCAGGGCGTGCGGGTCGTCGACGACGTGGAACGCGAGGCGGAGTTCGGCGAAGACGCTGCGCATCAGTTCGTCGGTGCGTTCGCTGCCGGCCAGGGCGACCAGCTCCCGGTGGAAGTGGATATTGGCCGTACCCACTGCTTTCCAGTCATCTCCGGCCGCCGCCTGCCGGCCTTCCGTGACCGCCGCCGAGAGTCCGTCCAGGGCGTACGGGGGCTCGCCGAGGCCGCGTACGACGGCGCACTCGACCAGGGCCCGGGTGCGGTAGATGTCCTCGACGTCCTCGACGGTCAGGACCCGGACGAAGACGCCCCGGTTGAGTTCGTGGACCAGCAGGCGTTCGTGGGTGAGCAGCCGGAACGCCTCACGCAGGGTGTTGCGGGAGACGCCCAGCGCACCGCCGATGCCGTCCTCCGACAGGCGGGTGCCTGGCGGGAAATATCCGTCGGCGATCCGGCTCCTGAGGATGTCGGAGACCCGTTCGGCGGTGCTGGTGCGCCCGAGGAGGGAACGGTCGTCGGCCAGTCCCGTCAGCTGCTCTGCCATGCCCGGAATTCAACCGCAGACACAGGAACGAAACAACGTGGGTATTGAAGGATCGTTGAACGATCCTCTACGGTGCTCAGCACGCTCACCTTGGCACGGCACCGCACCGCCCAGTCCCCGCACCCTCCGTCCCCTCTTCATGCTTCTGCGAGGTGCCCATGAGCACGACTCCTCCACCGCAGGCCCTGACCTCCGACGCGCACCCGGGCAAGGGTGAACGCGCCGCCGAGGACGGCGCGTTCGGCTGGCTGCGCGCCCTCGGTCCGCGCGGCCGGCACGCGTTCGCCGGTGCTTTCGGCGGATATGCACTGGATTCGTACGACTACTTCACCCTGCCGCTGAGCATGGTCGCGCTCGCGGCGTACTTCGGCCTGGACAGCGGCCAGACCGGCCTGTTCACCACCGTCACCCTGGTGGTCTCCGCGGTCGGCGGCGCCGCCGCGGGCGTGGTCGCGGACCGGGTCGGCCGGGTCCGCGCCCTGATGATCACGGTCATCACCTACGCCGTCTTCACCGTGGCCTGCGGCTTCGCGCCCAACTACGAGACGCTGCTGGTGTTCCGCGCCCTCCAGGGCCTCGGCTTCGGCGGCGAGTGGGCGGTCGGCGCGATCCTGGTCGCCGAGTACGCGAGCGCCCGGCACCGCGGCCGCACGCTCGGCGCGATCCAGAGCTCCTGGGCCGTCGGCTGGGCACTCGCCGTGATCGTCTACACGATGGTCTTCTCGTTCGCCGGCGACGACCTGGCCTGGCGGGTCATGTTCTGGACCGGCGCCCTGCCCGCGCTGCTCGTGGTGTGGCTGCGCCGCCGGGTGCACGACGCTCCGCAGGCGGTCGCGGTACGTGAACAGAGCCCGCGGCGCGGCTCGTTCGCCGCGATCTTCCGTCCGGGCACGGCCGAAGCGCCGGGTCTGCTGCGCACCACGGTCTTCGCGGGCCTGCTGTCCACGGGCGTCCAGGGCGGCTACTACACGCTGGCCACCTGGATCCCCACGTATCTGAAGTCCGAGCGCGGGCTGTCGGTCGTCGGCACCGGCGGCTATCTGACCTTCCTGATCTCGGGGGCCTTCCTGGGGTACCTGACCGGTGGTTACCTGACCGACCGGCTGGGCCGGCGCCGCAACATCTGGCTGTTCGCGCTGCTGTCGGCGGTCTGTGTGCTGGCGTACGCGAACATCCCGGACAGCGCCAACACCACGCTCCTGGTGCTCGGTTTCCCGCTCGGTTTCTGTATGTCGGCGATCTTCAGCGGCTTCGGTTCCTACCTGAGCGAGCTGTACCCGACGGCGGTGCGAGGAACCGGGCAGGGCTTCACGTACAACGCGGGCCGCGCGGTGGGCGCGGTCTTCCCGACCCTGGTGGGCTTCCTGGCCGACAGCTGGGGTGTGGGCGGCGCGCTGGTCTTCGGCGCGGCCGGGTACGGGCTCGCCGCCCTGGCCCTGTTCGGTCTGCCGGAGACGCGTGGGAAGGAACTGGCGTGAACCGTACCGAAGACCGTCCTGTCGCCCTGGCCGACGAGCACGCGCACGCGTGGAGCCCGAAAACCGCCCGGGCCCGCTTCCGGGAGGGCCTCACGGGTGCCACGGCCGGGGTCGCGGCCGGCCACACCCAGGCCAACCTGGTCTCGGTGCCCGCCGACTGGGCCTACGAGATGCTGCTGTTCTGCCAGCGCAACCCCAAGCCCTGCCCGGTGCTCGACGTCACCGACGCCGGCGCCACGGCCACCGTGCTCGCGGACGGCGCGGACCTGCGCACCGACCTGCCGCGCTACCGGGTCTGGCGGGACGGCGAGTTGGCGGACGAGCCGACGGACGTGAGAGCCCACTGGCGGGACGATCTGGTGTCGTTCCTGCTCGGGTGCAGCTTCACGTTCGAGTGGGCGCTGGCCGAGGCGGGTGTACCGATCCGCCATGTCGAGCAGGGCCGGAACGTGCCGATGTACGTGACCAGCCGCCCGTGCCGTCCGGCGGGGCGGCTGAGCGGGCCGCTGGTGGTCTCGATGCGCCCGGTCCCGCCGGAGCGTCTGTCGGCCGCGATCCAGGAGAGCAGTCGGCTCCCTGCGGTGCACGGCGGCCCCGTGCACTGCGGCGATCCCTCGGCGCTCGGCATCGACGATCTCGGCCGACCCGACTTCGGCGACCCGGTGGACGCCGGCCCCGACGACATCCCGGTGTTCTGGGCCTGCGGGGTGACCCCGCAGGCGGTGGTGACGGCCTCCCGGCCGCCGTTCGCGATCACGCACGCACCGGGCCAGATGTTCATCACCGACGCCCGCGACGAGCAGTACCGCGTCGCCTGACACGAGAGACACCGATCCATGACCTCGATCGACCTGAACGCCGACCTCGGCGAGGGCTTCGGCCGCTGGCGGCTCACCGACGACGAGCAGTTGCTGTCCGTCGTCACCAGCGCCAACGTGGCCTGCGGCTTCCACGCGGGGGACGCCGTCACCATGCGGCGGGTGTGCGAGCTGGCGGCCGGGCGCGGGGTGACGATCGGCGCCCAGGTGTCCTACCGGGATCTGGCGGGGTTCGGGCGGCGCGCGATGGACGTGCCGTCCGCCGAACTGGCGGCCGAGGTGGCCTACCAGATCGGTGCCCTCGAGGTCTTCGCTCGCGCGGCCGGCGCGCGCGTGGCGTACGTGAAGCCGCACGGCGCGCTCTACAACCGGGTCGTGCACGACGAGGAGCAGGCCGCCGCGGTGGTCGACGGCGTGCTCCTCGCGGGCGCCTCGCTGCCCGTCCTCGGGCTGCCCGGTTCACGGCTGCTGGAGCTGGCCCGGAAGGCGGGGCTGTCGGCCGTCCCGGAGGCGTTCGCGGACCGCGCGTACACCGACGAAGGCACGCTCGTCCCGCGCGGGCGCGAAGGTGCGGTGGTGAGCGACCCGGAGGCGGTCGTGGCGCACGCGGTGGAGCTGGCGCGCTCCGGCGCGGTCACCGCACACTCCGGCGCGCGCATCGCCGTGCGCGCCCGCTCACTCTGCCTGCATGGCGACACCCCGGGCGCCGTGGAGCTGGCACGCAGGGTGCGCACGCGGCTCACGGAGGCGGGCGTGACCGTAGCGGCCTTCGTATGAGCCCAGACCTGAGCACAGACATGAGCCCAGACTTGAGCACAGACATGAGCACGCGCATGAACACGAGCATGAGTACCAGCACGGACACAGGCCGCAGCATGAACACGAGTCCGAAGACCGAGGCCGCCACGCCCATGACAACCCACCTCGTCGGTGACGACGCCCTCCTGGTCGAGGTCGGCTCCGGTGCGGAGGCGCAGGCCCTGCACGCCGAGTTGTCGCGGCGGCGCGCGGAGGGCTCGCTGAGGGTCCGCGAGATCGTGCCGGCCGCCCGCACGGTCCTGCTCGACGGCCTCGACGACCCGACCCGCTGGGCCGCCGAACTGGCCGCGGCGGAGATCCCGCCCACGCCTCCACGCGTGCGTGCGGCGATCGAGCTGCCCGTGCGTTACGACGGCCCGGACCTGGCCGAGGTCGCCGCCCACTGGCGGGTGCCCGAGCGGGAGGTGGCCCGCATCCACGCGGACATCGAGTTCACGGTCGCCTTCTGCGGTTTCGCGCCCGGCTTCGGCTACCTCACCGGACTCCCCGCCCGCTACGACGTGCCGCGCCGCGCCACTCCGCGCACAGCGGTGCCCGCGGGCGCGGTGGCACTGGCCGGGCCGTACACGGGCGTGTACCCGCGCTCATCGCCGGGCGGCTGGCAGTTGATCGGGACGACGGAGGCGGTGCTGTGGGACCACGCGCGGGTGCCGGCCGCGCTGCTGACGCCGGGTGCGCGCGTGCGGTTCGTGCCGGTGGGGGGCGCATGACCGACCGTGCGCTCGTCGTCGTACGGGCCGGGGCGCTGACCACCGTGCAGGACCGCGGACGTCCGGGGTTCGCGCATCTCGGGGTACCCCGCTCGGGGGCGCTGGACGCGCCCGCCGCGGCGCTCGTCAACCGGCTGGTCGGCAACTCCCCCGACGCGGCCGTCCTGGAGACGACCCTCAACGGGTGTGCCGTGCGGCCGCGTTCGACGGTGGTGGTCGCGGTCGGGGGTGCGCCGGGGCCGGTCGCGGTGGGCGGGCGCCCGGCCGCGTGGGGCGCGCCCGTGGTGGTTCCGGCCGGGGAGCTGCTCGAAGTGGGAGCGGCCCGGTCCGGCGTACGGAGTTATGTGGCCGTCTCCGGCGGGATCGCCGTCGAGCCGGTGCTGGGCAGCCGGGCCACGGATCTGCTCTCCGGGCTCGGGCCGGCCCCGCTGACGGACGGCACGGTGCTGCCGCTGGGCACTCCGGTGGGCCCGCACGCGCGCGTGGACGTCGTGCCGCAGCCGTCCCCGCCCACGGAGCTCGTGCTGCGGGTGACGCTCGGTCCGCGCGCCGGCTGGTTCACGCCCGCGGCCGTCCGGGCGTTCACCTCGCGCGCGTACCGCGTGTCGTCGGCGAGCAACCGCATCGGGCTGCGCACGGAAGGGCCCGCCCTGGAGCGGGCCCGTCCCGGTGAACTCCCCAGCGAGGGCATGGTCCTCGGCGCCGTCCAGGTGCCGCCGGACGGGTGTCCGGTGGTGTTCCTGGCCGACCATCCGACCACCGGCGGCTATCCGGTGATCGCGGTGGTCCGCGCCGCCGACCTCCCGGCGGCGGCCCAGGCGGTCCCGGGCATCCCGGTCCGCTTCGTGGCCGTACGCCGTCGCTGAACCGCCGTGCCGGCCTCATCCGGCACCGCCGTGCCACCTCCGGCGCCATCCACGCGCCACCTCCGGTGCCGTCGCCCGCGCCCCGCGACCTGCACCGTCGCCCGCGCGCCGCGTCCGACGCCCTCGTTTCGCGCGTGACGTCATCGTCCTCACGCGGCATCGGCGGGCCGCTCCGGCGGCCGGAGGGCGGCCAGCGCGGCGGACACGGCGGCGGACGCACTCAGGTCCAGGCGGGCGCTGGTGCCCTTCCGGCGGTGCCGCATCTCGTCGAGGGCCAGCCGCATCAGCTGCGGCAACAGGTCGCGGCAGCGCCGGATCACCCACGCGGTGCCGGCGGTGGCCAGCCAGAACAGGCTCGCCTTCTTGGTCGGCGGCGGGAACTCGGGCTCGGGGGACGGCGCCGTACCCGTCGCCATACCCAGCGGGGCGAGCAGGGCGTGGAAGCGGACGGCGAGCTGCCGGTGCCCACGCTCGCCCGGGTGCAGCCGGTCCGCGCTCCACATCTCGCGGTCGGTGAGCCAGGCGCCCTCCGCCGCGTGCAGATGGACGGCCCCGTACCGCTCGGACAGGGCGTGCACCACCATGTTGACCGCACGCCCCCGGCGGGCCAGCGGGCGGGACAGCGCGCCCGGGAGCCCCCACATCGAGCCGGGGTCGGGCAGGCACGCCGTGAGCAGGGTCGCGCCCTGCGCGGTCAAGGACGCGTAGACCTTGTCGAGCCGTTCGGCCACCGCGTGGATGTCGAACGTGCAGCGCAGGGTGTCGTTGACGCCGATGACGACGGCGACGATGTCGGGGCGCAGATCCAGTGCGACCGGGGTCTGGCGTTCCAGCACGTCCCGGGTCTGCGCCCCGCTGACCGCGAGGTTGGTGAAGTCCACGTCCTTCGCGGAGAGTCCGCCGGACAGCAGCGCGGCCCAGCCGCGCCACCCGTCGCCGGCGGGGTCGCCCACGCCCTCGGTCAGCGAGTCCCCCAGCGCCACGAACCGGACCGCTCTCATGCCACGCCCTCCGGCACGACACGACGGATCGGTTCCGTCGTTCCGTTCTCGTCGCGACGGCACAGCACCGGCGCGTCGTGCGCGGCGAGGAAGGCCTCCACGGCCGTTCCCCAGCCGAAGCACTCCGCACGCGCGCGTGCCGCTTCCCTGCGCTCGGGACCGGGCCGCTCCAGGAGCATCTCCACGGCGTCGGCGAAGGCCTCGCCACGGTCGGCCGCGGTGGCCCCCGCGGAGCCGATCACCTCGGGCAGCGCGGAGGAGGCGCTGGCGACCACGGGCGTCCCGCAGGCCATGGCCTCCAGGGCGGCGAGTCCGAAGGTCTCGGCGGGGCCGGGTGCCATGGCCACGTCGGCGGACGCCTGCAGCGCGCCCAGGGTGTCCCGGTCGGAGACGTGCCCCAGGAAGGTCACCGGCAGCCTGCGCTCCCGCGCGCGCTGTTCCAGACGCGCCCGCAACGGCCCGTCGCCGGCGACGACCAGGATCACCCGCCGGCCGCGCCGGACCAGCGCCTCCACGGCGTCGAGGGCGGTGCCGGGCCGCTTCTCCACGGACAGCCGCGAGCACATGACGAGCAGTGTCTCGTCCTCGCGCGCGTACCGGGCCCGCAGGTCGAGGTCGCGCAGCGAGGGGTGGCGGCCCGTCAGGTCGACGCCCAGGGGGGCGCGTACGACGTTGCGCGCGCCGATGCGGATGAACTCGCGCTCGGCGAACTCGGTGGTGCACACCACGCGCGCGTAGGTGTGCGCCGTACGGATGTTGAGGGCGTCGGCGGTGCGCCGGGACATGTTCTCGGACAGGCCCCAGGTACGCAGGACACCGTCGGCGGTCTCGTGGGAGACCATGACGGCGGGTATCCGGGCGCGCCGGGCCCAGCGGCCGGTCCAGCGCAGGGTGGTGCGGTCGGACACCTCCAGGCGGTCGGGGGCGAGGTGCTCCAGGAGGGTCTGCACGCGTGTCTTGTCGACGAGGACGCGGTAGCCGCCGGTGCCGGGCAGCACCGGGCCGGGCAGGGTGATGACCCGGCCCTGCTCCTCGACCCGGTCCGAGTAGCGCTCGCCGGGCACGATCAGGACCGATTCGTGACCGGCGGCCACGAAGCCCTTCCCGAGTTCGCGCAGGGCGGTGCGCAGGCCGCCGGAGGAGGGCGCGACGAAGTTGGCGAGCCGGACGATGCGCAGGGGCGCTGACGACGAGACGCTCATGCCGCCACCACCGGCCGGCGTGCCGCGAGCACGTCCTCGTAGTGCTGGATCAGCTGGTCGCCGACCGCGGCCCAGGTGCGGCCCTCGACGGTCGCGCGGGCGGCGGCGCCGAAGCCGGCCCGCATCACGGGGTCGGCCACCAGGGAGGCCACGGCCTCGCGGACGGCGCCCGCGTCGCGCGGCGGGACCAGGAACCCGGTGCGGCCGTGGTCGACCAGGTCGATCGGGCCGCCGGCGGCGGGCGCGACGACCGGGACACCGCTGGCCATGGCCTCCTGGACGGTCTGGCAGAACGTCTCGAAGGGTCCGGTGTGCGCGAAGACGTCGAACGAGGCGAAGATCCGGGCGAGGTCGGTGCCGGTGCGACGGCCGAGGAAGACCGCGCCGGGCAGCGCCTCGGTGAGGTGGGCCTGGCTCGGCCCGTCGCCCACGATCACGACCTTGACGCCTTCCAGGCCGCAGACCCCGGCGAGGAGTTCGACCTGCTTCTCGGGGGCGAGACGGCCGACGTAGCCGACGATGACCTCGCCGTTCGGGGCGATCTCGCGGCGCAGCGCCTCGTCGCGGAACTCGGGGCGGAAGCGGACGGTGTCCACGCCGCGCTGCCACAGCTGGATCCGGGGGACCCCGTGCGACTCCAGGTCGCTGATCGACGCGGTGGACGGAGCGAGGGTGCGGTCGGCGGCGCCATGGACGGACCGTATCCGCCGCCAGGCGGCCGCCTCGCCGGCGCCCACGTAGGTCCGGGCATATCCGGCCAGGTCGGTCTGGTACACGGCGACGGCGGGGATACCGAGCCGGGCGGCGGCGGCCATGCCGCGGACGCCGAGGATGAAGGGGCTGGCCAGGTGGACGACGTCCGTGCGGTGCTCGATCAGTGCGGCGGCGAGCTTGCGGCTGGGGAGAGCCACGCGGACCTGGGGATAGCCCGGGAGCGGAAGGGAGGGGACGTGGACGACAGGGCACGGCGCGGCGGCCGCGGCGAGCCTGTTTCCGGGGGCGGGAGCGGGAGCGACGACGAGGGGAGTGTGACCGCGATCGACGAGGTGTCGGGCGGTCTGGAGCGCGCAGTGGGCCACGCCGTTCACATCGGGGGGAAAGGATTCGGTCACGATGACGACACGCATACCGGTGTTGTCGCCGCGCTGGACGTGGCCGCGTCAAAGTGGATCTTTCCGATGGTTAAACGTCCCATGAGCGTTGCCCTGCACACCCGAGCGGGCCAGCCGGCGTCCACGCCCGGCTGGCCTGCCGGTCACCGGTTGTTCACTCAGCGGGCAGTCTTCCGCGAATGGAACGTATGCGGGATCCCCCGTGGTTCCCGAGTTGACGCCGTGGTCCCCCGTGGCGATGTCTCACACGGCGGGGGTGTCCGGTCCGATACGGCTGCGGACGGCCGTCTGGACCTCGTCCTCCTCGGCGGGGTCGGCGGCGAGCCGGCGGAGTTGCTCGACGACCCGGGCGTCACCGGTCTCGGCGTGCCGGGCGGCGATCTCGCGGGTGGTCTCCTCGCAGTCCCACAGGCATTCGACGGCGAAGCCGGTGGCGAAGGAGGGATCGGTGGCGGCCAGGGCGCGGGCAGCGCGGCCGCGGAGATGGGACGAGGCGGTCTCACGGTAGACGTGCCGCAGGACGGGCGCGGCGCAGGCGATGCCGAGGCGTCCGGTGCCGTCGACGAGGGTCCACAGGGTCGGTGCGTCGGGGCCTTCGCCGCGTACGGCTTCCCGCAGGGCGGCGAGGACCAGTTCGCTGTCCTGGGCGCCTCCCCGGCAGGCGAGCATCCGTCCGGCGGCGCCGCCGAGGGCGTCGGGCCGGCGGGCCCAGCCGCGGGCGCGGTCGACGGCGGCGATACTGCGCATGCGTTCGAAGGCGTCGACTGCGGCCTCCACGACGACGGCGGTGCCGTCGATCACCGCGGCCTCGATCAGGCTCAGCGCGTCGGAGTCGTTGCTGTCGGCGAGGTAGCGCAACGCGGTGCAGCGGGCCCCGTCGGTACCGTCCTTGGCCGCCTGGAGGATCTCCGGCCGGTCCTCGGGCCCGGCCACGGCGACCAGACAGCGGGCGGCGGGCACATGGAGGGCCGTGCCCCGCTCGACGCCCTGCTGGGCCCACTCGAAGACCGCGCGCACGCTCCACCCCGGACGGGGCCCGGTAGGTCGCATCTGGCGCTGCCAGCGGTCGAAACAGCCGGTTTCCTGTGCGGCACGCACGCGCGTGGCGATCGATTCGCGGGGATCCTCGGCCCACAGCCGCCAGGGGCGTGGCTCGAAGGCGTCCCGTACGGCGGCGGCCAGCTCGGCCTCGCCCTCGGCGTCCGTGGTGAAGCGCGCCAGCACCGGGGCGGCGAGGGCGCACAGGCCCGCGTCGTCGTCGCGCAGCGCCAGCTCGTCCAGGGCCCAGGCCCAGTTGGTGCCGGTGGCGGCGTACCTGCGCAGCAGTGCGAGCGCGTCCCGCCTGCCGTAGGAGGCGAGGTGACCGAGCACGGCCAGCGCGAGGCCGGTGCGTGACTCCTCGGAGTCGAGGACGTCGTCGGGGTCGAAGAGATGCGCCTCGATGGCGTCCAGCTCGCCGTTCAGGTCGAGGTAGAGGCGGGCGTAGTAGAGGGAGCGGTTCTCCACCTGCCAG
Organism: Streptomyces sp. NPDC031497; assembly: GCF_055580905.1. NCBI lineage: Bacteria > Bacillati > Actinomycetota > Actinomycetes > Kitasatosporales > Streptomycetaceae > Streptomyces > Streptomyces sp. NPDC031497. The sequence continues at coordinate 42,251 of NZ_JBVIKO010000016.1, forward strand.
TCGTGGCGGGGGTCGCGGAGCACGCAGTGGTTCAGCGCCGCGAGCGCTTCGGCGCGCGGGGCGGTGAGCGCGTGCAGCGTGCCGTCGCCACGGCCCCGCTGGAGCAGGCCGAGCAGCGTACCGCTGGGCGCTATGACCGGATCGAACATGGGAAACAGCCTCACATCAAGCGTCGACGCAACCGGAGAACACGCACTACCTGGCCGCGTGACACAACGTCGGAGCGCCCGCCGTTTCTTGCTTGCTGTAGACCATTTCTCTCTGCCTCTCGTCAGTGGCCCATGCGGGCCGCATCACGGCCCGCGCGGTGCGGCAACACCTGCCCGGCCATCGCGTCCGTGAATCACGACGTCATGATGACTCGGCACTTCGACCTGCCGCGACCGAAATTTCGGCGGCCCTGTACCGCCTCCCCCGTTTTGTGTGTTTTCGCTGGTAGGAAGGGATGGTTCAGTGGATGCCGAACAATTCGAGAAGTTCTGTCTTGCCGAACATCCGCGCGGTGTCGACGGCCGACGGAGTGCCCGCCGCGGGGTCCGCGCCGGCCTCCACGAGCGCCTTGACGACCTCTGTCTCGCCCTTGAAGACCGCTCCGGCGAGTGGGCTCTGGCCTCTGTCGTTGACCCGGTCCGCCTCGGCACCCCGGCCGAGCAGCTCGCGTACCGCGTCGGCGTGCCCGTGGTAGGCGGCGAGCATCACGAGGGAGTCACCGCGGTCGTTGGTGAGGTTGGCCGGAACGCCCGCGTCGAGGTACGCCACGAGTGCCTCGGTCCGCCCCTGCCGGGCCAGATCGAAGATCTTGGTCGCCAGCTCCACGACCTCGGGGTCGGGGGCTTCGCTCATCGAACGGACCGCCTCTCCTGTGTACTGCGGGGACTTCCGTGGACGGAGGGAGCGTACGGCAACGGGCGGGCCACGCGGCCGTACGAGTGAATCGCCAGCGTACTGGCTTCAGGGGGCACATGACCGGAACTGTCCGAGGTAAAGATCTCCACAGCTCCTCCGAGCGGTCACCGAGACCCCACCGGACACCGCCCGAGCTGGTCGGCAACGGTCGGGAACGATCCGCCGACCGAGTGAAATCCGCCGAAATTCACTCATTTGCACCTTTAATCGTATAGATACCTGCTGTGATGCTGGAAGAACTCATGGTGACTGTCCCCCTTCGACACCAGGAGATCTCAAATGATCCTCTCCATCTCAGGCGTCATCGTGCTCGGCATCATCGTCTTCCTCTTCTTCCGCAAGGACGGACTGAAGCCGTCGCACGCCACGTGCTCGGCACTCTTCGGCTTCTACCTCGCCAGCACGGCCATCGCACCGAGCATCAAGGCCGGCGGCGAGAGCCTCGCGAGCCTGCTCGGCGGCATCAAGTTCTGACGCCCCTCCCGTCCCTACGCACCATCAGGAGACCGCAGTGGCCCGGCGCCCTCTCCCCCGCATTCTGAGCAACGGCACCGCGCAGCTCGCCCGAAGCCGGGAGCTGGCCCGGACGGCTGCCGACAACGCCACCGACGTCCTCCACCCGCTCATCACCGTGACCCGCGGGCTGAGTCGGCTGGCCTCGGCCGGGCGGCACAGGTGGGCGGAGACACCGAAGGACAAGCGTGGGCCGCTGCTGTTCCTGGTGGCCTCGGTCGTCCTGGTCGTGGCCCTGGTGCCGTACGGACCCCTGCTCGCCGTCATCACCCTGATGGCGGCGAGCGCCTGGCACGGCCGCGACCCCAACCCGCCCCCGCCGGAGGGCCCCGACGAGTCGCAGACCCAGCGGCTCCAGTCCCTGTACGAGGCCCTGGTGCCGTACTTCTCGGCCGCCGAGGACCCGGCGCCGCTGTACGCGCACGGCGGGGAGTGGGAGAAGGCCTTCCTCACCCACGAGTTCGACGACGCCGGCCGCGTCAGCCAGCTCATGATCCGCTACCCCGCGTACTTCCCGGACGGCGAGCCCGAGGCCCGCGCCCGGATCGAGTACCTGCTCACCGCGAAGTCCGGGCGCGGCCGCGAGTACCACTTCGCCTGGGACGAGGAGGGCAACCGGCTCACGGTGACGGTTCTCGCCCCGCTGCCCACCGACATCGCCGCCCAGCGCTTCGTCACCGCGCCGGGCGAGACGGTCCTGGGCTTCACCGACCCCACCGAGGTCCAGCGCACGCTCCCGCTCGCGTACGGCGAGGAGCAGCGGGACGTCCCGCCGGTCGTCTGGCGCACCGGCGCCCGCTCCACCGAACCCCATCTGCTGGTCATGGGCCGCCCCGGCAGCGGCACCTCGACCCTGCTGCGCTCCGTCGCGCTGCAGGCCCTCCAGTACGGCGACGTGCTCATCCTCGAGGGCGGCGGCACCGGCGAGTACGCGTGCCTCTCCGGCCGGGACGGGGTACTCGCCGTGGAGTGCGGTCTCGCGGGGGCGCTGGCCAGCCTCGAATGGGCCGCGCACGAGACGGAACGGCGGCTCATCGCCCTCAACCACGCGCGGCAGGCCGGCCATCCGCCGCCGGACGACTGCCGGCGCCCGCTGTGGATCCTGCTGGACCGTCCCGGCTCCTTCGTCCACCTGGCCTCGGCGAACGGCCACCAGGACCCGGGGACCCTCCTCCAGACCCCTCTGCGGCACGGCCGCGCGGCGAACGTCACCGTGGTGGTCGCCGAGCACCTCGACAGCACGGACGCGGTGAGCGAGGCGCTACGACAGCACACGCGCGCGCGTGTCGTGCTCGGGCCGGCGCTGCCGGACGAGCTGGAGGCGGCCCTGGGGGCACCGCCGCACACGACGCCGCTGGCCCACATGCCGCCGGGCCGGGGCTATGCCCGGCTGGGCCACGGCCCGGTGTTGCGGCTCCAGGTGCCGGCCACGCCGGACCCGTACGACGACGCGACGAGCGACGCGGACCGGCAGGCGGTACTGGAGCTGCTGCCGCCGCGGACCGAGCCGACGGAGCAGCCGGTGCCCATGGAGGCGGCGGTCGCCGAGGGCTGAGGTGAGGGGTGGGCCGGCGCTTGCAGGGTGCCCCGTAAGGGGCGCGGGGCTGTATTGAATTTGCGGCTACCACCGCATTGAATTTACGGCTACCACCGCGTGGGCGGCGCGACCAGCCCCCACCCACCCGCAGCCGAACAACCGCCTACGCCTGCCCCTACGCCACGAACGTCCTCGGCGCCTCGCCCCCGCCGGACGCGCCCGCCTCCACCAGCCGCGCCGCCGCGGCCAGTCGAGCCGCCGCCTCGTCGGCCACCGGTCCCCCCACCGTGAACGGCAGCCGCACGTACCCCTCGAAGGCACCGTCGACCCCGAAGCGCGGCCCCGAAGGGACGCGCACCCCCACCCGCTCCCCCGCCTCCGCCAGCCGCGAGCCGGACAGCCCGCCCGCCCGGACCCACAACGTCAGCCCGCCCCGCGGCACCTCGAACTCCCAGCTCGGCAGCTCCCGCCGTACCGCGGTCAGCAGGTCGTCCCGGTTCTGGCGGGCCTGAGCGCGGCGCAGCTCGACCGCCTGCTCCCAGCCCCCCGTGCCGAACAGCCAGTTCACCGCCAGCTGCTCCAGCACCGGCGTCCCCAGGTCGGCGTAGGCCCGCGCGGCGACCAGGCTGCGGATGACGTCGGGGGCCGCCCGCACCCAGCCGATGCGCATGCCCGCCCAGAACGCCTTGCTGGCGGAGCCGACCGTGACGACGGTCGAGCCCGCCGGGTCGAAGCCGCAGACCGGCCGGGGCATCTCCACCCCCTCGTCCAGCCACAGCTCGCTCATCGTCTCGTCGGCGACCAGCACCGTGCCCGCCGAGCGGGCCGCGTCGACCAGCCGGCGGCGCTGGTCCTCGTCGGCGAGCGCCCCGGTGGGGTTGTGGAAGTCGGCGACGACGTACGCGATCCGCGGCGCCGCCTCCCGCAGGACCTGGCGCCAGCGGTCCATGTCCCAGCCCGTGAGGCCCTCCGCCATCGCGACGGGGACCAGCCGGGCACCCGCCTCCCGCATCAGCTGGAGGATGTTGGCGTAGGAGGGCGACTCGACGGCGATGCGCTCGCCCCGCCCGCCGAAGAGATGACAGATCGCGTCGATCGCACCCATCGCACCGGTGGTGACCATGATCTGCTCGGGCATGGTGGGGATCCCGCGCGCGGTGTAGCGCTCCGCGATCATCGCGCGGAGGACCGGGAGCCCGGCCGGGTAGTCGCCGTGCGTGTGGGCGTAGGGCGGGAGTTCCTCCAGGGCGCCCTGGACCGCGCGGGTCAGCCACGGTTCGGGCGCGGGCAGGGCGGCGCAGCCCAGGTCGATCAGCGAGCCGAGGGCCTCCGGCGGCAGCGGTTCGAGGCCGCGGGCGGGCAGCGGGTTGCCCGCCGGGACGGCGGTCCAGCTGCCGGCCCCCCGCCGGGACTCCAGGAATCCCTCCGCGCGCAGTGCCTCGTACGCCGCCGCCACGGTCGTACGGCTGACGGACAGGGCGAGGGCGAGTTCGCGTTCGGCGGGCAGCCGGGCGGCGACCGGGACGCGCCCTTCGAGGACCAGCAGCCGGATCCCGTCGGCGAGCGCACGATAGGCGGGCGGACGCCGGGTGCCGGGGCCGGCCGGACGGTCCTGCTGCGAGTTGAGCAGCCGGCCGAGCTGTGCGGCACCCACCGCCGAGGTCCACTGCGCCATGAGAATCAGTCCACCTTCCCCGAATTGGCCATGGATGGCTTTTCCTCCCAAGCCACAGAGTGACATGAAGCAGTCCACCACCACCAGCAGGGGGTACTTCTTGTCCACGCGAGGCCGACTCGGGCGACGGCTGGTCCAGCTCTACGCGGGGCTCACGTTGTACGGCGTGAGTTCCGGGCTTCTCGTCGAGGCGGGCCTCGGCCTGGAGCCCTGGGGCGTGCTCCACCAGGGTCTCGCCGGACATGTCGGACTGAGCATCGGCACGGTGTCGATCATCGTGGGCGCGGCCGTGCTGCTCCTGTGGATCCCGCTGCGCCAGCGCCCGGGCCTCGGCACGGTCTCCAACGTGTTCGTCATCGGCCTCGCCATGAACGCCACGCTCGCTCTCGTCCCCGGCGCACACGCGTTCGCCGTGCGGATCCCGCTGATGGCGGCGGGGATCGTACTCAACGGGGCGGCGACCGGGCTGTACATCGCGGCGAGCTTCGGGCCGGGTCCCCGGGACGGTCTGATGACGGGGCTGCACCGGCGTACCGGCCGGTCGATCCGGCTGATCCGGACGGCGATCGAGGTCGCGGTGGTCGTCACGGGTTTCGCGCTCGGCGGGACCGTCGGCGTCGGGACCGTGCTCTACGCCGTCTCCATCGGGCCCCTCGCCCAGTTGTTCCTCAAGGTGTTCGCCGTGCCGGTGGCATCCCAAGGCAGCACGGTCTTTGCCAAGGGGTCATCGGAGCGAGCCATACTTCGCCCGTGAGCACGCTGATACGCCACCCGTACCTGGACCACCCCGGCCCCATCGCCTTCGCCCACCGCGGCGGGGCCGCGGACGGCCTGGAGAACACCGTGGCGCAGTTCCGGCGCGCGGTCGAGCTCGGCTACCGCTACATCGAGACCGATGTGCACGCCACCGCGGACGGCCGACTCGTCGCCTTCCACGACGACACCCTGGACCGGGTCACCGACGGGGCGGGCCGGATCGGCGACCTGCCGTGGGAGGACGTACGGCACGCGCGCGTGGCGGGCCGCGAGCCGCTCCCCCTCTTCGAGGAGCTGCTCGAAGAGTTCCCGGACGTCCGCTGGAACGTGGACGCGAAGGCGGAACCGGCGCTGCGGCCGCTGCTGGACCTGATCGACCGGACGGACTCCTACGACCGGGTGTGCGTCGGCTCGTTCTCGGAGGCGCGGGTGCTGCGAGCGCAGCGCATCGCGGGGCCGCGGCTGGCCACCTCGTTCGGCACCCGCGGTGTGGTCGGACTGCGGCTGCGCTCCTGGGGACTGCCCGCCTCGGTGCGCCGGTCGGCGATCGCCGCGCAGGTACCCGAGTCGCAGTCGGGTGTCCCGGTCGTCGACCGGCGCTTCGTCCGCGCCGCCCACGCGCGCGGGCTGCACGTCCACGTGTGGACCATCAACGAATCCGAACGGATGCACCGGCTCCTGGACCTGGGAGTCGATGGCATCATGACCGATCACATCGACACGTTGCGTGAGGTCATGCAGGACCGCGGCGTCTGGGTCTGAGACGCGCGACGGCACTGCTGCGGGAAAGGCGAGGGCACGGGTGGGCACCGAAACCGTGCGGACGGGGGCCTCGGACGAGGTCACCGAGCTGCGGCGTGAACAGCGCGGCTGGTACTTCTACGACTGGGCGTGCTCGGTCTACTCGACGAGCGTGCTCACCGTGTTCCTCGGCCCGTACCTCACGTCGGTCGCCGACCACGCGGCCGACGCGGACGGCTATGTGCACCCGCTCGGCATCCCGGTCCGCTCGGGCTCCTTCTTCGCCTACTCGGTCTCCCTGTCGGTGATCCTGGCGGTCGTGCTGATGCCCCTGGTGGGCAGCGTGGCCGACCGCACGGGCCGCAAGAAGCAGCTGCTCGGCGTGGCCGCGTACACCGGGGCCGTGGCGACCACGGGCATGTTCTTCCTCGACGGCGACCGCTATCTGCTCGGCGGGCTGCTGCTGATCGTGGCGAACGCGGCCCAGTCCGTCGCCCTGATGCTCTACAACTCCTATCTCCCCCAGATCGCCCCGCCCGAGGAACGCGACACGATCTCCTCCCGGGGCTGGGCGTTCGGCTACGCGGCCGGTTCGCTGGTGCTGATAGCCGACCTGGTCCTGTACTCCGCGCACGACTCCTTCGGCCTCTCCGAGACGGAGGCGGTCCGCATCTGCCTGGCCGCGGCTGGTCTGTGGTGGGGGGCCTTCACCCTCGTACCGCTACGACGGCTGCGCGACCGGGGCGGCAGGGCCGCCGAGGCGACGGCGCCGGGGCTGCGTCAACTCACGGCGACCGTCCGGGACATGCGGCGCCATCCGCTGACGCTGTCCTTCCTGCTGGCGTACCTCGTCTACAACGACGGCATCCAGACCGTGATCTCGCAGGCGTCCGTCTACGGCTCCGAGGAGCTGGGCCTCGGCCAGTCGACGCTCATCGGGGCCGTCCTGCTGGTCCAGGTGCTGGCGGTGGCGGGCGCCCTGACGATGGGACGGCTGGCGCGGACGTACGGGGCCAAGCGCACGATCCTCGGGTCGCTGGTGGCGTGGACGGTGACGCTGGCGGCGGGGTACTTCCTGCCGGCCGGGGCGCCGGTGTGGTTCTTCGTCCTCGCGGCCGGCATCGGTCTCGTCCTGGGCGGCAGCCAGGCGCTGTCGCGCTCCCTGTTCTCGCATCTCGTACCGCCCGGCAAAGAAGCCGAGTACTTCGCGGCGTACGAGATGAGCGATCGGGGGATGAGCTGGCTGGGACCTCTGTTGTTCGGGATCACCTTCCAGCTGACCGGAAGCTACCGGTCAGCGATCATCTCGCTGGTGGCGTTCTTCGTCATCGGGTTCGCGCTGCTGGCGCGGGTCCCGGTACGGCGGGCGATCGGTGAGGCCGGCAACCCGGTTCCGCAGAAGATCTAGCAGAAGATCCAGCGGGAAGATTTAGCGTTCAACGCGGAAGGGCGGTAGTGTACGCGTTTGGCCTGCCAGGCGTACCGTTACTGCGCGTCAAAGATACAGAAACGGTGGGTGACATCTGTTAGCAGATGTGACAAACCGGGCGCTGGTGGGTACAACAAGGGGCGGCTACGACGGCGACACATAACCCGGAACGGGAATCTTTACCGCCGACCGGACGTTGACCGGATGACGACGACAGCGACACCTGTCCTGTGGGCGACAAGCCCGGGAGGCACGATTCATGAGTGAGCGAGCTCTTCGCGGTACGCGCCTCGTAGTGACCAGCTACGAGACGGACCGCGGTATCGACCTGGCCCCGCGCCAGGCCGTGGAGTACGCATGCGAGAAGGGGCACCGGTTCGAGATGCCCTTCTCGGTCGAGGCGGAGATCCCGCCGGAGTGGGAGTGCAAGGTCTGCGGGGCCCAGGCACTCCTCGTGGACGGCGACGGCCCTGAAGAGAAGAAGGCCAAGCCCGCGCGTACCCACTGGGACATGCTGATGGAGCGACGCACCCGTGAGGAACTCGAAGAGGTCCTCGAGGAGCGTCTGGCGGTTCTGCGTTCCGGCGCGATGAACATCGCGATTCATCCCAGGGACAGCCGTAAGTCCGCATAGTTCCGTATAACGGGAAGCCGACATAACCAACCGAGGGCGCCGTACGTTCAGTGAACGTACGGCGCCCTCGGTTCTGCGTGAGGCGACCGGCCCTCCCGGAGTGCCGTCAGCGCGTCAGCGGCGGCCGCTGCCCCGTCGGCTGGTCGCCCGGCTCCGGTCCGTCGTTCCGGATGATCACCTCGCCCTGGACCACCCTCCCGTCCGGGCGGTGGATGCGGGCCTGCTGGAAGGCGTTGCCCAGGGTGCCGGGCGCGGCCTCGCGGAGTTTGCGGTCGAGGGTGCGTTCGGTGAGGCGGGAGACCGCCTTCTGGACCGGCGGCAGCAGGAGCAGCAGACCGAGGGCGTCGGAGACCAGGCCAGGGATCATGAGGAGCAAGCCGCCCAGCATCATCAGGCCGTTGCCACCGCCGCGCTCCGGTGAGCCGCCGCGCTGGATCGCCTCGTTGAGGCTCTGGAAGGCACGGCGCCCGGCTCGCTTGATGACCACGGCCCCGGCGACGAAGCCCGCCACCAGGAGCAGGAGCACGGTCATGCCGTTCGTCGCGCCCGCGACCACCGTCAGCAGCCAGATCTCCAGCACCAGCCAGGCGGCGATGCCCAGCGGCAGATATCTGCCGACCCGGGAGCGCCGGGGCCTGGTGGTCTGCGGAGGGGTCTGCGCGCCAGTCGTCATGCTCCCAGTGTGCCTGGGCCCGGCTCAGTGCGGGATAAGGGGACGATCAACCGGAACTGTGAGGTTTCCGGGCCCCCGCTGTGACAGCGATGCCCGCTGTCCCGGCCAGGACGGCTAGGACGGCTTGCCCTTGCCGGTGATCTTGCCCATCCGCTCGGTGACACCCCACGACGTGACCCGCCACAGGGCCTCCACCATGATGTCGCGGCTCATCTTGGAGTCGCCCAGCTCCCGCTCGACGAAGGTGATGGGCACCTCGACGACATGGAAGCCGGCTTTGATCGCCCGGCGGGCCAGGTCGACCTGGAAGCAGTAGCCCTGCGACGCGACCTCGTCGAGCCCCAGGCCCTCCAGGGTCTCGCGGCGGAAGGCGCGGTAGCCCCCGGTGATGTCCCGCAGCGGGAGGTCGAGCACGAGGCGGGAGTAGAGAGAACCGCCCCGGGAGATGAACTCGCGGGACTTGGGCCAGTTCACCACCCGGCCGCCGGGCACCCAGCGGGAGCCGAGCACCAGGTCGGCGCCCTTCAGCGCGGTCAGCAGGCGGGGCAGCTCCTCCGGCTGGTGGGAGCCGTCGGCGTCCATCTCGATGAGCACGCCGTAGCCGTTGTCCATGCCCCAGCGGAAGCCCGCGAGGTAGGCGGCGCCCAGGCCCTCCTTGCCCTTGCGGTGCAGCACCTGGACGTGGTCGTCCTCGGCGGCCAGTTCGTCGGCGAGCTTGCCGGTGCCGTCGGGGCTGTTGTCGTCCGCCACCAGAACGTGGGCCTCGGGGACGGCTTGGCGCACCCGGCCGACGATGGACTTGATGTTCTCCGCCTCGTTGTAGGTGGGAATGATCACCAAGGCCGTGCCGAGCGGACCGAACCGCCTCTCCTGGGCCTGTGCCGCGCGGGTCCCGTCGCCGTCGTTCACTGCTGCCCCTTCATGTCGTACGCAGAGGACCACCATAGTGGCCACGGCCTGCACTGACGTGACAGCTCGTTCGTGTGGTGGTGTCGATTCCGAAAGAACGGGGTAAGAATGCCCGTTTCGGATGGCATTCATCCGTGACTCCGCCCGCCCGTTCGACTACGGATGGGGGCCCGGCGCCCTTCGGGCCGACCTGGGACCCGCTGGCTGCGGGTCGACCGAAAGCCGTTGTCTACTGAGCGTCCGGGCCCCACCCGGGTCACACCTCCCGACCGGCCGGAACGTTCCCTCGTCGGCGCGGGCGCTGAGCCTGGCTCCCAGTGACGGTACCCCGGTGCGGGGCCCCGTCCCTGACCCAGCGGCGCTGCGACGAGTGCGCGAACTGCTCCCCGGTCGGGCGTCCGGTGGTGGACTCGGCCGAACCTACCGGCCCGCTGCCGCAGGCTGTCAACAGCCGTTTGACCTGCGAAAACGGCCACAAACCGCTGGTCAGCGCGGAGGATGCGCAGGTCGCGCGACGGGGCGGCGGCCGTCGATCACGGCCGCGCCACCCCGGGAGATCACTCGCCCGGCCGTACGAATGCGGCCCGGTCACTCGCCCGGTCGTACGAACACCGTCCGGCCACCCACCACGGTGCGCAGACAGACCGGCAGCTCACGGCCGGGGGTCAGATCGGGCAGGCCGGGAGTGCCGGAACGCGGGTCGGTGGACCAGCGGGCGACCCGGTCGTCCGGGGCCTGCACCACCAGTTCCTCGGTGCGCCAGACCGCGTAGTCGGCGGGCGCGCCCGGCACCAGGACGCCCGCGTCGTCGCGGCCGACGGCCCGCCAGCCACCCCGCGTGTGCGCGGTGAAGGCGGCGCGCACGGAGACCCGGTGTTCGGGCGTGTGATGGAAGGCGGCGGCACGGACGGTCCCCCAGGGGTCGAGCGGGGTGACCGGGCTGTCCGAGCCGAAGGCGAGCGGGACCCCGGCCTTGAGGAGGGCCGCGTAGGGGTTGAGGGTGCGGGCCCGCTCGGCGCCGAGCCGCTGGGCGTACATGCCGTCCGTACCGCCCCACAGCGCGTCGAAGGCGGGCTGCACGGAGGCGATCAGACCGAACTCGGCGAAGGCGGCGATGTGCTCCGGGGTGAGCATCTCGGCGTGCTCGACGCGGTGCCGGGCGGCGCGGACGCGGGCCGGGCCGACCTTCTCGGCGGCGGCGCGCACGCCCTCGACGACGGCGCTCACTGCGGCGTCGCCGATGGCGTGGAAGCCCGCCTGGAGGCCCGCCTCGGTGCAGGACGTGACATGGGCGGCGACGGCGGCCGCGTCCAGGTAGGCGGAGCCGGTGGTGTGGCCGGCGTCGGCGTAGGGCTCGTGCAGGCAGGCGGTGTGCGAGCCGAGCGCGCCGTCCACGAAGAGGTCACCGGCGGCGCCGAGCGCGCCCAGCTCCCGCGCCTTGTCGACGCCTTCGTCGGCCGCCTCCGCCCAGTAACCCACGACCCGGGGTCCGCGCACCTCCGCGGCGAGCCGCAGCAGGCCGGCGAAGTCGTCCTCGGAGGAGATCTTCGGCCCGCCGCACTCATGGACGGTGCCGATGCCGAGGGAGGCCGCGTGCGCGAGAGCGGTGCGCTGGGCCTCGGCGCGCTGTGCGGGCGTCACGGCCGCGAACGCGGCGGCGCGTACGGCGTGGTGGGCGTCGCTGGTGAGCGGGGCGTCCTCCCGGGAGACCGCGCCGGGGACCAGGTCCAGCAGGGCCGTGCTGACGACCGCCGAGTGGACGTCGATACGGGAGAGGTAGAGCGGGCGTCCGCCGGTGGCCGCGTCCAGTTCGGCGCGGGTCGGCGGGCGGCCGTCGGACCAGCGGGAGGCGTCCCAGCCGTGCCCGAGCAGCACCCGGTCCTCCGGCCGGGCGGCGGCGAAGTCCCGTACCCGCGCGAGGGCCGCGTCCAGGGAACCGGCCCCGGACAGGTCGAGGCCGGTCAGGGCGAGACCCGTCGAGGTGGTGTGGACGTGGGCGTCGGTGAAGGCGGGGGTCACCAGGGCGCCGTCCAGGTCGACGACCTCGTCGACCCCGTCCGCGAAGGCGTCGGCGGCGCCTTCCGACCCGACCCAGGCGACCTGCCCGTGCTCCACGACCATCGCGGTCGCGAACGGATCGGCGGGACTGTGCACCTCGCCTCGGCGGAGGAGGACGGTCTTGGGCTGGTCGGCGGTGCGCTCACTCATGGGGAACAGTCTCCCGCGTCACTCCGACCACTCTCGACAGGGGGCGACGCCAACCCCCGAGGGGCGCGAGGCTGTATTCGACATGCGGCTCCGCCGCGTGGGCGCGACCAGCCACGAACCACCCGCGGTCCGCGAACGAGGGCCAGGCCCACGGCGGCCCCGCCTCGGCGCTCAGGCCCACGGCGGCCCCGCCTCGGCGCTCAGGCCCACGGCGGCCCCGCCTCGGCGCTCAGATCCGCGGCGGCCGCGCCTCGTACGGCGTGGACAGCACCACCGTCGTCCGCGTCGAGACCCCCGCCAGGCTGCGCAGCCGGGCCAGCAGTTCCTCCAGTTCGTGCGGGGTCGCCACCCGCACCTTGAGGATGTAGTTCTCGTCGCCCGCCACACTGTGGCACGCCTCGATCTCGGGGACGCCGGCCAGGCGGTCGGCGATGTCGTCGGGGGCGCTGGGGTCGAACGGTTTGACCGAGATGAACGCCGTCATGGGCAGCCCGACGGCCTCCGGGTCGACGACCGCGGCATAGCCGCGGATGACGCCCCGCTGTTCCAGCCGGCGCACCCGCTGGTGCACGGCCGACGTGGAAAGGCCCGTGGCCTTGCCCAGGTCGGTGTAGCTCATCCGCCCGTCCTTGACGAGCAGCTGCACGATTTGACGGTCCAGCTCCTCCATGGCGCAAAAGCTACAGTGCGGCTGATCTCCCGGGATACCTCGGCGACGCAGGTCATGGCCGGTTCGTGATGTCACGGGGAGCAGGTTGTGAGCCTACTGAGGGACAAATCCACCGCACCGGGCACCTGCGGGCGGCATGTGACGAACGCCACAGCCCCCGGACAGGCTCCGTGATGCTCTCGTGATTACCGCCGAGACCGGACGGGAAGTGCTTGCTGTGGTCGAGGCCGCAGCGCCGTCACGGCCCAGCCCGAGGGGGAGTTACCCATGCAGAGTCTTAAGCGCCCTGGTCGTACCACGCCCAAGCGCCCGCAGTTGGTCGTCGAGCCCGAGCCGGAGGGCGTCGAACCCGACCTCTACGAGGCCGAGGAACTGGACGCGTACGACACCTTCGAGATGTACCGGGTGATCTGCCCGGACTGCGCGCAGCCCATCGCCCTGCTGGCGGACGAGGAGTTCCTGCCGGAGCACGCGCTGTGCGCCTCGCCGTGGAACCCGTTCGGCCTGACGGTCTGTGCCGGCACGGGCCGGGCGGCGGCCGAGGCCCCGTCCGCGGACGAGTCGGTCGAGCCGCAGGAGCAGGACACCGCCCTCCTGCTCACCCTCCCGCAGGGTCTGGACTGGCGGACGCAGCCCTTCTCGCACGTCGGCGGCCCGGGCTCGCGCCCGATGCGCGTACCGGCGATGCGCCTCGGCGGCAGTGACGTCGGCCGTCAGGCCGCCTGAGTCACCGCACCGCATCCCAGTAGCTGCCCTGCACCATGGCGCGCAGACTGCCGTGGTGCAGGATCAGTGTGTCCGGATCCGCCGGGACGGCGACCTCACCGAAGTACACCTGCCGATAGGCGATGCGCAGCATGACGATCGCGTGCCGCAGGGCGGCGTACAGGGTGTAGAAGTCCATGTCCCGCGGGGTGTGGCCGGTCAGCCGGGCGTAGCGGGCCTCGACCCGGTCGCGGCGCAGGAACCCGGGCAGTCCCGGCTGTCCGGAGGCGGCCGTGAGGTCCTGGAAGAAGCGGTGCAGATAGACGGTCCAGCCGAGGTCCACCTCGCGCGGGGCCGGTGCCGCCATCTCCCAGTCGAGGACGGCGACGGGGTCGAAGCCGTCGTAGACGACGTTCCCGATGCGCGCGTCGCCCCAGTTGAGGACCGGCGTGCCGGGCTCGCCCGGCCACAGCTCCGCGAGTCGGTCGAACGCGGCCTCGATCAGGGGTGAGCGGGCGAGTCCGTCCACCACCCATTCGTAGTAGGCGCGTTGGGACTCGACATGCCGGCGCAGGGTGTCACCCTCCCCCGGGAGGGTGAGGAACTCCGTCTCGGCGAGCGGGATCTGGTCGTGCAGCCGGGCCAACAGGCCGACGGACGCCGCTTCGAGTCGTTCGCGTTCGCCATCGCTCGCCGAGTGCAGCCAATTCCCCTCGTACGTATAGGGCATGACGTCGGGTGGGACGCGGCCCTCGGCCCGTTCCATGACGAAGAAGGGCGCGCCGAGCGGTCCGGGATCCTCCTCCAGCCACAGGACGCGGGGTACCGGCACATCCGTGTGTTCGGCGACCAGCCGCATGGTGCGGTACTGGCGGGTGAGGTCGTACGACGGGAAGACGGTGTACGCCGAGGGGTCCGCCGCCAGTCTCAACGCGCAGGCGCGCAGCGGCGGGTGGGGGTGCTCGACCTCGAACAGCAGGGTCTCGCTGGACATGCCGTTGGAGGCGGGGACCGTGACGCCGACGGCCTTGGCGCCGGGGAGCCGGGCGTCCAGCCAGGCGGTCAGCCGGCGGGTGAGGTCCTCCGGGTCGCGGGTGGTGGTGCGTGGGCGCGGTGTCGTCGTCATCCCGGGCTCCTCCCTCAGGGCGCCACCGAGTCGAAGCCGGTGAAGCCGCTCGGATCGTGTCTGCCGAACGAGCCGTGCTCGAAGATGCCGTGGCCGACCCGGCCGTCCAGCCGGAAGCGGGCGGAGTGGTCGGTGACGCCGTAGGCCGCGCGGGGATGGGGCACGGTCATGTCGTAGGTACGGCGGTCCGTCCAGGCGTGGCCCTGCCAGGTGCCGTGCTGCCAGTCGTCCGCCGGCGGGTAGCCGGCGCCGATCGCCAGCGGTGAGGAGGCGAGGATCTCCACCTCCAGTTCCTGGGGCCCCCGCGCATCGCCGAGGTGGACGACGGCGCGCTCGGGGTGGCGGGTGCCTGAGCGGTAGCCGATCTCGGCCCGGGGCCAGCCGAGTTGGCGGTCGCGCCGGCCGGGGCGGACCAGGGTGGCGTCGTTCAGGGTGCGGTAGCCGTCGGCGTCCTCCTGGGTGACGACCATCAGGAAGCGGTCCTCGAAGCGGGCCGGGCACCAGATCCAGTGGAAGCCCTCGGTCGGGTTCTCCTCGGCGAGCCGCCCGCCCTCCTCCCCCGGTATCGGGCGGACGCCCCAGCTGCGGTCCCGGGTGCCGGTCCAGCCGGCGGGGTCGACGCGGAACTCCTCGCCGCCGGCCCGGATCACCCCGGACACTCCCCCGGCCTGCACGAACCTGCGGCCCTCCAAGGTCAGCCGGTCGCCCCGGCGTTGCAGGTGGTGCGGCTCCCACAGGGCCGGGAAGCCGGCGGTCCAGGTGAGGTCGCAGGAGAGGGCGTCGTCGTCGCAGGTCAGGCGGAAGCGCCGGAGCGGCTCCTCGACCTCGATGCGCAGCGGGCCGACCGCGAGCCGCATCCGGTCGTCGCCGAGGGCGTCCGAGGCGCGGACCGCGTGCAGGGTGTCGCCGGCGCGCAGGGTGGCGTAGGCGTCGATCACTCCGACGTTCGGGTAGGCGCCGAGGCCGAGGATGAGCAGGGCGTGGCCGTCGTGGTCGAAGACGTGGAAGATGCAGCGGTCGTAGGCGTTCCGGTCCCCGGTGGCGACGTGCTTCATGGAGAGCGGGACCTGGTGCACCGGGTACTCGTCGAGCGGTACGGGACGGTCGTCGGCCATGGCGGGCCTCCCCGGAGGCTGGAGACGGTCCGGCTGACGGTACGTCAGAAAATAGGGGGAGGCCAGATCCAGGAACGGACGTCC
Source organism: Streptomyces sp. NPDC031497 (assembly GCF_055580905.1). NCBI lineage: Bacteria > Bacillati > Actinomycetota > Actinomycetes > Kitasatosporales > Streptomycetaceae > Streptomyces > Streptomyces sp. NPDC031497. The sequence goes on from NZ_JBVIKO010000016.1 coordinate 57,932, forward strand.
ACGAACTCACGCGCGATTCGGGGCATCGGTGACCAGGGCGGCCGCCCCCGCGTTGGCCGGGCATGACGACCACCTACACCGCCCTCGGCCGTCAGCGCCGTATCTTCGTGCCCCCGCCCGCGGCATCGGCCCCGCCTCCCGCGCCGCAGGATCCGCCCATCTACCTCGATCTGATGCGGACCTGGGCCGACCGGGGCCGCACCCTGCCGGGCCGCCATGACCCGGAGTGGGTCAGGCTGGCGGCCCCGACGGTCTCACGCGGGCAGTTCAGCGACTTTCCGGTCCCGCCACATGACGGGCGATGACCATCCGCTGGATCTGGTTGGTGCCCTCGACGATCTGCAGGACCTTGGCCTCGCGCATATAGCGCTCGACCGGGAAGTCCGCGGTGTAGCCGTAGCCGCCGAGTATCTGGACGGCGTCGGTGGTCACCTTCATCGCGGTGTCGGTGCAGTGCAGCTTGGCCATGGCGGCCTGCTTGGCGAACGGCCGGCCCGCGTCGCGCAGCCGGGCCGCCGCGAGGTAGAGGGCCCGGCCGGCCTCGATCTGGGTGGCCATGTCGGCGATCATGAAGCGCAGGCCCTGGAAGTCTGAGATGGGGTGGCCGAACTGCCGCCGTCCGGTGGCGTAGGCGACCGCCTCGTCCAGGGCCGCCTGGGCGAGACCGATGGCGCAGGCCGCGATGCCGAGCCGACCGGAGTCCAGTGCCGACAGCGCGATGGCGAAGCCCTGGCCCTCCTCGCCGAGCCGCCGCTCGTCGGGGACCCGGACGTCGTCGAAGTGGACCTGGGCGGTGGGCGAGCCCTTCATGCCCATCTTCTTCTCGGGCGCCGCGCCGCTCAGGCCCTCGGCGTCACCGGGGACCAGGAAGGCGGTGATCCCGTGCGAGCCCTCCCCGCCCGTGCGGGCCATGACGGTGTAGAAGTCGGCGATGCCGCCGTGGGTGATCCAGGCCTTGGTGCCGTTGATCACCCAGTCGTCACCCTCCCTGACCGCCTTCGTGCGCAGGGAGGCCGCGTCGGAGCCGGACGCCGGCTCGGACAGGCAGTAGGCGCCGAGGAGGCCGCCGCCGAGTACCGCGGACAGGTGCTCGACCTGCTGCTGCTTGGTGCCGTAGGCGGCGAGCGCGTAGCTCGCGAGGGTGTGCACGCTGACGCCGAGGCCGACGGTGAGACGGGCCGCGGCCAACTCCTCCAGGACCTGGAGGTAGACCTCGTAGGGCTGGTCGCCGCCGCCGTACTCGGAGTCGTACGGCAGGCCGAGCAGGCCTGATGCGGAGAGCAGGGTGAAGACCTCGCGCGGGAAGCGTCCGGCGTCCTCCTCCTCGGCCGCCTGGGGCGCGATCTCGCGCTGGGCGATCTCACGGACGAGCGAGATCAGGTCCCTCGCCTCTTCCGTGGGCAGCTGACGCTCCACCGGCTGCGGGTCGCGGTCGGACATGGCGTCGGTCTCCTCCCTGTCGGGCACCGGCGGCCACAGCCCGTCGGGTAGGGGCGGCTCCGCCTGTCGTTCGAGTGCGGCCGAGGTGGGCGTTCCGGGTTACGGAAGCTGCTGACCAGCGGCTGCGCAGTGAGTATGCCCGATCCGGGACCTTCCGTCACCAGTTAACGACCGCTTACTTCTCGAATTCCAGGCCAACATACGGCCGCGCCGAAATTGGTCCGAACCATTGACCCGACTGGTCTAGTCCTCCTAAGGTTCATGACCAACGCTTTACCGCGTTCATGCCAATCGGCGCGCGTTCCCCTCTCCCCCAGGAGGAGACACCCGATGCACACCTCTCACCGCTCCCGGTTCCGGGCGCTGCTCTCCGCGGCCTGTTGTGCCGTCCTCGGCGCCGGGCTGCTGGCCGGCGCGGGCACGGCGTCCGCGGCGGCCCCGTCCGCCCCGTCCACTCCCCAGGTGCAGGCCGGCTCCAAGGTCGTCGGCTACTTCACGGAATGGGGTGTCTACGACCGCAAGTACCTGGTCAAGAACGTCGAGACCTCCGGCTCGGCCGCGAAGCTCACCCACATCAACTACGCCTTCGGCAATGTCACCGGCGGCAAGTGCGCCATGGGTGACTCGTACGCCGCGACCGACCGCGCCCACACCGCCGCCGAGTCGGTGGACGGGGTCGCGGACACCTGGGACCAGCCACTGCGCGGCAACTTCAACCAGCTGCTGAAGCTGAAGAAGAAACACCCGAACCTCAAGATCCTCTGGTCCTTCGGCGGCTGGACCTGGTCGAGCGGCTTCGGCGAGGCCGCCAGGAACCCGGCCGCCTTCGCCCAGTCCTGCTACGACCTGGTGAAGAACTCCAAGTGGGCCGGAGTCTTCGACGGCATCGACATCGACTGGGAGTACCCGAACGCCTGCGGCAACACCTGTGACACCAGCGGCCGGGACGCGTTCAAGAACGTGATGGCGGCCCTGCGCTCGAAGTTCGGGAGCAGTGCGCTGGTCACGGCCGCGATCACCGCCGACGCGACCAGCGGCGGCAAGATCGACGCGGCGGACTACGCGGGCGCGGCGCAGTACGTCGACTGGTACAACCCGATGACGTACGACTACTTCGGCGCCTGGGACGCGGCCGGGCCGACGGCCCCGCACTCAGCGCTGAACTCCTACTCGGGCATCCCGAAGGCGAACTTCTACACGTCGGCGACCATCGCCAAACTGAAGGGCCTCGGCATCCCGGCGTCCAAGCTGCTGCTCGGCATCGGCTTCTACGGCCGCGGCTGGACCGGAGTGACCCAGGCGGCCCCCGGCGGCACGGCGACCGGCCCGGCGGCGGGAACGTACGAGCAGGGCATCGACGACTACAAGGTGCTCAAGACCAAATGCCCCGCGACCGGCACGGTGGGCGGCACGGCATACGCCAAGTGCGGCAGCGACTGGTGGAGTTACGACACCCCGGCGACCATCGCGACCAAGATGACGTACAAGAACCAGCAGGGCCTCGGCGGCACCTTCCTCTGGGAGCTGAGCGGCGACACCACAGGCGGTGAGCTGATCAAGGCCGTCAACTGACCCCGGTCACGGGGGGCTTGGGGCGGGGGTTCCACGAGACCTCCGCCCCTTGTACGTGTCAGGCGTCCCGGCGGGCCGGGGCGGGGGCACGGAAGGCGGGGTCCAGTTCCTCGATCGCGCGCATGGTGCCGCCGAGCGTCTTGACCAGCAGGTCGCGCATGGTGTCGCGGGAGAGTTCGGAGTGGGCGATCCAGTCGAGGGTGGCACCCTCCACACTGCACAGCCAGGAGAGCAGGCCCATCCTGGCGAGCGGGGCGATGTCGGTGCGGCCGTAGGCGCCTTCGGCGATGGTCGCGACCATCGCCTCGCGCACCCCGTCCCGGATGGAGTGCACCTCGGTGTCGAAGCCGACGCCGCCGCTGACGATCGTGCGGTACGCGGCCTGGTGGTGCTCGGCGTAGCGCAGATAACTGTCGATGGTGCGGTGGACACGGTCCACCTGAGGCAGATCCAGACCGCTTGCCGCGTAGGTGACCAGGTCGGCGACGGAGTCCTGGATGATCGCCAGATAGTAGCCGCGCTTGGACTGGAAGTAGTAGTAGATCAGCCCTTTGGCGACATGCGCCTGCCTGGCGATGTCGTCCATGGAGAGCGCGTCGTACGAGGTGTCGGCGAACAACTTCCGGCCGATGGCGATGAGTTCGGCACGCCGGGCCACGGAGCGCTCGGTGCCGCGCGCCCGGGGACGGGCGGCGGCACGCTGTTGACTAATATTCAATTTAGACCCTGGTCTCAGCGGCTGCGGGACATCCGCAGTATGCCAGGTCGGGTAGTGGGTCAGGTCACAGCAGCCCGAGTTGGGTCACCAGCATGGCGATGACCACGACCAGGGCCCATCCCATGACGTGTTCCAGGACCTTCGGGCCGTCGTCCCGGGGGCCGCCGGTGCGAGCGCGGGGGGCGGTGGTGGAGTGCGTGGTCATGCCGTCCACCATGCCACCGATTGCGGCTTTTGCGGCGGAGAGCTTGGTCACAGGAGAGCGGCCCCCGGTCCGGAACGGGGGCCGCCGTCGTGCCCGATCAGCGCACGCCCACCGCCGCGAGCGCCTTGCGCTGGCTCTCGGTCGGGCAGGCGGGGAAGTAGAGATAGCAGACGCCTCCGGTGCCGGAGGCGACCTTGCCACTGGCGTTGTACCGCTTGGTGCGCAACCAGACGTTCTCGAACTCCCGCCGCGGATAGACCCGGCGGACCGCGTCGTCGTCGGCCGAGAACGGGTCGTTGGCGATCACATCGCCGTCCGCGGTGAAGCCGATCACCGTCATGAGGTGCCCCGAGGTGCCGTAACCGGCGCCCGTCAGCTCGCTCTCCAGGAACGACTGGGACGTTATGGCCGGGATGCCGGCCGCGATCAGCGTCTCCAGATCGGTGAGCGAGCCGAGTCGCGTTATCACGCCCTGGAGGTCCTTGTAGGTGGCCGCGTAGGCGGCGTTGAACGGCCAGTTGCCGCAGCCCGCGTACTGGTAGTCGTAGGTGGAGCGGGCCGCGAGGCAGACCTGGGGATCGGTGTACGACGGGTCGACCCAGGCCAGTTGCGCGGGGGTGGGCCGGCCGCCCCAGTACTCGACGATCATCTGCGAGGAGGTCGGGCTGCACCAGGCCTCGCCGCCGTTGTCGTACTCGGGGTACTGGCCCTTGTGGATCTCCTGCGAGTAGCGCGGGACCTTCAGCTCCCGGGCCAGGCCCGGGAGGGAGGCCGGGACGGTGAAGCGGTCCGGGATGTCCGAGCCCATGGCGCCGACCCGCCAGACGGTCGGGGTGAGCTTGGTGCCGGGCTTGCGGTAGAGGGTCAAGCGCAGCTGGTACGAGGTGAGGCGCAGGCCGGTGGTGGCGTCGTCGATGGCGAAGGTGTCCGTCCAGACGCTGCTCCTGCCGTCCGTCTGGCCGTCCACCGAGGTCCGTCTGATGTCCTGGTCGCCGGCCGCCCAGCGGCCCATCACGTACCAGGGGGTCGCGGTGCCGTCGGAGTAGGTGCCGTGCAGTTCGACCTGGATCCAGGTGCCGGCCGGGGTGTCCGCGTTCCAGGAGGCGATGGTCTCGGTGGCGGGCACGGCGAGCCGGTGCACCGGGCCGGTCCAGGTGCCGTACTCCCAGCGGGCGGTGGTGCCGGTGTGGGGGTCGGTGTAGGAGGTGGTGCCGGCCGGGGTGCCGATCACCACGCCGGGGCGGTTCCCGGCGACCGTCCCGACACCCTTGGCGGTGCCGGTCTCCCAGTCGCCGTGGGTGGTCCACGAGCGGTAGTCGACGGGACGGGCCTGGGCCCGGCCGGTGTCGTCGGCGTCGGTCTCCGGCGCCGCGTCCGCGGGGACCGCCGGAACCACTCCCTGGGCCACGGCGGCCGCCGCGACGGAGGCGGCGACGGCCAGCACTGTTCTGCGGGACGGCTGTTCGGCTCTGCTCATGGGTGGAAGACCCCCGGGTGGGCACGGAGCTGCTGGTCCGGTGCGAGGCTGTGCGCCCACTATGGAGCAGGCCGCATGCCCCTGCCAGCACTTCCGCCCATGCCACGCCCACCAATATTGGTCTTGTCCACTGAAAGGGCCCCGGCGCCCTTCGCCGGGGCCTCCTTCACCGCCGTCAGATGAGATCCATCGCGGCGACCTCGTCGGGGCGGCCGTAGCTGACCGGGCCCTGGAAGCGGCGGCGGGCGGTGGCGAACCACCAGACCGTGGCCACGACCAGGACGGCGGCCAGCGCGATCGGCGCGTAGTTGAAGGTGTCGACGGTGATCGGTGAGGCCTGCGGCAGCATGAACAGGACGCTGCTCAGCAGGATCCAGGTCACCGCCAGCCAGCCGACCGGCCTGCTCCAGCGGCCCAGGTTCCACGGCCCCGGCTGGAACTCGTCGCCCAGGCGCAGCCGCAGGAACACCGGTACGGCGTAGGCGAGGAACAGTCCGACGACGTTGACGCTGACGATGGCGGTGAACGCCGTGTGCGACCACCAGCCCGGTACGACCAGGGCGAGGGAACAGGCCACCGCCAGCCATACGGCCTTGACCGGGGTACGGGTGCGCGCCGAGACCGAGTGCCACAGGCGGGAGCCGGGCATGGCGCCGTCACGGGAGAAGGCGAAGATCTGCCGGGTGTTGCTGGTGAGGTTGGCGAGGCCGCAGAAGAGCATGGCGCCGATGACGACGAGCAGCATCGCCTTGGCCCAGCCCATGCCGAGTCCGTCGATGAGAATCTGGACGGGCGGCGCGGAGGAGCTCGCCACCTTGTCGTAGTCGCCGATGCTGTACACCAGCGCGAGCATCAGGACGAGGCCCGTGATCGCCGAATAGCCGATCGAGCGGATGATCCCCCTGGGGGCGTTCACGGTCGCCCGGACCGTTTCCTCGGACATGTGGAAGCTGCCGTCGAAGCCGGTGAAGGTCCAGCTGGTGACCAACAGGCCGAGCATGCCGCCGTAAAGGCCGTTGGTGAAGCCGGTGTTGTTCACGAAATGCGTCACGAAGGACGCCGACTGATGGTGGTCCGGCATCACGGTCAGTGTGCTCACGATCACCACGAGTCCGATCAGCAGCCACCACACGGAGATCCGGTTCAGCAGGGCGACGAGCTGCACGGTGTAGGTGTTGGCCAGCCCCTGGACCACGATGATCAGAGCCGTGATCAGGACCGTCTGGTGGGCGGTCGGGGTGTACGAGGGCCACTGCAGGGCGACGAAGGCCTGGATGAAGGTGGCGGCCGCGTATCCGGTGGCCGCCGTGCCGCCGATCTGGCCCACGAAGTTCAGCCAGCCCGTGTACCAGGACCAGGCGCCCTTGTGCCGCTTGGCGAGCTTGCCGGCGGAGAAATACAGTGCGCCGCTGGTCGGATAGGCGGAGGCGACTTCCGCCATGGCCGCTCCGATGCACAGCACCATCACGCAGACGCCGATCCAGCCGAACACGAGAATGCGGGGGCCGCCCGCGTTCATGCCGAATCCGAAGGACGAGAAAATACCCGAGAGGATATTGATGATGGTGAAGGAGATCGCGAAATTGTCGAACGCCTGGAATCGACGGGTGAGTTTCCGCGGATAACCCATCGCATGCAGGGTCGCGTCGTCGTCGCGGGTGACGGTGTCCGCTGTGCGTTCTGGCACTTACCGGCCTTTCTCTCTATGAGGGTCTCTCCAGGAGGGGATGGGCAGGCCGCAGGCGCGGCGGGCTCGGGAGAGCTGCTCGACGGGCTCGCCGAAGACGCTCCAGGGCATCCGTGAGGCGTACCGCCCCACGGCCGTGAAGACCGCCCGGGCCTCGAACTCACGCTGGGCCATGACCAGCGCGTGCGCGAGGTAGGCCAGGTCGAGCACCGGGGTGAAGCGGTATCCGGCCACCGTGGGCAGCCAGTTGCGGTAGACCGACAGCGCGGTGGCGCGCCACTGCGGCTGCTCCCAGACCCGTTCGGCGAGCAGCTGGGTGGGGTTGTGGCTCTCCACCAGCGCGACCAGGGGCAACAGCCGTATCGCCGAGTCCGCGGGGGCCCGCTGGGCGAGGAAGGCGGCGACGTCCCAGGCGGCGTTGACCGAGCCGCCGTAGCGGGTGAAGAAGAAGGACAGGAAGCGGTGGTGGGCCTCGCGGTGCCAGGGGTCGAGGGCGAGGGTGTGCGCGAACAGCCGCCAGGGCCCGGGCGGCGAGGTCAGCAGGCCGCTCGGGGCCGGGTCGTGCGGGCGGTGCAGCCGGGCCATGGCCAGCTTGGCGGCCCAGGGGGTGGGGTCGGCGGCGTTGGTGACGGAGGCCCGGTCGCAGGCGGCGAGGGCGATCCGCTCCAGCGCCTCGGCGTGCTCGTCACGGGCGTCGGCCGCCCGGATCGCCCGCTGCACGGCCACCCGGGCCCACATCAGCGTGGACTCGGGGCTCGGCTCCTCGGCCAGCCAGCGCTCCACCAGATCGGTGCCGGCCGCCTCGGAGGCCAGGACCAGGGAGCGGTGGGCGCGCAGGGCGAAGTCGGTGCGCGTCTCGGCCAGGGCCTCGCGGGCGCTGCGATATCTCCCGGCGCGCACATCCACGCACACGCTCGCGAGCAAGCGGTCATCGGCCGCCGGATGCCATACGTACTGCCCCTCGAATAACTCCGCGGCCATCTTCCCCTGTCCGTCCCCGTTCGACGCGTCGCAGTCGCACGGAAAGCACCCTACTCACCGGTGGGCGCACCGTGAACGTCCGATTTCGACATATCGGTCAGCGGGTCGGAAATATTGGAGGGGGCGCTGGAGAACGGCTCGAAATTTGTTCAAGCCGCTACTTTTCCGGGGCCGTGAACGCCCGCTATGCGCCGCACTACTAGAATGTTTCCGGAAAACCCCCCACACCACGCGACACCACACCACACCTCAGCACACCTCGGGAATCGTCATTCACCGTCTCGCCTCCGCGCTCCAGGGCCTGCCGCCCTCCTGCGGCCCGGTCCGTCTCGTCGGCGTCGACGGGCACGCCGGCGCCGGAAAGACCACCTTCGCCGGGCGGTTGGCCACCGCGCTGGGCGAGGCGCCGGTGCTCCACCTCGACGACATCGCCAGCCACGAGGAGTTGTTCGCCTGGACCGGCCGGCTGCTGACCCAGGTGATCGAGCCACTCGGCCGCGGCGAGACCGCCCACTACGCGCCCTACGACTGGCGCGCCCGCGCCTTCGGGCCACTGCGCCCGCTGCCCCCGGCCCCGGTGATCCTCGTCGAGGGCGTCGGCGCCGGCCGGCGGGCGCTGCGCCCGTTCCTGGCGCGGCTGCTGTGGATGGAGATGCCCCGGGAGGAGTCCTGGGCCCGGGGCAGGCTGCGGGACGGCACGGAACAGCGGGACTTCTGGGTCGAATGGGTCCGGTCGGAACGCGCACACTTCGCCGAGGACCCCTCAAGGCCGTACTCCGACTTTCTGGTAACACAGTCGCAGAAGGGGTACGAGGTGCTTCCGGGGCCTGTGAAAACCGTTGGACCGGACCAGACGGTCACCCACCGTGAGGGACCGTCGGCAGTGTGCTGAACTTGTGAAGAGGGGCCCGTAAGAAGTTGCCTCAGTACCTCAACTCGGCTTGACCCAAGGGCCGTACAGGACTTACGTTCTGAATGTGCGGCCCCTGGGAGCCGCCCCCCAGACGCGAAGCCCCCGGTTGTTCCCCCGTGATCGGGGGCTTCGTTCTGCCCTTTACCCCTTTTGTGTGCGCCGCCTGCGCCTCTATGCTCACCCTCGGTCACCGGGCGGCCTCTGCCCGATCTGCTCCCACCTCGCCAAACGGCCTGTGCGGCACCCTTCGGCGGGCGGTGGAAGCGCAGGTACGATGCCCTCGGTGCGACCTTCGAACGGCTGCTTCGCGCATCTGCAACTCCGGTCCGCGGCACAGCGGTTCGACCAACGGCGGCCATCGGGGGGAGCCCGGGGGCCAACCACGGGGGCACGGTTTGTGGGGGACGTGATGGATTTCGGCACGCAGGGCCCCGAGGCCCCGGCCGACCTCGCCTGGCTGCGAGGCGTGGACGCCTACACGATGGGCGCCTATCCGCAGGCGGAGGAGGAGTTCCGCGCCGCGGTACGGATGGATCCCGGGATGGCCGACGCCTGGCTCGGGCTGCACGCGCTGCGCGTCGACACGACGACCGCGCTGCTGAGAATGTTCCGGCACCGGGACCGCTTCGGCGAACAGCGCGCCCGGCATCGCCGGGCGCTCAACTCCTGGTACTGGCTGGGCTGGTGGGTGCAGCCGGTCCTGGAGAACCCGCGCGATCTCCTGCTTGCCCATGCTTCCCACTGGCTGGACGGCCGGCACGTCCCGGAACTCGACCGGGCCCTCGCCGGACTGCCGCCCGTGGACGCCGACCCCCAGGTCCGCTTCCTGCACGCCTGCCGGGCCTACCTGGTCAAGGACTGGGAGCAGCTGGTACGGCACACCGAGGCGCTCCTCGACGATGCCATGCTCGGCATCGAGGCGGGGCTCTTCGGCGGCATGGCCCGGGTCCGCCTCGAGATGTACGGCCAGGCCGAACCGCTGCTCTCGGCGGCGCTGATGCGCTGCCGCAGCGAGCAGCCGCAGCGCAAGGAGCTGCGCTACTGGCTGGCGCGGGCGCACGAGGGCACCGGGCGCAGCGCCGCCGCGCTTCCGCTGTACCGGGCCGTGCACCGGGTCGACCCCGCGTTCATGGACACCTCGGCACGGCTGGCCGCGATCGCCGAAGGCGACGGGTACGACGACAGCGCCGACCTCGCGGCGATCACGCTCACCGGCGCCGGGCAGGACGTCGTGGACGGACCGGACCTGCTCGACCCGCTCTTCGGCACGGAAGGCCGCGATCTGCGGTTCGGGGAGTCCGAACCGCCGGCCGGGGCGATGCCGTCGGTGGTCGATCCCTCGGTGCGCGAGAAGGTCGTACCCTCGCCTCCGCTGCCGGCCGGGCCGACCGACCCCGCGTTACTCGAGGAGGCGCTGGCCGAGCTGGAGCGCATGGTCGGCCTTGAGCCCGTGAAGCGGCAGGTCAAGGCGTTGTCCGCACAGTTGAACATGGCCCGGTTGCGGGCCGGGCAGGGGCTGCCGGTGCAGCCGCCGAAACGCCACTTCGTCTTCTCCGGCCCGTCGGGCACCGGGAAGACCACCGTCGCCCGGATTCTCGGCCGGGTGTTCTACGCGCTCGGCCTGCTGGGCGGGGACCACCTCGTGGAGGCGCAGCGGGCCGATCTGGTGGGCGAGTACCTCGGCCAGACCGCCGTGAAGGCGAACGAGCTGATCGACTCCGCGATCGGCGGGGTGCTGTTCGTGGACGAGGCGTACTCGCTGTCCAACTCCGGCTACGGCAAGGGGGACGCCTACGGGGACGAGGCGTTGCAGGTGCTGCTGAAGCGGGCCGAGGACAACCGCGACCACCTGGTGGTGATCCTGGCCGGCTACCCGGAGGGCATGGACCGCCTGCTGGCCGCCAACCCCGGGCTCTCCTCCCGCTTCACGACCCGCGTGGACTTTCCCTCCTACCGCCCCCTTGAGCTGACCTCGATCGGCGAGGTGCTGGCCGCGGAGAACGGTGACGCCTGGGACGAGGAGGCGCTGGAGGAGCTGCGGTCGATCGCCGGGCACGTGGTCGACCAGGGGTGGATCGACGAGTTGGGCAACGGCCGGTTCCTGCGGACGCTGTACGAGAAGAGCTGCGCGTACCGGGATCTGCGGTTGTCGGTGTATCCCGGGGCGCTGACACGGGACGACCTGGCGACGTTACGGCTGCCGGACCTGATGCAGGCGTACGGGGAAGTGCTGTCGGGGCGGGGGCCGCAGGATCCGGCCGGTATGTAGGTGCGGGTCTCGTCCGCCACCGCCACCGCCCCCGCTCCGCCCGCCCGGCGTGCGCTGCCGGGTCCTGGTACTCCGTGGCCGGCAGGGGCCGGGGACTCGCTCGCTTCGCTTGTGCCCGCTGCCCCCGTGTCCCGGCAGGAGCGGCGCCGGCGGTGCCACTCGGTGTCGACGAGCGCCCGCGGGACGGGCATCGGACAGGGTGTCGGTCACAGTGGACGTACTCGGTCGAGGGGGATGCCGTGGTGGCGGAGGAAGGAACGGTGCCGGAACCCGGTCTGTTCGAGCTGGAAACCGTCGTGGTGGGGCAGCCGAAGCGGTCACGGTGGCGCAGATACACGGGGCCCGACCTGGTCCTGTCCACCATGACGGGGACCCCGCTCGGCCAGGTCACGTACACCGACGACGCGCACTCCGTCCTCACCGCGACGTCCGGCGAGTTCATCGTCCGTATCGAGCAGTTCGGACCGGGGTCGTTCCGCTTCATCGATGCCGCGGACCGGGAGGTCGGCACCGCCGATGATGCCCGTGGACTCGTCAAGGCCCGCCGGCTGGACCTGCGGACGGAGCGGGGACGCCGGCTCCTCCTCACCCGGCCGGGTCTCCTGTACGCCGAATGGAATCTCACGGAGACCGATCCGGCAGGAGGCCCGGCGCCGGAGATCCTCGGCCGGGTCACGGTGAGCACCATCGACTCGTGGATCGGGTTGCAGCAGTACGTGGTCGAAGTGGACCCCCGCCTGGACGCCTCGGATCGGCGGACCCTGGTCGCCTCGGTCGTCTGTCTGCACCTGATCCGCCGGCCTCCGGGTGACAACGCCTCGCCGGTGTGAGCCGAGCCCCGCCGCCGCGACCGCGGCATGCCTGCCCCGCGAGGGCCGATCCCGGCCACTCCTGTCGGCTGTCGCCGGGTACGAGGGGGGCGGTCGTCGGCGGTGGGACGTCGGCCCCTGACGGCAGCCCGCGGCCTGGCGTCGGCGCCTCCGGGTGACGTCGAGGTGCACTGCCCCCTGGGGGACGCGGGGAACCGCGTGGCCGGCCGTCGCCGGGACGCGGTTCCCCGTGGTGCTCAGCCCACCGCCACTTCCTCGGGCTCGCCGCTGGCCCGGGGCTCGGGCGGCCTGGTCGGCCGTTCCTCCCGGTGTGCCGGGTCCGTCACCTCGCCCACCAGCAGTTCCAGCACGTCCTCCAGTGCCGCAAGCCCCAGGACCCTGCCCTGGGCGTCGGCCACCTGCGCGAGGTGCGTCGCCGCTCGGCGCATCACCGTGAGCGCGTCGTCGAGGGGCAGCTCGGCCCGCAGGGTCGTCATCGGGCGCCATATCTGCTGCGGCACCGCCCGGTCCGAGTCCTCCAGGTCGAGCACGTCCTTCACATGCACATAGCCCATGAACGCACCGGACTCGGCGGCGACCGGGAAACGGGAGTACCCGGTGCGGGCGGTGAGCTCCACGATCTGGCCCGGGGTGACCGACGGGGGGACCGTGATCAGGGACTCGCGTCGCAGGAGTACGTCCGTCACCGGGCGGGAGCCCAGTTCCAGCGCGTCCTCCAGCCGCTCCTGCTCCTCGGGGTCGAGGAGGCCCGCCTGGCCGGAGTCCTCAAGGAGCCGGTTGAGCTGCTCGCTGGTGACGACCGCCTCGACCTCGTCCTTCGGCTCCACCCGGAACAGCTTCAGGATGCCCTGGGCACAGGCACCCAGGGCGACCGTGATCGGCCGGCACACGCGGGCGAACGCCACCAGGCCGGGGCTCAGCCACAGCGCCGCCTTCTCGGGCGCCGCCATCGCCAGGTTCTTCGGCACCATCTCGCCGATGACGAGGTGGAAGAAGACCACTCCGGCCAGCGCGATCACATAGCCCAGGGGATGGATCACGCCCTCGGGCACGTGTACCGCCTCGAACACCGGCTCCAGCAGATGTGCCACGGTCGGCTCGGCCACCGCGCCCAGCGTCAGCGAGCAGACAGTGATGCCGAACTGGGCCGCGGCCATCATCTGCGGGAGGCGTTCCAGGCCGTAGAGGACCTGGCGTGCCCTGGCCGTGCCCAGCGGTTCGATCTGGCTGCGGCGGACCGAGACCAGCGCGAACTCCGCGCCCACGAAGAAGCCGTTGGTGAGCACCAGCAGGGCGGCGAAGACCAGTTGGAGAACGCTCATCGGACGGCCTCCGCGACGGCGGGGGCGGTGCGGACCAGGCGGACCCGCTCGGCGCGGTAGTGGCCGACCCGGCGGACCGACAGCCGCCAGCCGGGCAGCTCGGCCCGGTCGCCGGGCGCCGGGATCCGGCCGAGGAGGTCGGCGACCAGGCCGGCGACCGTCTCGTACGGTCCCTCGGGCACGTCGAGGCCTATCCGCTGGAGGATGTCGACGCGGACACTGCCGTCGACGTCCCAGGCGGGCTTGCCGTCCTGTGCCGGAGCCGCCGCGAGTTCCGGTGCGTCCGGGCTGTCGTGCTCGTCGCGGACCTCGCCGACGAGTTCCTCGACGATGTCCTCCAGGGTGACCACCCCGGCCGTACCGCCGTACTCGTCGACGACGACCGCGATGGGCTGCTCGGAGCGGAGCCGGGCGAGCAGCGGCTGGACCGGGAGGGTCTCGGGCACGAGCAGCGCCTTGCGGGCGATGCGGCCGACGGGGGTACGCAGCCGGTCACGGACCGGGACCGCCAGGGCGTCCTTGAGGTGGGCCATGCCGACGATCTCGTCGATCTTCTCCCGGTAGACCGGGAAACGGGACAGGCCGGTGGCCCGCGTGAGGTTGACCACGTCCTCGGCGGTCGCCGAGTCCTGGAGCGCGCTGACCTTCACTCGGGGGGTCATGACGTGCTGCGCGGTCAGCTCGCCCAGGGACAGGGTGCGGACGAACAGGTCGGCCGTGTCCTGCTCCAGCGCGCCGGCCCGGGCGGAGTGCCGGGCCAGCGAGACCAGCTCGCCCGGGGTGCGGGCGGAGGCGAGCTCCTCGGCGGGCTCGACACCCAGGGCGCGGACGAGCCGGTTGGCGACCGTGTTCAGCGCGGCGATGACCGGGCGGAACAGGCGCGAGAAGCGGGCCTGCGGGCCGGCGACGAAGCGCGCGACCTGGAGGGGCTTGGAGACCGCCCAGTTCTTGGGCACGAGTTCGCCGATCACCATCTGGATCGCCGAGGCGAGCAGCATGCCGACGACGACCGAGATACCGGAGACGGAGCCCTCGGGGAGGCCGATCGCGGTGAACGGGCCACGCAGCAGCGCGGCCAGTGCCGGTTCGGCGAGCATGCCGACGACCAGGGAGGTGATGGTGATGCCGAGCTGGGTGCCGGAGAGCTGGAAGGACAGTTCCTTCAGCGCCTCGACGACCGTACCGGCGCGCTTGTCGCCGTCGGCGGCGGCCTTCTCGGCTTCGGGTCGCTCCACGGTCACCAGGCCGAACTCGGCGGCCACGAAGAAGCCGTTGGCGAGGATGAGCAGGAACGCGGCCGCCAGGAGCAGCAGGGGGGTGGTCATGATGCCACCGCCTCCGATTCGTCGCGGACCCCGGTTCGGGGGTCCGCGGTATGTCGGGAGGGGGCGGCGCAGGTACTACAGGACGATCCGTCCATCGCCGGAGAGGGTCACTCCTCGCGTAGCAGGAACCCCTGTGCGCCGGGCGCGCGACAGGGGCGGAGGCGGGACATGAAAAGCCTCCACCAACAGATTAATCAAGACAGGGCCCACTACGGCAGGGTGGACGGCCCGGAGGTGGCCCCGAAGTTGCGTGATTTCAACCCTGGTGCTGCTCGGGGTCGTGGATCGCGTGGGCCTCGGCGAGGGCCCGCAGGGCCTTGGCGTCGGCGATGGCGCGCTGCTTGGCGATGCCCGGCTGGATGCCGAGCGCGGGCAGGCTAGTGCCGTCGCTGAGGTTCAGGAACACCCACGGGTCACCCGGTCGGAGGTTCACCTGGAGGATCTCCGCCCAGTCCAGACGCCGCTTGCTGGCGATGTTGACGACGGTGACCCCCGACTCGTCGGCGACCACCTTCACCCGGGCCAGCTGGGCCAGCACCCAGAAGATCAGCGCGCCGGTGATGACGAAGCTGAGCTGCTCCCCCGGGCCGAGCTGTTCGAGGAGCAGCGCGACCCCGGAGATGGTGGCGAAGATGGCGACGCCCGCGGTGAGCAGGATCACGCGGGTGTGGCCCGGCCGGAAGGTGACGGGAAGGGAAGGAAGCTCGGACATCTCTCGCGGGCGTTTCAGAGGCGGCAGGCGTGGATGGCCGTGGTCAGGATGGCGCGGGCGCCGATGTCGTACAGGTCGTCCATGATCCGCTGGGCGTCCTTGGTGGGGACCATGGCGCGGACGGCGACCCAGCCCTCGTTGTGCAGCGGTGAGACGGTCGGGGACTCCAGGCCGGGGGTGAGCGCGACGGCCTTCTCCAGCTGCTCGACCCGGCAGTCGTAGTCCATCATCACGTACGTCCGGGCGACCAGGACGCCCTGGAGGCGGCGCAGGAACTGCTGGACCTTCGGCTCGGCAGCGTCCTCGGCGTCGGCGTCGGCGTCGGCCCGGCGGATGACGATCGCCTCGGAGGTCATGATCGGCTCGCCGAAGACCTCCAGGCCCGCGTTGCGCAGCGAGGTGCCGGTCTCGACGACGTCCGCGATGACCTCGGCGACACCGAGTTCGATGGCGGTCTCGACGGCGCCGTCGAGGTGGACGACGGAGGCGTCGACACCGCTGTCGGCGAGGTGCTTGGCGACGATGCCCTCGTAGGAGGTGGCGACCGTCTTGCCCTTCAGGTCCGCCAGGCCGTCGGCCGCGCCGGGCCTGGAGGCGAAGCGGAAGGTGGAGCGGGCGAAGCCGAGCGGGAGGATCTCCTCGGCGTGGGCGCCGGAGTCGACGAGCAGGTCACGGCCGGTGATGCCGATGTCGAGGCGGCCGGAGGAGACGTAGATCGCGATGTCCCGGGGGCGCAGGTAGAAGAACTCGACGTCGTTGACCGGGTCGACGATGCGCAGTTCCTTGGACTCCCGGCGCTGCCGGTAGCCGGCCTCATGCAGCATGTCCGCCGCAGGTCCTGAGAGGGAACCCTTGTTGGGGACGGCGATGCGCAGCATGAGGTCGGCTTCCTTCGCTTGAAAAGGGGGGTTTGTCGGGAATTGTTCTACAGGTGGGCGTAGACGTCGTCCAGCGAGATTCCGCGGGCGACCATCATCACCTGGACGTGGTAGAGCAGCTGCGAGATCTCCTCGGCGGCGGCTTCCTTGCCCTCGTACTCGGCGGCCATCCAGACCTCGGCTGCCTCCTCGACGACCTTCTTGCCGATGGCATGGACCCCCTTCCCGACCAGCTCGGCGGTGCGGGACGTGGCGGGGTCGCCGTGGGCGGCCTTGTGCTGGAGCTCGGTGAAGAGCTCCTCGAAAGTCTTGTTGGACATGGTGAGCGCCAGACTACGCCAAACGCCGCGTCGCTCAGTGCCAGGGTTCAGATACTGAGCGGAGGGTGGCCGCCGTCGCCACCGCCGCCGTCACCGCCTCGTGGCCCTTGTCCTCGTTGGAGCCTTCCAGGCCTGCCCGGTCCAGGGCCTGCTCCTCGTTGTCGCAGGTGAGCAGGCCGAAGCCGACCGGGACACCGGTCTCGACGGAGACCTGGGTGAGGCCCTGGGTGACGCCCTGGCACACGTACTCGAAGTGGGGGGTGCCACCGCGGATGACGACGCCGAGCGCGACCACCGCGTCGTAGCCGCGGCCGGCGAGGGCCTTGGCGGCGACCGGGAGCTCCCAGCTGCCGGGGACCCGCAGCAGGGTCGGCTCGTCGATCCCCAGGTCGCGCAGGGCGCGCAGGGCGCCGTCCACCAGACCGTCCATCACCTTCTCGTGCCACTGGGCCGCGATGACGGCGACCCGCAGGTCGCTGACATTGCGTACGGACAACTCCGGTGCACCCTTGCCGCTCACGTCTCTCCTCAGTGCTGTTTCTTTACTGGTTGCCGCAGCCGGACACGGCAGGGGTGTCCAGCCAGGGCAGGTCGTGGCCCATCCGGTCCCGCTTGGTGCGCAGGTAGCGGAGGTTGTGTTCGCCCGCCTGTACGGGCATCGGCTCCCGGCCGGTGACCTTGAGGCCATGGCTGAGCAGCGCGTCGGTCTTGTCGGGGTTGTTGGTCATCAGCCGGACACCGCGGACGCCGAGGTCGGTGAGGATCTGGGCGCCGGCGGCGTAGTCGCGGGCGTCGGCGGGCAGGCCGAGTTCCAGGTTGGCGTCGAGGGTGTCCCGGCCGCGCTCCTGGAGTTCGTAGGCGCGCAGCTTGGACAGCAGCCCGATCCCCCGCCCCTCGTGTCCGCGCAGGTAGACGACGACACCCCGGCCCTCGTCCTGGATGCGCTCCAGGGCGGCGTCGAGCTGGGGGCCGCAGTCGCAGCGGGCGGAGCCGAAGACGTCTCCGGTGAGGCACTCGGAGTGGACCCGGACCAGGACGTCCTCGCCGTCGCCGATCTCGCCGTGGACGAGGGCGACGTGCTCGACGCCGTCTGCGCTGGAGCGGTAGCCGTACGCGGTGAAAGTCCCGTGCTTGGTGGGCAGGTTGACCTCGGCCTCGCGGCGGACGGTGGGCTCGGCGGAGCGGCGGTAGGTGATCAGGTCGGCGATGGAGATGATCGTCAGGCCGTGCTTGCGGGCGAACGGGATCAGCTCGGGGAGCCGGAGCATCCGGCCGTCCTCGCCGGCGATCTCCACGATGGCACCGGCCGGGCGCAGGCCCGCGAGGCGGGCGAGGTCGACGGCGGCCTCGGTGTGACCGTTACGGACCAGGACGCCACCGGGGCGGGCGCGCAGCGGGAAGATGTGGCCGGGGCGGACGAGGTCCGTCGGCTCGGCGTCGCCGCTCGCCAGCAGCCGGAGCGTGGTGGCGCGGTCGGCGGCCGAGATGCCGGTGGTGACGCCGTGCGCGGCGGAGGCGTCCACGGAGACGGTGAACGCGGTCTTCATGGACTCGGTGTTGTCACCGACCATCTGCGGCAGGTCGAGCCGGTCCAGCTCCTCGCCCTCCATGGGGGCGCAGATAAGGCCGCGGCACTCGCTCATCATGAAGGCGACGATCTCGGGGGTGATCTTCTCGGCGGCGACGACGAGGTCGCCCTCGTTCTCGCGGTCCTCGTCGTCGACGACCACGATCGGGCGGCCGGCCGCGATGTCGGCGATGGCCTGCTCGACCGGGTCGAGCGTGAGGTCCTCGGCGCCTTCGGTGCTGTAGAGGATGGGTGCCGCGGTCATGCGGGTGCTCCTTCCAGAGCGGGCCGCGTGCCCTGGCGGGAGCGCAGCCACCAGTCGCGCAGGCCCCACAGGACGAGCGCGCCGTAGATGACGTAGACGAAGCCGGAGAAGGCGTAGCCGTTGGTGAAGTTGAGGGGGACGCCGACCAGGTCGACGAGGAGCCAGGCGATCCAGAACTCGACCATGCCGCGGGCCTGGGCGTACATGGCGACGACGGTGCCGACGAAGATGTAGGCGTCCGGCCAGGGGTCCCAGGACAGGGACGGGTAGGCCTTGAAGAGCAGGGCGACGACGACCGTGCCGACGGCCGCGGCGGCGACCATCGCGCCGCGCTCGCGCCAGGTGGCGAACCGGGGGGTGATGTGACCGTCACCGCCGTCCTCGGCCCGGCCCCTGTTGCGGTTCCACTGCCACCAGCCGTACAGCGCGACGACCATGACGACGGCCTGCTTGCCGGCGCTGCCGGTGAGGTGGCCGTAGAAGGCGCCGAAGAGGATGAGGCCGGAGGCGAACTGGACCGGCCAGCTCCACAGGTTGCGGCGCCAGCCGAGGGCGAGGGCGGCCAGGCCGAGGATGTTGCCGATCATGTCCGACCAGAGGATGTGCTGGCCGAACAGGACGAAGGCCTCGGAGTTCAGCCAGTTCACCGGCCTGCTCCCTGCGTGTTCGCGAGCAGCCGCTCCACGTACTTGGCGACGATGTCGACCTCGAGGTTGACCGGGTCGCCGGGCTGCTTGCGGCCGAGCGTGGTCAGGTCGAGGGTGGTCGGGATGAGGCTGACGGTGAAGTAGTCGGGGCCGGCCTCGACGACGGTGAGGCTGATGCCGTCGACGGTGATGGAGCCCTTCTCGACGACGTAGCGGGCGAGGTCGGCGGGGAGGGAGACCTTGACGATCTCCCAGTTCTCGGACGGGGTCCGGGACAGCACCTGACCGGTGCCGTCGACGTGGCCCTGCACGATGTGGCCGCCGAGCCGGGAGCCGACGGCGGTGGGGCGCTCCAGGTTGACGCGGGAGCCGACGTCCAGTGCGCCGAGGGAGGACCGCTTGAGGGTCTCCTGCATGACGTCCGCGGTGAACTCGTCGCCCTCGTGTTCCACGACGGTCAGACAGACACCGTTCACGGCGATGGAGTCGCCGTGCTGTGCGCCCTCGGTCACTACGGGGCCACGGAGCCGGAAACGGGAGGCGTCGCCGAGGTTCTCGACGGCGGTGATCTCACCCAGCTCTTCGACGATTCCGGTGAACACTTCCCGGGTCCTCCTGCCTCAACGGGGCACGGACTCCGGGGCCTGTCGACGAACGACAGAAAGGACGGAAGAGCACACCGGGAGCGACGCCGACAAGGTCCCGTCCGTGACGGACGAGACCAGATACGGCGGCGCGCACAGATACATGCTCGCCCGCCGCGCACTGCCTCCCATCCGGACTTTAACCGTCGGTCCAGGAATTTCACCTGGTCAACCGGCCGCTGGAAGCGGACGGGTCGCGGACTGTAACCGCCGGTTCGGAGTTTCACCGACCCCGGAGTGCGCTGCTTCTGGTACACGGCCAGTCTGCCACGCCCGGGAGTGGTCCACGCAAGGGAACCGTGTGGGCTGCCTCACAGACCGTGTCGCTGGACTTCCCTGACGGGACGTCATGCGCGGGAGTGACGCCCAACGGGCCCTCGGACCAGGCATCTTGACTCGATCCGCAGCTATTGACCCTACTGGTCTAGTCCATTTATCGTTCGAGCGAGCCCGGCGACGGTGACGACGGCCCTTGCCCGTCGCCGGGTCACCCACCAGGCCGGTCAGGTCAGCGGTCCCGCGGCGCGAACAGTTCGTCCTGCGCGCGCTCCCGTGCCGTCAGCAGCGCTCCGCGCAGCACGGCTTTGCCGCCGAGGGAACTCGCGCGCACCTCGGTGGCCAGCGGGGACATCCGGCGCAGCCGCTCCTCGACGCGGGCGGCGAGCGCGGCGCCGCCGGCCGAGCCGATCTCGCCGCCGAGAACCACGCACCCCGGGTCCAGGATGGCTACGACGGCTGCCACGCCTACGGCGATGCGGTCGGCCAGGGCGTCGAGGAAGCCGGTGGAGTCCGCCGGATGGGGCCGGCGGTCCCCCGCGGGTCCGTCGTGGCTCGTCGCGCAGTTCCCCGCGCCCCTTCGGGGCGCTTCCCTGAGCCGGACCGCCTCCCCCACCAACCACGCGGCCGCGGGCTCGGGACCCGTCGATCCGGCCGGTTCCAGCCCGTGTTCCTCGGCCAGTTCGGCGATCGCCGCCGCCCCCACCAGCGAGTGGTAGCCGCCCGCGCAGTCCGTCGCCGACGGCAGTGCGCGGGTGCCCGGTACCGGCAGGAAGCCGATCTCGCCCGTGCCGCCGGAGGCGCCCCGGCGCAGGCTGCCGTCCAGGACGACGGCGGCGCCGCAGCTGTGCCCCAGCCAGAGCAGCACGAAGGTGTCGCGGTCGCGGGCGACGCCCTCCTGCTGCTCGGCGAGGGCGGCGAGGTTGGTCTCGTTCTCGACACCGACCCGGGCCTCCGGGAACCGGTCCTGGAGCGTGGCGACCAGCCGGCGGTGCCAGGCCGGCAGGCCCGCCGTGTCGCGGAGTTCGCCGCTCGCCGGGTCGATGAGCCCGGGCGCCCCGATGCCGACGGTGTGCAACCGCCCACCGCCGGCGGCCCCCGCCTCCTTGGCCGTCCGCTCGACCAGCTCCACCGCCTGCTCGACGGCCGCCGCCTCCCCCACGGCCGCCTTTCCCGCCTCCGGCCCGACCGGCACCGACCCTTCGGCCAGCACCCGCCCCACCAGGTCGGACACCAGCACCGAGACGCTCTCGGTACGGACGTCGACGGCGGCCAGAGTGGCGCGGTCGGCGACGATGCCGTACAGCCGGGCGTTCGGGCCCCGGCGCTGTTCGCCGGACTCGCCGACCACGGTGATCAGGCCGGACACGGTGAGCCGTTCCACGAGGTCGGCGACGGTCGGCCGGGACAGTCCGGTCAGCTGTTTCAACTGCCCTGCCGTGAGCGGGCCTTGCTGCTGGAGCAGGGTCAGCGCGAGCCGGTCGTTGATGGCCCGGGCGGTGCTCGGTGATGCGGGCATGACGGGCATCCTCCCAGATCGACGCGGCCAGGACGGCCACATCTCTCCCTATCTATCAGGAAGGGTCCCTGATAGTTTACGCCGCGACAGCGGGGCGGCACCCACCTGGGGAGGGGCAGGACCATGAAAGCAATGAAGGACGCGGGACACGAGCAGCACGAGGCGAAGCGCGCGCGGTACGCCGTCGCGGCCGTGTTCACCGTGCACGGTGCCGTCACCGGCTCGTTCGCGACCCGGGTGCCCTGGATCCAGGACCATGCCGGGCTGAGCGCGGGCCAGCTCGGCTTCGCGCTCGCCTTCACCGCGTTCGGCGCCTCGTGCTCGATGCCGCTGGCGGGCCGGATCAGCCACCGCTTCGGCAGCCGTACGGCGCTGCGCGCACTGATCGCGATGTGGACGCTGTCACTGGTCCTGCCGTCCCTCGCGCCGAACCTGTCCACGCTCTGCCTGGCGATGTTCGTGTACGGCGCCAGCGCGGGCATGGCCGACGTCGCGATGAACGCGCTCGGCGTGGAGGTCGAGCGGCTGCTCGGCAGGTCGATCATGTCGGGGCTGCACGGCATGTGGAGCGCGGGCGCCCTGATCGGATCGGCGGCGGGCACCCTCGCCGCACACCTCGGCTCGGACGCCCGGCTGCACTTCGCGCTGGCCGCCGCCACCCTCACCGTGCTCGGCGTCCTGGCGGCCGGCTGGGTGCTGGACGTGCAGCCCGCCGAGGACGAGGAGCCGCCGCCGCGGTTCGCGCTGCCGCCCCGGTCGGCGCTGCTGATCGGCACGGTCGGCTTCTGCGCGGTGTTCGCGGAGGGGGCGAGCCTGGACTGGTCGGCGGTGTTCCTGCGGGACCGGATGGACAGTTCGGCCGGGCTCGCGGCGGCCACCACCACGGGGTTCATGCTGACCATGGCGATCGCCCGGATCAGCGGGGACGCGGTGGTGAACCGCTTCGGCACGGTCCGTACCGTGCGCGCCGGGGGTGTGCTGGCCGCGCTCGGCGGGCTGCTGATCGTCCTCGCCGGGCATCCGGCGGTGGCGATGACCGGGTTCGCGCTGATGGGCCTCGGCATCGCGGTCGTCGTACCGCTGTGCTTCGCGGCGGCCGGGCACGCCGGGCCGAACCCCAGTCAGGCCATCGCCGGCGTGGCGACGATCACCTACACCTCGGGGCTGATCGCGCCCAGCCTGATCGGCGGGGTGGCGCAGGCGACCAGCCTGGTGGTGTCGTTCGGTGTGGTCACGGCGCTCACCTGCGGCCTGGTGGCGTTCGCGGGTGTGCTGCGGCCCGGGGAGCGCGCGGTGCGGGCGGAGGTCAGTCCGCCGGCCGCAGCAGCTCCCGGCCCGCGGCCCTGAAGCGCTCGCTCCAGGGGGCGGGGCGCAGGGTGGCCGCGTCCAGCCGGACCAGGACCCGGGTGCCGTGCGCGTAGGTGGTCGCGCCGTCCGCGGAGCAGAACCGGAAGCCGTAGGTCAGGCCGGTGTTGCCGAGCCGTTCCAGCCAGAGGTGGACGGCGTAGGTGCCCGGCCGGGTGACCGGTGCCTCGTAGCTGATCCGTAGTTCCTTGACCGCGTTGCAGGCGTCCTCGGCCGCGGCCCAGTCGCCCTCGAAGGCGAAGCCGTGCCCCTGCCAGAGCTCGGCCCAGGCCCGCTCGACCATCACCGGGTAGCGGGCGTTGTGGAGCAGCCCGAGCGCGTCGAGGTCGTCGAAGTGGACGGTGACGGGGATCAGCCGGCCGTAGGACAGGGCGGGGGCGGTCGGGGCTTCGGCGGTCACGGGTGGGGCTCCTGGGCGTTGCTGACATTGCGCTGACCTTCAGCTGACGCCAGTCTAAGCGAGCGCTCAGGAGCCCCGTCGGCGGCCTCAGCCCGCGATCGAGTCCAGCTGCTCGGCGGCCGGCCGCAGCGCCCAGAGGTCGCCGCCGGGCGGGGCCTCCAGCTGTGGTACCGCCCGCTGGGCCGTCTTGTCGCCGGCGTCGGCCGCCGCGTGGACGACGTCGGACGCGGCGTAGCGGTGGAACTCGAGTTCCGGATAGGGCCAGGCGGTGGCCCCGGTCGCGGCGGGCAGCAGATAGTCCACGGCCTTGAACAGGCTCTGCCCGTCCGGCCCCCGGTAGGACCAGAGGTTCACCCCGACATGCCGGCCGATGGCCGCGAGCCGGGTGTAGGCGACCAGGTCGAAGGTCGAGTAGTGCCAGCTCCTGGTCCGCGCCAGCTCCTGCGGCTGGCTTCCGTCGGCCGCGATCTGCGGGTCGATCCGCCTGGCCCGCGCGTCCAGCACGGTCTTCTTCGCCAGCGCCTTGTCGCCGGTCGCGTAGGCGAGGGCGGCGAGCTGCATGTCGTAGAAGGTGCCGTGGTTGTTGGCGGCGGCGCCCTCCTCCTTGCCGAAGGCGCTGTTCTTCAGCCAGTCACGGAAGTCCGTGTTCCAACCGCGCATCCCGGCACGGTCGTCGGCGCTCCAGCCGGGTGCGCCGGTGGCGAGGATCGCGAGGGCGTCGACCACGCTCGTGTACGACTGGGAGAAGTCGATGATGCCGATGGCCCGGCCGTCGTACTTGCACGGGATGAACTGGGCGTGGTCGAGGTTCGGGTTCATCCGGGTCGCCGGGTCGAGGAACCAGGTGCGCAGGACCTGTCCGGCCTTCTCCGCGTACTGCCGCTTGCCCGTGTAGTACCAGGCCAGGGAGAGGTCGTAGGTCGAGTCGAAGACCTTCTCGACGTCCTGGCGGTCGGTGCCGGTGTCGACCTCGGGATTGCGCTGGCCGTCGCGCTGGACGTAGGGGCAGCCCCAGGGGTTGTCGGCGGTGGGTGTGGTGGTGGGCCACCAGTAGGGGGCCTGGCTCAGGTAGTCGTGGACGTCTCCGCCGGGCGCGGGCTTCGGTTTGTCGACGACCGTCCAGGGACCCTGGCCCAGCCAGGCGTCGGCGCGGGTCGTCAAGTCCTTGACAGCGCGTCGGAGTCGAGGGTCGCCGTGGTCGAGATCAGCCTTGGTCCGCTGGAGGCGAGCGCCGTCGAGCACGGCGGTGTCGGGCGCCTTCGGGGCCCTCGCGGTCGCATGGGCGGAGGGGACGAGGACGGCCCCGAGGGCCGCCAGTGCCGTCAGGACGACGGCCGTGCGGGATCTTCCACTCATCGAGCACTCCGATCAGACAGGAAGCAGCCGTTGGTCATATACATGAACATGGTTCACGAGTGGGACCGTGCGAGCGTAGGACCGCCAGGTAGCCATGACAATGGTTCGGACCGTCTTCACGTACGAAGCCGTCTTCACAGCACTTCGAAGAAAGCGAACCCCCACCATGGATCTCGGCGTGCGCTGGAAACTGCACGGCGACGGGCGCACGCCCGCGCCCGGAGCGGTGGTACGCCCCGACGAACGGCTCTCCTGGCCCCGCACGATCGGGCTCGGCGCCCAGCACGTGGTCGCGATGTTCGGTGCGTCCTTCGTCGCCCCGGTACTGATGGGTCTGGACCCCAACCTCGCGATCATGATGTCCGGCGTCGCGACCGTGATCTTCCTGCTCGCGACCCGTGGCCGGATCCCCAGCTACCTGGGCTGTTCCCTGTCCTTCGTGGGGGTCGCGGCCGTCATCCGCGCCCAGGGCGGCACCAGCGCCACCGTGACCGGCGCGGTCTTCGTGGTCGGCGCCGTGCTCTTCCTGGTCGGCCTGGCCGTCCAGCGCTTCGGCGCCCGGATCATCCACGCCGCGATGCCGCCGATCGTCACCGGCGCGGTCGTGATGCTGATCGGCTTCAACCTGGCCCCGGTGACCGCCTCCACCTACTGGCCGCAGGACCAGTGGACCGCGCTGCTGGTGATGTCCTTCACCGGTCTGGCCGTCGTCTGTCTGCGTGGTTTCTGGTCACGTGTCGCGATCTTCCTGGGCCTGGTCTTCGGGTACGTCCTGTCCTGGGCCCTCGACCGGATCTTCGGCAGGATCCACTCCACGGGCCCGGGCGGCAAGGTCACCGACCACTGGCGCCTCGACCTCTCCGGCGTCGGCAGGGCGGACTGGATCGGGCTGCCGTCCTTCCACGGACCGTCCTTCCAGTGGTCGGCGATCCTGGTCGCCCTCCCGGTCGTGATCGCCCTGGTCGCGGAGAACGCCGGACACGTCAAGGCGGTCGGCGAGATGACCGGCGACTCCCTCGACGACCGGCTCGGCACGGCGATCTCGGCCGACGGGGTCGCCTCCATGCTCTCCACCGCCGTGGGCGGCCCGCCCAACACCACCTACTCCGAGAACATCGGCGTGATGGCCGCGACCCGGGTCTACTCCACCGCCGCCTACTGGGCCGCCGCCGGCTTCGCGCTGCTCTTCGGCGTCTGCCCCAAGTTCGGCGCGGTGGTGGCCGCGGTCCCGGGCGGGGTGCTCGGCGGCATCACCGTCATCCTGTACGGCATGATCGGCCTGCTCGGCGCCCAGATCTGGCTGCACGCCAAGGTCGATCTGCGCAACCCGCTGAACCTGGTCCCGGCCGCCGCGGGCATTATCATCGGCGTCGGCAACGTCAGCATGAAGTTCAGCGACACCTTCTCCCTCAGCGGTATCGCCCTCGGCACGCTGGTCGTCATCGTCGGCTACCACGTCCTGCGCGCCCTCGCCCCCGCCCACCTCAAGGGGCGGGAACCGCTGCTCGACGAAGGCACCAGCTCCTACGACGACGCCAAGTCGTAGGCGTACGACGGTGTGAAGGTCCCGGCGGCGCCCTTGCAGCCGTCGGACTCCCCCGGCAGTTTGATCCACAGATAGGCGTCGATCCGCGACTGACCGGTGCGGAGCGTGGGCTCCTGACCGATCCGCCGCCCCGCCGGGTCGCACCAGGCACCGTTCGCCGGGGGGCCGTTGCCGTTGCGGCTGGTGTCGATCACCGCGCCGAGCGAGGCCGGACCGCCGAGGGCGTCGAGGACCTGACGGTCGTAGGCGATCTCGTCGGCGGTGGTACGGAAGTTGGAGACGTTGCTGAAGATGCCGTCGCCCGACCTGGCTCCGGCCTGCCCGAGCAGGGCCGCCTGCCGGGCGGCCGGGTTCCAGCCGGAGTGCCCGGCGTCGTAGTAGACCCGGGTCCTCGGGCCGGCCGCCTTCAGCACCCGGCCGGCGCGGGCCAGCGAGGCGAACCGGGCGGCACGGCGGCCGGCGGAGAGGCACCCGGACTGGGCGACGGAGTCCGGCTCCAGGATCACGATCACCTCGCCGGAGCCCAGCCCCCGCGCGAAAGCGTCGATCCAGGCGTCGTAGGCGCGCAGATCCGGCGCGCCGCCCTGCGAGGCCCCGCCGCAGTCCCGGTCCGGGATCGCGTACGGCACCAGCACCGGGACCCGGCCCTGCGCAGCGGCCGCCGAGGTGACGGAGCGGACGCGGGAGGTGATGGTCGCCGGGGCGAAGTCGGCGAACCACACGGCGGCCGGCCGGTCGGCGATGCGGTTGGCGATGACGGCGGCGCGCGGATCGTCCGGGTGGGCGCGGACCCAGTCGTTGACCTGGGAGTCGGGGTGGCGGTAGAGGCGGGGCGCCTGCTGCTTCTGGACCGTGGGAGCGGCCGGGCTCGGCGTGGTTCGCCGGGGAGTCGGTGCGGGCTCCGGAGCGGGTGCCGCGGAGCCGGACGGCGTACGGGACGGTGTCGTCTCCCGCGGCGCCGAAGCCGTCGTACGCGCCGCCGTCGCCCCGGACGTGCGCACCGCGGTCGTGCGCACCACCGCCGGCCGGGCCTGGTCCGCTCCCCCGCCGCCCTCCTCGCCGAGCGCCGTGAGCATCCCGGTCGCGGTGCCCACGGCGGCCACGACCGAGGCGACCGCGAGCATGACCGCCCGCCTGCCCTCGCCGCTCCGCCGGGCATGTGAGCCAGGCACGCTGTGCTCCCCCTCCCGTGCCACGGGTCCTTCCCCCGTTCCGGGGATGCGCCGGGCCCGTCGGCACGCCCGCCAGCCCAGGGCTGGGACCCTTCCCCCATGGCGCACTCGGAACACCTCACCGCTCCGGTCGACACCGTCGTCTCCCGGATGCGCGCGCTGGACGCGGCCCTGCCCGAGCGGGACGGGATCGCGGTCTTCAACCGTGTCTACCTCTCCGTCACGGAGGAGGTCGAACGGCGGCTGGACGCGGGCCGGTTCGGGGACCCCGGAGCCGCCGCGACGCTGGATGTGCGGTTCGCGGAGCGGTACCTGGCCGCCGTGGACGCGGCCGCCGGCGACCGCCGTCCGCCGGCCTGCTGGCGGCCGCTGTTCCAGTTCCGCCGCCATCCCGGTGTACGACCGCTGCAGTTCGCGTTGGCGGGCATCAACGCGCACATCGGGCACGATCTGGCGCTGGCCGTGGTGGACAGCTGTCGTACGCTCGGCTGCGAACCGGTCGACCTGGAGGACGAGTTCGACCGCGTGGGCGAACTCCTCGTCTCGTTGGAGGAGCGCATCCGCGAGGATCTGATGCCGGGTCCCGACCTGCTCCAGATCGCCGATCCGCTGACCCATCTGCTCGGTTCCTGGAGCCTGGAGCGGGCCCGGGACGCGACCTGGTCGGCGGCGCGGGCGCTGTGGGCGCTGCGCCGGTTCGGGGACCTGGCCGAGGAGTTCACCGAACGGCTGGACGCGGCCGTGGGGCTGGCGGGCCGGATGCTGCTCACCCCGCTGCGCGGCTGACGTGGCCTGATCCGATCGACACGCGAGCCGCTTCGCAACCCCTTTGTGATCGCCTTACGTTGACGGCACCCACCCGATCGCGAAGGAGCACCGGAATGACGACGCGGCTAGGCCTCGGCCTCCCCCAGATGCGGCAGTATTCCCTCGGCACGGACGTCGCCGACGTGGCCCGCACTGCCGAGGAGATCGGCTACGACAGCCTGTGGGTCTTCGAGCGGGCTCTCTTCCCGGAGCCCGCCACCCAGGGCCTTTACGGCGTCGAGGGCCTCCCCTGGCCGGACGTGTACCGGGACGTGGCCGAGCCCCTGGTCACGCTCGCGCTCGCCGCCGCGGCCACCGAGCGGGCGCGGCTGGGCAGCAGTGTGCTGGTGGCGCCGCTGCACGTCCCCTTCCAACTGGCCAAGTCGCTGGCCTCGCTGGACGCGGCGAGCGGCGGCCGGGTGATCGCCGGCCTGGGCACCGGCTGGTCGCTCGACGAGTACGCGGCCGCCGGGATCCGGCCGTTCGAGGAGCGCGGCAAGGTACTCGACGAACTGATCGAGGTGTGCCGGGCGGTGTGGGGCCCGGACCCGGTGAAGTACGACGGCCGACTGACGAAGATCGCCTCCGCCGTGGTCGGTCCCAAACCAGCCCGGCCGATCCCGATCCTGCTGGCCGCGGGCAACAAGAAGGCCCGGCGGCGGCTGGTCGACCACGCCGACGGCTGGCTGCCGGTGGGCATGGGCGCCGAGCAGCTGGCCGCCCAGTGGCGGGAGTTGCAGGACCTGGCGGCCGAACGCGGCCGCACGGAACCGATCCAGACGGTCGTGCGGGTCAACGCCGTGTACACGGCCAAGCCCTATGCCGGCCCCGACCGCCAGCCCTTCCAGGGCAGCACCGACCAGATCGTCGAGGACCTGGTGGCGCACGCGGCGGTCGGCCTGGAGGAGATACTGGTCGACCTCCAGACCACTCCGCGGGACGCCCAGGAGCTCAAGGAAGTCGCCGCGGAGGTGTACGAGAAGGCCCGGGCCGCCGGGGTCTAGTCCTCGGGGAGTTCGACCGGCGCGATCTCGTCGTAGACGTCACCGGGGCCCGGGTTGGCCGGGTCGGTCTCGCCTCCGAAGTGGTGCATGACGCCCCAGACCGCGTTCAGCGCGGTCTGGACGGCGCCCTCGGCCCAGCCCGCCGTCCAGGAGATGTCGTCGCCGGCGAGGAAGATGCCCCGCTTGTCCGCGGGCAGCCGGTCCTGCACGAAGTGCGTGAACAGGCGCCGCTGGTAGCGGTAGTGGCCGGGCAGGTTGGCCTTGAACGCGCCCATGAAGTACGGCTCGTTCTCCCAGGAGACGGTCACCGGGTTGCCGATGATGTGCTTCCTGATGTCGACCTTCGGGTAGATCTCGCCGAGCGACTTCAGCATCACCTCCATCCGCTCGTTCGCGGAGAGCGGCAGCCACTTCAGGCTGTCGTCGCACCAGGTGTAGGAGAGGCAGATGACGGCGGGCTTGTCCGGGCCGTCGTCCAGGAGGTAGGTGCCGCGCGTCATCCGGTCGGTGAGCGTCATCGACATGACGTCCCGGCCGGTCGGGTTTCCCCTGTCGTCGACGGCCTTGTCCAGCCAGAAAGGCCGGTCCACCGGGACGAACAGCTTCGAGGACTCCATGTAGTGGGTGCGCTCGATGGCGGTCCAGTGGTCGATCGGGAAGAGCGAGTCGTCGCAGGCGATCTTCGACAGCAGCATCCAGGACTGGGCGGTGAAGATCGCCGCCTGGTAGGTGCGGATGTCGCCGTTCGCGTCCGTCACCGTGATCCGGTTGCCGGTGGTGCGGTGCAGCCGGGTCACGGCCGGCCGGGGCTCGCCGTTCTCGTGCAGCTTCGCGAGCGACGTCCCGTACGCCCAGTGCACGATCTTCTCCGGCTCGCGCTCCCAGAGCCGCAGCGGGAGTTGCTGGCTGCCGCCGACGATGCCGCGGTGGTGGTCGTCGGCCTCGGTGTAGACGACGCGCAGGATCTCCAGGATCGAGTTCGGGAAGTCCGTGTCCCAGCCGCCCGTGCCGAAGCCGACCTGGCCGAAGATCTCGCGGTGCCGGAAGGACTTGAAGGCCTCGGAGTCGCAGAGGAAGCCGTAGAAGGTCTGGTTGTCGAGCTTCTCGACGAGCCGGGACCAGATCTCGCGGATGCGCGGCACGTCCCGCTCGCGCAGGGCACGGTTCATGTCGGAGAAGTCGGCGCCGTCTTCGAGGCACTTGTTCCAGGCGTCGGCGACGTCACGGTAGACCTGCGGCAGGTCGGCGGCCGTCTCGGCGTAGTGCGACTCGCCCTTGAGGTCGACGACGGTCGAAGGGGTCGCCTCCGCGAGGGGGTTGGGGAAGGGCCGGGTCTCCAGTTCCACCAGGTCGATGTAGTGCTGGAGGGCGGTGGAGGAGGGCGGGAAGCGCATCGCGCCCATCTCGGCGCTCAACGAGGGGTCGCAGCCCTCGAAGCCGACGGTCCGCAGCCGGCCGCCGATCCGGTCGGCCTCGTACACGACCGGCTTCAGGCCCATCTTCATCAGCTCGTAGGCGGCCACGATGCCGGACAGGCCGCCGCCGATGACGGCGATCTCGGTGCCGTGCTCGGTCGCCGGTATCTGGCCGAGGCCCGCCGGGTGAGCGAGGAAGTCGTCGTACGCGTACGGGAAGTCCGGCCCGAACATGGTGATCGGCGGCTGCTGCTCGTCTGCGTGCTCGACGGCGTTGGGCACGGTGGACGTCATGGGGTACGGACTCCTTGCGACATGCGAAAAGGTGCGAGAAGAGGGGCGGGGGGGGAGGTCAGACCAGGGACCCGTAGAGGCCGGGGCGGCGGTCCTTCAGATACGGGTTCGCCTCGCGGGAGGCGGCGAGGAGGGCGGGGTCGACGTCGGCGAGGACGAGTTCCTCACCACGGCCGGCCCGGGCGCGGGCGACCCCGTCGGGTCCGGCCAGCGCGGACAGCCCGAAGAACTCGAACTCGCCTTCCTGGCCGATGCGGTTGGCGTACGCCACGTACATCTGGTTCTCCCAGGCCCGCACCGGGACGAGGGACTCGGCGACGAGCTCGAACGGGTGCATGTTCGCCGTCGGGACGAGCAGCAGGTCGGTGCCGGCCAGGGCGTGGGCGCGGACGAGCTCCGGGAACTCCACGTCGTAGCAGATCATGATCCCGACGGTGAGACCGTTCAGCTCCGCCTGGACGACCGGCTGGTCGCCCGGGGTGAAGTGGTCCCGCTCGAAGCCGCCGAAGAGGTGGGACTTGCGGTAGTTCGCGAGCCGGGTGCCGTCGGCGGAGATCAGCTGGGCGGAGTTGTGGACGGCGTCACCGGCGCGTTCCGGGTAGCCGTAGGTGATCGCCAGGCCGTGCCGGTGGGCCAGCTCTGCGATCGCGTCCGCGCAGTCGCCGTCGGCGGGCTCGGCGAGGCGGGCGATGTCGTCGCCGATCGCGTAACCGGTCAGGAACATCTCCGGTGCGACGAGCAGCGCGGCGCCCGCGGCGGCGGCCCGGCCGGCGGCCTCGTCGAGCACCTTGAGGTTCTCGATGGTCGAGCCGGGGCGGCCGGAGCTCTGGAGCAGGGCGGTGCGCATACGGGTCCTCACCGGGTACGGAAGGGGTCTGGGGCCGGGGGTCTGGGGCCCTTTAGACGGTAAGTCGGCGGGCCGGGCCGGACAAGGAGGAGCCGTTGCGCGTGGCCGAACGGTTCGTTGCGTGATACAGGTGTCCGGCGGCGATTCGTTGCGCCGGAGACCTCCCTACAGCTCCCTCAGCCGCTCGACGATCTCCTTCAGCAGCGCGGGGTCGGCGCCCGGGCCGGCCGGTTCCACGCCGCGCGGCCGGTCGATGCGGACCAGGCCGGCCTCGGCGAGGTCACCGAGCAGGACGCGTACGACGGTGAGCGGCAGGTCGGCGTCGGCGGCGAGCTCGACGACCGGGCGGGCGCCGCGCCGCACCAGGGCGAGCAGGGTGGCGCGGGCATGGTCGAGATCCGGCTCGGCCGGGTCCGCGTCCACCGCCGTGACCTGGGACATGAGGTCGACGGTGTGCCGTCCGGACGGCTCGGTACGACCCCGGGTCACGGTGTAGGGGCGGACCAGCGAGCCGGTCTCGTCCTCGTACCAGTGCTCGTCGCTCACGGCAGGGTCAGGGGGTCGAGCGGGCGGCCGCGTCCAGGTGGCGGCCGAGGCGGCGGACGAGCAGCGCCATCTCGTGGGCCAGCTGGCCGACGTCGGTGCGGACGTCGCTGAGGACGGCGAGCCGGCTGCCGTGTCCGGCCGGGGTCACGAAGAGGTAGGCGTCGTCGAGCATCACCATGGTCTGCCGCACCTCTCCGGCGCCGAACCGGTCTCCGGCCGAGCGGGCCAGGCTGTGGAAGCCGGAGCAGACGGCCGCGAGATGCTCGATGTCCCGCCGCCGCATGCCCTCGGAGTGGCTGAGCGGAAGCCCGTCCGCGGTGAGCAGCACAGCCTGGCGGACGTGGTCGGTCCGGGCGACCAGGTCGTCGAGAAGCCAGCCGAGGTCACTGCCGGGCCGGGCGTCGGGCACCGGGCCGGAAGAAGCACGGCCGGAACCGGAACCGCCGGTGGCGCCGGGTTCGACGGTGGGGCCGGGACCGGGGTCCGGGACGGAACCGGCGAGGGGGCCGGGACCGGGGTCCGGGGCGGGGCGGTTGTCACTGGTCATCGGCGGAGGGCGTCCTTTCCTCGGTAGGGGTCGGCTCGTCCGTGTCGAGGGGCAGTCCCTTGCGCCCCCGG
Source organism: Streptomyces sp. NPDC031497 (assembly GCF_055580905.1). NCBI lineage: Bacteria > Bacillati > Actinomycetota > Actinomycetes > Kitasatosporales > Streptomycetaceae > Streptomyces > Streptomyces sp. NPDC031497. Next base: position 90,869 of record NZ_JBVIKO010000016.1, read on the forward strand.
TCCAGACCCCGCTGGAGCGCTCCGAAGACCGCCCTCATCTCCTCGGCGTCCAGATCACGTGCTTCGCTCGGCGCCGGCGCGGCGCGCAGTTCGGGGGCGAGGGAGGCCTGGCGCCTGCGGGTGGGCAGCGCGGGGACGACGGGCGCGCGGGGCACGCCGGAACCGGCCTCCGCCGTGCCGCCCGAACGGACGTCGGCTTCCGCCACGACGTCCGGCCCACTCGGCCGAGCGTCCGCCACCCTGTCCGGCCTGCTCAGCGAGACATCGGCCGCCGCCACCACATCCGTCCCGCCCGGCCCGACGTCCGCCCCCGCCGACGCACCCGACCCACCGCGCCAGACATCCGTCTCCGCCACCACGCCCGCCCCATCCGGCCAACCATCCGCCCCCGCCGACGCACCCGACCCATCCGGTCGCGGGTTCTCCGCGAGGGCCGTGGCAGTACCGCGCGCCGGTAGTGCGCCGGCCGCTGTGTCCGGTCGGTGTCCCTCGGTCGGCGTGTTCGGCGCTCGTCGCTCCCCCGGTACCTCCGCGAGCACCGCCGTCGGCAGCAGCACCACCGCGGTCGTGCCCCCGTACGGCGAGTCCCGCAGGGTCACCTCGATGCCGTGCCGGGCGGCCAGGCGGCCCACGACGTAGAGGCCGAGGCGGTCGTGGCGGGTCGGGTCGAAGGCCTCGGGGTCGGTGAGGGTGCGGTGCGCCTCGGCGAGCTGCTCGGCGTCCAGGCCGAGGCCCCGGTCGTCCATCTCCAGGGTGAAGCCCCGGCCGACCCGGCCGGTGCGCAGGGTGACCTGGGTGTGCGGCGGCGAGAACACCGTGGCGTTCTCCAGCAGCTCGGCGACCAGGTGCACGACGTCGGCGACGGCGTCCGCGGCGACCCCGACCTCGGGCATCGGCGGCACCACCACCCGGGTGTAGTCCTCGATCTCGCCGACCGCCGAGGACACCACGTCGGCGACCGGCACGGGCCGCCGCCACCGCCGCCCGGGGGTCGCGCCGGAGAGGATGATCAGGCTCTCCGCGTGCCGGCGCATCCGGGTGGTCAGATGGTCGATGCGGAACAGCTCGCCCAGGACTGCCGGGTCGTCGGTGCGCCGCTCCAGCGTGTCGACGAGTTTCAGCTGCCGGTGGACCAGGGCCTGGTTGCGGCGCGCGATGTTGAGGAGGACCGCGAACAGGCCCCGGCGCAGCGTGGCCTGTTTCACCGCCGCCTCGACGGCGGCCAGCCGCGCCCTGTTGAACGACCGGCCGACGTCCCCGATCTCGTCGTCCCCGGCCTCCCGGGCGGCCAGTGGGGGTGCCTCGGTGACCGCGTCCACGTCCTCACCGGCGCTCAACCGGTCCATCAGGGCGGGAAGCTGGTGTGCGGTGAGCAGGTCGGCCGCGTCCCGCAGGGTCTCCAGACGGCGGGAGATACGGCGCGCCCCGCGCACCGCGAACCACAGCGAGAGCCCCACCGCCGCCAGCCCGGCCGCACCGACGACGGCCGCCTTGGTCAGCTCCCGGTAGGCGAAGGCCCGGCCGCGCGCGGCGGAGTTCTCGGCGGACTCGGTGCACAGCAGCATGTACTGCTTGACGGCCCGGTCGGTGGTCGACCGCCAGGTGTCCGCACCGACGGCCGCACCGGCCCGGTCCGCGCCGGCCCGCAGCAGCGCGTCCTCGCCGCGCACCAGCGCGCGGTGCGGTTCACCGCGCTGGAACCGCTCGAACAGCGCCCGCGAGTCGGACGGCAGGTCCGGGACGTAGGTCCGCTCGAAGACGCGCCGGTCCTCGATGGTCGCGGTGAGGCTGTCGTACTGCCCGTCGGTGAGCCGCCCGGCGGCCCGTGCCCCCGCGACCAGCGCGTCCTCGCGCGAGACGAACTCCCGCACCCGCACCAGCTCGATCACCACCTGCGACTCCCGGGCCAGCTGTCCGGCCTGCAGGGCGGTGAGGGTGGACTCGACGTCGAAACCGGGCTCCACGAGGGTGCTGTAGTCGCTGACGGCGCTGTCCCAGGAGATCTTCCGGGACAGCACCCGCTCGCGCAGGCCCTCCAGCCTGCCGGTGGCGGTCACCATCGCGTCGAGGGCCTGGCGCTGCCGGTCGCTGAGGCGGCCCCGGTCACCGCCCCGGAGCGCGTCCCGCATGGCGGACACCGCCCGGTCGGTGCGCCGCTGCTGGGCGAGCAGGCCGGCGGCGTTCGCCGTGTCGAGCCGGGCGCCGAGGTAGGCCGCCGACAGCCGCCGTTCGATCTGGATCTGCCCGACAGCGGTGTCGACGGGGGTGCCGAAGTCGTCGTACACCCCTTGGAGCCGGATCAGCGCGCGTAGTTCGGCGGTGACGGAGACCATGGCGAAGCTCCACAGAGCCGTCAGTGCGACGGCCGGGGCGAGAGCGAGCGCCACGATCCGCGCGCGGACAGTGGTGGGTCGGCGAGCGAAGCGAGACGGGGGTCCCCCCGGCCGGGAGGGGGAGGGCCAGCGCATGGATTGCCTACCGGTGTTACCAGCGAGTAAGGAGCCCGGCACAACCTACGGGATGCCCCCGATGACCGCAATGGTTGCCCCCGGTAACCCCGAGTCAGGACTCCACGGCGAAGGTGCTGACGACGGCCGCGTGGTCGGAGGGCCAGTCGTTGCCCGCCACCTCGGGCCAGGGCGCCGGGGTGCCGGTGACACAGGTCCGGGAGTCGACCACGCGCAGTCCCCTGTGCAGCACGTAGTCGATCCGGTCCTGCGGCTCTGGCCGCCCGCTGCCGTCGTCCCGCACGGGGTGGATGGGCGACCAGGTGTGCCCCGGCGCGGCCACCGGATCCGGATGGGCCTCCCGGTAGGAGTCGCGGAACCCGGCCTCCTCGGCGGCCTTGGTCACCGGCCACTCGACGTCCGTCCAGTCCAGGTGGGACGGGCAGTTGAAGTCCCCCACGAGCACCACCGGCACCGGACCGTCCCCGATCCGCCGCAGCGCCTCCCGGAACTGCCCGAGCCGCACCTCCTCGTGGGCGATCAGCTCGGCCGCCCCGAGCCCGTCGAAGTGGAACTCGTAGGGCCCGTACGGCGTGTAGTGCAGATGCGCGGTCCAGATGTCGACCTCGCGTCCGGGGCGTACGGCGATCCGCACCCCGGCGGCTCCGTAGAAACCGACCTCCGGGTCGCCGAAGCGGGCGGTGATGGGGTACCGGCTGATGATCCCGAGGTTCTCGCCGGCCGTGTGGTGGTGCCAGCCGAGGGCCTCGGCGAGTTCCCGGGCCGAGGTGCCGGCGGTCTCCTGGAGTCCGACGACGTCCGCGCCGACGTCCAGGACGGCCTTGACCTGCTTGGCCCGGTGGTCGTCGATCAGGCTGCCGCCGAGCCACAGGTTCCAGGACATGACCCGGAGTTCGGGTACGGCCATGTCGCTCAGCTCTTTCGGGGTGACCCCGACGAGGGTGTCCCGGACGGTCCGGCCCGGGGCACCCCCGATCGGTGCGAGCGAGGGCACCGCGAGGACCGCACAGCCCGCGGCCTCGGCGGAGGCGACCCCGGTCTCGGTGTCCTCGACGGCGACACAGGCCGCCGGGTCGACGCCGAGGGCGCGGCAGGCGGCGAGGTACGGGTCGGGGGCGGGCTTGGTGCGGCCGGTGTCGTCGGCGGTGACGGAGGCGGCGAACCGGCCGGCGCCGAGCGCGTCGAGCACGAGGTCGGCGACCGCGCGTGGGGACGCGGTGACCAGGGCGGTGGGAACGCCGGCCGCGGCCAGCGCGTCCAGCAGGTCGAGGGCGCCGGGGCGGGGCACGATGCCGGTGCGGACGCGGTCCGCGAACTCCCGGTGCAGCTCGGCCGCGAGATCGGCGCCGGACCTGCCGGTGCTGCCGGCCAGCCACTCGGCGGTGTACTCGACCGGCCGGCCCAGCACATCGGGCTCGTCGGCCTCGCCGAGCGTCCGCCCGGCAACGCGTTCCACCGCCTCCCACCACAGTCGCTCGGTGTCGACGAGCGTTCCGTCCATGTCGAACAGGACGGCCTGGAGAGGGAGTCGGGGGTGGGGGGTCACGTTGTTGTCATTCCTTACGTATGGGCTTCTGGGCTTCTGGATACTTCCGGGCTTCTGGAAGCGTTACTTCTGGGTACGGTCCGCCACGAGCACCGGCCGCTCGGGCAGCGACACGCTCACCGCGGCTCCCGCGCCCAGACCGGCCGCCTCGTGGGCGGGCAGATCGGCCTTGGCCTCGGTGCCGTCGGCGAGCCGTACGCTGACCCGGACGACCGCGCCCAGGAAGGCGGTGGCGACGACGGTGGCCGTACCGGTGCCGTCCGCGCGCACCTGGACCGCCTCGGGCCGTACGAGCACGTCGACCTCGCTCGCGTCCGGCGCCTGTCCGTCGACCGGCAGCCGCTGGCCGAGCACCTCGACCCGGCCGTCCTTGACCGTGCCCGGGATCCGGCTCATCGTGCCGACGAACTCGGCGACGAAGGCGGTGGCCGGACGGCCGTACAGCTCGGCGGGCTCGGCGCACTGTTCGAGCCGCCCGGCGCGCATCACGGCGACCCGGTCGGCGACGGACAGCGCCTCCTCCTGATCGTGCGTCACGAACAGCGTGGTGATGCCGAGTTCCTGCTGGAGCCGGCGGATCTCCTCACGGAGCGTCAGCCGGACCTTGGCGTCGAGGGCCGACAGCGGCTCGTCGAGGAGGAGCACCCGGGGCCGCAGGGCGAGGGCACGGGCGAGCGCGATGCGCTGCTGCTGGCCGCCGGAGAGCTGGTGCGGGAATCGTTCCCCCTTGTCACCGAGCCCGACCAGGTCCAGCAACTCGGCGGCCCGCGAACGCCGTTCACTCGTGCGCACCTTGCGCATGCGCAGTCCGAACGCCACGTTGTCGACGGCGTTCAGATGCGGGAAAAGGCTGTACGACTGGAAGACCATCCCGGCGTCCCGGCGGTGTGCCGGGACCGAGGTGACGTCCTCGCCGTCCACCAGCACCGCACCGGAGTCGGGGTGTTCGAACCCGGCGAGCATGCGCAGCGCGGTGGTCTTGCCGCAGCCGGACGGGCCGAGCAGGGCGAGGAACTCGCCGGGGCGGACGGTCAGGTCGAGTCCGTCGAGGGCGACGGTGGCGCCGAACTCCCGTCGCAGCGACCGGAATTCGACGGTGGCGGCGGTGGTGGCCTTCTCAGGCGTGCTGACACTCATGGTTCATCCCCGGGAGGAAGCGGTACGGTCACGGCCGCCGGCACCGGCGAGCGCGAGGAGCAGGGCCCAGGTCACCAGGAGACTGAGCACGGACACGGCAACGGACATCTGGGCCTGCGAGCCGCCGACGTTGTAGATCCACACGGCGAAGGGCTGGAAGCCGAGCAGCCGGGCGACGGTGAACTCACCGAGCACCAGCGCCAGGGTGAGGAAGGCCGCGTTCAGCAGCGCCCCGCGCAGATTGGGCAGCACGGCCCGGACAAGGGCCTGCGGCCACGAAGCCCCACAACTGCGGGCGGCCTCGACGAGGGTGCGCACGTCGATCGCGCGCAGTCCGGCGTCCAGCGCGCGGTACACGAAGGGCAGCGCCATCACGACGTACGCGAGGACCAGGACGACCGGGAAGTCCGGGTTCTGGATGGCCACGAACGTCTGGAACAGCGGGGTCCGGGAGAGGTGGTCCGGCCCCCACTTGAGCACGCTCGCGATGCCGGCGACGAAGGCGATCGGCGGCACCACCAGCGGCAGCGAGCAGACGATCTCGACCACGGGCCGCAGCTTCGGCGCGCTCAGCCGCAGGGCGACCACGGCGGGCACCATCAGCAGCAGCACGACGACGATGGTGGCGACCGCCAGCTCCAGCGAGAGCATCAGGCTGGAGGCGAAGCCGTCGGCGGACAGGATCTGGGAGTAGGCGTCGAAGGTGACGCCCTGGCCGGGCACGTCGACCGTGAAGACGACGGAGGCGCCCAGCGGGACCAGGAAGTACAGCGCGGCCAGACCGAGGACGGCCCAGCGCCAGGGGGTCAGGCGTCGAGCCATCGGGCACTCCGTCGTTGCAGGGGCAGGTACACGGCCATCACCACGCCCGCCACCAGCACCATGTCCAGGCTCAGGGCGAGGGCCACGTTCTCCTGGCCGACCAGGACGTTGCCGGAGATGGCGTCGGCGATCTGCAGGGTGACCAGCGGGACCGCGCTGCCGACCATCGCGGCGGCGGTGGCGTAGGCGGCGAAGGCGCTGCCGAAGAGCAGCACGAGTCCGCCGAGCAGCGAGGGCGCGAGCACCGGCAGGGCCACGAACCGCCAGTACTGCACGCCGGTCGCGCCGTTGTTGAGCGCGGCCTCCCGCCACTGCGCCCGCAGTCCGTCCAGGGCCGGGGTGATGGTGAGGACCATCAGCGGGATCAGGAAGTAGAGGTAGACGAGGACCAGTCCCCAGAAGCTGTACAGGTTCCAGCCGTGGTCCGCGAGCCCGAGGTGCACGGTCAGCACACCGGCGTTGCCCAGGGTCGCCACGAACGCGAAGGCCAGCGGCACACCACCGAAGTTGGCGAGCACACCGGAGGCGGTGAGCACGGCCTCGCGCAGCGCCCGGGAACGCGAGCTGACCACGGCCTGCGCGAGCGGCAGTCCGAGGGCGGCGGCGATGAGGGCGGAGAGCGCGGACAGCTTGACGCTGCCGACGAGAGCGGTGAGGTACGGCCCCTGGAGGGAGTCCGTGAGGTTCTTCCCGGTGTACGAGGACACCCCGCTGGCCGGGTCCTTGACCGTGAAGGCACCGTTCAGCATGGCCACGGCCGGCAGCCCGAAGGCGACGGCCGTGAAGACGAGCAGCGGGACGACGGCCAGCCAGCCGGGGGCGCGGCGCCGCCGCTTCTGGGAAGCGGCGGACGCCACGTCGGCCCGCGTGAGCGTGGCCGTCATCCGGAGACGGCCTTCGACCAGCCCGTCGCGAGGACCGTCTTGGCCTTGTCCTGCTGGGCCTCGGTCGGGAAGGACGGCGTGCCGGTGACCGCGGGCAGCTTGGCGGCGGCGGTCTTGTCCAGCGTGCCGGCCTTGTCCAGGGAGCTCATCAGGACCGGGCGGGCGTAGCCCTTGAGCCACAGGTTCTGGCCCTCGGTGCTGTACAGGTACTCCTGCCACAGGCGGGCGGCCGCCGGGTGCGGGGCGTCCTTGTTGATGGCCTGCGAGTAGTACTGGGCGTACTGGCCGTCGGTCGGGATGGTGACCTTCCAGTCCACACCCTTGGACTTGAACTCGTCGGCGTACCCGGCGTTCAGGTAGTCCCAGTCGATCGAGATGGGCGTCTCGCCCTTCTCGACGGTGGCCGGGGTGGACTCGACGGGCGTGTAGTTGCCGTTCTTCTTCAGCTTGGCGAAGAAGTCGAGGCCGGGCTGGATGTCGTCGAAGGAGCCCTTGTTGGCGAGCGCGGCCGCGTACACGCCACCGAAGGCGGAGCCGGACTTGGTCGGGTTGCCGTTGAGGGCGACCTGGCCCTTGTACTGCGGCTTGAGCAGGTCGGCGAAGGTGGTCGGGCAGGTCTTGACGCGCTTGGCGTCGCAGCCGATGGAGATGTAGCCGCCGTAGTCGTTGTACCAGCGGGCCTGCGGGTCCTTCTGGCCGGTGGGGATGTCGGTGTACGAGGTCACCTTGTACGGCGCGAGCAGTCCCTGCTGGGCCGCGCTGAGCGCGAAGGAGGAGCCGAGGTCGAGGACGTCCGGGGCCCGGTCCTGGCCCTTGCGCGAGGTCACGGCGGTGATCTCGTCCTGGCTGGAGCCGTCGGGGCTCTCGTCCTCGATCTTGATGCCGTACTTCTTCTGGAAGCCGTCGATGATGGCACCGTAGTTGGCCCAGTCGCGGGGCACGGCGATGATGTGCAGCGTGCCCTCCTTCTTCGCCGCGGCGACCAGCTTGTCCATGCCGCCGAGGTCGGCGGCGGAGGTGGCGGTGGCGGCGTTCTTGCCGTCGGAGGTGGTGGACGACGCGTTGTCGGGGGCGGCGCCGCAGGCGCTCAGGGCGAGCGCGGCGACGACGGCGAGGGAGCCGCCAAGGACGGCGGTTCTCGGCAGGGACACGGTCACGGTCTCTCCAGGGAGTACGCACGAGGGTGGGTGGCGCTGTGGCTGGCGCCGAACGAACTTGTCTGAACAAGTTGACCCCAGTACGCCCGGCGCGAGTGACCGGTTCATGAACAGCGCAGAAACACCGGCCCCCGTTTCCCTGCACATTAACGGCCGGTACGAATCACCCAAGAACGTCGATTAGGCTGGTCACGCTGTGCACAGCGGTCTACTCAGAGGGGAAGCATGACGGCGCGACACGAGGAGATCGCCGACGAGTTGCGGCGCGCCATCGACCGTGAGGAGTACACCGTCGGCAGCCGGCTGCCCGCGGAGACGGAGCTGGCGGCGCAGTACGGCGTGTCCCGCGGCACCGTCCGCCAGGCCGTCGCCGCGCTCACCTCCGAGGGGCTGATCGGCTCCCGCCAGGGCGCCCGCCGGGTGGTGCTGGCCAGCCGGCGCAGCCAGAGCTTCGCGGAGCTGCGCAGTTTCGCCCAGTGGGCGAGGTCGATGGGCCGCGAGGCGACCGGACACGTGGTGTCCCAGGAGCACCGCCCCGCCACCCAGGAGGACGCCGTCCGCCTCCAACTCTCCGTGGGGACACCGGTGTTGCACGTACTCCGGGTACGCGGCCTGGACGGCGAACCGGTGTTGCTGGAGCGCACGGTGTACGCGGACTGGATCTCCCCGGCGGTGGCCGCGATAGAGCCGGAGTGCCCGTCGGTGACTCAACGCCTGTACGAGGACACGGGGTTGGTCTTCGCGTACGGCGAGCACGTCATCGACGCGGTCGCCTGCGGGGCGCGGGACGCCGAACTGCTGGGGGTGCGCCGGTCGAGCCCGCTGCTGCGGGTGCGGCGCGTGACGACGACACGGGAAGGACGCCCGGTGGAGTGGTCGGACGACCGGTACCGGTCGGACGCGGTGAGCTTCAGCGTGCACAACTCCATCGACAGCAACGCGCTGGCGCGGATGACCGCGGAATAGGGGGCGGGGGGTGCGGTGGTGTTGCCGGGTGCGGGTGCGTGGGGGTTGCTCGCGCAGTTCCCCGCGCCCCTGAAAGCAGCTCAGCTGGTCCCACCTCGAAGGAGCGCGGGGAACTGCGCGATCAGCCACGGCCCACCCGCACCCGGCGACACCACCGCACCCCCCGAGCTCAGTCCCGCACTCACCCCGGCGCCCCTGAGGAGAACCTCCTCAGCAACGGCGACAGCACCAGCACCGACTTCGTGCGCTCCACGAACGGCTCCCCCGCGATCCGCTCCAGCACCCTCTCGAAGTGCCGCATGTCCGACGCGAAGACCTGCACGACCGCGTCGGCCTCACCGGTGACCGTGGACGCGGCCACCACCTCCTGGTACCGCTCCAGCCCCCGCTGGATCGTCTCCGGGGAGGTGTTGCGCCGGCAGTAGATCTCGACGAACCCCTCCGTCTCCCAGCCGAGGGCCGCCGGATCGACCCGCACGGTGAAACCCGTGATCGCTCCGGTGGCGCGCAGTCGGTCCACCCGCCGTTTGACGGCGGGCGCGGACAGGCCGACCAGCTGCCCGATGTCCGCGTAGGAGCGGCGGGCGTCCTCGGCGAGGGCGTGCACGATGCGTTCGTCGAGATCGTTCAGCAAGGGGTCGTTCAGCTTTCAGGTGTTGCAAGACGGGACCGGCGATAGCCGTACAGGAAGTAGAACACGAGCCCGACCGCCAGCCAGGCACCGAAGACCACCCAGGTGACGGCCGAGAGGCTGCCCATCATCCAGACGCAGAATCCGAAGCCCAGCGCGGGCAGCAACGGGGACAGCGGCACACGGAAGGTGCGTGGCATCGCGGGACGCGTCCGGCGCAGCACCACGACCGCGATGTTCACCAGACCGAAGGCGAACAGCGTGCCGATGCTGGTGGCGTCGGCCAGCTGCCCCAGCGGGATCGCGGCGGCGAGGACCCCGCAGAAGACGGAGACGATCACGGTGTTGGCCCGGGGCGCGCCGGTCTTCGGGTGGACCTTGGCGAACACCTTGGGCACCAGGCCGTCCCGGGACATCGCGAAGAGGATGCGGGTCTGGCCGTAGAGCACGGTCAGGACGACGCTGGCGATGGCGACGACCGCGCAGGCGGCCAGCAGGGTGCCCCAGAAGCTCTGGCCGGTCACGTCCCGCATGATCTGGGCGAGGGCGGCCTCGGAGTCGTCGAACTGCCGCCAGGGCTTCGCACCGACGGCGACGGCCGCGACGAGGACGTACAGCGCCGTCACGATGACCAGCGACAGCATGATGGCCCGGGGCAGGTCGCGCTGCGCGTTCTTCGCCTCCTCGCCGGCGGTGGAGGCGGCGTCGAAGCCGATGTACGAGAAGAACAGCGTCGCGCCGGCCGCGCTGACACCGGCCATGCCCAGCGGCATGAAGTGCGCGTAGTTTCCGGACCTGAAGCCCATGAAGCCGATGGCGCAGAACAGCACCAGCGCGGCGATCTTCACACACACCATGATCGTGTTGGCGCGTGCCGACTCCTTGGCGCCGCCGAGCAGGAACACCATCGCGAGGAGCACGACGATCAGGGCGGGCAGGTTGAAGACACCGCCGTCGACGCCGGGCGGCGCGGACAGGGCCTTCGGGAGGGTGACGCCGACGGTCCCGGCGAGCAGTTCGTTGAGGTACTCGCCCCAGCCGACCGCGACCGCGGCGACCGAGACGCCGTACTCCAGGAGCAGGCACCAGCCGCAGACCCAGGCGATCAGCTCGCCCATCGTCGCGTAGGCGTAGGAGTACGAGGAGCCGGCGACCGGGATGGTGCCCGCCAGCTCGGCGTAGGAGAGCGCTGAGAAAAGCGCGGTCAGCCCGGCGATCACGAAGGAGAGGGTGACGGCCGGGCCGGCCTTGGGGACGGCCTCGCCGAGGACCACGAAGATGCCGGTGCCGAGGGTGGCGCCGATGCTGATCATCGTCAGCTGCCAGAGCCCGAGGGAACGCCGGAGCGTGCCTCCCTCACCCTGCCCGCCCTCGGCGACCAGCCGCTCGACGGGCTTGCGCCGCATCAGCCGGGCACCGACGGAGGGGGAGGCGTCGGTTCGTGGGGGTGCGCCTTGGTCGAGCACGCGCGGCTCCTTCGTCGCTGGGGTTGAGGGCGGCCGGAACCGGCGGCGCCCATCCCGCAGGGCCCCACCGAGCGGGGTCCCGACCACGCCACGTACAGCGCATGACCCTATGAGCCAGTCCTTCACGGACGTAATGCAGCAACCTTGCTCATGCCCGCAAGATCGTTGCGTGTGTGGAAGGAGGGTGCACATTCATTGCGTCGGTGGTGGAGCGCCCCTCAGGGGCGCGGGCTGTATCGACATGCGGCTCCGCCGCGCGGGCACGATCGCCCCCACGCACCCGCACCCGAAAACGCCGCCGCCGGCGAGGCGCCTAGCTCCAGCTGGCGTGCAGCGGCTTGCCCTCCGCGTAGCCCGCCGCGCTCTGGATCCCCACGATCGCCTTCTCGGCGAACTCCTCCAGGGACCCCGCACCGGCATAGGTGCACGACGACCGCACGCCCGCGATGATCGAGTCGATCAGGTCCTCCACGCCCGGCCGGGCCGGGTCGAGGAACATCCGGGACGTGGAGATGCCCTCCTCGAAGAGCGCCTTGCGGGCCCGGTCGTAGGCCGACTCGTCGGACGTGCGGTTGCGCACCGCACGTGCCGAGGCCATACCGAAGGACTCCTTGTACAGCCGGCCGTCGGCGGCCTGCTGGAGGTCGCCCGGCGACTCGTAGGTGCCGGCGAACCAGGAGCCGACCATCACGTTGGACGCGCCTGCGGCCAGTGCCATGGCGACGTCCCGCGGGTGCCGGACACCCCCGTCGGCCCAGACGTGCTTGCCGTACTTCTTCGCTTCCGCGGCGCACTCCAGGACAGCCGAGAACTGCGGCCGGCCGACGCCGGTCATCATGCGGGTGGTGCACATGGCGCCGGGGCCCACACCGACCTTGATGATGTCCGCGCCCGCGTCGACGAGGTCCTTGACGCCCTCGGCCGAGACGATGTTGCCGGCCGCGATCGGGACCTGCGGATCCAGGCCGCGGACCAGCTTGATCGCGCTGATCATCGACTCCTGGTGGCCGTGCGCGGTGTCGATGACGAGCGTGTCGACGCCCGCGTCGAGCAGCTGCTTGGCCTTGTCGGCGAAGTCCCCGTTGATCCCGACGGCGGCGGCGATCCGCAGCCTGCCCCGCGCGTCGGTGGCCGGGGTGTACAGGGTGGCCCGCAGGGCGCCCTTGCGGGTGAGGATGCCGGCGAGCTTGCCGTCACGGTCGACGGCCGGGGCGTAGCGGCGGTTGGCCGCGTCCAGCTTGTTGAACGCCTCGCGCGGGTCGATGTCCGCGTCGAGCAGCAGCAGGTCGCGGGACATGACCTCGGCCAGCTGGGTGAAGCGGTCGACGCCGTTGAGGTCCCGGTCGGTGACGACACCGACGGGGCGGCCGTCCTCGTCGACGACGACCCCCGCGTTGTGCGCGCGCTTGGGCAGCAGGGCCAGCGCGTCGGCGACGGTCTGGTGCGGGGCGAGCACGATCGGGGTGTCCAGCACCAGGTGGCGGCTCTTCACCCAGGTGATGACGTCGGTGACCACGTCGATCGGGATGTCCTGCGGGATCACGACGAGTCCGCCGCGCCGGGCCACCGTCTCGGCCATCCGCCGGCCCGCGATCGCGGTCATGTTCGCGACGACCAGCGGGATGGTGGTGCCCGTGCCGTCCGGCGAGTCGAGGTCCACGCCCTGACGCGAGCCGACCGCGGAGCGGCTCGGCACCATGAAGACGTCGTCGTACGTCAGGTCGTACGCGGGCTGGATGTCATTGAGGAAACGCACGTGCCGCACATCCCGGTCGATCAGAGGTGACCCCCGGACCGGCCGGCCAAGGGGAAGAGCACGTACTTCATTGTCCCATGGCGACCGGTATGCGGTGCCCGGGACGAACATCCAGGCAGGTCAGGGGCGGTTGGGAGAAACCTCCAAGGGCGGTGCGCAGAGCTTCTGGCCTCAGCCGAGGGCGAGCGCCACCGTCAGTCCCGGTTCGCCGTCCGAGGCCTGGGCGAACACGTCCTGCGCCGTCTTCCACTCGTCCGGCCGGGTCCCCGCGTAGCCCTGCCAGCCGGTGACCACGACGAGGAGTCCGCGGTCGACCGCCTCCGGCGGCCAGACCGAGGGATCGCGGAGGCTGTCGGCGAGGGCGTCCCAGTTGCGGCCGAACCAGTCGGGCAGGCCCAGGGCGGCGACGGCGCGGTCCATGAGACCGCCCTTGTCCTCGACCCCGGCGAGGTCGAGCACCACCAGATGGGGACTCGTCGTCATCTCAGCACCGCCCGGGAGGAGTTGTAGGGATCACGGTGTAGTAGATCCCACCGGTGCGCCGCGTGACAATGCGCACCGGGGTCATGCCTTCTCGGGAGCCGCGGGCAGGTCATCGAGGAAGTCCCCGGACGGCACATGGAAGAGCGTGCCGGTGACCGCCGTGGAGAAGTCGAGGATCCGGTCGTGGGCGGCGTCCTGCGTGCCGAGGAACATGTTGCGCAGCATGTGCTCGATGACGTCCGGAGTACGGGCGTACCCGATGAAGTAGGTGCCGAACTCACCCCGGCCGGGGCTGCCGAAGGGCATGTTGTCGCGCAGGATGTCCTGCTCCTCGCCGTCCGGTCCGGTGACGGTGTTCAGGTCGACGTGCGAGCCCGGCTCCTCCAGCTCGATGTTGGTGGCCTTCGTACGGCCGATGATCCGCTCCTGCGTCTCGGCCGGAAGCGCGTTCCAGGCGTCCAGGTCGTGCAGGTACTTCTGCACGACCACATAACTGCCGCCGGCGTGCGCGGGGTCCTCGGCGCCGATCAGGACGGCCCTGCGGGCGGCGGCGCCGACCGGGTTCTCGGTGCCGTCGACGAAGCCCAGCAGGTCGCGGGCGTCGAGGTACTTGAAGCCCTGCACCTCGTCCTCGACGGTGACCGCGTCCCGCAGCCGGTGCATGATCTCGGCGGCGAGCCCGAAACAGAGGTCGAAGCGGGTGGCCCGGATGTGGAAGAGGAGGTCGCCAGGGGTGGCGACGGCGGTGTGCCGGGGGCCCTCCAGCGGCCGGAAGGGGTGCAGTCCGGCCGGACGCGGGTGGTCGAACAGCCGGTCCCAGGCGTCGGAGCCGATCCCCGCGACACAGCTCAGGGCGGCCTCCGGGGCGCCGAACCCGAAACTGCGCCGCAGCGAGCTCAGATCGCCCAGCACCTCCCGTACCCGCTCCTCGTGCCCCGGGCGGACGGTGACCACCAGGAAGATCGCCGCGGTGGTCAACGAGCCCAGCACGGGCTGTGGTTCGGCTTCCCCTGTGGGCTGGGGTTCAGTGCTCACCGCGTCCTCCCGATGCGATCGGTGCTCGGCCTGTCGTACACATACGCCGTACACATGATCGGGGTCGGCGGCGCTCTGCGGGCGCAGACGCTCCAAGCGACAGCGTCGAGATCGGCTCACAGAGCGCGCTCACCGACAGCTGACCGACTCCGCCGAAGATTTTTCCGCTTCACCGGAATAGACGGACCTGCCTAGGGGGTTGGCCAGGTCATGTAGACAGACCGGTCTACCCACTCAAGCCTCTGTGAAACGACGACCTCCGGCCCCGTCCCCCCGAAGGATCTCCCGATGAACCACCTCGCACCGCACGAGCGAACCAAGCCGTCGAGCAGGCCCATACCGCCGCGCGCGGCGTTCTACGTGCTCGCCTCCATCGTCGTCTCCTTCCTCGCCGCCTCCAGCGCGCCCACTCCGCTCTACGCGTCCTACCAGGCCGAATGGGGCTTCAGCCCGATCACCACCACCGTGGTCTTCGGCATCTACGCGATCGCCGTGCTCTCCGGCCTGCTGGTCCTCGGCAAGCTGTCCGACCATGTCGGCCGCCGCCCCGTCCTGATCGCCGCGATCGCCGCCCAGGCCGTCGCGATGGTGCTGTTCTCCACCGCCGGAGGCGTCGGCGAACTGCTCGTCGCCCGGGTCGTGCAGGGCCTGTCCACCGGCGCCGCGCTCGGCGCGGTCGGCGCCGCCATGATGGACATCAACCGCTCCCGGGGCACCGTGGCGAACGCCTTCGCCCCCGGCCTGGGCACCGCGACAGGCGCCCTGGTCAGCGGTTTCGTCGTGCAGTACCTGCCCGCCCCGACCCACACGATCTATCTCGGCCTGCTCGGTGTGTTCCTGGCGCAGGCCGTCGCCATCGCCCTGATCGACGAGACCGTCACCCGTGAGCCCGGCGCCCTGGCCACCCTGGTGCCCGAGATCAGGCTCCCGCGCACGGTCCGCGGCGCCGCCCTCGCCGCGGCCCCGGTCATCTTCGCCGTGTGGGCGCTCGCCGGGTTCTACGGTTCCCTCGGCCCGGCCCTGGTCCGCACCCTGGTCGGCTCCGACTCCGCCGTCTACGGCGGCCTCGGCCTCTTCGTCCTCGCGTTCGTCGCGGCCGCCTCAGTCCTCGTGCTGCGCAACGCCCGGGCGACGACCGTGATGTACGCCGGCATCGGCGCGCTGGTCGCCGGCGTCGCCGTCACGCTGCTGGCCGTCGACCGGAGCGCACCGGTGCTGTTCTTCGTCGGTACGGCCGTCGCCGGCTTCGGCTTCGGCAGCGGCTTCCAGGGCGGCATCCGCACCGTGCTGCCGCTGACCAAGCCGCACGAGAGCTCGGGCGTGCTGTCCCTGCTGTTCGTCGTCGCCTACCTCGGTATGGGCGTCCCCTCCGTCATCGCCGGAACGCTGGTGGTGCACGGCGGCGGACTGGTCCCGACCTCCGAGGAGTACGGCGCGGTGGTCATCGCCCTGGCGCTGCTGGCCCTCGCCGCCCTGCTGCTGCGCGGCGGCCCGCAGACCGCACCCGGGGTGCTGGTGGCCTCGGGAGGCTCGCCCGCCGTCGAGGCCCGGGAAGCCGAGCGCGCCGACGTGGCGTCCCGGTGACTGAATAGACCGGTCTGATCAGCCGTAGACTGGAAGAGTCGAGAAGGTGAGTGGTGGGTGGCATGACGAAGACGTTGAGTGCCAAGGCTCCCACGGCCCGGGAGCGGCTGCTGTCGGCCGCGAACGAGTTGTTCTACGCGGAGGGCGTGCAGACGGTCGGGATCGACCGGATCATCGAGCGCGCCGGGGTCGCCAAGGCCTCGCTGTACAACACCTTCGGCGGCAAGGAACAGCTCATCCGCGCCTATCTCGGCTCCCGGCACGCCAGGATGTCCGCCCGGCTGCTGCGCGCCGTCGAGGGCACCGACGATCCGCGGGAGCGTCTGCTGGCCGTCTTCGACGCGCTGGCCACGCTCTTCGCCGAACAGGGCTACCACGGGTGCGCCTTCCTGGCGGCCAGCGCGGAGGCCAAGCAGGGCAGCGCCATCGAAGAGGTCTCCGACACCTACCGGGCCTGGCTCCGGGCCCTGTTCACCGACCTCGCCGGGGAGGCCGGCGCCCCGGATCCCGCGGGCCTCGCCCGCCAGCTCCACCTGCTGTACGACGGGGGCGGCGTGTCCGCGCGGATGGACCGCGACCCGTCGGCGGGTGCGGTCGCCCGGCAGGCGGCCGCGGTCCTGATCGACGCGGCGCTGGCCACCCGTTCCTCAGAACCCGTTTCCTGACGCTCCTGCCGACCGCGGCCAACGCCGACGCCATGGCCGTCGCGGTCGACGGGCTGAAGGCAACTGTCCCAGCTCCAGCTCATCACCAACTCCCCTACCGTGCACGGCCATCCGAGCGGCGATGCCATGGGACGTCGAGGACACCCTCGCCTGCGCCGCGCTGCACGGGATCCGCGCCTGGGCCGAGGAGGCCCCGCTGGAGGAGGGCGCCGTCGCGTACGACCGCGTGATGCGCAACGAGGCCCACTCCCGGATGGTGCTCACGACCGACGCCTGACACGGACGGGCAGGATCGCCGCGGCAGCGTTGTCATCTACGCCGCCGCGGCGTCGCCGTGATCCCCGTCAGGAACCGTCGGGGTCGGAACGGTTCAGCGTCGACTTGGGCGTCGGCCCCGCCGTCATCAGGTAGTCGGCGGCCGAGGTGTCGGTGACGAGGCTGGTGACCAGCCCCGACCTCAGCACCGCGTCGATGGCGGCCGCCTTGCGCTGCCCGCCCGCGATCGCGACGACCTCGGGGATACGGCGCAGCTGGTCGGCCTTGACCGTGATGCATCGTTCCCCCAGGTCGCGTCCGACCCGGCGGCCCTCGGCGTCGAAGAGGTGCGCGGCCATCTCGGCGGCGACGCCGAGCGTGGCGTAGTGCGCGCGCTCCTCGTCGCTGAGCATGTCGTGCACCGTCGAGATGCCGCGCTCCCAGGAGCCGATGGAGACACAGGCGACCGTGACCTTGTCGAAGTACTCGAAGGCCCGGGCGATACCGGTCTGGTTGCGCAGCGCGGCCGCCGTCGCCGCGTCCGGCAGCAGCATCGGCGCGTAGATGGGGTGCGCGTCGCCGCCCGACACCTGGGCGGCACGCCGGACGGCCTCGACCGAACCGCGCTCGGAGGTTCCGGCGTCGTACACGCCCGTCAGCTGGACCACCGTGCACGGGGGCAGCCGGTCGAGCGCCGCCGCCATGTGGATGGTGGACCGGCCCCACGCGAGACCGAGCACGTCGCCCTCGTTGACCAGCTCGCCGAGCAGGTCGGCGGCCACCTCACCGAGGTTCTCGGGGTCGGGGGTCTCCTCCGCCTCGGCCGGGGACTCGACCACGACGGCGTGCCGCAGGCCGTAGCGGGCGCGGAGCGCGTCGGAGCGCTCGGCGTCCAGTTCGGCCGGCACACGGATCTCGATGCGTACGAGATCCCTTTCGAGGGCAGTCTCCAGTACCCGGGCCACTTTGAAGCGGCTGACGCCGAACTCCTCAGCGATCTGGATCTTGGACTTGCCCTCAAGGTAGAAGCGGCGGGCCATGGCCGCCGCCTGCACCAGCTCAGCGGGTCCCATCCGCATGGCTGACCGGCCCGCCGACATACCCGACACGGTCATCTCCTCACTGCTGTTCACACTCTGGATACGCCGTTCATCCTTGCAGATCCGGCGCAGTCGATCAGCCCTGATCGGAGCCGTTCACGTTCCCGTACCTCAGTGGTCGCACGCCCAGGACGCGGCGGCCGTGGCCGCCTCGGCCTGGGTGCGTAGTGCACGTACCGCCGCTGCCGGGTCGTTTGCCCCGTACACCGCCGAACCTGCCACAAAAACGTCGGCTCCGGCGTCCGCGCACCGCTCGATCGTCGACGCCGAAACTCCGCCGTCCACCTGGAGCCACAGCTCCAGTCCGTGCTTGCTGATCAACTCCCGGGTGCGGCGGATCTTCGGCAGCATGATGTCGAGGAACGCCTGGCCTCCGAAGCCCGGCTCCACCGTCATGATGAGCAGCATGTCCAGCTCGGGGAGCAGGTCCTCGTACGGCTCGATGGGCGTCGCGGGCTTGAGCGCCATGGAGGCGCGGGCGCCCTTCGCGCGGATCTCGCGCGCGAGCCGCACCGGGGCGGCCGCCGCCTCCACGTGGAAGGTGACGGAGGAGGCACCCGCTTCGACGTACTGGGGTGCCCAGCGGTCGGGGGCCTCGATCATCAGATGGCAGTCCAGCGGGGTGTCCGTGGCCCGGGCCAGGGACTCTACGACCGGCACGCCGAGCGTGAGGTTCGGGACGAAGTGGTTGTCCATGACGTCGACGTGGAGCCAGTCGGCGCCTTCGACCGCCTTGGCCTCGTCCGCGAGGCGGGCGAAGTCGGCGGAGAGGATGCTGGGGTTGATCTGCGCGGCCATGCGTCAAGCGTGCCATGCCCTGGCGGGGAGGACCGCGTGGGGTTCGGGGTGGGGACGGTTGTTTGGACAGTGCAGGCAATTCGTGGCCGAGCGCGCAGTCCCCCGCGCCCCTGAAGGGGCGCTCCCCAGCCGGCACGGGTGGGCGCGGGCGGCGCCCCGCGAGCGCCGGTGGGTGTCCCCGCCCCTGCCCACGTCAGCCGGTTCTTCTGATCAGCGCCAGATACATCGCGTCCGTGCCGTGCAGATGGGGCCACAGCTGTACGTCCGGGCCTTCGCCCAGAGCCGGCACACCCGGCAGCAGCGGACGCGCATCCAGCAGCTCCGTCTCCGGCCGCTGCTTCAGCACGTCCTGGACCACCGCCCGCGTCTCCGCGAGATGCGGCGAGCACGTGGCGTACCCGACGACCCCGCCCACCCGCACCGAGTCGATCGCCGTCCGCAGCAGCGCACGCTGCAGCGGGGCGAAGTTGTCGAGATCCTCGGGCCGCCGGCGCCAGCGCGCCTCCGGACGCCGGCGAAGGGCGCCGAGTCCGGTGCACGGCACGTCCATCAGCACCCGGTCGAAGGTGCCGGGACGCCACGGCGGCCGCGTGCCGTCGGCGGTGATGACCTGGTACGGCCCCGGATTGCCGTGCAGTGCCTTCTCCACCAGGCCGGCCCGGTGCGGCTGCTTCTCCGAGGCGAGCAGTACGGCACCGCGCTCCGCGGCGAGCGCGGCGAGCAGCGCGGCCTTGCCGCCGGGCCCGGCGCAGCCGTCCAGCCAGGTCCGGTCCGGGCCGTCGAGCGGCACGTTGGCGAGTGCGAGGGCCACCAGCTGGCTGCCCTCGTCCTGCACCCCGGCCCGGCCCTCCCGCACGGCCTCGATGGCGCCGGGCTCCCCGCCCTCGCTGAGCCGCACCGCATACGGCGACCAGCGTCCCGGCACGGCCGCGTCCTCGTCGAGCAGTTCCTCGGCGGTGGCCCGCCCCGGCCGGGCGACCAGTGTCACCTCGGGCCGTTCGTTGTCGGCGGCCAGCAGCTCCTCGATCCCCGCGCGGCCTCCGCCCAGCGAGTCCCAGAGCGCGGAGACGACCCACCGCGGGTGCGAGTGCACGACGGCGAGATGGTCCTCGGGGTCCTGGTCGTAGGGCGGCGCGACCTTTGCGAGCCAGCCGTCCAGGTCGTTCTGCGCGACCTTGCGCAGGACGGCGTTGACGAACTTGGCCCGCCCGTCGCCCAGCACCACCCGGGCCAGCTCGACGGAGGCGGACACGGCGGCGTGCGACGGGATCCGCGTGCCGAGCAGCTGGTGCGCGCCCAGGCTCAGCACGTCCAGCACCGGCGGGTCGACCTCGCGCAGCGGCCGGTCCACGCACTGGGCGATGATCGCGTCGTACGTCCCCTGCCGGCGCAGTGTCCCGTACACCAGCTCGGTAGCCAGGGCCGCGTCCCTCCCGTCGAAGTCGCCTTTCTCCCGCGCCTTGCGCAGCAACGGCGGCAGCACGAGGTTGGCGTACGCGTCCCGCTCGTCCACGGCGCGCAGCGCCTCGAAGGCGAGGAGACGGACCGGGTCCTTCTGGGGACGGCGGTAGGGCTTGGCGGGCCGACGCGGCCCCCTGGACTGCTGGCTCACGAAAAAGGTGCTCCGGTTATGGGAATGATGCGACTCCCAGCGTACGCCGCGCGCACCGGAAAGCCGCTGTTGAGAAGGGCGGGCTCAGTCGCCGAGGGTCTCCCCGGCGCCGATGCGCACGCCACGCGCCCAGTCGGCCGCCCGCATCGGCTTCTTGCCCTGGGCCTGCACCCAGAGCAGCTCCACGGCGTACGACCCCGTCCCCACGTGCGCGCTGTTCTTCCCGACGGCGATCTGGGCCGGGGCGAGATCGGTCCGCTCGGGCACCGGGGCGACGTGGATCAGCTTGAGCCGCTCACCGCGGAAGGTGGTCCAGGCACCGGGGGCCGGAGTGCAGCCGCGCACCACCCGGTCGACCCGCAGCGCGGGCGCCGACCAGTCGACCTTGGCGTCCTCGACGGTGATCTTCGGAGCGAGGGTGATGCCCTCGGCCGGCTGCGGCACGGCCTTGAGCGTGCCGTCCTCGATGCCGTCCATGGTCGCGGCGAGCAGCCCCGACCCGGCGAACGCGAGCCGTGTCAGCAGATCACCGCTGGTGTCGGTGGGCCGGATCTCCTCGGTGACGGTCCCGTAGACGGGCCCGGAGTCGAGGCCCTCCTCGATCAGGAAGGTGGACGCGCCCGTGATCTCGTCGCCCGCCATGATGGAGTGCTGGACGGGCGCCGCGCCACGCCACGCGGGGAGCAGCGAGAAGTGCAGATTGACCCACCCGTGGGCCGGCACGTCGAGGGCGACCCGCGGCAGCAGCGCACCGTAGGCGACCACCGGGCAGCAGTCCGGCGCGATGGCCTTCAGCCGCTCCAGAAACTCCGGATCGCGCGGCTTCTGCGGCCTCAGCACCTCGATCCCGGCCGCCATCGCCCGCTCGGCCACAGGCGAAGCGATCAGCCTGCGGCCCCGCCCGGCCGGCGCGTCGGGCCGCGTGACCACGGCGGCCACCTCATGCCGCCCGGAGGCGATGAGAGCGTCCAGAGCGGGAACGGCGACTTCGGGGGTACCGGCGAAGACAAGCTTCATGGGCGACTGAGGGCCTCTCGGACACGACGAACACGGGCAACGCACAAGTCTATGCCGCAACCCAAATCCACCACCCACAATCCACAGCCCACAACCCCGCACACCCCGGACCACGAACCACCAAGCGCGAAACGCGGACTGCTGACTGCTGACTGCTGACTGCTGAGCACTGACTGCGGACTACGGACTACGGACTACGGACTGCGGACCGCCATCCCCGAACCCCGAGCCCCGAACCGCGACCTTCGTCCCCCTCCCCCGACCCGCAGTCCACGAACCGCGCCGCCCGACTCCCGGCCCCCAGTCCTCGAACCGCGACCCCGACCGCGATCCCCGACCCCCGGCCCCCGACCCGCAGTTCACGACCCCCGACCCCGAATCCACGAACCCGGCCCCCCGACCCGCGATCCACGAACCGCAATCCGCAATCCGCCGACGGCGAACGCCCCCCACTGGTCGCTCAGCCTCTCTGCCAACCGAACGGGCGGTGCGCGGGTGGGAAAACCCGGCGTACGCATATGCCCACACGCCCCCACACCGTGACCAGCAGCGCGCCCACGCGTTGGTCAAGAGAGAGTTGACCACAACGGGCCGCATACGCGGCCCATTCCTTTCAACGCCGGTTCGAGAGGCTTGTTCATGGCCGACCACGCCACCCACGACGCCCAGGCCCGGGCCAGCCTGCACTTGTTGGTGCGGGACATCGAGCGGGTCCGCCGCCAGGTGGACGCACTGCGCACCCTCACCGCCCAGTTGGGCAACGTCTACCGCCCGCGCCGCTCCGGCCCGTCCACGGGCTTCGTCGTCTACGGACGCGCCCCCGCCCCGACGGTCCGCCTCGCCCAGGAACTCCGGGACAGTGTCGAAACCCTGGTCACGGCCGCCGTGGACTTCGACCGCTCACTCGGCTTCTCGTGGGACGCGGTGGGCTCGGCCCTCGGGGTCACCAAGCAGGCGGTGCACCGCCGTTACGGCGCCCGCCGCGCCACGGCCCAGCCGGCACCGGCCGCCGAGACCGAACGGCCGACCGAGTCGGCCGGCACCCGCACGCTCAACATGGGCGTCGGCCTGCCCACGGTGCCCACGGTCCCGGCCGCCCGCTCCATGCCGACCCAGCCGACCGCGGGCAGCCCCACCCTCCGCGACGAGGCGAGGCCCACGGCCTTCCCCGGCCCGCGCAACGGCTGACTTCAAGGGGCTGACCCGCCCGCCCTCTGCCCTCCCGGCAAACACCCGGGAGGGCAGCCGTCTACCCAGCCACCTCTCCCTCTCTTCCCCCTCCGCGGCATCCCCCGTCTCCCCCGTCCGTCTCCCCCGCATCCGTCGCATCCCCCGCTAGCCGATGTCCGGCGGATCGATCCGCACCCGTACGGCCTCCCCACTCCCCCGTGCCATCCGCGCGGCCTGAGCCGTCTTCAACGCGGCCGCCAGCGCGGCACCGCTCCCCGGCGGCACCCGTACCAGCGCCCGCTCCCAGTGTTCCCCGGGCGGCGGCGCCCCCGTCCGCCGAGGCGCCCCGGCGCGCACCACGGGCACCGGAACCGGCCCCAACACCTCCGCATCCGGCGGAAGTTCGACCGTGGCGAGGAACTCCGCGAGCGCCTCCGCCGGCCCCGACACCGCCGCCATCCGCGACACCGGCGGAAACCCCAGCTCGGCCCGCTCGGCGAGTTCCCGCACCGCGTGCCCGACGGGGTCCCAGCGCACCAGCGCCTGCACGGGCCGCAGCGTAGGCTCCGCGACGACGACCACGGTGCCGCCCTCCTCCTGCGGCCGCACCAGCGCCCCGGCCGCGATCCACCGGCGCAGCGCATCCTCACCCGCGCGCAGGTCGGGCCGCCCGAGCATCGCCCAGCCGTCCAGCAGCAGCGCCGCCGCATAGCCGCCCTCGGCGACCGGCTCGGCGCCGGGCGTGCTCACGACCAGCGCGGGCGCCCCCGGGACGGTGTCCAGCACCTGCTCGCGTCCCGAGGTCCGTACGGGCACGGCGGGAAACGCCCGCCCCAGCTCCTCGGCGGTCCGCCGGGCCCCGACCACCTGGGCGCGCAGCCGGAAGCCGCCGCACTCGGGGCAGTGCCAGTCCCTCTGCTCACGCCCGCACCACCCGCACCCCAACGCCCCGGCGTCCCGCGCCTCCAACGGGCCGGCGCAGTGCCTGCAGCGCGCCGGCGCCCGGCACCGGTCGCAGGCCATCCGCGGCACATACCCCCGCCGGGGCACCTGCACCAGCACCGGCCCGTGCCGCAGACCGTCCCGTACCGCCTGCCAGGCGAGCGTCGGCAACCGCGCGGCCCGCGCGGCCTCGTCCCGCGCGAGGTCCCCGTCCCCGACCGTCCGCACCAGCGGTGCGGACCGCCGCACCTGCTCCCTCCCCGCCACCAGGGGCCGCGCCCAGCCGTTCTCCACGAGCTGTGCGGCCTCCACCGTGCAGCTCCAACTCCCCAGCAGAAAGCCGCACTTGTCCAGCGCGGCACGCAGCAGCAGGACATCCCGGGCATGCGGCTGCGGGGCGTGCTGCTCGCTGTGGCTGTCGTCGCCGTCGTCCCAGATCGCGACGAGCCCGAGGTCCCGTACCGGCGCGAACATGGCAGCCCGGGTCCCCACCACCGCCCGCACCGAGCCGCGGCTGACGGCCAGCCACTGCGCGTACCGCTTCTCGGGCCCGGCGTCGGCCGTGAGCAGCGCATGCCGCACTTCGCCCAGCACACCGGTCAGCGCGGCATCGACCCGCGCGGCGGCACGCCCGTCGGGTACGACGACGAGCGCGCCGCGTCCCGAGGCGAGCGTGGCGGCGGCGGCCCGGGCGATCTCCTCGCTCCACTCGGGCCCCGGCAGGGCGTTCCACACGGCACGCGGCGCGGCGCCGGAGGCCAGCGACTCGATGAAGGCCGCCCCGTGCTCATACCGCGTCCAGGATCCGGCGTCGGGCACCGGCGGGGGCGGCAACGGCTCGGGCGAGGTCCGCTTCTCGGCCCGCGCGCTGCGCGGTGGCACGGCCAGCTGCAGCACGTCCGCGAGGCTCCCCGCATACCGGTCGGCGACGGCCCGCGCGAGCCGCAGCAGTTCCTCGCTCAGCACCGGCTCGGGAGACACCACCTGGGCCAGCGCGGCCAGCGGCCCCGCGTACTCGGACTCGGCGAGCCGCTCCACGAGGAACCCGTCGATGAGCCCCCCGCCCTCCCGGCGCCCGTCCCGCACCCGGTGCCGGCCGGCTCCGAACCGCACCCGCACCCGCACCCCCGGCTGTGCGTCGGCGTCCAACTCGGCCGGGACGGCGTAGTCGAAGTACCGGTCGAGATGCAGCACGCCCTTGTCCACGAGCACCCGGGCGACCGGCAGCCGCTCGGCCAGCTCGGCCCCCCGCCAGGTCCGCGGCTTGGCCCGGGGCACCTTGGCCCCCCGCACGCTCTCCCGAATGAGCGCGAGCTGCTCCGGCGGCGCCCCTCCGGCGCCCTCGCCCCCCTGCCCGTTCTCGCTGCTCACCCTTGCATTCTTACCAAACGCCACTGACAACCGGCGCCGCCCGAGATCACTCCGGCCGCGGAACGCCGTACGGCGGTCTTCTGCCTTGGGCCACTCGGCCATACCGATCCAGAACCGGCAGCAGGATTCGAACCTGCGGGGGGATCACCCGGAAGGAAGGATCCGAGGCCTGCGCACCGGGCAGCGCCGGTCTCCCGAGATCAGCCCGGCCACGGTCGACACACACCAGCTTCACCGTGCACCCATGGGCGCACTCCACGGAAGTAACCGCAGCCCTCGCACCGGGACGCCACCACCGTACTGATCGCCCCGTCACCGCGGCCAGCCGATTTCCATGCCCGGGGACGCGACGAAAGCCCGACTCCCCCCGAAGGGGAACCGGGCCTTCGTCGAGGCGGCTCCGGGGTTACAGGCCCGCGGCCTTGCGCAGGGCGTCCACGCGGTCCGTCTTCTCCCAGGTGAACTCGGGGAGCTCGCGGCCGAAGTGGCCGTACGCGGCGGTCTGGGCGTAGATCGGGCGGAGCAGGTCGAGGTCGCGGATGATGGCGGCCGGACGCAGGTCGAAGACCTCGTCGATCGCCTTCTCGATCTTCTCGGTGTCGACCTTGGCGGTGCCGAAGGTCTCCACGAACAGACCGACGGGCTCGGCCTTGCCGATCGCGTAGGCCACCTGGACCTCGCAGCGGGAGGCCAGGCCGGCCGCGACGACGTTCTTGGCGACCCAGCGCATGGCGTAGGCGGCGGAACGGTCGACCTTGGACGGGTCCTTGCCGGAGAAGGCGCCGCCACCGTGGCGGGCCATACCGCCGTAGGTGTCGATGATGATCTTGCGGCCGGTCAGGCCGGCGTCGCCCATCGGGCCGCCGATCTCGAAGCGGCCGGTCGGGTTGACCAGGAGGCGGTAGCCCTCGGTGTCGAGCTTGATGCCCTCGTCCAGCAGGGCCTTCAGCTCCGGCTCCACGACGAACTCGCGGATGTCGGGGGCGAGCAGCGACTCCAGGTCGATGTCCGAGGCGTGCTGGCTGGAGACGACGACCGTGTCGAGGCGGACGGCCTTGTCGCCGTCGTACTCGATGGTGACCTGCGTCTTGCCGTCCGGGCGCAGGTAGGGGATGGTGCCGTTCTTGCGGACCTCGGACAGGCGCTTCGACAGGCGGTGCGCCAGGAAGATCGGCAGCGGCATCAGGGTCGGCGTCTCGTCCGTCGCGTAGCCGAACATCAGGCCCTGGTCGCCGGCGCCCTGCTTGTCGAGCTCGTCCTCGTCGCCCTCGACCCGGTTCTCGTACGCGGTGTCCACGCCCTGTGCGATGTCCGGGGACTGCGCGCCGATCGACACCGAGACGCCACAGGAGGCGCCGTCGAAGCCCTTCTTCGAGGAGTCGTAGCCGATCTCGAGGATCTTGTTGCGGACCAGCGTCGCGATGTCCGCGTACGTCTTGGTCGTGACCTCGCCGGCCACATGCACCAGGCCGGTGGTGATCAGCGTCTCGACGGCGACCCGGGAGGTCGGGTCCTCGCGCAGAAGCGCGTCGAGAATGGTGTCGCTGATCTGGTCAGCGATCTTGTCGGGGTGACCCTCGGTCACAGACTCCGAGGTGAACAGGCGACGGGACACAACGCTCCCTGGGGTTGCAGCGGCTGCTGGCTGATCATTGGCGGACGACACGGTGGGCTGCGCCTGTGTGTCGTCCGAGAACAGTTTATCGGTCGCACTCCGCCGCCGGCCCACCTGTCTCGACACTCGGGAGTGCTGTGACCTGCGGCACGGGCATTCTGCCCAATGGGCGGCGGCGTTGACCAGAGCCACCGCGCCCCAATGTGACGTCCGGGAAAGTTGACATACAGCTGAAAAAAGTTAACCCAGACGGGCCGCCACCAGATCCCACACGATGTCGGCGAGAGCCTCCTTGGGGCCGTGCGGCACAGGCGTCTCACTGCCGTCGGCTCCGAGCACCACGGCCTCGTTCTCCTCGGAGCCGAAGGTCTTGCGCTCTCCCACCTCGTTCACCACGAGCAGGTCGCAGCCCTTGCGCGCCAGCTTGGTCCGGCCGTTGGCAAGGACGTCGTCGGTCTCGGCGGCGAAGCCGACGATCACCTGTCCGGGCCGCGCCCGGTCGGAGGAGATCTCCGCGAGAATGTCCGGATTCCGCACCAGGACGATCGGCTCGGGTTCCTGGCCGTCCTTCTTCTTGATCTTCCCGGCCGCGTAGACCGCGGGGCGGAAGTCGGCGACGGCGGCGGCCATGACCACGGCGTCGGCGTCCGCGGCCGCCTTCAGCACCGCCTCCCGCAGCTGTACGGCCGTCCCGACCGGGACGACGTCCACGCCGGCCGGGTCGGGCAGGCCGGTGGTGTTGGCCGCGACCAGTGTCACCCGGGCGCCCCGCGCGGCGGCCGTGCGGGCGAGGGCGTGGCCCTGCTTGCCGGAAGAGCGGTTCCCGAGGAAGCGGACGGGGTCGAGGGGCTCGCGGGTGCCGCCGGCGGAGACGACGACATGGCGGCCCGTCAGGTCGGGCTCCCGCGCTCCGCGCGCCAGGATGCGACGGCAGTCCTCGAAGATCTCCGCCGGGTCGGGGAAGCGGCCCTTGCCCGTGTCGACCCCGGTGAGGCGGCCGACCGCCGGTTCGATGACGACGGCGCCGCGGCGGCGCAGCGTCGCCACGTTCTCCTGGGTGGCCGGGTGCTCCCACATCTCGGTGTGCATCGCGGGGGCGAAGACGACCGGGCAGCGGGCTGTGAGGAGGGTGTTGGTGAGGAGGTCGTCGGCGAGGCCGTGGGCCGCCTTGGCGAGCATGTCGGCGGTGGCGGGGGCGACCACGACCAGGTCGGCGTGCTGGCCGATCCGGACGTGCGGGACCTCTTCGACGTGGTCCCAGACCTCGGTGGAGACGGGGTTGCCGGAGAGGGCGGACCAGGTGGCGGCGCCGACGAAGTGCAGCGCGGAGGCGGTGGGCACGACCCGGACGTCGTGGCCCGACTCGGTGAACCTTCTCAGCAGCTCGCAGGCCTTGTAGGCGGCGATGCCACCACTGACCCCCAGCACGACCTTCGGCTTGTCCACCGTCTCTCCCCGCACTCGGCTCCCGTGCACCGGCTCCGGCGCACGACTCCATCACACACCACAGGCCCGACAGTCGGCTGCCGGGCCTGTGGATAAGTCAACTGCAATACGAAAGTACTACTGCAGCACTACTGTGCCGGGCCTTCGACGGCCTCGGAGGTCAGCAGACCCGCGTTGATCTCACGCAGGGCGATGGAGAGCGGCTTCTCGTGGACGTGGGTGTCGACGAGCGGACCGACGTACTCCAGGAGACCCTCGCCGAGCTGCGAGTAGTACGCGTTGATCTGACGGGCGCGCTTGGCCGCGTAGATCACGAGGCTGTACTTCGAGTCGGTGGCCTCGAGGAGCTCGTCGATCGGAGGGTTGATGATGCCCTCGGGCGCGGTGATGGAAGAGGACACGCTCTGCCTTCCGATGGATGGGAAAGATTCAGTCTGAATGATCAGAGACGATCACACAACGTCCATCAAGGCTAGCAGCTCGCGCGCCACGTCCTCGACGGAGGTGTTGACCAGCGTCTCGTCGAACTCCGGCTCGGCCGCCAGCTCGATCTTGGCCGCGTCCAGACGGCGCTCGATCACCTCGGGCGGCTCGGTGCCCCGTCCGGTGAGCCGGCGTACCAGCTCGTCCCAGGAAGGAGGAGCCAGGAACACCAGACGGCCCTCCGGCATGGACTCGCGGACCTGCCGAGCACCCTGGAGGTCGATCTCCAGCAGGACCGGCACGCCGGACTCCAGGTGCTCCAGCACCGCCTGCCGCGGGGTGCCGTAGCGGTTGCCCGCGAATTCGGCCCACTCCAGGAGTTCGCCGTTGGCGATGAGCTTGTCCATCTCCTCGTCGGAGACGAAGAAGTACTGCACTCCGTGCTTCTCGCCCGGGCGGGGCTTGCGGGTGGTCGCCGACACCGAGAGCCAGACCTCGGGGTGCTCCTTGCGCATATGGGCGACGACCGTGCTCTTGCCGACCCCGGAGGGGCCGGAGAGCACGGTCAGCCGCGGACGTACGTCCGGGGGCTCGGGGGTCGTCCCCCGGAATGTTGCAGCCATGCAGCGATTATTCCAGCAATCGCAGGTTGCCCGGGACGGGTGTCCCGGACGGCCCGGTGATCAGGAGCCGGTGCTGCCGAACTCGCGCTCCAGGGACGCGATCTGGTTGGAACCGAGGCCACGCACCCGTCGGCTCTCGGAGATCCCGAGTCGCTCCATGATCTGCTTGGCGCGGACCTTGCCCACGCCCGGCAGGGACTCGAGCAGGGCGGAGACCTTCATCTTGCCGATGACGTCGTTTTCCTGGCCCTGCTTGATGACCTCGTGGAGAGAGGCGCCGGAGTGCTTCAGTCGATTCTTGACCTCGGCCCGCTCCCGGCGAGCCGCGGCGGCCTTTTCGAGCGCGGCTGCGCGCTGTTCAGGGGTAAGGGGCGGAAGAGCCACGCCTACGTCACCTCGGATGTCGAACTGTCGGATACGGACCGGTGAGGAACCTAGTCGCCCCACACCTGGGGAGCCACGAGCAACACGCTTGCCCGTTCACCCTGCTCGGAGACTAGCGGGCAAGTCCGCCAGAGTCAGCGAGAACAGCGGAAAAGTCCTGGTCAGCCTCTGTAGGGCCGGACATTTCAGACATACTGCCCAGGATTTGAGGATGTATTCACACTGCACCCGTCGCCCGAGCGCCCGCCGAAGCGCTCCCGGATCACTCATCGGGGCCCTCACCGACCTGCGACGACGTCCCGGATCTCGCCCGCGAACCGCTCCGCGGCCGCCCGCAGAGCCCCGGCATCAGGACCGTGACGCAAAACACCTCGGCTCACGTTTGGAACCACGTTGCGCACCGCAGCCCCGAAGACCGTGGGGAGGTCGGCGGCCGTCGCCCCCTGCGCCCCGACGCCCGGCGCGAGCAGCGGGCCGTTGATGTCGAGGTCGTACGACGACAGGTCGCCGACCGTGGCACCCACGACGGCGCCGAAGGAGCCCAGCGGCTCCTCCCCCGCGTTCTCGGCGGCCAGGTGGGCCAGCATGGTCGCGCCGACCGTCCGGCCGTCGCCGCGCACCGCGTGCTGCACCTCGGGGCCCTCCGGGTTCGAGGTCAGGGCCAGCACGAACAGGCCGGCCCCGCTCTCCCTGGCCAGCGCCACGGCCGGGCTGAGCGAGCCGTAGCCGAGGTACGGCGAGACGGTGAGGGCGTCCGAGAACAGCGGCGCGTCCTTGCTCAGGTAGGCCTCCGCGTACCCGGCCATGGTGGAGCCGATGTCGCCGCGTTTGGCGTCCATGACGACCAGCGTCCCGGCGTCCCGTGCCTCCCGCACCACCCGCTCCAGGACGGCCACCCCGCGCGAGCCGAACCGCTCGAAGAACGCGCTCTGCGGCTTCATGACCGCGACCCGGTCGGCCACGGCCTCCACCACGGTACGGCTGAACCGCTCCAGCCCTGCCACGTCGTCGTTCAGGCCCCACTCGGAGAGCAGCGAGGCATGCGGGTCGATACCGACGCAGAGCGGACCGCGCTCGTCCATCACACGGCGCAGCCGCGCGCCGAAGGGCTCCAACGGGCTCATACGGCCTTCCTCACATCGGCGCCCACCGCGTCGGCGAGCGTGGCGTACGGGCTGGTGCGCAGGCGCGCCGCGAGCCCCTTGTGGATGGCACGGCCCCAGAAGGGCCCCTCGTAGATGAAGGCGCTGTAGCCCTGGACCAGCGTGGCACCGGCCAGGATGCGCTGCCAGGCGTCCTCGGCGTTCTCGATGCCGCCGACGCCCACCAGGGTGATCCGGTCGCCCACGCGCGCGTACAGCCGCCGCAGCACCTCCAGGGACCGCGCCTTCAGCGGCGCCCCGGAGAGCCCCCCGGTCTCCTTCACCAGCTCAGCGTCGGAGCGCAGCCCGAGGCCCTCCCGCGCGATGGTGGTGTTGGTCGCGATGATCCCGTCGAGACCCAGCTCGACTGCCAGGTCGGCGACGGCGTCGACGTCCTCGTCGGCGAGGTCCGGCGCGATCTTCACCAGCAGCGGCACCCGGCGGTTCGCCGCCACACGGTCGGCGGCCTCGCGCACGGCCGTCAGGAGCGGACCCAGGTGGTCGACGGCCTGGAGGTTGCGCAGGCCCGGTGTGTTCGGCGACGACACGTTCACGACCAGGTAGTCGGCGTACGGCGCGAGCCGCTCGGCGGACTTCACGTAGTCGCGGACCGCCTCGGCCTCCGGTACGACCTTGGTCTTGCCGATGTTGACGCCCACGACGGTCCTGAAGACGGGCTCACGGGTCGCCAGCCGCGCGGCGACGGTCAGCGATCCGTCGTTGTTGAACCCCATCCGGTTGATCAGCGCCCGGTCGGCGACGAGCCGGAACAGCCGCTTCCTGGGATTACCGGGCTGCGCCTCACCGGTCACGGTGCCGATCTCGACATGGTCGAACCCGAGCATCGACATCCCGTCGATCGCGACGGCGTTCTTGTCGAACCCCGCGGCCAGCCCGAAGGGCCCGTGCATCCGCAGCCCGAAGGCCTCGGTGCGCAGTTCCTTGTACCGCGGCGCGAGCGCGGCGGCGACGAAGGCGCGCAGCACGGGGATGCGAGCGGCGAGCCGGATCCACCGGAAGGCGAGGTGATGGGCGGCCTCGGGGTCCATCCGCCGGAAGACGAGGTTGAAGAAGATCTTGTACATCGAGTCCTCATGGGAAGGGGGACACCGGCGTACGGTGCCCCCCATATCGACAGCTGGGCAACGCGCCCCCGAAGGGGCGCGGGGCGGTACTCAATGTGCGGCTCCGCCGCGTGGGCGCGACCAGCCACAACCGGCCCGCAGCCTCACTACGGCCTATCAGTCCCGCGCGGCCGTCAACCTCTCCGCATGCTCCTGGAGCGACCGCACCCCCACATCTCCATGGTTCAGCGCATCGATCCCCTGCACAGCCGCGGCCAGCGCCTGCACCGTCGTCAGACACGGCACCGACCGGGCCACCGCGGCCGTCCGGATCTCGTACCCGTCCAGGCGACCCCCCGTGCCGTACGGGGTGTTGACGATGAGGTCGACCTCGCCGTCGTGGATCAGCTGGACGATCGTCTTCTCGCCCTGGGGACCGACGCCGTCCGACTGCTTGCGCACCACGGTCGCGTTGATGCCGTTGCGCTTGAGCACCTCGGCCGTGCCGGACGTGGCGAGCAGTTCGAAGCCGTGGGCGACCAGCTCACGCGCCGGGAAGATCATCGAGCGCTTGTCGCGGTTGGCGACCGAGATGAACGCGCGGCCCTTGGTCGGCAGCGGCCCGTACGCCCCCGCCTGCGACTTGGCGTACGCCGTGCCGAAGACGGAGTCGATGCCCATGACCTCGCCGGTGGAGCGCATCTCCGGGCCGAGGACCGTATCGACGCCCCGGCCCTGGATGTCGCGGAACCGCGACCACGGCATGACCGCCTCCTTGACGGAGATCGGCGCGTCGAGCGGCAGCTCACCGCCGTCGCCGCGGGCCGGCAGCAGTCCCTCGGCGCGCAGCTCGGCGACGGTCGCGCCCAGCGAGATCCGGGCGGCGGCCTTGGCCAGCGGCACCGCGGTCGCCTTCGAGGTGAAGGGGACCGTACGGGACGCGCGCGGGTTGGCTTCGAGGACGTAGAGGATGTCCCCGGCCATCGCGAACTGGATGTTGATCAGACCGCGTACGCCGACGCCCTTGGCGATGGCCTCCGTCGAGGCCCGCAGGCGCTTGATGTCGAATCCGCCCAGCGTGATCGGCGGCAGGGCGCACGCCGAGTCGCCGGAGTGGATACCGGCCTCCTCGATGTGCTCCATGACGCCGCCGAGGTACAGCTCCTGGCCGTCGTAGAGGGCGTCGACGTCGATCTCGATCGCGTCGTCCAGGAACCGGTCGACGAGCACCGGCCGGGAGGGGCTGATCTCGGTGGACTCGGCGATGTAGGAGGCGAGGCGGGTCTCGTCGTAGACGATCTCCATGCCCCGGCCGCCGAGGACGTACGACGGCCGTACGAGTACCGGGTAGCCGATCTCGTCGGCGATGGCCTTTGCCTCGGCGAACTTGGTGGCGGTGCCGTGCTTGGGGGCCGGCAGGCCCGCCTCGGCGAGGACGCGCCCGAAGGCGCCCCGGTCCTCGGCCGCGTGGATGGCCTCGGGGGGCGTGCCGACGATCGGCACGCCGTTGTCCTTCAGCGCCTGCGCCAGACCCAGCGGCGTCTGCCCGCCCAGCTGCACCACCACACCGGCGACCGGACCGGCCTGCTGCTCGGCGTGGACGATCTCCAGGACGTCCTCCAGGGTGAGCGGCTCGAAGTACAGCCGGTCGGAGGTGTCGTAGTCGGTGGAGACGGTCTCCGGGTTGCAGTTGACCATCACGGTCTCGTACCCGGCGTCCGACAGCGCGAAGGACGCGTGCACGCAGGAGTAGTCGAACTCGATGCCCTGGCCGATGCGGTTGGGACCGGAGCCCAGGATGATGACGGCCGGCTTCTCGCGCCGGGCGACCTCGGTCTCCTCGTCGTAGGAGGAGTAGAAGTACGGCGTCTTCGCGGCGAACTCGGCCGCGCAGGTGTCGACCGTCTTGTAGACCGGACGGACACCGAGCGCGTGCCGGACCTCGCGGACGACGTCCTCGCGCAGGCCGCGGATCTCGCCGATCTGCTGGTCGGAGAAGCCGTGCCGCTTGGCCTCGGCGAGCAGGTCGGGGGTGAGTTCGGCGGCGGCCGCCAGCTCGTCGGCGATCTCCTTGATCAAAAACAGCTGGTCGACGAACCACGGGTCGATCTTCGTGAACTCGAAGACCTCCTCGGGCGAGGCGCCCGCGCGGATGGCCTGCATGACCGCGTTGATACGGCCGTCGGTGGGCCGCACGGCCTCCCGCAGCAGCGCTTCCTTGTCGCCGGGCTCGCCGACGAACGTGAACTGGCTGCCCTTCTTCTCCAGCGAGCGAAGCGCCTTCTGGAAGGCCTCGGGGAAGTTGCGGCCGATGGCCATCGCCTCGCCGACCGACTTCATGGTCGTGGTCAGCGTGGAGTCGGCCTGCGGGAACTTCTCGAACGCGAAACGCGGGGCCTTGACGACCACATAGTCGAGCGTGGGCTCGAAGGAGGCCGGGGTCTCCTGCGTGATGTCGTTCGGAATCTCGTCGAGGGTGTAGCCGACCGCCAGCTTCGCCGCGATCTTCGCGATCGGGAAGCCGGTGGCCTTGGAGGCGAGTGCCGAGGACCGCGACACGCGCGGGTTCATCTCGATGACGATGACCCGGCCGTCCTCGGGGTTCACCGCGAACTGGATGTTGCAGCCGCCGGTGTCGACACCGACCTCGCGGATCACGGCGATGCCGATGTCCCGCAGGATCTGGTACTCGCGGTCGGTCAGCGTCATCGACGGGGCGACGGTGATCGAGTCACCGGTGTGCACGCCCATGGGGTCGAAGTTCTCGATGGAGCAGACGACCACGACGTTGTCGTGCTTGTCGCGCATCAGCTCCAGCTCGTACTCCTTCCAGCCGAGGATGGACTCCTCCAGGAGCACCTCGGTGGTGGGCGAGAGCGTCAGGCCCTGGCCGGCGATCCGGCGCAGCTCTCCCTCGTCGTGCGCGAAGCCGGAGCCGGCGCCGCCCATGGTGAAGGAGGGGCGGACGACGACCGGGTAGCCGCCGAGCTCGTCGACGCCGGCGAGCACCTCGTCCATGGTGTGGCAGATCACCGACCGGGCGGACTCACCGTGCCCGATCTTGGCGCGCACGGCCTCCACGACGCCCTTGAAGAGGTCGCGGTCCTCGCCCTTGTTGATGGCTTCGACGTTGGCGCCGATCAGTTCGACGCCGTACTTGGCGAGGACGCCGTTCTCGGCCAGCGAGATCGCGGTGTTGAGCGCGGTCTGGCCGCCCAGGGTGGGCAGCAGGGCGTCGGGGCGCTCCTTGGCGATGATCTTCTCGACGAACTCCGGGGTGATCGGCTCGACGTAGGTCGCGTCGGCGATCTCCGGGTCGGTCATGATCGTCGCCGGGTTGGAGTTGACCAGGATGACCCGCAGGCCCTCGGCGCGCAGGACGCGGCAGGCCTGGGTGCCGGAGTAGTCGAACTCGGCGGCCTGGCCGATGACGATCGGGCCGGAGCCGATGACCAGGACGGACTGGATATCGGTGCGCTTAGGCACGCTGGCCCTCCATCAGAGAGACGAAGCGGTCGAACAGGTAGGCGGCGTCATGTGGGCCGGCTGCCGCTTCGGGGTGGTACTGGACGGAGAAGGCCGGCTGGTCGAGCAGCTGCAGCCCCTCCACGACGTCGTCGTTCAGGCAGACGTGGGAGACCTCGGCGCGGCCGAACTTCGTGTCGCTGACCTGGTCGAGCGGCGCGTCGACGGCGAAGCCGTGGTTGTGGGCGGTGACCTCGACCTTGCCGGTCGTACGGTCCTGGACCGGCTGGTTGATGCCCCGGTGGCCGTACTTCAGCTTGTAGGTGCCGAAGCCGAGCGCGCGGCCGAGGATCTGGTTGCCGAAGCAGATGCCGAACAGCGGGGTCTTCCGCTCCAGGACGGAGGTCATCAGGGCCACCGGGCCGTCGGCCGTGGCCGGGTCGCCGGGTCCGTTGGAGAAGAACACGCCGTCGGGGCCGACGGCGTACACGTCGTCCTCGGTGGCCGTGGCCGGCAGCACATGCACCTCGATGCCGCGCTCGGCCATGCGCTGCGGGGTCATCCCCTTGATGCCGAGGTCGATGGCGGCGACGGTGAATCGCTTCTCCCCGACCGCGGGGACGACGTACGTCTCCTTGGTCGCGACCTCCTCGTAGAGGCTCGCGCCCTTCATGTGCGGCTGGGCCTGCACGCGCGCGAGGAGCTCGGAGTCGGCGGCGACCGCCTCGCCGGAGAAGATGCCGGAGCGCATCGAGCCGCGCTCGCGGAGGTGGCGGGTGAGGGCACGGGTGTCGATCCCGGAGATGCCGACCACGCCCTGCGCGACCAGCTCGTCGTCCAGGGACCGCTTGGCACGCCAGTTGGAGGGCACGCGCGCGGGGTCGCGCACGACGTAGCCGGAGACCCAGATGCGGCTCGACTCGTCGTCCTCGTCGTTCCACCCCGTGTTGCCGATCTGCGGGGCGGTGGCGACCACGATCTGGCGGTCGTAGGACGGGTCGGTGAGGGTCTCCTGGTAACCGGTCATACCGGTGGAGAACACGGCCTCGCCGAAGGTCTCCCCCACGGCCCCGTAGGCGCGGCCGCGGAAGATCCGGCCGTCCTCCAGGACGAGTACGGCGGGAGTCGCCTTCTTGTGAGAAGCGGTTCCCCTGGTGGAGGTCGTCATCGTTCGGCGCCTTCCGTGCTGGGTGTCTTGATCATGGAGTTGAGGGCGTCGACCCATTCGGTGTGCTCGGCCGCCTGGTCGGAGCGGAATCCGGAGTCGATCAGCCGGTCGCCGTGCTGCCAGGTCACCACGAGCAGTCCGCCCTCGGTGAGGACCTTGCCCGCGATGCCCTTGCCGAGCAGGGCCTCGCGGAGCGCGGCGGCGGGGATGAA
This sequence comes from Streptomyces sp. NPDC031497, assembly GCF_055580905.1. NCBI lineage: Bacteria > Bacillati > Actinomycetota > Actinomycetes > Kitasatosporales > Streptomycetaceae > Streptomyces > Streptomyces sp. NPDC031497. The sequence continues at coordinate 127,276 of NZ_JBVIKO010000016.1, forward strand.
GAAGTCGGTCGCGCCGGGGCGCACGACGTCCAGGCCCGCGTCGGTCAGGGTGAGCTCGACCCGGCTGCGGGAGCCGAGGCCGCGGGCCACGATGCGGTCCAGCCACTGCCCGGCGGTGGTGGAGCCGTGGTAGCGCCCGCTCATGGTCAGTCTGGCTTCACCGAGGTCGTCCGGCGCGGTGGGAAGCTCCGGGAGGTCGCCCTGGAGGGTGCCACGCCATTTCCAGCCCTCGCGCATCAGCCAGTAGACGAGCGCGACGAACAGGGCGAGGCCGACGAGCCAGCCGATGCGGGCGGACCAGTCGGTGACCGCGGCCGACTTCTTGTCGTCGGCCAGCAGGATCAGAGGTGTCACGTCAGCTTCCCGTCCACGAGCGTCGCCTTGCCCCGCAGCCATGTGTGGGTGACACGGCCCGGCAGCTCACGCCCCTCGTAAGGGGTGTTGCGGCTGCGCGAGGCGAAGCCCGCGGGGTCCACCAGGCCACGGTATTCCGTGTCGACGAGGGCGAGGTTGGCGGGCTCACCTGCCGAGACGGGCCGGCCGTGACCGGCGGCCTGTCCGATCCGCGCGGGCTTGACGGACATCCGGTCGGCGACTCCGGCCCAGGTCAGCAGGCCCGTGTCCACCATGGTCTCCTGCACCACCGACAGCGCGGTCTCCAGGCCGACCATCCCCATGGCGGCCGCGGCCCACTCGCAGTCCTTGTCCTCGTGCGGGTGCGGGGCGTGGTCGGTGGCGACGATGTCGATGGTGCCGTCGGCGAGCGCCTCACGCAGGGCCATCACATCGCGCTCGGTGCGCAGCGGCGGGTTGACCTTGAAGACCGGGTTGTACGACCGCACCAGCTCGTCGGTGAGGAGCAGGTGGTGCGGGGTGACCTCGGCGGTGACGTCGATGCCCCGGGACTTGGCCCAGCGCACGATCTCGACGGAGCCGGCGGTCGAGAGGTGGCAGATGTGGACGCGGGAGCCGACGTGCTCGGCGAGCAGGACGTCCCGGGCGATGATCGACTCCTCGGCGACCGCGGGCCAGCCCCCGAGTCCCAGCTCGGCGGAGACGACGCCCTCGTTCATCTCGGCGCCCTCGGTCAGCCGCGGCTCCTGCGCGTGCTGGGCGACGACCCCGCCGAAGGCCTTCACGTACTCCAGCGCGCGGCGCATGATCACGGCGTCGTCGACGCACTTGCCGTCGTCGGAGAAGACGGTGACCCCGGCGGCCGACTCGTGCATGGCCCCCAGTTCGGCGAGCTTCCTGCCCTCCAGGCCGACGGTGACGGCGCCGATGGGCTGGACGTCGCAGTAGCCGTGCTCCTGGCCGAGCCGGTAGACCTGCTCGACCACACCGGCGGTGTCGGCGACCGGGAAGGTGTTGGCCATGGCGAACACGGCCGTGTAGCCGCCGGAGGCGGCCGCGCGGGTGCCGGTGAGCACGGTCTCGGAGTCCTCGCGACCGGGCTCGCGCAGATGCGTGTGCAGGTCGACCAGGCCCGGCAGCAGCACCTTTCCGGTGGCCTCGACGACCTCCGCGCCCTCGGCGGACAGCCCGCTGCCCACCGCCTCGATGACCTCGCCGTCGATCAGGACGTCCTGCGGTTCACCGCCGAGCACCTTCGCACCACGGATCAGGATCTTGCTCATGGGTGTTACTTCTCCTCGGTGGTGCGGGCGGGACTGACGGCGGGTTCGTTGCCGCCGAGCAGGAGGTAGAGAACGGCCATCCGGATGGAGACTCCGTTTGCGACCTGCTCGACCACGGTGCAGCGGTCGGAGTCGGCGACCTCGGCGGTGATCTCCATCCCGCGGACCATCGGGCCGGGGTGCATCACGATGGCGTGCTCGGGCATCCGCGCCATGCGGTCGCCGTCGAGGCCGTAGCGCCGCGAGTACTCGCGCTCGGTCGGGAAGAACGCGGCGTTCATGCGCTCGCGCTGGACGCGCAGCATCATCACCGCGTCGGACTTGGGGAGGACGGCGTCGAGGTCGTACGACACCTCGCAGGGCCAGTTCCCGACGCCGACCGGCACCAGGGTGGGCGGGGCGACCAGGGTGACCTCGGCGCCCAGGGTGTGCAGCAGATCGACGTTGGAGCGGGCGACCCGGCTGTGCAGGACGTCGCCGACGATCGTGATGCGCTTGCCGGCCAGGTCCTGCCCTATTCCGGCGTCCCGGCCGACGAGCCGCCGGCGCATGGTGAAGGCGTCGAGAAGGGCCTGCGTGGGGTGCTGGTGGGTGCCGTCACCGGCGTTGATGACGGCGGCGTCGATCCACCCGGAGGTGGCGAGGCGGTAGGGGGCTCCGGAGGCGCCGTGCCGGATGACGACGGCGTCGACGCCCATCGCCTCCAGGGTCTGGGCGGTGTCCTTCAGGGACTCGCCCTTGGAGACGCTCGACCCCTTGGCGGTGAAGTTGATGACGTCCGCCGACAGCCGCTTCTCGGCGGCTTCGAAGGAGATCCGGGTCCGGGTCGAGTCCTCGAAGAAGAGGTTGACCACGGTGCGGCCGCGCAGGGTCGGCAGTTTCTTGATCGGCCGGTCGGCGACCCGGGCCATCTCCTCGGCGGTGTCGAGGATCAGGACGGCGTCGTCGCGGGTGAGGTCGGCGGCCGAGATGAGATGACGCTGCATCTGTCAGGCTCCGTAAGGCAGTTCACATATCGGGAGATTGCGGGCAAGCGTGGGCGCACCGGTGCGGTGCGGGCCCCTGGGCTTGCTACGGGGTCGGCTTCACACCGAGCAGCACGGTGTCGCGACCGTCCTCCTCGGTGAGCAGGACCTTGACCGTCTCCCGCAGCGACGTGGGGAGGTTCTTGCCGACATAGTCGGCGCGGATGGGCAGTTCACGGTGGCCGCGGTCGACGAGGACCGCGAGCTGCACCGCGCGCGGGCGCCCGATGTCGTTCAGGGCGTCGAGGGCGGCGCGGATGGTGCGGCCGGAGAAGAGCACGTCGTCGACGAGGACGACCAGTCTGCCGTCGATGCCGTCACCGGGGATCTCGGTGCGGGCCAGCGCACGCGGCGGGTGCATGCGCAGGTCGTCGCGGTACATGGTGATGTCGAGTGAACCGACGGGCATCTTGCGGTCGGTGATCTCCTCCAGCTTGGCGGCGAGCCGCCGGGCGAGGAAGACACCGCGGGTCGGAATGCCGAGGAGCACCACGTCGTCGGCGCCCTTGGCGCGCTCGACGATCTCGTGGGCGATGCGGGTCAGAACCCGCGCGATGTCGGGCCCTTCGAGAACGGGCCGGGCGTCGGATGCCTGGAGGTCGGGCTTTACCTGCTTGTCCATACGAAACGGACCCCCTTCTCCGCCTCACGGGACGGACCTTAAAGGACGTCGGATTTGCGCCATCCACCGTATCAGGTGCCGGAGAGGCCCCCGATCACCCCCTTGGCGTAACCGGTCGTCGCTGCCGCGGAAGAGTCGGTGCGGACCATTCGGCTTGACGCGAGAGAGTAACGCTGCGTAACCTCACAGTGAGTTACCAGCCGCGCGGCGGGACCAAGGCCGGCCGCGTCGACACAGTGTCCGGGGAGCCATATGTCCAGCGAATACGCCAAACAGCTCGGGGCCAAGCTCCGGGCCATCCGCACCCAGCAGGGCCTTTCCCTCCACGGTGTCGAGGAGAAGTCCCAGGGGCGCTGGAAGGCCGTGGTGGTCGGTTCGTACGAGCGTGGCGACCGTGCCGTGACCGTGCAGCGCCTTGCCGAGCTGGCGGATTTCTACGGCGTTCCGGTGCAGGAGCTGCTGCCGGGCACCACCCCGGGCGGCGCCGCCGAGCCCCCGCCGAAGCTGGTCCTGGACCTGGAGCGGCTGGCCAACGTGCCGGCCGAGAAGGCGGGCCCGCTGCAGCGCTACGCGGCGACGATCCAGTCCCAGCGCGGTGACTACAACGGCAAGGTGCTGTCGATCCGCCAGGACGACCTGCGCACACTGGCCGTCATCTACGACCAGTCCCCCTCGGTCCTCACCGAGCAGCTGATCAGCTGGGGTGTCCTGGACGCGGACGCCCGCCGCGCGGTCGCCACCCACGAGGACGCCTGACCCCCACAACGCCTTAGCAGAAACGTGCCGCCGGACTGGCCGGAACCCGATGGTTCCGGTCGGCTCGGCGGCACTCTTCGCATCACGGGGCCGAGCTGGACGTGGAGAGCTGCCTGCCGGCCCAGGGGCGCGGGGCTGTATCGATATACGGCTCCGCCGCGTGGGCGCGACAGGCCCCACACGGCCCGCAGCCGCCCTACAAGCGCACCACCCACCCCATTGGGCACACAGACGCCGGAGGGCCCGCAGCAGGCGCGTGCTGCAGGCCCTCCGGCGTTTGTCGGCTCACGCCTCCCGGCGCAGCGACGGCTTCAGCTCCTTCAGCCGTCCCAGCAGTCCGTTCACGAACGACGGCGACTCGTCGGTCGAGAACTCCTTCGCCAGCTGCACCATCTCGTCGAGGACGACCGCGTCCGGCGTCTCGTCGACCCAGATCAGCTCGTACGCCCCGAGACGCAGGATGTTGCGGTCGACGACCGGCATCCGGTCGAGGGTCCAGCCGACGGCGTACTGGGCGATCAGCTCGTCGATCCGCCGCACGTGCTCCGCGTAGCCCTCGACCAGCTGCATGGTGTACTCGCTCACCGGCGGCTGCCGGGTGTCGTCCCGGGAGAGCCTGATCCAGTCCGCGAGAACGGTCAGGACGTCGGCCCCGCGCTGGTCGCCCTCGAAGAGGATCTGGAAGGCACGCTTGCGGGCCGTGTTGCGGGCAGCCACGGTTAGCTGTTCACCCGGCCGAGGTAGTCGCCGGTGCGGGTGTCGACCTTGATCTTCTCACCGGAGGTGATGAAGAGCGGGACCTGGATCTCGTAGCCGGTCTCCAGCTTGGCGGGCTTGGTGCCGCCGGTGGAGCGGTCGCCCTGGACGCCAGGCTCGGTCTCGGCGATGGTCAGCTCGACGGCGGCGGGCAGCTCGACGTAGAGCACCTGGCCCTCGTTCTGCGCGACCATGGCCTCGAAGCCCTCGATCAGGAAGTTCGCGACGTCACCGACGGTCTTGCGGTCGATGTGCAGCTGGTCGTACGTGTCCATGTCCATGAAGACGAAGTAGTCGCCGTCCATGTACGAGAACTGCATGTCGCGCTTGTCGACGTTGGCCGTCTCGACCTTGACGCCGGCGTTGAAGGTCTTGTCGACCACCTTGCCGGACAGCACGTTCTTCAGCTTGGTGCGCACGAAGGCCGGGCCCTTGCCGGGCTTGACGTGCTGGAACTCGACGACGGACCAGAGCTGGCCTCCGTCGAGCTTGAGCACCAGGCCGTTCTTGAGGTCGTTCGTGGAAGCCACGGTTGCGGAATCTCCTGGACTGACGTACGACCCCGGGTCACGCGCTACAGCGCGAGCAGTTCCTTGGTCGTGATGGTGAGTAGCTCGGGTCCGCCGTCCGCCTCAGGGCGTACGACGAGCGTGTCATCGATCCGGACACCGCCCCGGCCCGGGAGGTGGACCCCCGGTTCGACGGTGACCGGCACGCAAGCGTCCAGTTTACCCATGGACGACGGGGCGAGCTGCGGGTCCTCGTCGATTTCGAGTCCGACGCCATGTCCTGTGAGGGGCTGGAGTCCCTCGGCGTAGCCCGCGGAGTCCAGCACCTGGCGGGCGGCGCGGTCCACATCACGGTAGGCCGCCCCAGGTACGAGGCTCTCCCGGCCGGCCCGCTGAGCGGCGAAGACGAGGTCGTACAGCTCGATCTGCCAGTCGGCGGGCGAGGTGCCGATGACGAACGTACGCCCGATCTCGCAGCGGTAGCCGCGGTAGGTGGCGCCGAGGCAGACGGAGAGAAAGTCGCCCTCCTCGACCCGCCGGTCGGTCGGGCGGTGGCCGCGGCGGCCGGCGTTCGGTCCGGTCGCCACGGAGGTGGGGAAGGCCGGGCCGTCGGCGCCGTGGTCGACCAGGCGGCGCTCCAGCTCCAGGGCGAGATGCCGTTCGGTGCGGCCGACGAGGATCGACTCCAGCAGCTCGCCGAGGGCCTGGTCGGCGATCTCGGCACCGATCCGGAGGCAGGAGATCTCCTCCTCGTCCTTCACGACCCTCAGCTGCTCGACGGCGCCGCCGAGGTCGGTGAGGCGGAGGCGGGGGGCGACCGAGGAGAGGGCGCGGTGCCGGGTCACCGTGAGGTGGTGCTCCTCGACGGCGAGGGCGTCGGCGTCCTGGACGGCGGCGAGGTCGGCGGCGGCCACGGCGGGGTCACCACCGGGCCCTTCGAGGAGGTGCTGCCGAAGGGAGTCGTCGGGGCGGACCTCGGTGGGGCGGTCGTCCTGCGGGCCGGGGCTGACGAGGAGGTCCTCGCGCTTGCCGAGCAGCAGGACGGAGCCGGTGGGGGCGGCACCGGCGAGGTATCTCACGTTGGCGGGGCGTGAGACGAGCGCGGACTGGCAGCCGGCCGCGTTGCATCGTTCCCTCAGCCTGGTTCGGCGGGCCGCGTACACGTCTGACATGAGTCGAGCGTAGGAGTCGTGGGCGATTTGTGCCGGTCGAGGGGGGCCGAGTGGGGTGGTTGGGCGCCGTTGTGGGGTGCGGGTTGGTGGGGGTTGCCCCCGCCTACCAGCTCGGTGGGCTCGCTATCGCCCGTGCCAGGACCTCGTCCAGAACGCGGGCCGTGCTCGGTACGTCCAACTGCGAGTTGTCGATGATCGGGAGGCCCGAGCCGTACCAGCCCGCCATACGGCCGTGGATGCGGGCCACCTCCTCGTCGGCGAGGCGGCGGTTGCCCGTGCGTTCGGCGTTGCGCTCCAGGACGATGTCGAGGCCCGGGAGGAGGACGACCGGGAGGAGCCCGGGGCCGACGTGACGCTTCCAGCCGCCGAGGCCGACGACCGGGCGGTCCGGGAAGACCGCGTCGTCGAGGATGCACGAGATCCCGTTGGCCAGGAAGTTGCGCGCGGCGAAGCCGCAGGTGCGGCGGGCCAGGCGGTACTGGGCCTCGGAGTTGTCGTTCCAGCCGGACTGGGGGTCGGCGAAGCCGGAGCGGACCCATTCGCGGACGTCGTCGAGGCTGATGTGGGCCGTGGGGACCCGGCGGTGGTCGGCCCAGTACTTGGCGACGCTCGTCTTGCCCGCGCCCGCCGGGCCGATGAGGAGGACGGCCAGGGTGGTGGTGGTCGGGTCGGGCGTGGTGGTCGCGGCCGGCGGTGCGGTGGGGATGCCGACCGGGGCGCCCGGCGGCAGCGGGACATGGCCCGTGGTGTCGGGGGGCGGCGGGGCCGAGGGCAAGGCCGAGGGCAAGGGGGGCGGCGGCGGAACGGGCGGTTGCGGGGGCGCGGCCGGTGGCGGCGGCACGGGTGCGGGGCCCTGCGGCGCTCCCGGGTGGTGTGCGGCCGGCGGCCAGCCGGTCGGTCCCTGCCCCGGCTGATGGGGCGGCGGCAGCGGAGATCCCACTGCGTGCTGCATCCGGTGCCACTCCGTCTCGTCATGTGCGGCTGCGCTCGTTACCGAACGGTACCGCCCCCGGTCGTCGTTTGGTGAAACGGCCGGGGGCGGTACGAAGTGCCCGTGCCGGGAGGCGAATCGGGCGGAAGGAACAGCAGCGGACTTACTGCCCGACCTCGCCGTAGGCGGCGAGCAGCACGGCCGGGTCCGGGCCTTCCAGGACGGTCGGCTTGGCGAGGCCGTCCAGGACGATGAAGCGCAGCAGGTCGCCGCGGGACTTCTTGTCGACCTTCATCGTCTCGACGAGCTTGGGCCACTGGTCGTAGCGGTAGTGCAGCGGGAGGCCGACCGACTCCAGGACCGTGCGGTGCCGATCCGCCGTCGCGTCGTCCAGACGCCCGGCCAGCCGGCCCAGCTCGGCGGCGAAGTGCATGCCGACGGCGACCGCCGCGCCGTGCCGCCACTTGTAACGCTCGTTCTTCTCGATGGCGTGGCCGAGCGTGTGGCCGTAGTTGAGGATCTCCCGCAGGCCCGACTCCCTGAGGTCGGAGGAGACGACCTCGGCCTTGACCCGGATGGAGCGCTCGATCAGCTCGGCCGTGTGCGGGCCGGCCGGGGTGCGCGCGGCCTCGGGGTCGGACTCGATGAGTTCCAGGATCGCCGGGTCGGCGATGAAGCCGGCCTTGATGACCTCGGCGAGCCCGGAGACGTAGTCGTTGACCGGGAGGGAGTCCAGCGCGGCCAGGTCGCAGAGCACCCCCGCCGGCGGGTGGAAGGCGCCCACCAGGTTCTTGCCCTCGGCGGTGTTGATGCCGGTCTTGCCGCCGACCGCCGCGTCGACCATGGCGAGGACGGTGGTCGGGACGGCGATCCAGCGGACCCCGCGCAGCCAGGTGGCGGCCACGAAACCGGCCAGGTCCGTCGTCGCCCCGCCGCCCACGCCGACGATGACGTCGGAGCGGGTGAACCCGGACTGGCCGAGCGCCTTCCAGCAGTAGGCGGCGACCTCGGCGGTCTTGGCCTCCTCCGCGTTGGGCACCTGGATGGCGACGGCCTCGTAGCCCTGCCCGGCCAGGTCGGCGCGGAGCGCGTCGCCGGTCTCGGCGAGCGCCTCGGGGTGGATCACGGCGACCCGCTTGACCCTCTCGCCGATCAACCCGCCCAGTTCGCCGAGCAGTTGACGGCCCACCAGGACCTCGTACGGCTCGGTGCCCGCCGTGCCGCCGACCTGGATCCGGGTGACTGCCTCGCTCATGCTTCCTTCAACTCCAGTGCGTCCAGCGCTGCTTGGGTGACCTCTTCGGGCGTACGCCCGTCGGTCGCGACGACGGCCGAGGCGACCTCCTCGTACAGGTGCCGCCGTGCGTCCATCAGCTCGCGCCACTGCTTGCGCGGGTTGATGGCGAGCAGCGGCCGGGCCGCGTTCAGGCCGGTGCGCTTGACGGCCTCCTCGACGTCCATCGAGAGGTAGACCACCCGCCGGCCGGCGAGCAGCGCGCGCGTGTCCGCGTCGAGGATCGCGCCGCCGCCGAGTGCGAGGACGCCCTCGTGGTCCGCCAGCGCGACTTCCACGGCCCGCTTCTCGATCTCCCGGAACACCGGCTCGCCCTCGGCCACGAAGATGTCGGCGATGGCGCGGCCCTCGGCGGCGACGATGTCCTCGTCGGTGTCCCGGTAGCCGACACCGAGCCGCTCGGCGAGCATGTGCCCGACCGTGGACTTGCCGACGCCCATCGGTCCGACCAGCACCACCATCGGTGCGCCGCTCATCGGATGGCCAGGTTCTCGAGGTACGACCGGACGTTACGGCGGGTCTCGGGCACCGAGTCACCGCCGAACTTCTCCGCGACCGCGTCCGCGAGGACGAGCGCGACCATCGCCTCGGCGACGATGCCCGCGGCCGGCACTGCGGAGACGTCGGAGCGCTGGTGGTGGGCCTGGGTGGCCTCGCCGGTGGCCACGTCCACGGTCCGCAGGGCGCGCGGCACGGTCGCGATCGGCTTCATCGCGGCACGGACCCGCAGCAGCTCACCGGTGGACAGGCCGCCCTCCGTGCCGCCGGCGTGGCCGGAGACACGCCGGATGCCCTCGTCGGTGCCGACGATCTCGTCGTGCGCCTGGGAGCCGGGCACCCGCGCCAGTTCGAACCCGTCGCCGATCTCGACGCCCTTGATCGCCTGGATGCCCATCAGGGCACCGGCGAGGCGGGCGTCCAGCTTGCGGTCCCAGTGGACGTGCGAGCCGAGGCCGACCGGCACGCCGTAGGCCAGCACCTCGACCACACCGCCGAGGGTGTCGCCGTCCTTGTGGGCCTGGTCGACCTCCGCGACCATCGCCTTCGACGCGTCCGCGTCCAGGCAGCGCAGCGGGTCCGCGTCCAGCTTCTCGACGTCGGCCGGGGTGGGGTACACGCCCTTGGGGGCCTTCACGGAGCACAGTTCGACGACGTGCGAGACGATCTCGATGCCGGCCGTCTCCTTCAGGTACGACCGGGCCACCGCGCCGAGCGCCACCCGGGCCGCGGTCTCCCGCGCGGAGGCGCGCTCCAGGATCGGCCGGGCCTCGTCGAAGCCGTACTTCTGCATGCCGGCCAGGTCGGCGTGGCCGGGACGCGGGCGGGTCAGCGGGGCGTTGCGGGCGAGCCCGGCGAGGATCTCGGGGTCGACCGGGTCGGCCGCCATGACCTGCTCCCACTTGGGCCACTCGGTGTTGCCCACCATGATCGCGACCGGGGAGCCGAGCGTGAGGCCGTGCCGGACACCGCCCAGGAAGGTGACCTGGTCCTGCTCGAACTTCATGCGCGCACCGCGTCCGTAACCGAGCCGCCGTCGCGCCAGATGGTCCGCGACCATCTCGGTCGTGATCGGCACGCCGGCGGGAAGGCCCTCCAGCGTCGCGACAAGTGCGGGACCATGGGACTCCCCCGCGGTCAGCCAACGCAGCCTGCTCAACGATGCTCCTCAGTGCTCGCGCCCTGGTACTGCCCTGCGTACGCGCGTCCTCGCGTACGGCGACGGCCCGACCGGGTGCGCGGCCCCGGTCCGCCGTCTCCGATCCTCCCACGTCCGGGCGGTGAACCCGGCCGCCGGTCCAGCAGACGGACGCGGAGCTGGACCCGGTCAGCGCTCGGCGAGTGCCTTCTCACCGGCCCGGCGCATGGCGTCCAGCGGCGCCGGGGCGCAGCCGGTCATCTGTTCGACCTGGAGCACGGCCTGGTGCACCAGGAGGTCGAGGCCGCTCACCACGGCTCCGCCGAACATGGACCAGCGTGCGGCCAGCGCCGTGGGCCAGGGGTGGTAGAGGACGTCGAAGAGGGTGGTGGGGCGCTCGGGTACGGCGGCGGCGAGGGCGTCGGTGGTGCCGGCCGGGGTGGTGGCGATGACCAGGGGGGCATGCAGGGCCTGTTCGGCGTCGGCCCAGTCGGCGGTCCGTACGTCCACGTCGAGCCGCTCGCCCCAGTGCCGCATCTCGGCGGCGCGCTCCTCGCTGCGGACGTAGGCGACGACCTCGCCGGTGCAGATCCGGGCGAGCGCGGCCAGTGCCGAGGAGGCGGTGGCGCCGGCGCCGAGGACGGCGGCGGAGTCGACCTGTTCGATGCCGTGCTCGCGCAGCGCGGCGACCATGCCCGGGATGTCGGTGTTGTCCCCGAGCCGCCGGCCGTCCTCCGTGAAGACGACCGTGTTGACCGCGTCGACCGAGGCGGCCGTCTCACTGATCTCGTCGACCAGCGGGATGACCGCCCGCTTCAGCGGCATGGTCAGCGACAGCCCCGCCCACTCCGGTCCCAGCTCCCCGAGAAAGCCGGGCAGCCGGGTCTCGTCGATCTCGAAGCGCTCGTACGACCAGTCGGTGAGCCCGAGTTCGTCGTACGCGGTCCGGTGCAGCACCGGGGAGAGCGAGTGGGCGATGGGCTTACCGAGCACGGCGGCCCGGCGGGCGTCAGTGGCCCGAGGTGGCATTGAACTTTTCCTTGAGCTTCTCGAATTCGGCATTGGTCTTGGCGAATTCGGTGTTGTTCACGCCGTCGGTCGCCACGAAATACATCCAGCCGTCGTCGGTCGGATTCAGTGCCGCCTTCAGCGCTTCGTCGCCGGGGTTGCCGATCGGGCCCGGCGGAAGGCCCTTCTGGGTGTACGTGTTGTACGGGTTCTGGTTGCTGTTGATCTCCGACTCGCTGATGTGGATGTTGCTCGTGCCCTTCAGGTAGTTGAAGGCCGAGTCGAATTGCAGCAACCGGTTCGTCTCGGTGTTCGTGGGCTCGAGACGGTTGTAGACGACTTCCGCCATCTTGCGGAAGTCGTCGTGCGTCTTTCCTTCGGCCTGGACGAGGCTCGCGACCGTGATGACCTGCAACGGGTTGTCCAGGTCGTACTTCTTGGCCTGGGCCGCCAGGTCGTAGGTGGCGTATTCCTCCTTGGCCGCGGCGACCATCTGTTTCAGGATCACGTCGGGCTTCATGCCCTTGGCCGCGGGATAGGTGCCCGGGAAGAGGAAGCCCTCCAGCGGGTCCATGATCTTGCTGTTGGTGTTCGCGTAGCTCGGCAGACCGAGGCTCTTGTATCCGGTCTTGGCGACCTTCTTGGTGGTGCCGGAGGAAAGGCCGAGCTGTTTGTCGAGGGCCACGTAGACGGCTGCCGCGCGCTCGCCCGGCCTGACGACCACATTGCTCTGGCTCTTCGGATCCAGCATCAACTGCACGGCACTTGCCGCGGACATCTCCTTCTTCAGGAGATAGGCGCCTGCCTGAATCGTTTTTCCATCGGGGTTCTGCGACTGGGCGGCCACGAACGCGTCGACGCTCTTGATGACGCCGGCCTCCTCCAGCCGACGGCCGATCTCGTATCCGCCCGCGCCCTTGGGGATCTCGACGGTCACGTTCTCGCCGTTGCCGCTGCCCGCGTAGTCCGGGGCCGGGCCGAAACGATTTTGGTAGAAGTGCCAGCCGTAGTAGCCGACCGTCGCCGCACCGCCGCCGAAGACCAGGCAGACCACCAGACAGGCGCAGCCGTTGCGGCGCTTCTTGGCCCCCTTGCCGCCCTTCGCGTCCTTGCCGCGGCCACCACCGCGGCGCCCTTTCGGGTCGTCGTCATCCTCGTCGTCATCGTCGTCGGCGCCCGTGAAGAAGGGGTGCTGCTCCTCCTCCTCGGCGACGGGCTCCGGCTGCGTCTCCGGCTCCGCGTCGCGCCGGCGGCCGGGCGGCTCCGGCGGCGGGTAGGCGTCCTCGGTGCCGTAGAAGTCGGGCTGCTCCCCGCCGTACGCCACCGGCTGCTGGCCGTAGGGGTCGCCCGGGTCGGCGGCGTAGGGGACCTGGCCGTGGGTGCCGGTCGCGTCCCAGCCGCCCTGGTGGTACTGCTGCTGGGCATGGCCGGCGTACTGCTCGCCGTATTGCTGGTCGTACTGCTGCCGGCTCTGTCCGTCGGCGTACTGAAGCTGGCCCTGCTCGTCGTAGTACGCGTACTGCTGCTGGCCGGTGTGCTGGTCGTACCCGCCCTGCGGGTGCTGGCTCCAGTCGCCGTACTGCTGCTGCGGCTGCTGCGGATAGTGCTGCGGCTGACCGCCGTAGGGGGACTGCTGACCCACGTGGGCCTGCTGTCCTCCCCATCCGTCGTCCCCGTACAACGGGTCCTCCGGATGCCACGGTTCGGGGCCTTCGCCCCGGCCATACTCAGTCATCGATCCCCTAGAGCCGCGAGGCGGCGCGTCACGCGGCTGGTGGGCCGACTGTCGTACCGCTTCTTGCTGTGCGGTGGCTGTTCGAAAACCATCGCATCGCGCGGAACGTTACCGTATCGCGATCAGATGACCACTTCGACGCCCTCGCCGGGTGGTTTACCTGACACCCGTTCGGATTCCAGCGCCTGCTGGAGGATGATCACAGCGGCGGCCTGGTCGATGACGGAGCGGCCCTTCTTGGACTTCACCCCCGAGGCACGCAGTCCCTGACTGGCCGTCACGGTCGTCATCCGCTCGTCGACCAGCCGGACCGGCACCGGCTTGATGCTGTTGGCGAGCTCCTGGGCGAAGGCCCGCACCTTGACGGCGGCCGGACCCTCGCCTCCCTTGAGGGAGCGCGGGAGTCCGACGACGACCTCGATCGGTTCGTACTCCTCGACCAGTTGCCCGAGCCGGCGGTGGGCCGCCGGGATGTCCCGGCCCGGGACCGTCTCGACCGGGGTGGCGAGGATCCCGTCGGGGTCGCACGAGGCGACCCCGATCCGGGCGTCCCCGACGTCGACGGCGAGTCGACGTCCTCTTCGCATCTTCTTACCGTTTCTTACTTGGCGGTCTCGGCCACGAGACGCTCGACGGCGTCGATGGCCTCGCCCACGGCGGCCGGGTTCTGGCCGCCGCCCTGGGCGACGTCCGGCTTGCCGCCGCCACCGCCGCCGAGGGTCTTGGCGGCGGTGCGCACCAGGTCACCGGCCTTGAGGCCGCGGTCGCGGGCGGCGTCGTTGGTGGCGATGACCGTGAGCGGCTTGCCGTTGTTGACCGTGAACAGGGCGACCACGGCGGCCCGTCCGCCCTGGATACGGCCGCGCACGTCGAGGACCAGCTTGCGCAGGTCGTCCGGGGTGGTGCCGTCCGGGACCTGCCCGGTCACCAGGGCGATCCCGCGGATGTCCTTCGCGGAGTCGACCAGACCGCCGGCGGCCTGCAGCACCTTCTCCGCACGGAACTTCTCGATCTCCTTCTCGGCGTCCTTCAGCTTGCCGAGCATGGCGGAGACCTTCTCCGGAAGCTCCTCCGGGCGGCCCTTGATCAGCTCCTGGAGCTGGGCGACGACCGTGTGCTCGCGGGCCAGGAAGTTGTAGGCGTCGACGCCGACGAGGGCCTCGATACGGCGCACACCCGAGCCGATCGACGACTCGCCGAGCAGCTTGACCAGGCCCAGCTGGGCGGTGTTGTGCACATGGGTGCCGCCGCACAGCTCCTTGGAGAAGTCGCCGATGGTCACGACGCGCACCCGCTCGCCGTACTTCTCGCCGAACTCGGCGATGGCGCCCTGCTTCTTGGCCTCGTCGATGCCCATGATGTCGGCGCGCACGTCCAGGTCGCGGGCGAGCACCTCGTTGATCTTCTGCTCGACGTCGGTCATCACGGCCGTCGGAACGGCGGACGGCGAGCCGAAGTCGAAGCGGAAGCGGCCGGGCTGGTTCTCGGAACCGGCCTGGGCGGCCGTCGGGCCGAGGGCGTCGCGCAGCGCCTGGTGGGTGAGGTGGGTGGCCGAGTGGGCACGGGCGATGGCGGTACGGCGGCGCTGGTCGATCGCGGCGTGGGCCTTGGCGCCGACCGTGACCTCGCCGAACTGGACGACGCCCTTGTGGACGTAGACGCCCGGGACCGGCTTCTGGGTGTCGCGGATCTCGACGACGGCACCGGAGTCGACCTTGATCCGGCCGGTGTCGCCGATCTGGCCGCCGCCCTCGGCGTAGAACGGGGTGCGGTCCAGGACGATCTCGACCTCGTCGCCCTCGGTGGCGGCCGGGGAGGAGACGCCGTCGACGAGGATGCCGACGATCGTGGTCTCGCCCTCGGTGTCGGAGTAACCGATGAAGTCGGTCTCGCCGGTCCTGTCGGCGATCTCGCGGTAGGCGCCGGCACCGGCGTGCCCGGTCTTCTTGGCCTGGGCATCGGCCTTGGCGCGGTCCCGCTGCTCCTTCATCAGGCGCCGGAAGCCGTCCTCGTCCACGGCCAGGCCCTGCTCGGCGGCCATTTCGAGGGTGAGGTCGATCGGGAAGCCCCAGGTGTCGTGGAGCAGGAAGGCCTTGTCGCCGGCGAGGACCGTGCCACCGGCGTCCTTGGTCTCGGTGACGGCGGTGTCGAGGATGTTGGTGCCGGCCTTCAGCGTCTTGAGGAAGGCGTTCTCCTCGGCGACGGCGACCTTCTCGATGCGCTCGCGGTCGGTGACCAGCTCCGGGTACTGCTGACCCATCATCCGGATGACGGTGTCGATCAGGTCGAGGACGACCGGGCCGGTGGCACCGAGCAGGCGCATGTTGCGGATGGCGCGGCGCATGATGCGGCGCAGGACGTAGCCACGGCCCTCGTTGCCGGGGGTGACGCCGTCGCCGATGAGCATGACCGACGTCCGCATGTGGTCGGTGACGACCCGCAGCGAGACGTCCGAGGCGTGGGCTTCGCCGTAGTGGACGCCGGTCAGCTCGGTGGCCTTCTTGATGACGGCCATGGAGGTGTCGATCTCGTACATGTTCTGCACGCCCTGCAGAATCATGGCGAGTCGCTCCAGGCCGAGGCCCGTGTCGATGTTCTTGCTGGGCAGTTCGCCGAGGATCTCGAAGTTGTCCTTGCCGATGCCCTCGCCACGCTCGTACTGCATGAAGACGAGGTTCCAGATCTCCACGTACCGCTCGTCGTTGACGGCGGGGCCGCCCTCGACGCCGAACTCGGGGCCGCGGTCGTAGTTGATCTCGGAACACGGGCCGCACGGGCCGGGGACGCCCATGGACCAGTAGTTGTCCTTCATGCCGAGGCGCTGGATGCGCTCCTTCGGCACACCGATGACGTCGTGCCAGATGCGCTCGGCCTCGTCGTCGTCCTTGTAGACGGTGATCCAGAGCTTCTCCGGCTCCAGGCCGTAACCGCCCTTGTCCTGGGGCGTGGTGAGCAGCTCCCAGGCGTACTTGATGGCGCCTTCCTTGAAGTAGTCGCCGAAGGAGAAGTTGCCGCACATCTGGAAGAAGGTGCCGTGCCGGGTGGTCTTGCCGACCTCTTCGATGTCGGGGGTGCGCACGCACTTCTGCACGCTGGTGGCGCGCGACCACGGCGGCTTGACCTCGCCGAGGAAGTAGGGCTTGAAGGGCACCATGCCGGCCGGGACGAGGAGCAGAGTCGGGTCGTCCGCGATGAGCGACGCCGAAGGGACGACGGTGTGCCCGCGCTCCTCGTAGAAGCTCAGCCAGCGGCGGCGGATCTCTGCCGACTCCATCAGTGGTCCTCATTCCGGTCGTACGAGTACGTCGTGTTCTCGATGTACTTGGGGTTGCTGCGGTTGTTCTCGATGGCGGTGAGCCGCCGGGGCGCGGGGAGTTCGGGGTCCGCGTTGATGCCCAGCGCGTCCCCCAGCTCCGCCTCCCGCTGGGCCATGTTGTCGCGGACGTCGAGCGCGAAGCCGACCGCCCGGTCCTTGATCCGGTGTCCGGTCTCCAGTGCCTTGTTCGCGGCGGTGGCGGCGAGGCTCTCGGGGGTCAGCTGCCTGAGCTTGCGGTTGACCTTGGTGGTGGCCCAGACACCGGCGGCGACACCGGTGGTGAACCAGAAGGTACGGCGGAACATCTGCCTGGCTCCTACTTTCCCCGGTTCTTCCGCCGTGCGGCGGGCACGGTCCGGCCCACGATCACGGTACGCCCGGGCTCCCGGGCGGGCACGTCCTCCGCCTTGCGGCCGGTCAGTGCCCGGCGCACGCCGTAGCCGAACGCCGCGACCTTGACCAGCGGGCCGCCGAAGGTGGAGGCGACGGTGGTCGACAGCGCGGAGGCGTTGGAGGTGACCTCCTGGACGTCGGAGGCGATCGCGTCGACCCGGTCGATCTGGGTCTGCGCGGAGCGTACGGCCGCGGAGGCGTCGGCGAGCAGCGGGACGGCCTGGTCGGTCACGTCCGCCACCAGCTTGGTGGTCGCCTTGAGCGTCTGGGCCAGCCTCACGAGAGCCACCGCGAGGAAGGAGACCAGGATCGCCCAGAAGACGGCCACCAGGATCCCGGCCACCTCTCCACCGGACACCGCGCGCACCCGCTCCCTGTCTCGTGCCTGAACGATCAACATCGAAAAGTCTGCACCGAGCCTATCGCGCCGGGCGTGGGACTCCGTACCGGATTACCGGCGCGCTGGAGGTGGAGTCACGGGAAGCGATTGTACGGACCGAACACGGTTAAGTACGCTCCGTGTCCCATGCGAGGTCCTCAGCGTCCCGGCTCTTCGGCGGACGGCAATCTGCCCCTGGAACTGACCGCGTTCGTCGGTCGCTCGGCCGAACTCGGCGAGCTGGCCCGGGCCCTGGAGTCCGTCCGGCTGGTGACGGTGACCGGGGTCGGCGGGGTCGGCAAGTCCCGGCTCGCGGCCCGGGCGGCCGCCGCGGCGGCGCCCCGGGACGGGGTGTGGCGGGTGGAGCTGGCGGCGGTGCGCGATCCGGAGTTCGTGGAGTACGCGGTCGTGGAGGCACTGGGCCTGACCGACCACACCACCCGGCTGCCGCGCGAGGCGCTGCTGGAGCACCTGGCCGGCCGCCGTTGCCTGCTGCTGCTCGACGGGTGCGAGCACCTCGTCGACGGGTGCGCGGAGCTGGTGGGCGAGTTACTGCGGCGGCTGCCCGACCTGACCGTGCTGGCGGTCGGGCGGCGGCCGCTGGGCGTGGCGGGTGAGCGGTTGTTCCCGCTGGCGCCGCTCGGCGAGGACGACGCGGTGGAGCTGTTCACCGAGCGCGCCGAGCGGCAGGGGCTGGATGTCCGGGACCGTGCGGAGGTCCGGGAGGTGTGCCGGCGTCTTGACGGGATCCCGCTGGCGATCGAGCTGGCGGCGGGCCGGCTGCGGGCGCTGTCGCCGGGGCAGCTGCTGGAGCGGCTCGACGACCGGTTCCGGCTGCTGACCGGCGGCGGGCGGGACGGCCTCCCCCGCCATCAGACGCTGCGCACGGCGATCGGCTGGAGCCATGAACTGTGCACCCCCGCCGAGCGGTTGCTGTGGGCGCGGCTGTCGGTGTTCGCGGGGACCTTCGACCTGGAGGCCGCCGAGTACGTGTGCGGCGGGGACGGGCTGTCGTCCGAGAACGTCCTGGACGTGCTGGCGGAGCTGCTCGCGCAGTCGGTGCTGTCCCGGGAGGAGACTCCGACGGGGGTGCGCTACCGGATGCTCGACACCGTGCGGGCGTACGGTGCGGACTGGCTGGCCGCGGCGGGGGACGCGGGGCGGCTGCGGCGTCGGCACCGCGACTGGTTCATGGGGCTGGCGACCTGGTGCGAGCTGGACTGGTTCTCGCCGCGGCAGGGCGAGGTGGCCGCGCGCGTCGAGGCCGAGCTGGCGAACCTGCGGGCCGCCCTGGAGCACTGTCTGACCGAGCCGGACGAGGCGCATCTGGGCCAGTACCTGGCGGGCTCGCTGTGGTTCTACTGGGTGGGCTGCGGGCGGCTCTCGGAGGGGCGGCGCTGGCTGGAGCTCAGCCTGGAACTGGACTCGGAGTACCCGCGGTCCCGGCTGAAGGCGCTGTGGGTGCTCGGTTATGTGGCGATCCTGCAGGGCGACGCGGTACCCGCGCTGGCCGCGCTCCAGGAGTGCCGGGAGGAGGCCGAGCTGGTCGCCGACCCCCTGGCGGTGGCGTACGCGGAGCACCGCACCGGCTGCCTGGCCCTGGTCACGGACGACATGGCGCGGGCGGAGACGCTGCTGCGCTCTGCGCTCGGCCGCTACCAGGAGATCGGCGAGCTCAACAGCAATGTCCTGATGGGGCAGGTCGAGCTGGCGATGACCAGGGCGTTCCTCGGCGATCTGCCGGACGCGGTACGGCTGTGCGAGGACGTGCGCCGGGTGTGCGAGGACCACGGCGAGCACTGGGCCCGGTCGTACGCGCTGTATGTGCTGGCGTACGCGGCCTGGCGGGACGGCGACCACGCGGGCGCCCGCGAGCTGCTGACCGACTGCCTGGGCCACGCGCACGGCTTCCATGACCTGCTGGGTGCGGTGCTGTCGATCGAGCTGCTTGCCCTGGTGACGGTGGCCGAGGGCGATCCGGCGGAGGCGGCGGTGCTGCAGGGCGCGGCGGCGCGGATGTGGCCGTCGGTGGGGCTGCCGCTGTTCGGCTCGGCCCACTACAACGCCCCGCACGGGCTGTGCGAGGCGACGGCCCGGCGGGCGCTGGGCGAGGAGCGGTACGCGGAGTGCCTTCGGCAGGGGACCCTGCTGGACCGGGAGGCGGCGGTGGCCCGGGCGCTGGAGTACTTCGGGGCACGGCCGCTGGACGCGCTGCCGTCCCCGCGCGGGCCGGTAAGGGAGCGGCGGGACGGTCCCGGTATGCGGAAGCCCGCCGCCTCGCCCACCAGGAAGGGCGGGGAGACGGCGGGCTGACGCTGGAGTGCTGCGCCGGGGCTGGGATCAGCGGGCGTAGTACTCGACGACGAGCTGCTCGTCACAGATGATCGGAACTTCCTTGCGGTTCGGCTCGCGGTCCAGGCGGAACGCCAGGGCCTTGAGGTTCACCTGCAGGTAGCGCGGGATCTCGCCGTCGGGGGCGAAGCCACCCTCACGGGCGATCTGGAAGAGCGTCTTGTCCTTCGAGCGGTCGCGGACCTGGATGACGTCGTCCGGACGCACGCGGTAGGACGGCTTGTCGACCTTCTGGCCGTTGACCTGGATGTGGCCGTGGACGACCATCTGGCGGGCCTGGTAGATCGTGCGGGCGATGCCCGAACGCAGGACCAGCGCGTCGAGGCGACGCTCCAGCTCGATGATCAGGGCCTCACCGGTCTTGCCCTGCACCTTGGAGGCACGCTCGTAGGCGCGGACGAGCTGGCGCTCGGACACGTCGTACTGCGCGCGCAGACGCTGCTTCTCCAGCAGACGGACCTTGTAGTCCGAGTTCTGCTTGCGGCCGCGGCCGTGCTCACCCGGCGGGTAGGGACGGGCCTCGAAGTACTTGACGGCCTTCGGGGTCAGCGCGATGCCGAGGGCACGCGACTTCTTGACCTTGGGGCGGGACTGGTTCGCCACTTGTCTCTTTCTTCCTTCTGATATCCGGCTCGTCAGGGTTAAGGGAGGTCGCAATCCGCAGCCGGGGAAACCCGCCGGGACCCGTTGCCGGGCCTGGTGGGCAGCCGCTCCCCTGGTCTGGGCACATACGTGCAGCACGCGAGTGGCCCACCGACCGGTCCCGCCGTGCGGCGAGTGGTGGTGGGCTGCCCGCGACACCGTTCGACGGTGCGCGACGCTCCTGGAACCCCCTTGCGGGGGCTCCGGCCGACTGTCCCGCTCTGACAGCGCGGGACTCAGCGCTTCGAGGGATTCTACAGGCTGCTCAGGACCGCCTGCGACCGAGGTGCTTCCTGGTCCACTCGACCGCGTCCGCGTAGCGGGCCTCGGAGCCGTGCCGGGTCGGGGCGTAGTACTCGCGGTCCTTGATCGGGTCCGGGGCGTACTGCTGCTCGGCGATGCCCTCGGGCAGGTCGTGCGGATAGACGTACCCCTGCGCGTGCCCCAGCTTGGCGGCGCCCTTGTAGTGGCCGTCCCGCAGATGCGGGGGCACCTGTCCGGCCAGTCCCTTGCGTACGTCCTCCAGGGCGGCGCCGATCGCCATGGTCGCGGAGTTGGACTTGGGGGCCAGGGCGAGGGCGATGGTGGCGTGGCTGAGGGTGAGGGCGGCCTCCGGGAAGCCGATCATGGCGACGGCCTGGGCGGCGGCCACCGCTATGGGCAGGGCGTTCGGGTCGGCGAGCCCGATGTCCTCGCTGGCGGAGATCATCAGGCGGCGGGCGATGAAGCGGGGGTCCTCGCCGGCCTCGATCATGCGGGCCAGGTAGTGCAGGGCCGCGTCGACGTCGGAGCCCCGGATGGACTTGATGAGGGCGCTGGCGACGTCGTAGTGCTGGTCGCCGTCCCGGTCGTACTTCACCGCGGCCCGGTCGACGACCTCCTCCAGGGTCTGGAGGCCGATCTCCGTCTCGCCCTTGTCGAGAGCGGCTCCGGCGGCGGCCTCCAGGGCGGTCAGGGCGCGGCGGGCGTCGCCGCCGGCGATCCGCAGCAGGTGCTCCTCGGTGTCCTCGGGGAGGGTGACGGAGTCCTTCAGGCCGCGCTCGTCGGTCAGGGCCCTTCTGAGCAGGCCGCGGACGTCGTCGTCGGTGAGCGGTTCGAGGGTGAGCAGCAGGGAGCGGGAGAGCAGCGGGGAGATCACCGAGAAGTACGGGTTCTCGGTGGTCGCGGCGATCAGGGTGACCCAGCGGTTCTCAACGGCCGGGAGCAGGGAGTCCTGCTGGGCCTTGCTGAAGCGGTGGATCTCGTCGAGGAAGAGCACGGTCTCCTTGCCGTATCCCCCGGTGGCGCGGCGGGCGCCGTCGATGACCGCGCGGACCTCCTTGACGCCCGCGGTGATCGCGGAGAGCTCCACGAACCGCTTGTCGGTCGCCTTGGAGACGACGTACGCGAGGGTGGTCTTGCCGGTGCCGGGCGGTCCCCAGAGGATCACCGAGGAGGGGCCGGCCGGGCCGCCGGAGCCCTCGCCGACCAGTCGGCGCAGCGGGGACCCCGACTTCAGCAGATGCCGCTGGCCCACCACCTCGTCGAGGGTGCGCGGGCGCATCCGGACCGCCAGGGGGCTGCCGGTCGGGTCCTTCTCCTGGCGTTCTTCTGCTGCTGCGGTGAACAGGTCGGGTTCCACGCTGAAACCCTAGAACACGGCACTGACAATCCCTCCAGGGCTGTCAGCTGGTCCAGAAGTCCCACCAGCGGGTCAGGATCAGCATGCCGATGATGCCGATGTGCAGGACCGGCAGCACCCAGGTGAACTCGCCGAAAAACGACTTCAGCCAGTTCGGGGCCGGCAGGAAGCTCTTGCGGATGTTGAAGGACGTCACGTACCAGAACATGATGATCGTCGCGACCCAGGCCAGCGAGCACCACAGGCACAGCGCGTTGATCCGGTACAGGGACTGGAACTGCAGCCAGCTGCAGAATCCGACGCCGAAGAGGGTGCCGAAGTTGAAGGTCAGCCAGTACCAGCGCGGGAAGCGGGCGCGGGCCAGCAGGCTCATGCCGACGCAGATGACGATGCCGTAGCAGACCAGGCCGAGCATCGGGTTGGGGAAGCCGAAGGCGGCGGCCTGCTTGGACTCCATGACGCTGCCGCAGGAGACGACCGGGTTGAGGCTGCACCCGGGGGTGAACGTCTTGCCCTCGACCTTGGCTTCCAGCAGTTTGAACTTGTCGATCGTGATGACCCAGGCGGCCAGCAGCCCGGCGGCGCCGGTGATGATCAGCAGCAGGCCGAAGGCGATGCTGCCGCCCTCGGTGCGCGGTGCTGCGGAGGCGTGCTCGGGCCCGGGCTCGGTGGAGACGTCGTTGACTGTCGTCTTGCTCATCACGCCGATTCCGTCTGTTTGAGAGTTGGAACTTCTTCGGGCAGGGGCCATTGTGCCGCACGAGGCGTCCTGTCCACCGTTCGGTGGACATAAGGATGTACGCACGGTCGTCCCGGAGTGTTCGGTTCGGGCCCATGATCGAGGCATGACAGCACACGCGAGCGAACTCGCGGTGGACGTCCGGGGGCTGCGCAAGCGGTACGGGGGCGTGACCGCGGTGGACGGTATCGATCTGGGCATCCGGCGGGGCGAGGTGTTCGGCCTGCTCGGGCCCAACGGGGCGGGCAAGAGCACGACGGTGGAGATCCTCCAGGGCAACCGGACCCGGGACGGCGGCGAGGTCTCGGTCCTGGGTTCCGATCCGGCGACGGGCACGCGCGCGTGGCGGTCCCGGGTGGGAATCGTCTGGCAGGACGAATCGGCGCCCGCCGAGTTGACGGTCCGCGAGACCGTACGGCACTTCGCGCACTACTACCCGAGGCCACGGGACCCCGAGCAGGTGATCGGCCTGGTCGGTCTCGAAGCCGAGGCGAACAGCCGGGTCAAGGGCCTCTCGGGCGGCCAGCGCCGCCGTCTGGACGTGGCGCTCGGCGTGATCGGCGGCCCCGAGCTGCTCCTCCTGGACGAGCCGACGACCGGTTTCGACCCGGCGGCCAGACGCCGGTTCTGGGATCTGATCCGGCTCCTCGCGGACGAGGGCACCACGATCCTGCTCACCACCCACTACCTGGAGGAGGCGGAGGCCCTCGCGAACCGGCTGGCGATCGTGGCCGGCGGCCGGGTGGTCGCCGAGGGCGAGCCGCAGGCGCTCCGGGACCGCTTCGGCACCGGCGCCACCGTCGAGTGGACGGAACCCGACGGCACCACGCGCGCGGAGCACACGGAGACCCCGACGAAGACGGTCGCCGAGCTCATGCGCCGCTTCGACGGCGAGATCCCGGGGCTCCGGGTGAGCCGCCCCACCCTGGAGGACGTCTACCTCCGGCTGACCGGGCAGGAGGCCGCCCGATGACCACGACGACCGCCGCCACGGTGCGGGCCCGCAGCGGCGACACACGGCTGCCGGGCGCCTGGACGCTCGGCCTGCGCCGGGGCGCCCTGGAGATCCGGCAGTTCTTCCGCCAGCGCGACCAGGTGGTCTTCACCTTCGCCTTCCCGGTCGTCTTCCTCTTCCTCTTCGCGTCGATCTTCCACGACGACGTCGCGGGCAGCGGTGTCACCGCCTCCCAGCTGTACGTGCCGGCCATGATGGCCTCGGGGATCATGTCGACCAGCTTCCAGTCGCTCGGCATCTCGATCGCGGTCGAACGCGACGAGAGGGTCCTGCGCCGGCTGCGCGGCACCCCGATGCCGCCGTCCGCGTACTTCCTCGGCAAGATCTGGCTGGTTCTCTTCACGGGCATCCTGGAGACGGCGATCCTGCTCGCCGTCGGCACCACGCTGTACAACGTCTCGCTGCCGACCTCGGCGACCCGCTGGCTGGACTTCGCCTGGATCTTCGTGCTCGGGCTGACCGCGTGCGCGCTGCTCGGCATCGCGATCAGCTCGGTGCCGAAGTCGGCGAAGAGCGCCAGCTCCGTGGTCGTCCTCCCGTTCCTGGTCCTGCAGTTCATCTCCGGGGTCTACATCTCGGTCGGCACCATCCCCGGCTGGATGCTGGACATCGGCGCGCTGTTCCCGCTGAAGTGGCTGTGCCAGGGGCTGCGCGGGGTGTTCCTGCCGGACTCGGCGAAGGTGCTGGAGCAGGCGGGCGCCTGGGAGTTCGGGCGGATCGCCCTGGTGCTGGCCGCCTGGTGCGTCGGAGGACTGGTGCTGTGTCTGCTGACCTTCCGCTGGAAGAACCGGCGCGACGGATGACCCGGGGCGCGGCCCGTGACGTGGACGCCTGGGACCGGACGATCCGGCTCTGGGACGTGTACTTCGCGGTGGTGTGGGCGGCCACCCTGGCCTTCGTGCTCGGCGCCGGGTTCCCGGGGTGGCCGGTCCGGCTCGTCGCGGCGTTGCTGCTGGTGCCGTTGGTGCCGTGGTACCTGTTGGTCGGACGGGCGCTGATCCAGCCGGCCGAGTCGGCCGAGCGGCGGACGATGCGCTACCTGGCCGGGGTGATGGCGCTGTTCCTGCCGTCGGCGGTGCTGGTCGGCGAGGTCCGGCTGATGACGTTCGCGCTGATCCCCCAGTGCTTCATGACCCTGCGGATGCGCAGGGCGCTGATCGCGGTCACCGTGATCAACCTGGCGCCGGTGGCGGGCTGGGCGCTGCTGTGGCGGCCGGCGGTCCCCGACCTGTTCGCCAACTCCCTGTCCGCCACCGTGTCTCTGGTCTTCTCGGTCGTGATCGGCAGCTGGGTCGTCCGCATCATCGAGCAGAGCGCGGAACGGGCCGAGCTGATCGCGGAGTTGGACGCCAGCCGGCACGAGATCTCCCGGCTCTCGGCGGCGCACGGCGCGCTCGCGGAACGGGAGCGGATGGCGCGCGAGATCCACGACACCCTCGCCCAGGGGTTCACCAGTCTGCTGATGCTGGTCCAGGCGGTGGAGGCGGAGCTCGACCAGCACGATCTGCCGCAGGCCCGCCGCCATCTGACCCTGATGGACGGGACGGCCCGGCAGAACCTCGCCGAGGCCCGGGCGCTCGTCGCCGGGGGCGCGCCCGCCGATCTGGACGGCGCGTCGCTGCCGGACGCGCTGCGCCGGCTGGTGGACCGGCACGCGTCGGCCCGCCTTGAGGTGACCGGGCCGGTACGGCCGCTGCCGGCCGGCGCCGAGGTGGTCGCCCTGCGCTCATGCCAGGAGGGGCTGACCAACGCCCGCAGACACGCGGGGAGTTCGGTGCCGGTGGGAATCCGGCTCGCCTACGAGGAGGAGAGCCTCACGGTGGCCATCCATGACGACGGCTGCGGATTCGATCCGGACGCCGTGGGCAGCGGTTACGGTCTGGCGGGGTTGCGGGCGCGGGCCGTGGCGGCGGGCGGGACGGCGACGGTGCGCAGCGCGCCGGGGGCCGGTACGACGGTGACGGTACGGCTGCCGCTGGGAGGTGGTCCCCGGTGATCCGGATCGTGCTCGCCGACGACCATCCCGTCGTACGGGAGGGCCTGCGGGCGATGCTGAGCGCCGAGCCGGACCTGGAGGTGGTGGCCGACGCGTCCAACGGGCCGCAGGCGGAGGCGCTGGCGGCGGAACTCCGCCCCGACATCGTGCTGATGGATCTGCGGATGCCGGGCGGCGGGGGCGTCGACTCGATCGTCCGCATGTCCGAGGCGGGGCTGCGCTGCCGGGTGGTCGTCCTGACGACGTACGAGAACGACCGGGACATTCTGCGCGCCGTGGAGGCGGGTGCGGCCGGCTACCTGCTGAAGGATCTGCCCCGGGGCGAACTGGCCGACGCGGTGCGGGCGGCCGCGCGGGGCGAGACCGTGCTGGCCCCGTCGGTGGCGGCGCGGCTGGTGGACCGGCTGAGGGTCCGGCCGGAGCGCCCGCGCCTCTCGGAGCGGGAGATCGCTGTCCTGCGCCTGGTGGCCGAAGGCTGTACGAACGCGGAGATCGGCCGCCGGCTCTTCATCGGGGAGTCGACGGTGAAGACGCACCTGCTGCGGGCCTTCTCCAAACTCGGGGTGGACGACCGAACGGCAGCGGTGACGCACGCGATGCGGTTCGGGTTGCTGGAGTGAGGGGACTGGCGCCCCCTCACTCCCACTCCGCCGGGCTCAGCCGAGCCTCGACTCCAGTTCCGCCACGATCTCGTTGACGCCGATCGACGTCTGCTCGCCGGACTCCATGTCCTTCAGCTGGACGACGCCCTCGGCGAGGTCGCGCTCGCCGGCGACGATCGTGTAGCGGGCCCCGCTGCGGTTGGCGTTCTTCATCGCGCCCTTGAGGCCCTTGGCGCCGTAGGAGAAGTCCGCCGCGACGCCCGCCCGGCGGAGCTCCGTGACCTTGGCGAACAGGATCCGGCGGGCCTCCTCGCCGAGCGGGACCGCGAAGACGCTGGTGGCGGAGGGCAGGTTCAGCTCCACGCCCTCGGCCTCCAGGGCGAGGACCGTGCGGTCGACGCCGAGCGCCCAGCCCACCGACGGCAGCGCGGGGCCGCCGATCATCTCGGAGAGGCCGTCGTAGCGGCCGCCGCCGCCGACCGCGGACTGGGAACCCAGACCGTCGTGGACGAACTCGAAGGTCGTGCGGGTGTAGTAGTCCAGGCCCCGGACCAGCTTCGGGTCGTCCTCGAATCCCACGCCCGCCGCCGTGATCAGTTCGCGGACCTCCTCGTGGTACGCCTTGCAGGCGTCGCAGAGGTAGTCACGGAGCAGCGGGGCGTCGCCCAGCTGCTTCTGGACCGATTCGCGCTTGTCGTCCAGGACGCGGAGCGGGTTGATCTCCGCGCGGCGCAGGGTGTCCTCGTCCAGGTCCAGGCCGCGCAGGAAGTCCTGGAGCGCCGCGCGGTACACGGGGCGGCACTCCTTGTCGCCCAGGCTGTTCAGCAGGATGCGGAAGTCGCGCAGACCCAGCGAGCGGTACGCCTGGTCGGCCAGGATGATCAGCTCGGCGTCCAGGGCCGGGTCCTCGGCACCGATCGCCTCGGCGCCGACCTGCGAGAAGTGGCGGTAACGGCCCTTCTGCGGGCGCTCGTAGCGGTAGTACGAGCCGGAGTACCAGAGCTTGACGGGGAGGTTGCCGGACTTGTGGAGGTTCGCCTCCAGAGCGGCGCGCAGGACGGAGGCCGTGCCTTCGGGACGCAGGGCCAGCTTATCGCCGCCCTTGGTCTCGAACGCGTACATCTCCTTGGTGACGATGTCGGTGGACTCGCCGACACCGCGCGCGAAGAGTTCGACGTTCTCGAAGCCCGGGGTCTCGATGTAGCCGTAGCCGGAGTTGCGCAGCGGCGCGGCGATCGCCTCGCGGACGGCCAGGTACTTGGCGCTCTCCGGCGGGATCAGGTCGTAGGTGCCCTTGGGGGCCTGAAAGGTGCTCACGGAATTTCTCGTCACATTCCTCGTCGGGGAGCGTCGGCTTGCGCTCCCTGGCCGGCGGCCACCTGCCGCAAGTAGGCGTTGGTGGCGCGCTCCTGGCCGATGGTCGTCTGGGGGCCGTGGCCGGACAGCACCACGGTGGAGTCGTCGAGCGGCAGGCAGACACGGGCCAGCGAGGCCAGCATGTCGTCCATGGAGCCGCCCGGCAGGTCCGTGCGTCCGATGGAGCCGGCGAAGAGCAGATCGCCCGAGAAGAAGACCGAGGGGATGTCGGCCGTCTCCGGCATCTGGAAGGTCACCGACCCCTTGGTATGGCCCGGGGCGTGCGCGACGGAGAGTTCGAGTCCGGCCAGCTCCAGCTTCGCGCCGTCGGTCAGTTCGAAGACGTCGTCGGGCTCCCCCACCGTCAGCTCGCCCATCAGCGGCATGCCGATGGACCGGCCGAGCGCCTTCTCGGGGTCGCTCATCATGTACCGGTCCTCGGGGTGGATCCAGGCCGGCACGTCGTGCGCGCCGCACACCGGGACGACCGAGGCCACGTGGTCGATGTGGCCGTGGGTGAGGACGACGGCGACGGGCTTGAGCCGATGCTTCCTCAGTGCTTCCTCGACGCCTTCGGCGGCCTGGTGGCCGGGGTCGATGATCACGCACTCCGCACCGGCGGCGGGGGCGACGAGATAACAGTTCGTCCCCCAGGCCCCGGCGGGGAACCCGGCAATGAGCACGATCGTCCTTCGTTGTGTCGGTTCGGGTGGCTACAAGCTGTGGTCCAGAGCCTACCGGCGCTGCCGTTTCCTCAGCGAACCCATATACGGTACGGGGCTACACGCAGTGGTCGGCTCACACAGCGCACAGGACGCACGCGTACCGGTCGACATACGACACGCATGAGGAGAGAACCCGGTGGTCACCCAGGAGCAGCGGCGGCGTCAGCTCGCCCGGGAGAAGTTCTTGCGGCAGCAGCAGCGGCGTACCAGCGCACGGCGCAAGTCACGCATGCGCAACTCCGTGATCGCGTCCGTGCTCGGCGTGATCGTGATCGGCAGTGTGGCGCTGTACACGACCGGCGTGCTGAAGAACGACGACAAGGCGAACGCCAGCTCGGAGACGACGCCCAGCGCCACGCCCAGCGCCAGCAAGGCGCCGGACCCGTGCGAGAAGCCCGCCGCCGGCAAGGTGGCGAAGCTG
Organism: Streptomyces sp. NPDC031497; assembly: GCF_055580905.1. NCBI lineage: Bacteria > Bacillati > Actinomycetota > Actinomycetes > Kitasatosporales > Streptomycetaceae > Streptomyces > Streptomyces sp. NPDC031497. Next base: position 155,914 of record NZ_JBVIKO010000016.1, read on the forward strand.
AGCTGGAAGAAGGAGCCGGCGATGTCGATCGACACGTCGGCGAACTACACGATGAAGCTGGCGACGACGTGCGGTGACATCGACGTCGCGCTGAAGACGGCGGCGGCCCCGCACACGGTGAACTCGTTCGACTTCCTGGCGTCGAAGGGCTACTTCGACCACACGAAGTGCCACCGGCTCACCACCAACGGCATCTACGTGCTGCAGTGCGGCGACCCGACGGGTACCGGCAGCGGCGGTCCCGGGTACACGATTCCCGACGAGAACCTGAAGGACAAAAGCCTGAAGGGCGGTGTCTACCCGACGGGCACGATCGCGATGGCCAACACCGGTCAGAAGCACACCGGCGGCAGCCAGTTCTTCCTGGTCTACCAGGACAGCCAGTTGCCGGCCAGCTACACCCCGTTCGGCACGGTGGACGCGGCCGGACTCAAGGTCCTGAAGAAGATCGCCGCCGCCGGAGAAAGCACCGGAGCCGGTGACGGAGCCCCGAACGCGACGGTCGTCATCAACAAGGCGACGGTCACGAAATCCTGAGGTCCAACCGCGAAACTTCGGTCGCGCGGGATGCGGACAGGCAACCCGCCGGTCGCCTATGTTGGCCGTGACGAAACTGTGGACGATGCCCGGGGGCGCTGAGGCCCCTCGCGGGCATCATGTGGAGGAGGCGCTGTGAGCAGCGACCCGTGGGGCCGCGTCGACGAGACGGGGACCGTGTACGTGCGTACGGCCGACGGCGAGCAGGTCGTCGGTTCCTGGCAGGCCGGCTCTCCTGACGAGGCGCTGGCCTACTTCGAGCGCAAGTACGAGGGCCTGGTTGTCGAGATCGGCCTCCTCGAAAAGCGAGTACGGACCACCGACCTGTCCGCGAAGGACGCCCAGGCCGCCATCGACCATCTGCGCGAGCAGGTGGAGGCGCACCACGCGGTCGGTGATCTGCAGGCGCTGCGGGACCGGCTCGACGGGCTGGTGAAGACCGTGGAGTCGCGTCGCGAGGAGCGTCGGGCGCAGCGTGCCAAGCAGTCCGACGAGGCCCGCAAGGCCAAGGAGGACCTGGTCGTCGAGGCGGAGCAGCTGGCCCAGTCCGACCAGTGGCGGTCGGCCGGTGAGCGGTTGCGGGCGCTGGTGGACACCTGGAAGGGGCTGCCGCGTCTGGACCGCAAGTCGGACGACGAGCTGTGGCACCGCTTCTCGCACGCCCGGTCGGCGTTCTCCAAGCGCCGCAAGGCGCACTTCGCGCAGCTGGACTCGCAGCGCGAGGACGCCCGCAAGGCCAAGGAGAAGCTGGTCGCCGAGGCCGAGTCGCTGTCCGACTCGACGGACTGGGGTCCGACGGCCGCCCGCTACCGCGAGCTGATGACGGAGTGGAAGGCCGCCGGGCGCGCCCAGCGCGAGCACGAGGACGACCTGTGGAACCGCTTCCGCGGCGCCCAGGACGTGTTCTTCGCGGCCCGTGGCTCCGCCTTCGCCGAACGGGACGCGGAGCAGACCGAGAACCTGAAGCTGAAGGAGGAGCTGGCCGGCGAGGCCGAGAAGCTCCTGCCGATCACGGACCTGAAGTCCGCGCGGTCCGCCTTCCGCTCGATCAACGAGCGCTGGGAGGCCATCGGCCATGTGCCGCGCGACGCGCGACCCAAGGTCGAGGGCCGGATGCACACGGTCGACCGGGCCATCCAGGAGGCCGAGGAGGCCGAGTGGCGCCGGACCAACCCGGAGGCACGCGCGCGTGCCGCGGGTCTGACCGGCCAGCTGCAGGCCGCCGTGGACAAGCTGAGGACGCAGATCGACCAGGCCCGCGCCCAGGGCAACGCGTCCAAGGCGGAGAAGCTGGAGCGTGAGCTGGAAGGCCGCCAGGCGCTCCTGGACCAGGCTCTGAAGGGCCTCCAGGAGTTCGGCGGCTAGGGCCACGCATACGACGAGAGGGGCCCCGTACACGCCGTACAGGGCCCCTCTCGTCGTATGCCGTGCGCTACGACCGGTTGCGGGCCGAGGTGACCCGGTAGACGTCGTAGACGCCCTCCACGCCTCGTACGGCCTTCAGGACGTGGCCCAGGTGCTTGGGGTCGCCCATCTCGAAGGTGAAGCGCGAGGTGGCCACCCGGTCGCGGGAGGTCTGGACGGCCGCGGAGAGGATGTTGACGTGCTGGTCGGACAGGACGCGGGTGACGTCCGACAGGAGCCGGGAGCGGTCCAGTGCCTCGACCTGGATGGCGACCAGGAAGACCGAGGACTGGGTGGGCGCCCACTCGACGTCGAGGATGCGCTCCGGCTCCCGGGACAGTGACTCCACGTTGACGCAGTCGCTGCGGTGAACCGATACACCGCTGCCGCGGGTGACGAAGCCGATGATCGGGTCGCCGGGCACGGGCGTGCAGCAGCGGGCCAGCTTGACCCAGACGTCGTCGACGCCCTTCACGACCACACCGGGGTCCTGGCTGCTGCGGCGCTTGCTGCGGCGGCCGCGGGCCGGCGGGACCGACTCGTCGATCTCCTCGGTGGCCGCCTCCTCGCCGCCGAGCGCCTGCACCAGCTTCTGCACGACGTTCTGCGCGGCGACATGGCCCTCGCCGATCGCCGCGTACAGCGAGGAGATGTCCGGGTAGCGCATCTCGTGGGCGAGCGTGACCAGCGAGTCGCCGGTGAGGATGCGCTGGATCGGCAGGTTCTGCTTGCGCATCGCGCGGACGATGGCGTCCTTGCCCTGCTCGATCGCCTCGTCCCGGCGCTCCTTGGAGAACCAGGCGCGGATCTTGTTGCGGGCGCGCGGTGACTTGACGAAGCCGAGCCAGTCGCGGGACGGGCCCGCGCCGGGTGCCTTGGAGGTGAAGACCTCGACCAGGTCGCCGTTGTCCAGGGTGGATTCGAGCGGCACCAGGCGGCCGTTGACCCGCGCGCCTATCGTGCGGTGGCCGACCTCGGTGTGCACGGCGTAGGCGAAGTCGACCGGGGTGGCTCCGGCCGGGAGCGCTATGACATCGCCCTTGGGGGTGAAGACGAAGACCTCGTTGCGGGACAGGTCGAAGCGCAGGGACTCCAGAAACTCGCTGGGGTCCTCGGTCTCCTTCTGCCAGTCCAGCAACTGCCGCAGCCACGCCATGTCGTTGAGGTGGTCGTCCTTGCCCTTGCCGGACGACTTCGGCACGTCGGTGCGGACCTTGGAGGCGCCGGCGACGGCCTCCTGCTTGTACTTCCAGTGCGCGGCGATGCCGTACTCGGCGCGGCGGTGCATGTCGAACGTCCGGATCTGGAGTTCGACGGGCTTGCCGTTGGGGCCGATGACCGTCGTGTGCAGCGACTGGTACATGTTGAACTTGGGCATCGCGATGTAGTCCTTGAAGCGCCCCGGAACCGGGTTCCAGCGCGCGTGGACGGTGCCCAGGGCCGCGTAGCAGTCGCGGACGGTGTCCACCAGGACGCGGATGCCCACCAGGTCGTAGATCTCCGCGAAGTCCCGGCCGCGGACGATCATCTTCTGGTAGACGCTGTAGTAGTGCTTCGGGCGGCCGGTGACGGTCGCCTTGATCCGGGCGGCGCGCAGGTCGGTCTGGACCTCGTCGGTCACTATGGCCAGGTACTCGTCACGCTTCGGTGCCCGCTCGGCCACCAGCCGGACGATCTCGTCGTACATCTTGGGGTAGAGGATCGCGAACGCGAGGTCCTCCAGCTCCCACTTGATGGTGTTCATGCCCAGGCGATGGGCGAGCGGCGCGTAGATCTCAAGCGTCTCGCGCGCCTTCTTCTCCTGCTTCTCGCGCTTGAGGTAGCGCATGGTGCGCATGTTGTGCAGGCGGTCGGCGAGCTTGATGACCAGGACGCGCGGGTCCTTGGCCATGGCGACGACCATCTTGCGCACGGTCTCGGCCTGCGCGGCCTCGCCGAACTTGACCTTGTCCAGCTTGGTGACGCCGTCGACGAGCAGCGCGACGACATCGCCGAAGTCGCGGCGCAGGTCCTCCAGGCCGTACTCGGTGTCCTCGACGGTGTCGTGCAGCAGCCCCGCCATCAGGGTCGCCGGGTCCATGCCCAGCTCGGCGAGGATCGTGGTCACCGCCAGCGGGTGGGTGATGTACGGGTCGCCGCTCTTGCGCTTCTGGCCGCGGTGCCAGCGTTCGGCGACCTGGTAGGCGCGTTCGATCTGGCGCAGTGTGGCGTTCTCGATCTTGGGGTCGTTGCTGCGGACTATGCGCAGCAGCGGTTCCAGGACCGGGTTGTACGGGTTCGCGCGCTGTACGCCGAGGCGGGCGAGGCGGGCACGGACGCGGTTGGAGGAGCCGGTGCGCGCGGGCTGGCCGGCGTTCGGACGGGCCGTGGGCGCCGTCTCGGGGCGCTCGGGCGGGGCCGGCTTGGCACGCGACTGCTCGGCCGACTTGTCGACGGGCCCGGACTGGGCATGCTCCACCGGCCCGCGGGCGTCGTTCTTCGCGTGCGGCGTGCTCGGCGCGGGCTTGTCCGCAGCCGCCGAGGCGGACTCGGGCTTGGCGGCGGTCAGGTGCTGGGCCTCGTCTGGCAAGAGGGCTCCTCGTGCGCGATCCGGGTCCCCGGTCAGGCTCCGGATGACCCATGGTAGCGATCCCGGGCTCCGGGATCGCCTTCAGGCCGATGTGAGAGCGGTCCACCGCGTTAACACGGGCGGCTGCCACCGGATTCCCTGTCCCTGCAGCAGAGCCCAGAAACCCTTTTCCAAAAACTCACCAATTGGACAGATCCGGAAAATCGAGACCATTAATGCTGTTGACTCGAACATCAGCCGCTACATAAGATCCACTTCGACCCGGAAGCGGAAGAAATTGACCTATTCCGCTTTCAAAGAAAAAGAAACGGGATGAGTATGAGAATGTTCGGAAAGACAGTGGCGGCTGCGGCTCTGACCGTGGGTCTGAGCGCGGCTTTCGCGCTTCCCGCGGACGCTGCGACCGTGTCCCCCATGTCGACGCACCGAGGTAGCTCGGGGTGCTTCAACTGGTCTTGGGCGGACGGCACCACCACGACCACCATCTACTACCACAACACGTGCAGCACGACGAAGCACCTGTGCGTGTGGTGGAAGGACGGTGCGGAGAACAACCTGCACCGCATCACCGCTGCGGGCGACGAGAAGGGACACCTCAAGGAGCCCGGCACCATCATAACCAGCGACATCGAGGACTGCTGATTTCGAAATCAGCCGGATTCCGTGAATAGCACGGAAAAATGAAGCGGCCCCGAGTGCGCATTTAAGTCGCACCCGGGGCTGCGTCGTCTCCATCTCCGCTCAGATGGTGAGCACGGCCTCCAAAGGGGCGCCCTTGAGGGCGGATTCCAGACGGGCCCGTCCGCCCAGGAAGCCCAACTCCATCAGGACCGCGACGCCCGCGACCTCGGCACCGGCACGGTGGATCAGCTGGATCGCGGCCTCGGCGGTGCCGCCGGTGGCTAGCACGTCGTCGACGATCAGGATCCGGTCTTCCGTGCCGAGGTCCTCGGCGTGTACCTCGATCTCGGCAGAGCCGTACTCCAGCTCGTAGGCCTGCCGGAGGGTGGCTCCGGGGAGCTTGCCTGCCTTGCGCACGGGGATGAAGCCGAGCCCGGCCCGCACGGCGACCGGGGCGCCCAGGATGAAGCCACGCGCCTCCAGGCCGACGACCTTGGTGGCGCCGGTCTCGGCGGCGATCCCGGCGAGCGCGTCGGTGAGCGCGGTGAACGCGGCAGGGTCCGCGAGCAGCGGCGTGATGTCCTTGAACATCACGCCCTGCTCCGGGTAGTCCTCGACGTCCCGGATACGGCTGAGCAGCAGTTCCCTGATGTCGGTCACCGGCGCTTCCCGGAAGGTCGGCCACGGCCCCGGTTGTTGCGGGACGCGGGCTGGTTGCGCGGGCCGACGACGGCCGGGGCGGCGTCGTGCTCGTCGGCGTCGGTGCCCCGGGCCTCGGCCATCTCCTCCTCCGCGGCGGCCTGCGCGCGCTTGGCGAGGACACGCTTCTTCAGCGCCTTCATCTGCGGCTCGGCCTCCTTGAGGTCGGCGACGAGCGGCGTGGCGATGAAGATCGAGGAGTAGGCACCGGCGGCGAGGCCGACGAACAGCGACAGCGAGATGTCGTTGAGCGTACCCGCGCCGAGGAAACCGCCACCGATGAACAGCAGGCCGGCGACCGGCAGCAGTGCGACGACCGTGGTGTTGATCGAACGGACCAGGGTGCCGTTGATCGAGTGGTTGGCGATGTCGCTGTAGGTGAAGCGGGTCTGCCGGGTGATGTCCTTCGTCTGCTCCTTGAGGCTGTCGAAGACGACGACCGTGTCGTAGAGCGAGTAACCGAGGATCGTCAGCAGACCGATGACCGTGCCGGGCGTGACCTCGAAGCCGACCAGGGCGTAGATACCGGTCGTGATGGTGATGTCGTGGATCAGCGCGACCAGGGCCGCGATCGCCATCCGCCACTCGAAGGCGATCGCCAGGTAGATCACCACGAGGACCATGAAGATGCCGAGGCCCTCCCAGGCCTTGTTGGCGATCTCGTCACCCCAGCTCGGGCCGACGAGGTCGGCGGCGATGGACTCGGGGTCCACCTTCATGTCCTTGGCCAGCTTGACCTTGGTCGCGTCCGACTTCTCGGTGTCCATGCCGGCGATCTGGATGCGCAGGCCGCCCGTGCCGAGCTTCTGCACGGTCGCGTCGTGGCCGGAGGCCTCCTTCGCATAGGTCTCCGCCTGGGCCACCGAGATACTGGTCTTCGATGTGGTGAAGACGGCGCCGCCCTGGAAGTCGATGCCCATGTTCAGGCCGCGCACCGCCAGGCCGACGATGGCCGTGATGGTGATCAGGATGGAGACGCCGTACCAGATCTTGCGCTTACCGACGAAGTCGTAGCTGATCTCGCCGCGGTGGAGTCGGGCGCCGAGGTTGCCGAGTTTCGACATCGCTCACGCTTCCTTCGGGTCGACAGGGCCGGAGACGGGACCGGCGGGACGGCGGGTGCGGCGCAGCGGGGCCTTGGCGCCCAGGCCCTTCGGGTCGAGGCCGGACCACTTGTGGCCGCTCGCGAAGAACTTACGCCGGGCGAAGAGCGTCATCAGCGGCTTGGTGAAGAAGAAGACGACGACCACGTCGAGCACTGTGGTCAGACCGAGGGTGAACGCGAAGCCCTGGACCTTGCCGACGGTCACGATGAACAGCACGGCGGCGGCCAGGAACGACACGAAGTCGGAGACCAGAATGGTGCGCCGGGCACGCGGCCAGGCCCGCTCGACGGCGGGACGCAGCGTGCGGCCCTCGCGGATCTCGTCCCGGATGCGTTCGAAGAACACGATGAACGAGTCCGCCGTGATGCCGATCGCGACGATCGCACCGCAGACGGCCGGCAGGTTCAGCGCGAAGTGGATCGCGGGGCCGAGCAGCGACATGATCGTGTAGGTGAGGATCGCGGACACCAGCAGCGAGGGGATCGCGATGAGCGACAGGCCGCGGTAGAAGGCCACCAGGTAGACGATGACCAGCGCGAGACCGATGGCACCGGCCAGCAGACCGGCGTGCAGCTGCTGGCCGCCCAGGGCGGCGGTGACGGTGGTGACGCTCTGCGTCTTGAAGGAGAGCGGGAGCGCGCCGTACGACAGCACGTTGGCGAGGCTCTGGGCCTCTGTCTGCGTGAAGCTGCCGGAGATCTCCGCCGAACCGCCGGTGATGGACTGGCTCACGGTCGGGCTGGAGACGACCTCACCGTCGAGGACGATGCCGAACTCGTTCGTCGGCTGGGAGGCGTTCTTGGCGAGCTCGCCGGTGACGTCCGCGAACTTCTTGGCTCCGCCCGAGGTGAAGGTCATCTGGACCTGCCAGCCGGCGGCGCCCTGCGTGTCGAAGACGGCCTGGGCCTTCTTGACGTCGGTGCCGTCGACACGGGCCGGGCCGAGGACGTACTTGTACCAGGCATCGTCGATCTTGCCGCAGGCCACGGTGGTGTCGGTGGGCTTGGCGGTCTTGCCGGCCGTGGCGCGCTGGGTGGCATTGGAGCAGTCCAGCGCGGTGTACTCGGCCTCCAGCTTCGAGGCCGCGGCGGAGGCGCTCGCGTCGGCCGAGGAGGTGGCGGAGGGACTCGCCGACGAGGAGGCGGACACCGAGGACGACGAGGTGGAGCCGGCCTTCAGGGCGTCGGTGACCGCGCGGCCCTGAGAGGTGGCCGAGGACGACGGCGAGGCCGAGGACGTCCCGGTCGCCTTCTGGGACGCCGACGCGCTGCTCGACGGGGATGCGCTCGGGGAGGCGCTGGAGCTGCCGCCGGCGGACGCGCTCGGAGAGGCGCTGGCCGCGGCGCCGGCGCTGGCTTCCTGGGCCAGGACCGGGCGGAAGTACAGCTTCGCGGTGGTGCCGACCTGCTGGCGGGCCTCTGCGGAGTTGGTGCCCTTGGGGATGTTGACGATGATGTTGCTTGTGCCCTGGGTCTGGACCTCCGTCTCTGATACGCCCAGACCGTTGACACGACGGTTCATGATCGCGACCGCGGTGTCCATGTTGGCCTTGTTGATCGCGGACCCTTGGTCGGCCTTCGCCTGCAGCGTGATGCTCGTGCCACCGGCCAGGTCGATACCGAGACGCGGAGTGGTGTTTCCGGAGAGGAACATCCCTCCGGTGAGCGCCACGATGGCGATCAGGATCAAGGCCAGCGAGCGCCCTGGCTTGCTCTGGGCGCTCGCGCTCCGGCCCCTCTTAGGTGCTGCCACCTTCTCGTACTCCCTCTCGGGCCGCCGCGCGCCTGGTCGGCGCGGTCGGCCATGACATGGTGTCGGGATCCCGTCCGGGAAACAGACGTGCCCGGGGTGCGGCCGGCGCGGATGATGCGCGCCGTGCTCCCCGGGACACGGCTACTTCGCGTCGGATTCGCCGTCGGTCTTCTTCGGCTCTTCGTCGGCCTTCGCCTCGGTGGGCTCCGCCTCCTCGGCCTTGGCCTCCACCGTGCCCTCGGCCTTCTCGTCGGCCTTCTCCTCGGCCGCGTCCTTCTTCCCGAAGTCGACGGTCTTGTCGCCGGAGGCGGCGGCAGCGCCGGCGGGCTCGTCGTCGGTCTCGGTGAGGGAGGAGGCGTCGTCCGGGACGATGTCGGTGTCGGACTTCAGGTCGTGCTCGATGCCGTGCACGATGCGGTTGTACTCGTCGTCGGTGAGAACGGCGCCGATCGCGTTCTTCGCGAAGAGGAGGTCGACGCCGGGGCCGGCGTCGAGGAGGACCGTGTCCTCGTTGACTTCCTTGACCGTCGCGTACATGCCCCCGATCGTGCGGACGCCACTGCCGGGCTGCATCTCGTTCCGCATCTGCTTCGCCTGCTGCTGGCGCTTCCTGTTGGAACGCGTCATCAGGAACATGGCCGCGATAAGGACGATGAAGAAGAGAAGAGGCAAGGTATTCACGAGACGGAATTTCCTTCGCGCAGCCGCGGCAGTGAGCGGCCTGGATGATGGGGGTGTGGTCGGCGCCGCCCGCAAAGGCAGCATCGGCGGAGTCTAAGCGAGTCCGCGCGCATGGAACAACGCTCAGCATGGCACCTGGGTTCCTGCACCCGCCAATGCCCCGCCGTCACGAAGAGATCACGTCTGCCCCCGGAGCCTGCGCGGCGGGCGGCGGGACGCCGGGGACCAGGGGTAAAGGAGGGTCGTGGCGGGGCGCACCCGGGGCGCGGACACGAAGCCGCGGCCCGGTACGTCCGGCACAGGTGCCACGACCGGACACCACGCACAGGGAACCGGCACGGAGGCCCGGCACCACTACATCCGACGGTAGACGCGAAGACCGGACGAGGCACGTCCGCGGGCAGACGCGAGGACCGGACACGGCACCACGCCCGACAGCAGGCACGTAGGCCTGCCGCCACGTATCCGTCGGCATGCGTGAAGACCGGGCACCGGGCGCCGGGCATTGGGGGCCGTCTGCCTCGGTGGCGTTGCCGGGCCGGTGGGGCGGCCTGTGGTGGGAGCCGGGTGTCGGCCCGGTGTCACGTGCCGAACAGGTCCTGTTGGCCGGGTCCCGTCCCCCGCGGGGCGGTCAGGCCCAGGTGGGCCCAGGCGGCGGGGGTGGCGACGCGGCCGCGTGGGGTGCGGGCGAGCAGTCCCTCACGGACCAGGAAGGGCTCGGCGACCTCCTCGACCGTCTCGCGCTCCTCCCCCACCGCGACGGCGAGCGTGGACAGGCCGACCGGGCCGCCGCCGAACAGCTTGAGCAGGGCCTCCAGGACCGCGCGGTCGAGGCGGTCGAGGCCGCGTTCGTCCACCTCGTAGACGGCCAGCGCGGCGTGCGCGATCTCGCGCGTGATCAGCCCGTCCGCCTTGACCTGCGCGTAGTCGCGGACGCGGCGCAGCAGCCGGTTGGCGATCCGGGGCGTGCCGCGCGAGCGGCCGGCGATCTCGGTGGCGCCGGCGGTGTCGATCTCGACGTCCAGCAGGTTCGCCGAGCGGTGCACCACCCGCTCCAGCTCCCGCGGCTCGTAGAACTCCATGTGCCCGGTGAAGCCGAAGCGGTCGCGCAGCGGCGGCGGCAGCAGGCCGGCCCGCGTGGTGGCGCCGACCAGGGTGAACGGGGGCAGTTCGAGGGGGATGGCGGTGGCGCCGGGGCCCTTGCCGACGATCACGTCGACCCGGAAGTCCTCCATCGCCATGTACAGCATCTCCTCGGCGGGCCGCGACATCCGGTGGATCTCGTCGAGGAAGAGGACCTCGCCCTCCTGGAGGGAGGAGAGGATCGCGGCCAGGTCGCCGGCGTGCTGGATGGCGGGGCCCGAGGTGATGCGGATCGGCGCGCCCATCTCCGCCGCGATGATCATGGAGAGCGTGGTCTTGCCCAGGCCGGGCGCGCCGGAGAGCAGCACATGGTCGGCGGTGGCGCCCCGCGCGCGTGCGGCCCGCAGGACCAGGTCGAGCTGCTCGCGGACCTTCTCCTGGCCGATGAACTCGCCGAGGTCCTTGGGGCGCAGGGCGGCCTCGACGGCCTGGTCCTCACGGTCGGCGACAGCACCCACCAGCCGCTCCGCGTCGGCGCCGGTGTCGGTCGTGTCGTCCCAGTTCATAAGTGATGTGCCTCAGCGGTGGTGGGGTCAGCGGGCGCGGTTGAGGGTCTGCAGGGCCGCCTTGAGCAGCTGGCCGACCTGGGGGGTGCCCCCGGCGGCCTCGGCCTGCGGGGCGACGGCGGTGACGGCCTCCTCGGCCTCCCTGGTCGCGTAGCCGAGACCGATCAGCGCGGCGTGCAGCTGGTCGCGCCAGCCCTGGCTGACCGGCGCACCGATCGCGGGGGCGCCGAGGGGCTCGCCGAGGCGGTCCTTCAGCTCCAGGAGCAGCTTCTGGGCACCCTTCTTGCCGATGCCCGGGACGGCGGTGAGGGACTTCTCGTCTCCGGTGGCGACGGCCCGGCGCAGGGCGTCGGGGCTGTGCACCGCCAGCATGGCCTGGGCGAGCCGGGGGCCGACCCCGCTCGCCGTCTGCAGCAGTTCGAAGGTCTGGCGCTCGTCGTCGTCGGCGAAGCCGTACAGGGTGAGCGAGTCCTCCCGGACGACGAGGGAGGTGGCGAGCTTGGTCTGCTGGCCCATCCGCAGCCCGGACAGGGTGTTGGGCGTGCACTGGACCGCGAGGCCGATCCCGCCCACCTCGACGACCGCGGAGTCCGGGGCGAGGGCGGCGACCGGGCCGCTCACGAAGGCGATCATGCCGTACGGCCTTTCGTTGCGTTGGCTGCGTGCAGGGCGACGGCCTGCTGGAGTCGGTTCTGGGCGGGGGCCCGCCAGATGTGGCAGATGGCGAGCGCGAGGGCGTCGGCGGCGTCGGCCGGTTTGGGCGGCGCGTCGAGCCGTAGCAGCCGGGTGACCATGGCGCCGACCTGAGCCTTGTCGGCGCGCCCCGAGCCGGTGACGGCGGCCTTGACCTCGCTGGGGGTGTGCAGGGCGACCGGGATGCCCCGGCGGGCGGCGCACAGCATGGCGACGGCGCTGGCCTGGGCGGTGCCCATCACGGTCCGGACGTTGTGCTGGCTGAACACCCGCTCCACGGCGACGTATTCGGGCCGGTGCTCGTCCAGCCACTGCTCGATGCCCTGCTCGATGGCGACCAGGCGCCGGCCGAGTTCGGCGTCCGCGGGCGTGCGCACGACTCCGACACCGACCATGGTCAGCGGCCGTCCGGCGACGCCGTCGACGACCCCGACACCGCATCGGGTCAGCCCGGGATCCACCCCCAGTACGCGCACGCGCCCCTCCCTTCGGTCACCTGTTTGTGCAGGCTATCCGGTGCCACCGACAGCGGCCGACATGACGACGGGCCGACGGGTGTGTCCCGTCGGCCCGTTCGGTCCGTTCAGCCCGTGCGCGTGTTACGCGTCGACCTTCTCCATGACCTCGTCGCTGACGTCGAAGTTGGCGAAGACGTTCTGCACGTCGTCGCTGTCCTCGAGGGCGTCGATCAGCCTGAAGATCTTCCGGGCGCCCTCCTCGTCCAGCTCGACCTGCATGGTCGGGACGAAGTTGGCCTCGGCGGAGTCGTAGTCGATGCCGGCGTCCTGGAGGGCGGTGCGGACCGCGACCATGTCGGTGGCCTCGCTGAGCACCTCGAAGGACTCGCCCAGGTCGTTGACCTCCTCGGCGCCCGCGTCGAGCACCGCGCCCAGCACGTCGTCCTCCGTCAGCTCGCCCTTGGGGACGATCACGACGCCCTTGCGGTTGAAGAGGTACGACACCGAGCCCGGGTCGGCCATGGAACCGCCGTTGCGGGTCATGGCGACGCGGACGTCGGAGGCCGCGCGGTTGCGGTTGTCGGTGAGGCACTCGATGAGCACCGCGACGCCGTTCGGGCCGTAGCCCTCGTACATGATCGTCTCGTAGTCGGCGCCGCCGGCCTCAAGACCACCGCCGCGCTTGACCGCGGAGTCGATGTTCTTGTTCGGGACCGACTGCTTCTTCGCCTTCTGGATGGCGTCGTAGAGCGTCGGGTTGCCCTCGATGTCGACGCCGCCCATACGCGCGGCGACCTCGATGTTCTTGATCAGCTTCGCGAAGAGCTTGCCGCGCTTGGCGTCGATCACGGCCTTCTTGTGCTTCGTCGTGGCCCATTTAGAGTGGCCGGACATCTGCCTGTCTCCTTCGCGTAACCCATCTCTGCAACGAACGCCAGAGATCCTACTAGGACTCCGTCGCCCGGTTCGCGTGCACCATGTCGACGAACAAGGAGTGCACGCGGTGGTCGCCGGTCAGCTCCGGGTGGAACGACGTGGCGAGGGCGTTCCCCTGGCGGACCGCGACGATGTGACCGTCGTGCTCGGCGAGCACCTCGGCCGCGGCGCCGACCGACTCGACCCAGGGGGCGCGGATGAACACGCCCTCTACAGGATCGCCCGTGACGCCCTTGACGTCGACCGCCGCCTCGAAGGACTCGTTCTGCCGCCCGAAGGCGTTGCGGCGCACGATCATGTCGATGCCGCCGATCGTCTCCTGGCCCGAGCGCGGGTCGAGGATCTTGTCGGCGAGCATGATCATGCCCGCGCAGGTGCCGTAGACGGGCATTCCGGCCCGCACGCGCGCGCGGAGAGGCTCCATCACGCCGAACAGGACGGCCAGCTTGGAGATGGTGGTGGACTCGCCGCCCGGGATGACCAGGCCGTCCACCTCGGCGAGTTCCTCGGGGCGCCGGACCGGCCTGGCCAGGGCGTCGGCCGCGGCCAGGGCGACGAGGTGTTCCCGTACGTCGCCCTGGAGCGCGAGGACTCCGACCACCGGAGTGGTCATCACCAGCCCCGGTTCGCGTAGCGCTCGGTCTCGGGGAGGGTGTCGCAGTTGATGCCGACCATGGCCTCGCCGAGGTTGCGGGACGCGTCCGCGATGATCTTCGGGTCGTCGTAGAAGGTGGTCGCCTTGACGATGGCGGCGGCGCGCTTGGCCGGGTCGCCGGACTTGAAGATGCCGGAGCCGACGAAGACGCCCTCGGCGCCGAGCTGGCGCATCAGGGCCGCGTCGGCCGGGGTGGCGACGCCGCCGGCGGAGAACAGCACCACCGGGAGCTTGCCGAGCTCGGCGACCTCCTTGACCAGCTCGTAGGGGGCGCGCAGCTCCTTGGCGGCGGCGTACAGCTCGTTGTTGTCGCAGCCGCGCAGCTTGGCGATCTCGCCCTTGATCTGGCGCAGGTGGCGGACGGCCTCGACGACGTTGCCGGTGCCGGCCTCGCCCTTGGAGCGGATCATGGCCGCGCCCTCGGCGATCCGGCGCAGGGCCTCACCGAGGTTGGTGGCGCCGCAGACGAAGGGGGTGGTGAAGGCCCACTTGTCGGAGTGGTTGACCTCGTCGGCCGGGGTGAGGACCTCGGACTCGTCGATGTAGTCGACGCCGAGCGACTGGAGGACCTGGGCCTCGACGAAGTGACCGATCCGGGACTTGGCCATGACCGGGATGGAGACGGCTTCGATGATGCCCTCGATCATGTCCGGGTCGGACATCCGGGCCACGCCGCCGTCCTTGCGGATGTCGGCCGGGACCCGCTCCAGGGCCATGACGGCGACGGCGCCCGCGTCCTCGGCGATCTTCGCCTGCTCCGGCGTGACGACGTCCATGATCACGCCGCCCTTGAGCTGCTCGGCCATGCCGCGCTTCACGCGGGCGGTGCCGGTCTCGGGGGCCTGGTTCTCAACGGTGGACACGGGTGACCTCACTGGGTGAAAGAGGATTTCTGCAAACACCGAGGAAACGCGAGTGGACCAGTCCACAGCAAGGGCCAATGGCAAGCCGGTGGATCCTTTTGGCCCTCCGGGGTCGCCCCGCCGCAGTTCAGGCGGCCGGTCCGGTGCCCCGGTCCACCAGTGCCGCGGGCGGCTCGTCGTCCATCTCGAAGGCCATCGGGAAGGGGGCGTGCCCGGCCAGCCGGAACCAGCGGACCTTGCGGTGCTCGCGCAGCCGGCGGGCCCCGCCGACGGCGTCGTTGTGGAAGCGGCGGGCCATCGGCACCCGGCGTACGGCCTCGGCCAGCTCGCTCGTCGCGGCCTCGCCGCCGGGGGCCGCGCGGACCTCCTCGACCTGCTGCGGGTGCTCGAAGACCGCGCGCAGGGCCTGGCTCAGGTCGCTCTCGGCGACCTCCCGCTGGTCCTCCTCGGCCTGCCGGGCGGCGTGCGCGGCCTCGTAGAGCACGATCGAGGCGGCCGGGTCCAGCACCCCGGAGGTCGCCAGCTCCTGGGCGACGGAGGCGCGTCGCAGCAGCTGGGCGTCGAGGGCGGCGCGAGCGGCGTCGATGCGCGCGTGCAGCCGGTCGAGCCGCCCCGCGGTCCAGCTCAGATAGAGGCCGGTCACGACGAGGGCGGCGAGAATCCAGAGCGTCCAGATGAGCGTTGCGGTCACGGGCGGAACGCTATAGGACGCTCCCACGGCAGTGCGCCCCAAAGGGGCGCTGGGCCCTATCCGACATACGGCTGCCGCCGCGCGGGCGCGACCAGCCACGACGGCGCTGCGGCCGAACGACGGCACATCGCGGCACTCCCGGCGGAGCGCTCGGCGCTCAGTCCCGTGCCAGTCCGAAGCGGGCTCTCAGGCCCGGGCGTTCGTCCGCCGCGACCGCGGCCGCGCCCGCGGTCACCGTCTCGTAGACGGACAGGATGTCCGCGCCCACGGTCGACCAGTCGAAGCGGCGTACGTGCACGCTGCCGCGTGCGCTCAGCGCGGCCCGGCGCTCCGGGTCCGCCAGGAGCCGTAGCGCGGCCTCCGCCAGTTCGTCGGCGTCCTCGTTGGCGAAGAGTTCGCCCGCCGCCCCCTGGTCCAGGACCTGGGCGAAGGCGTCGAGGTCGGAGGCGAGGACGGGGGCCCCGGCCGAGAGGGCTTCGACCAGGATGATGCCGAAGCTCTCGCCGCCCGTGTTGGGCGCGATGTACAGGTCGAGGCTGCGCAGGAAGCGGGCCTTGTCCTCGTCGCTGATCATGCCGAGGAACTCGACTCGGGAGCGCAGCTCGGCGGGCAGGGACTCGACGGCGGCCGCCTCGTCGCCGCGGCCGGCCACCAGGAGCCTGGTCTCCGGGCGGGCGGCGAGGATCCTGGGGAGGGCCTTCATCAGCACCGGAAGGCCCTTGCGGGGCTCGTCGATCCGGCCGATGAAGCCGATGGTGTCGCCCTGCCACTCGGGGCGCGGCTCGGCCCTGGCGAAGAAGTCGACGTCGACGCCGTTGGGGATGACCACCGCGTCCCCGCCGAGGTGCTCGACCAGCGTGCGGCGGGCGTACTCGCTGACCGCGATCCGGGCGCTGATCTTCTCCAGGGCGGCCTGGAGGATCGAGTACGCGGCGATCATCGCGCGGGAGCGCGGGTTGGAGGTGTGGAAGGTCGCGACCATCGGGCCCTGCGCCGCCCAGCAGGTCAGCAGGCCGAGGGACGGGGAGGTCGGCTCGTGGATGTGGACCACGTCGAAGGCGCCGTCGTGCAACCAGCGGCGCACCCGCGCGGCGGACAGGAAGCCGAAGTTGAGGCGGGCCACCGAGCCGTTGTAGGGCACCGGGACGGCGCGGCCGGCCGAGACGACGTACGGCGGGAGAGGGGTGTCGTCGTCGGCGGGGGCAAGGACGGAGACGTCGTGACCGAGGCGGATGAAGTACTCGGCGAGGTCACGGATGTGGAACTGGACGCCACCTGGCACGTCCCAGGAGTACGGGCAGACGATGCCGATCCTCACGACGGTCCCTTCGCGGGGTCGAGGTCGGCGAGCCACAGCCGCTGGAGCATGTGCCAGTCCTCCGGATGGTCGGCGATCCCGGTGGCGAAGGCATCGGCCAGCGCCTGTGTCATGACAGACGTCTTCGACTCCCGGTCACCTGACTCGGGGACGTCGATCGGGGCATGCACCCGGCCCTTCATGACGGGAGTGTCGTCGTACCAGAGGGTCACCGGAAGCAGGTGCGCGCCGGTCTGCTGGGCCAGCAGGGCCGGTCCCGCGGGCATCCGCGCGGTGTCGCCGAAGAAATCGACCTCGACGCCGGAGGCGGACAGGTCTCGGTCGGCGACCAGGCAGATCAGGCCGCCCTCGCGCAGCCTGCGGGCGAGGTTGCCGAAGGCGGAGCCGCCGCTGTGCGGCAGCACCTCCATGCCGAGGCCCTCGCGGTAGGCGACGAAACGGTCGTAGAGCGTCTCCGGCTTGAGGCGCTCGGCGACCGTGGTGAACGGGGTCTTCAGCTCGGTGGTGACCCAGGCGCCGGCCAGGTCCCAGTTGGCCAGGTGCGGCAGCGCGATGATCACGCCCTTGCCGGAGGCGAGACCGTCGGTGAGGTGGTGGACGTCCTTGACGTCGAAACCGGCCCGGATCCGGTCCTCGCTCCAGGCCGGCAGCCGGAAGGACTCCATCCAGTAGCGCAGGTACGACCGCATGCCCGCGCGCGACAGCTCGCGCAGCCGCTCCGGGCTCGCGTCGGGCACCACACGCGCGTAGTTGGACTCCAGGCGCTGGACGCCCTTGCCGCGCTGCCGCCAGGCGAGGTCGGCGACGGTCCGGCCGAGGCGCACGGCGACCGGCTCGGGGAGTTTCTTGACGGTGCTCCAGCCGAGCCCGTACAGACCGTCGGTGAGCCGGTCGGCGGCGGTCACTGCCCGGCCTCGCTCCCGTGGGAGGCCTTCTCCCGCTCGGCCGCGGCCTCCGCCTCGGCGGACTCACGGCGGACCGTGACGACCCGCTGGACCAGCGTGACGAGGCTGCCCACCGCGACCACCCACAGGGCGATCGGGAGCAGGATCTGGATGCCCGGCACACCGAACTTGTGGAAACCGGCGAGACCGGCCGCCACCAGCGAGATCACCAGGCGCTCGGCGCGCTCGACCAGACCGTTGACGGCCACCGGCAGCCCGATCGACTCGCCGCGCGCCTTGGTGTACGACACCACCTGCCCGCTGGCCAGGCAGAAGATGGAGACGGCGCACAGGACGTCGTTGTTCCCGTTGCCCGCGTACCAGAGGGCGAAGCCGCCGAAGATCGCGCCGTCGGCGACCCGGTCCAGGGTGGAGTCCAGGAAGGCGCCCCAGCGGCTGGTGCGGCCCAGCTGGCGGGCCATGTTGCCGTCCACCAGGTCCGAGAACACGAAGAGCGTGATCACGATCGTGCCCCAGAAGAACTCGCCCCGGGGGAAGAAGACCAGCGCGCCCGCGACGACTCCGGCCGTGCCGAGGAGCGTGACCGTGTCCGGGCTCACACCCCGGCGGATGAGAAACGCGGCGAACGGTGTGAGGACACGCGTGAAAAATGCACGCGCGTACTTGTTCAGCATGGCCTTCCCGACGGTCGTTGCGCCGTGCGGCCCCTGCTGGCCACCCCGGCTGGCCCATCGTAGCCACGCGCGCGTGTGTACGACGGCCGGGCACTCGCAGGACGGGACCGGCGGCGGCGCGCGGAGGGGCTCGCGGGCGCGATCACGTCCTTCGTATGGACGCACCGTGACGGGAGTGGAAAGCTCGAATAACCGCGGGCGTCATCGAAGCCGCCGCCGCACGCGGCCCGGCATGCTCGCCCGCGCCCACACAGACCTCACCGTGCACGGGAGGCAAGGCCATGGGCGACAAGGTCAAGGAACACCCCGGAGCCGCCGGCAGGGCTACAGCGGCCGACCACCCCGCGTCCGTACGGAATGTGGTACTGGTCGGCCACTCCGGATCGGGCAAGACCACATTGGTGGAGGCTCTCGCGCTGACCGCGGGAGCGGTGAACCGGGCGGGCCGGGTGGAGGACGGCGGCACGGTCTCGGACTACGACGACATCGAGCACCGGCAGCAGCGCTCCGTACAGCTGTCGCTGGTACCGGTCGACTGGGACGGAATCAAGATCAATATCCTGGACACCCCGGGATACGCCGACTTCGTCGGTGAGCTGAGGGCCGGTCTGCGCGCGGCGGACGCGGCCCTTTTCGTCGTCTCGGCCTCGGACGGGGTGGACGGCTCGACCCGGATGGTGTGGGAGGAGTGCGCGGCCGTCGGGATGCCCCGGGCGATCGTCGTCACGCACCTGGAGGCCGCCCGCGCGGACTTCGAGGAGATGACCCGGGTGTGCGCCGAGGCGTTCGGCGCCGACGACCCCGACGCCGTGCTCCCCCTCTACCTGCCGCTGCACGGCCCGCAGGGACCGGACGGGCACGCGCCCGTGACCGGTCTTGTCGGGCTGCTCACGCAGAAGCTGTTCGACTACTCCTCCGGGGAGCGCAAGGAGTCCGAGCCCGGCCCCGACCAGCTGCCGGACATCGACGAGGCCCGCAACCGGCTGATCGAGGGGATCATCTCGGAGAGCGAGGACGAGACCCTCATGGACCGCTATCTGGGCGGCGAACAGATCGACGTCAAGACGCTGATCGAGGACCTGGAGCGGGCCGTGGCGCGCGGGGCGTTCTTCCCCGTCCTGGCCGCCGCCCCGGCCACCGACGGCGCCCGCCAGGGGCTGGGCACGGTGGAGCTGCTGGAGCTGGTCACGCGGGGGTTCCCGACCCCGTTCGAGCACCCCACGCCCGGGGTCACCACCATCGACGGCGAGCCGCGCGACATCAAGCCCTGCGACACGGGCGGTCCGCTGGTCGCCGAGGTGGTGAAGACCGCCTCCGACCCGTACGTCGGCCGGGTGTCGCTGGTCCGGGTCTTCTCCGGCACCCTGCGCCCCGACGAGACGGTCCATGTCTCCGGGCACGGCCTCGCCGACCGCGGCCACGAGGACCATGACGTGGACGAGAAGATCGGCGCCCTGTCGACACCGTTCGGCAAACAGCAGCGGCCGGTCACCCATGTCATCGCCGGTGACCTCGCGTGTGTGGCGAAGCTCGGCCGCGCGGAGACCGGGGACACCCTCTCCGGCAGGGACGACCCGCTGCTCATGGAGCCGTGGGAGATGCCCGACCCGCTGCTGCCGCTCGCCATCCAGGCGCACAGCAAGGCGGACGAGGACAAGCTCTCGCAGGGCCTGTCCCGCCTGGTCGCCGAGGACCCGACCATGCGGCTCGAACAGAACCAGAACACCCACCAGGTCGTCCTGTGGTGCCTCGGCGAGGCGCACGCGGACGTCGCCCTGGAGCGGCTGCGCAGCCGGTACGGCGTCCAGGTCGACGTCGTACCGCACCGGGTGTCCCTGCGCGAGACGTTCGCCGGCCGGTCCGCCGGACGCGGCCGGCACGTCAAGCAGTCCGGCGGGCACGGGCAGTTCGCGATCTGCGAGATCGAGGTGGAACCCCTGCCCGGCGGCTCCGGCATCGAGTTCGTCGACAAGGTGGTCGGCGGCGCCGTGCCCCGGCAGTTCATCCCGTCCGTCGAGAAGGGCATCAGGGCCCAGGCCGCCAAGGGCGTCGCGGCCGGCTACCCGCTCGTCGACGTGCGGGTCACCCTTCTCGACGGCAAGGCGCACTCGGTGGACTCCTCCGACGCCGCCTTCCAGACGGCGGGCGCGCTGGCGCTGCGGGAGGCCGCCGCGGATGCCCGGATCCATCTCCTGGAGCCGGTGGCCGAGGTGTCCGTGCTGGTCGGCGACGACTACGTGGGTGCGGTGATGAGCGACCTGTCCGGGCGGCGTGGCCGGGTGCTGGGCACCGAGCAGACCAGCGGCGGGCGCACGCTGATCAAGGCCGAGGTGCCCGAGTTCGAGATCGGCCGGTACGCGGTCGACCTGCGCTCCCTCTCGCACGGCACGGCGCGTTTCAGCCGCTCGTACGCCCGTCACGAGCCGATGCCCCCGCAGATCGCCGAGAAGATTCGCGAACAGGTGAAGGAAGCCTCGTAGTTGGCTTCATAGTCGTCATAGGCGTCGTGGGCGTCGTAGGCGTCGTGGTCGTCGTGGGCGACAAGGTGTCACGGTCGACGACAAAGGTGTTCGGCGGACGGCTTCGGCCGTCCGCCGACGGTTGTCGGTGGCCGGGGATACTCTGAGTACTTGATCAACAGGTGTGCGGAGTACGGAAGTCGGGAAGGCCGCAGAAGCGGGACAGCGGCAAGTGGGGGCGGGAATGAGCTTCGAGGACTTCTTCGGGCCACAGGTGCCCAGGCCGGGCGGCGAGGCACAGGCCCCGACCTATGCCCTGGCCTCGGCGGCCTACCGGGACACGCCGATGGAGGAGATCAAGAAGGCCGACAACGAATGGCACCAGTCCACGGTCAACGAGGGCCGCAAGTGGGCGAAGATCTTCCGGCCCAACTTCGGTGAGGCGTACTCCCAGGCGGTCATCGACCGCATGCTGGGCGTCGGCCGCAAACCGCTCATCCAGTCCTTCGGCAGCGAACCCCAGGTGGTCGTCGAGCACTGCCTCGCCGCCAACCGCATCCGCAAGGAACGCGACCAGCGCCTGACCGCCGTCATGTTCCTGTGCGGCGTGCTGTTCCTGCCCGGCCTGGTGGTCTGGCTGCTGGTCTTCCAGCTCCGCGCGACCATGCTGAAGGCCGGCGACAAGCGGGTCTCCGGGCTCGGCAGCGCCCTGCTGGCCGCCGTCGGCGTGCTCGCGGTGATCTTCCTGATCCGCATGCCGCTGACCGGCTTCTGGGGCTGGTACGCGCGCGGCTGCATCGTGCTCCCCGTCGTCGGCTGGTATCTGGCCAAGCGGCTCTGCGAGACCACCGCGAAGGACCTGCGCGGGGCCTGGGACGGCCTGCTCTCCGGCGGCAGCGTCGGCGCGAAGGTCCCCGAGGCGGTGCCGACCAGCCCCGACCAGGCCGCGGCCGAGCAGCTGCGCCAGTCGCTGGCCCGGCTCAGCGCCGAGCAGCAGTCCAACTCGGTCTTCTACGCCGGCACCAAGGGCATACTCGGCATGGGCACCCGCTGGGGTTCCTGGGTGCTCGCGGAGGAACTGGTCCCCCTCGACCCGGTCAAGGGCGTCCACGAGTTCCGGGCCTGGACGGTCGTCCGGGAGATCGAGAAGGAGCTGAGCGTGCTGCACCGGCAGCACCTGAAGACCGGCGGCTTCCCGGAGCCCCAGGTCAAGCACTGGATCGTCACCCATGTCGGAGCGGGCGCCAAGGCGGTGTCCAGGCCCGAGGGGACCGACTACAAGGTGGGGCCCGCCGACGTGGAGCGGATCTGCAACAGCAACCACTTCGACAAGGGCGAACGCCACTACCTGGGCGTGCAGTGGCCGTACCTGTGGAACGGCGACCTGATCATCACGATGATGGCGACCGTGACCGTGCTGAAGGAGACCCTCCGCATCGAGGTCTCCGGACACGCCCTGGGCCCGGTCAACGGTCTGTTCAACGGCAAGCCCGAGGCTCCCACCAAGACGGTCGCCAAGACCGTGCGGTTCTGGGAGACCCGGACCGTCAAGCTGCCGCTGGTCACCACCGACGAGGTGGTCCGTCTCGCCGCCCGTGCCACCATCACCTGGTACCCGCCGCTGCTGAAGTGGCTCGGCGGTTCCATAGGGCTGCCCGAGCCGTTCGGTCTGCGGCACGCCTGGGCCGACCAGCCCTGGGACCACCGCTTCATGGCCGACGACGCGCTGCGCGCGGCCACGCCGATACTCCGTGCCGTGCACCGGGCCGCGCTCAGTGTCCTCAAGGAGCACGACGTCGACATCGACAAGTTCACCTCGCGGGCGGGGAACCTCAGCGGAGCGGTCCAGGACGCGTCACCGAAGAAGGCGGACAAGTACGACGCGTGAGACTCCGGCGGCAGAGCCGAGGAGGGGGTCGCGGACGCCACCCGGGGGGTGCCGCCCTCACACCCCCGCTTCGGCCTGAAAGGCCTCGTCCTCACACGCCGGACGGGCTGATCACGCTGCCGTCGGCCAGGCCTCGGCCAGCATCTTGCGGGTGTCGGCCAGCAGTTGCGGCAGCACGCGCGTGTGACCCACCACCGGCATGAAGTTCGTGTCGCCGCCCCAGCGCGGGACGATGTGCTGGTGCAGGTGGGCCGCGATGCCCGCGCCGGCCACCGCGCCCTGGTTCATGCCGATGTTGAAGCCCTGGGCACCGGACGCCGTGCGCAGGGCGGTCATCGCCTGCTTGGTCAGCTCGGCCAGCTCGGCCGTCTCCGGGCCGGTCAGGTCCGTGTAGTCGGCGACATGACGGTACGGGACCGTCATCAGATGGCCGCCGTTGTACGGGTACAGGTTGAGCACCGCGTAGACGTGCTCGCCGCGCCGGACGACCAGACCGTCCTCGTCGGATTTGGCCGGGATCGAGCAGAAGGGACAGCCGTCGTCGGCCCCCGGGCCGGTCGGCTTGTTCTCGCCCTGGATGTAGGCCATCCGGTGGGGCGTCCACAGGCGCTGGAACGCGTCCTGCGTCCCCACTCCGATCTGCTGCTCCGGCTCACTCGTCATGCTAGGCAGCATATGGCTTCGCCCGTTCGCAGCGTGTCGCCGGGGCCAGGGGAAGCCGACCGGCGGCGAAGCTGGGCGGATGGACGACGACAGCCGGCTGACCCGCTGGCAGCGGTGGGCCGACCTCCCGCTCGCCATCGGGTCACTGGTCTTCCTGGGCTCGTACGCGGTGCATGTGCTGGCGCCCGGTCTGCCCCGAGCCGTGCACTACCTGTTCCTGTCGCTGACCTACGCCGCCTGGTCGCTGTTCGCCGTCGACTACGCGGTGCGCTGGCGGCTCAGCGGTGAGGGGCCCGGCTTCGTACGACGGCACTGGCTGGACACGCTCGTCCTGGTGCTGCCCCTGCTGCGGCCGGTGCGGATCGTACGGACCTACGAGGCGATGGAGCGCCGGCGCGGGCGTCCCCGGCTGTCGTTGTACGCGCGCGTGACGGTCTACGCGGGGCTGTCGATCGCGCTGCTGGGTTTCGCCGGCGCGCTCGCCGTCTACCAGGCCGAGCGCGCCGCCCCGGGCGCCAGCATCCGTACCTTCGGCGACGCCGTCTGGTGGACCTGCGAGACGCTCGCGACCGTCGGCTACGGCGACGTCGTCCCGGTGACCCCGCTCGGCCGGACCATCGCGGTCGGGCTGATGGCCTGCGGTCTGGCGCTGCTGGGAACGGTCACCGGCTCGTTCTCCTCGATGCTGCTCCAGCGGTTCGCGCTGGAGGGCGAGGAAGGGAAGGGGCCCCCGGAGAGGTGATCTCCGAGGGCCCCTCGACGCCGGGTGGGATCAGACCTGGGCCCGCTCCTCGACCACCTGCGCGATCTTGGCGATGGCCTCCTCGAACGGGATGCCGTTCTCCTGCGATCCGTCGCGGTAGCGGAAGGAGACCGAGCCGGCCGTCATGTCCTCGTCGCCCGCGATGACCATGAAGGGCACCTTCTGCTTCTGGGCGTTGCGGATCTTCTTCTGCATCCGGTCCGACGACGCGTCGACCTCGACCCGCAGGCCCTTCTTCTTGGCCTCGGCCGCGAACTTCTGCAGGTACTCGACGTGTCCGTCGCCGATCGGGATGCCAACCGCCTGGACCGGCGCCAGCCATGCCGGGAAGGCGCCCGCGTAGTGCTCCAGGAGCACCGCGAAGAACCGCTCGATGGAGCCGAACAGGGCGCGGTGGATCATCACCGGGCGCTGCTTGGAGCCGTCGGCGGCGGTGTACTCCAGGTCGAACCGCTCGGGCAGGTTGAAGTCGAGCTGCACGGTCGACATCTGCCAGGTGCGGCCGATGGCGTCCTTGGTCTGCACGGAGATCTTCGGGCCGTAGAAGGCGGCGCCGCCCGGGTCGGGGACGAGCGGCAGGCCCTGCTTCTCGGCGACCGCGCGGAGCGTCTCCGTGGCCTCCTCCCAGACCTCGTCGGAGCCGACGAACTTCTCCGGGTCCTTGGTGGACAGCTCCAGGTAGAAGTCGGTGAGGCCGTAGTCGCGCAGCAGGTTCAGGACGAAGGTGAGCGTCTTGTCGAGCTCGTCCGCCATCTGCTCCTTGGTGCAGTAGATGTGCGCGTCGTCCTGCGTGAAACCGCGGGCCCGGGTCAGGCCGTGCACGACACCGGACTTCTCGTAGCGGTACACCGTGCCGAACTCGAAGAGCCGCAGCGGCAGTTCACGGTAGGAGCGGCCGCGCGCGTCGAAGATCAGGTTGTGCATCGGGCAGTTCATGGGCTTGAGGTAGTAGTCCACGCCCTCGTCGAGCTGCATGGGCGGGTACATGCCGTCGGCGTACCAGTCCAGGTGCCCGGACGTCTCGAAGAGCTTCCCCTTCGTGGCGTGCGGGGTGTAGACGAACTCGTAGCCCTCCTCCTCGTGCCGGCGGCGCGAGTAGTCCTCCATCACGCGGCGGATGATGCCGCCCTTGGGGTGGAAGACGGCGAGCCCGGAGCCGATCTGCTCGGGGATGGAGAACAGGTCCAGCTCGCTGCCCAGCTTGCGGTGGTCGCGCTTCTCGGCCTCGGCGAGGAAGTCCAGGTGCGCCTTCAGCTCGTCCTTGGACGGCCAGGCGGTGCCGTAGATGCGCTGGAGCATCGGGTTCTTCTCGCTGCCGCGCCAGTAGGCGGCCGCGTTGCGCATCAGCTTGAACGCCGGGATCAGACGGGTGGACGGCAGGTGGGGACCGCGGCAGAGGTCCTTCCAGCACAGCTCGCCGGTCTTGGCGTCCAGGTTGTCGTAGATCGTCAGCTCACCGGCGCCGACCTCGACGTCCGCGCCGTCGTCGCTGGACGCCGAGCCCTTGAGGCCGATCAGCTCCAGCTTGTACGGCTCGTCGGCCAGCTCCTCGCGGGCGGCCTCGTCGGTCACCACGCGGCGGGAGAACTTCTGCCCGCGCTTCTGGATCTCCTGCATCTTCTTCTCGATGGCCTTGAGGTCATCGGGGTGGAAGGGCTTCTCGACGTCGAAGTCGTAGTAGAAGCCGTCCTTGACCGGCGGGCCGATGCCCAGCTTGGCCTCCGGGAAGAGCTCCTGCACGGCCTGCGCCATGACGTGCGCGGTGGAGTGGCGCAGGATGTTGAGACCGTCCTCGGAGGAGATCTCGACACCCTCGACGGTCTCGCCGTCCTTCAGCTCGTACGCGAGGTCCCTGAGCTCGCCGCCCACCCGCGCGGCTACGATCGAGCGCTCGCCGGCGAAGAGCTCGGCGGCCGTAGTCCCCGTCGTCACCACGCGCTCTTCCCGCTCGGAATCGCGTTGGATGATCACACGGACGTCTGACACCGGTCTCTCCTGCCTGAAGGTGGATGCGGCGCCATACCAGGAGCGCGCGCAATACCGGATCGTACCGACCCGGCCCCACCGACCGCTAAACGGTCACCCACAGTCCGCGGTCAGTCGCAGTCGTCCCCGCTGCACGCCTCCTCGAAGAAGTCGAGGTTCTCCTGGAGCGACTTCATCAGCCCGTCCCGCTCCGCCTCGTCCACCTGCACGGGTACGACCCCGGAGGCGCCGGACAGCCGCCGGAACCCGCCCCGGCTCTCCAGCCGCCCGTGCACCCGCACCGGGAGCCCGACCAGATGGGCCTGCCCGGCGATCCGGTAGTCCTCCTCGTCGAGGGTGACCCGGACGTACGGCACCTCGGCGCCGGCGATGACCCGCAGCCGTACCGCGCCCTCGCCGCGCGGCTCCGAGCGGCGCATCCGGACCACGGTGCCGGTGACCCGGACCGGTACGGAGGGTTCGTCACGCAGGAAGCGGGCGCCGGCCTCGCGCAGTACGGGCAGGTCGCCGGGTGAGAACTCGACGGGCTCGGCGGTGGACGCGCAGTCGTCGGGGACCCCGGCGCCCGGTGCCCACTCGACGGAGATCCGGGCGCCCTCGGTGCCGCGCACGAGCGTGACCAGGGCGTCGGTCAGCTCACGGCTCACGCCCGCCTCGACGGCTCCGTCGAAGGCGTCCATGCCGCCGGTGGCCCGCTGGTAGTCGATGGCCTCGCGGGCGGCGTACAGGGCCTGATGGAGGCGTACGGCGAGGGGCCGCCCGGTGCCGACGGGCACGAAGGCGGTCAGGCCGCGACCGCCCTCCGCCGAGCCCACGAGGACGGACTCCAGCAGGGCGGCGGCCGCACGCTTGTGCCGGGCGCCGTAGTAACCGGCACGCGCGCGCGTGGCGAGCGCCCCGGCCAGCAGGGTCCCCCGGGCCGCGGTGCGCAGTTGCTCCTCGACCGTCCACGGCGTGGTGTCCGCGGGCCCGCTCGGTACGTCCCGCCACCAGCGGATCTCGTCGCTGGGCACCGCCAGCCCGACCAGCACCTCACGCGCGGCGGGCGTGCCGCTGCGCAGGAGAGCCGTGAGCGCCTCCCCGAGCAGATCGTCACTGTCCGGGAAGGCGCGGCTCTCAGGTACGAGCAGGCTGGTGCCGGTGTTGCCCGGCCCGGGTGGGGTCCAGCGGCCGTAGCGCCCCGGGGCTCCCCCGCGCCGCTGCCAGCCGTGCCGGCGCAGCAGGGCGCCGAGCACCGCGGGGTCGACCTCGGCCGGCTCGGGAGGACGGTTCCAGTGGGGGTCCACCGGATGCGGCCGGACTTCCCGCAGCTGCTCCTCGTACGGACGGTGCCTCATGGTCGTCCTCCCGTCCCGACCCGCGTCATGATCTCGCAGAGCGCCCGGTCGTCGAAGATGCGCGCGGTCGGAATCCGCACGGTGGTCCGGTTCCGGCCGGTGATCGGGTGCCCTGCCAGGTTGACCCAGTAGCAGCAGTGGCGCAGATCGAGCCGGTCGTGGCTGGCGCGCAGCCAGTCGTCCTGGGAGCGCGGAACCAGCATCACCACGAGGATCTTGTGCACCGACACCGGTGTGCGGGCGAGCTTGCGCAGGTGGTCGTTGTCCAGCGTGAAGGAGAAGAAACGTCCCGGCGGGTTGGGTGCGATCTGGTACGTGCACTTGAGCTGCACCTTGATGGTCACCTCGTCGTCGACGGTGTGACCGGGCGAGCCATGGCTGACGTGCCAGTCGATGCCGTTGTCCGGGAACGGCTGCGAGAGCGAGCAGCCGGCCGCCGCGGCGACGGCGTGCAGATATCCCACCTGCAGTGTCTCCATGCAGGCGGTGGTGGCGAGTGTGCCGCGATGGGGGCCCGTGCGTTCGGGCAGCAGCCCGCCCCGCTCGGGCTGCGCTATCGCCATGACCAATAGCCTTCCCAGCCAAAGAGTTTCCCCGTGGCGGGCCGCTGAACTGCAAAGACCCGCACTCCTGTTGTGTCCTTCCGGCGTACGCCGCAAACGGCCCGGGTATCACCAAACGGGCAGAAGACGGAACGTCAGCTGCCGTGGGTGAACGAGGAGTTGTATTGGCATGACGTGCTGGTACGAAGGGCCCTTGGCGGCCTTCGACACGGAGACCACGGGCGTGGACGTGGAGACCGACCGCATCGTGTCCGCCGCGGTCGTCGTCCAGGACGCCCCGGGCACCCGACCCCGGGTGACCCGCTGGCTGGTTAACCCGGGCATGCCGGTGCCGGAAGCGGCGACGGCGGTGCACGGGCTGACGGACGAACACCTGCAGCGCAACG
This sequence comes from Streptomyces sp. NPDC031497, assembly GCF_055580905.1. Taxonomy (NCBI): domain Bacteria; kingdom Bacillati; phylum Actinomycetota; class Actinomycetes; order Kitasatosporales; family Streptomycetaceae; genus Streptomyces; species Streptomyces sp. NPDC031497. Next base: position 184,170 of record NZ_JBVIKO010000016.1, read on the forward strand.
GCCGTTGGCCGGCGCCGGTGATGTACGAGATAGCCGAGGAACTGGCCGAGCACGCGGCGATGCACCGCCCGCTGGTGGTGATGAACGCGCCGTTCGATCTGACGCTCCTGGACCGCGAGTTGCGGCGGCACCGGGCGTCCGCACTGGACCGCTGGTTCGAGGCGAGCCCCCTGCTCGTCCTCGACCCGCGGGTCCTGGACAAGCATCTGGACCGCTACCGAAAGGGCCGCCGTACCCTGACCGACCTCTGCGCGCACTACGAGGTCACCCTGGAGGGCGCGCACGACGCGGCCGCCGACGCACTGGCCTCACTGGATCTCGTACGGGCGCTGGGCCGCCGTTTCGCGGCCCGGCTGGAGCGCCTGAGCCCCGCCGAGCTGCACACGTTGCAGACGACGTGGCACGCGGCGCAGGCGCGCGGGCTTCAGGCCTGGTTCGCGCGCAGCGGCACACCGGAGACGGTGAACACGTTCTGGCCGCTACGGCCGGAACTGCCGACGGCAGCGTGAGGGGCGGGGCGCCGGCCCCCGGCGCCCCGCCTCGACGTCACCAGGAGCCGCCTCCTCCGCCGCCGGCGCCACCGCCGACGCCGCCGGAGGAGGAGGAACCGCCACCGCCGGAGCGGCCGCCACCGGAGCTGGAGGGCGGGCTGGCCGCGGAGAGGACGACGGCGGCGAGCAGGACGTCGCTGAAGTCGAGGGAGGAACGCCGCCGAGCCGTAGCCGTCGAGGCGCCGATGGCCTGTTCCCAGGCGGATTCGACACCGAGGGCCACGGCCCATGCCGTGTACCGGTCCGCCCGCTCGTCGACGGGCAGTTCACCGGGACAGGTGGACGGGTCGGCCAGGTAGCGCCGGAAGGCTTCGACCCGGAGCCGGAGAGCGGTACCGCGCGGGGTGCGCCGCTCCAGTTCCCACCCGCGGGCGGCGAGCGCCAGACCGACACCCGCGACGACGGCGGCCGCGAGCACGACGGGCCATCCGGCGGCGGTACGACGGCCGGTCAGGACACCTCCGGTGATCACGAGGACGAAGCCGACCAGCACCGAGATCAGGCCGGCTCTTCCGGCGACGGCAGCGCGCCGTGCGGCGTCGACGTCCCACAGGCCGCTGTCCGCACGCCAGTTGGACAAGCGGGTCAAGAGGCTGCCCCAGCCCGACCTGAACGGGGCGTCGCGCATCCCGAGGGTCATGCTGCTGCGGCCGCCGAACATCGTGCCAAGGATGTCCTTGATCTCCCGGTCGACCGGCTCCCCCTCGCGGTCGAGCCGTCTCAGGGTCGGGCGCTTGTCGCCGCCCCCGATGCTCAGATGGCCGTCGGCCGCGGCGGTGAGCAGCCACGCCACCCGGTGCCGGTCCTCGACGGTCTCGGCGAGCAGGATGCCGCCCTGCGCCGGGGTCAGCTCGTCGGGCGGTGTCGCGGACGGGGTGACCTTACGGTCGAGCCGTCCGACCGCGAAGCGCCGCTCACGGCCGCCGTCCTCCACGAGGCGGTCGCGCCCGAGGAGGCGCAGCGCGCACACCGTCAGCGCGACGGCGGCCAGCGCGGCGGCGAGGAAGAGCCCGCCGGTACGCATCGGGTGCGGCAGGCTCGTACCGACGGCCTTGCCGGTGGGTGCCGCAGGCAGTGCCGCCCCGGTGGCGGTCCTGGCCTTGTCGGCGGTGGCGTAGAGCGTGAGGCCCTCGTGGCCGCTCAACTTGTCGAGTTCGACGATGAGGTGGCCCGGCTCGCTCTGCTCGGCCGTGCAAGGCGTCCCGTCGTCCCCGGTGCCCCGAACACAGCGGACTCCGGTGAGCCCGTGCGTGTCCACGACGTGGATCTTGACATCCGCCCGGTCGACCTTCCAGCCGGTGCCGACGGCGTCCCAGGCGAGCTTGCGGCCCTTCACCACGTCCGGGAGCACGTACTGGATGCGATAGCGGTGTATTCCGCTGACCAGATGGTCGGGATCGCCGATTTTCAGCCGGTCGGCGATTTCCCGCTTGCCCTTCTCGTCCTGGTAGTAGTCGCCGAACGTGTCCTCGTACGGGACCTTGTGGCCATCCATGGTGACGTGCAGGTTCTCGTCGTCCATGAAGGGATCGCCCGGCACGTCCCGGAAGATGCCGTGCGAGTCGCCCGAGTGGCCGAAGTCGTAGTCGATGACCTCGGTGATCCGAGCGCTTCCGTCGGCGCGTATCTCGGCACCGACCCACATCGAGGTGACGCGCTCCTTGTTCGAGAGCGCCTGGGCGCCGGCGGCGATCCCGCCGAACACCACCAGGACGATGACGACGACGATCAGCGACCTCACCCTGCGCCGTCGTATGGACGTCACCTTTCCCCGTCGTCCCGGTCTCTTGCCTTCCCCACCACTCATGAGCCCCCCTCTGGACACAGAAAAGCCGGTCTGCTGGTGCAGACCGGCTTTTCCCCGGTGGGCGATACTGGGTTCGAACCAGTGACCTCTTCGGTGTGAACGAAGCGCTCTCCCACTGAGCTAATCGCCCGGGAACGCAGTGAACGATACAGGGACCGGCGGGTTTCGTTCAAACCGCTTGTAGGTGCCCGAGCAGTCCGCGCCGTCCCGCCCGCATCATCAGCCGGTGGTTGGCGCGGAAGAACGGCCGCCCGGGGACCGCCAGTCGGCGCAGCAGCGGCTTGCTGACGTCGACGACCTGGTCGTAGCGGGCCAGCGTGCCGGTGCCGTCGGCGGTGATCGTCCAGCGGGACCAGCCCTCGATGTCACCGCTCATCGCGATCTCCAGCACGCCGGCGCCCGGGTCGCGCAGGGTCTCGCGTGCGGTGAACGTCATGTCGTACGGCAGGACCGAGCGGATGGTGATGATGCCGGTGGTGTCGTTCAGCCGGTTGACCGCACGCACCTGCGGCCACCAGCGCGGGTAGTCCTCGACCCGCTCAAGGGCCTGGTAGACGGCGGCACACTCGGCGGGCAACGGCCACAGGCTGCGGAAACGGTAGTGGGTCCAGTCCATGGGCGGAGTCTGCCCACCGGATCGATCTGAGTACGCGTACTCATGCCGTGCGGAGTGACCTGGACCACACTCTTGGGTGCGAGCGCCGCCGCCCGTGCGACGGCGCTCCCCCTCTCACCTGCTACGACGGCATCCTGTCGCCCAGCAGGGCGAGGTTCTCGATGGCCGCGAGCCCGTACAGCGCGGTGTCGTTGGAGGACACCCAGCTCGCCTCGCTGCCCGCCACCAGTGCGACCGGGCCGGAGAGCGGCTCGGTCTTCCACGGCGAGGACTCGGTATAGCCGTCGGAGCTGTAGAACTTCGTCCACGCACGCTTGGCGAGCGTCTCGTCACCGGTCTGTACGGCGGCGTAGGCGTCGAGCCGGGAGTGGCCCTGGAAGAGCAGCAGGGTGCCGAAGTTGGCGCCGTAGCGTGCCGCCTGTTCGGCCTTGGTGGCGTTGAAGTAGCGGCAGTAGTCGAAGTACACCTCGTTGAACTTCGGCATGTCGGTCAGGTGGATGAGTTCGGCGCAGAGTTCGTTGAGGCCGAAGACCGCCGAGAGGTGGGACACGGAGACGACCGGGGTCGCGGCGGTCGCGAACCTGCCGGTGTCGAGGTCGTACAGGCCGCTGCCCTGCACGAATCCGTTGGGCTGGGCGGCGATGCCCTCCATGGTCGACAGCACGCGCGCCTTGGCCTTCTCCCACCGGGGGCCCTTGCGTTCCCACTCGGTCAGCCAGGCCGACACGAGCCCGCTCCAGTCGGTGCCGAAGCCGATGGAGAGGGCGTGCCGGTCGGGGGTGTAGGGGTCGGTGCGGATCTTGCGGAGCGGGTCGAGGACGAGGAAGGTCTCGTCGGAGTCGACGTTGGCGGCCATGAGGTCGCCGACGCGTTCGTCGGCGGTGAGGAAGTAGTAGAAGCGCCGGTAGGTGGTGTTGGAGATGCGCTGCTGCTTGGCGCTGTCCGCGAAGTGCTGGACGCCGTGCCGGGTGCCGAGGCCGGCCCACTGGCCGAGGTGGTAGACGTCGACCTCGCCGGTGTGCCGGGTGAGCGCCTCCGCGAACCGGAAGATGTCCGCGCGCCCGCTTCTGAGGTACGCGTACCAGAGCCACAGGTCGGGCGAGAGTTCGGAGTTGTCCCAGGCGTACCCGCCGACGTCGTACCGCCACTGGTGGCGCACGGTGTCGTAGGTGTGCATGAAGTCGCCGTAGTCCCAGAAGCCGTACCAACGGCGTTGCTCCACCTGGTCCTTGTAGTAGGTGAAGAGGAAGTCGAGGTGGTCCTCGATCCTGGCCTTGGCGGCGGTGGAGCGGTCGGGCTCGGAGTAGAGGCCGGGGCCGAAGACCTTGGCCTTGATGAGCTGCCTGGGCGGCGCGGTGAGCTGGGGCAGTACCCGGACGGCGTCGACCTGGTCGGCCAGCGTCTGCGGCGTCGGCGTCGACTCGTTGGCCCAGAAGAGGAGTTCGGAGGTGCGGGCGATGCCGTAGGGGGTGCCGAACTCCGGCTCGTAGTCCTCGTAGGTGATGTTGAGGCCTTCGAGCTGTTCGGCGTAGGTGTCCTGGCCCATGCCGTCGTGGTAGAAGCGCAGGTCCATCGGCTGGGCCTCGGGGGACCAGAGCCAGAGGGTGACCTCGGCCTCGTCGGTGTGGGCGTCGCGGATGTCCAGCTGGGCGGGGAACTTCTCCCAGAAGTCCCGCAGGCCGAAGGAGAATCCGCCGCTCGCGCCACCGACGTAACCGAACCCGGAGGCACGTTTGCCGCCGCCGGCCGCGATCCAGCCGTACCCCTTCTTCGTGCGCTTGCGCAGGGTGAAGCCGTCGGCGGAGAGCTGGGCAAGGGTGTAGTCGCCCCAGAGCGGGATGTACTGCAACCGGGTCGTCACCCGCTGGTCCCAGGTGGACGGGTCGGGCAGCTTCTCCCCCGCGTACTGGGCCGCCTGCACGGCCGCCCCCGGGTCGCGGCGCAGCCCGGTGATGCCCTGGACGGCCTCCCGCAGCAGGCCCGTTCCCTCACCGCCGATACGGATGTGCCGGTCGTACGCCGCGTCGCGCATCGGCACGCTGAAGCGGACGCCGAGCCCGCGGATGAAGTCACCGCTCGCCTTGCCCGGTTCCTGCGTGCCGTCGTACGTGATCGTGTGGACCATCCGGAAGGAGTCGGCGCCCGCGTAGAAGTAGAGGCGGATCGAGAACGGCAGCCAACTCCGGCCGCCCTTGCGGTGCTTGCCGTCGATGCGGACGACCGCGCGGACCGGGCCCTCCTGCTCGACGGTGACGGAGTCGATCGCTCCGTCGAAACGCTCGGTCTTGACCGTCCCCTGGTCCTCGTCCTCGATCTCGGGCTGGCGGACTAGGACGAGCCGTCCGTTCCTGGCGATCTCCGTCGAGCCGCGGGTGACCGACTTGACGAGCGTCGAGCCGTTCTTGCCGATCTTCACGCCGATCACGCCGGTGGACACGTCGATCGTGCCGCCGCTCTTGTCGACGGTGACCTTCTTGTCGGGCGCCGCCGCGTCGCCCACCGCGAGCGTGAGCGTGCCGTTGCCGGAACTCACCGCGTGGGCGGTCCACTTGAGGGAGCCGTCCGGCCAGTAGGCGATCGGCCAGGACTGGACGGGCACGTCCTTGCCGTCCTCGTCCGTCAGCGCGAAGGTCTGGTCCTCCTGGAACGCGCCCATCGGCCAGGGCACCCCGACGGTCGAGCCGGGCGCGGCGCCGAGGCCGCCGTCCTCCAGCCAGTCCAGGGTCACCGGGTCCGTGTCGGCGGCCTCGGCTCTGGGCGCGGCCTGCGCGTCCTTGGCGCCCAGCGCCCAGCTGAACTGGGCGGCGGCACCGGCGACGGCGGCCGCCTTGAGAAGGGACCTGCGGGGGATGGGAGACATGGTCCGCCTTTCCTTTCCGTACACGTGCGGGTGATCAGGGGCATGACAGAGAGAGGTGCGACGCCGGAGGCGCCGCCCCTGGTGCGAGGCCGGTCAGCGGCGGCGCCGGTGGCGCTCCTCCACGGCGACGGCCGCCGCCGCCACGGCGCCCAGCACGGGCACCGCCAGCGGCGCGATGAGCAGCGCGGAACAGACCACCAGGACCGCTCCGCCGACGAGCAGGAAGGAGCCGCCGGGGTCGAGGACGGTACGCCGGCCGGCCGCCGCGAGCAGCGTGCGCCAGCGGTCGCCGGGCGCCCAGACGGCCGCCGCGCGCAGCCCCGCGACGGCGACGCCGATCACCGCGAACAGGCCGACAGCCCCGACGAGCGGCCCGCCCGGCAGCCCGGCCCGCACGGCCTGGACGTCCACCCAGGCGACGGCGACCGCGCCCCAGCCGGCCAGCCCGACGAGCGCGCCACCGGGCAGGGCGGCCCGGAAGTCGCCCACGAACTCGCGCCAGCCACCGCCCACCTGGCCGGTGCGGCGGCGCAGGTGCCGGGCGCCGGCGGCGAAGGCGGCCGGGTAAGTGATGACTCCCAGGGACGCGACGGCGATCCACACGCCGGTGAGCAGACATTCGGCGAAGACGCCGAACCGGTCGGAGAAGGCGGTGGACTTCGCCCGTACGTCGTCGGCCACGGCCTCAGCCCTTCAGTCCGGAGGTCGCCATTCCGTCGATCAGATAGCGCTGGAAGGCGAGGAAGAACAGCAGCACGGGCAGCAGCGCGACCAGGGACATGGCGATCATCCCGCCGTAGTTGGCGGCCACGCCGTCGGAGTCGCGGAACATCATCAGGCCCAGGGAGACCGTGTACTTGCCGGGCTCGTTGAGGTAGATCAGCGGGCCCATGAAGTCGTTCCAGGCATTGATGAAGGTGAAGATCGCGCTGGTGATCAGGGCGGGCCGGCACAGCGGCAGCACGATCGACCAGTAGATGCGGAAGTGCCCGCAGCCGTCGAGCCGGGCCGCCTCGTCCAGTTCCCGGGGCAGGTTCCGCATGAACTGCACCATCAGGAAGACGAAGAAGGCCTCGGTGGCCAGGTACTTCCCGATCAGCAGGGGGGTGTAGGTGTTGATCCAGCCGAGCTTCTGGAACATCACGTACTGCGGGATCAGCAGCACGTGGTACGGCAGCAGCAGGGTGCCGATCATCAGGGAGAAGAGCAGGTTGCGGCCGGCGAAGCGGATCCGGGCGAAGGCGTAGGCGGTGAGCGAGCAGGAGATCAGCACGCCGACGACGGCGCCGAGCGCGTAGAAGAGCGAGTTCTGGAAGAAGGTCCAGATCGAGATGTCCGCGATGCCGTCGGCGAGGCCCTTGAAGTTGGACACGATCGGATGGGACGGCAGCAGCTGGAGGCTGTTGATGATGTCCTTGCTGGGCTTGAACGAGGCGCCGATCACCCAGACCACCGGGTAGAGGATGACCGCGAGGATCAGCAGGGCGCCGAGGTGCCAGGCGAGCGAGCCGGTGTGCTTCCGGGAGAGAGCGGGGGAACTCATCGGGCGGCCTCCTCGTAGTGCACCCATTTCTTCTGGGACCAGAAGAGGACGGCCGTCACCAGGGCGACGGCGAGCAGCAGCATCCAGGCCATCGCGGCGGCGAAGCCCATCCGGGCGTTCTGGAAGCCCTGCTGGTAGAGGTAGCAGGTGTAGACGAGCGTGGCGTCGGCCGGACCGCAGTACGTGTTGGAGACGACGTACGCCGAGCCGAAGATCTGGAAGGAGTGGATGGTCTCCAGGAGCACGTTGAAGAACAGCACCGGGGAAATCATCGGCAGGGTGATGTTCCAGAACTTCCGCAGCGGCCCGGCGCCGTCCATCTCGGCCGCCTCGTACAACTCCCTCGGCACCTGCTTCAGGCCCGCCAGGAAGATGACCATGGGGGCGCCGAACTGCCACACGGTCAGCGCGACCAGGCAGTACAGCACCCAGTCGGCGTTGCCGACCCAGCCGCCGACGTGCCAGCCGAAGAAGGACTGGGTACGGTCCACGATCGCGCCGTCGGAGAACAGCGACCGCCAGACGAAGCCCACCGAGACGCTCGCGCCGATCAGCGAGGGGGCGTAGAAGGCGGCCCGGTAGAAGGCCTGGCCGCGCCGGCTCTGGGCGAGCAGCATCGCGACCCCGAGGGCGAGCAGCAGCTTCAGCGGGGTGCCGATGACCACGTACTTGGCGGTCACCTCCACCGACTTCTGCCAGCGGGGGTCGTCGAACATCTTGGTGAAGTTGTCGAACCCGACCCACTTCGGGGTGTTGAAGAGGTTGTAGTCGGTGAACGCGAAGTACAGCGAGGCGACCATCGGGCCCGCGGTCAGCAGCAGGAAACCGGCGATCCACGGGGACATGAAGAGGTAGCCGGCGAGGTTCTCACGTCGGCGGCCCGGCCGCCGCCCCGGGCCGGCGGAGGCGGCCGAACGCGTCCCGCGCGCTGCGGGCAGGGAGTCCTTGACGAGCGTCACGGCATGTCCCATCAGGCCTGGAAGGCGGCCTCGGACTCGGTGAAGAACTGCTTCACCGCGTCCGCGACCTTCGTCTTGCCCTGTCCGAGATCGCCGCCGATGCGCAGGAAGGCGGCCTCGATGGTGTCGGCACCGGAGGGGTGCGGGGTGATCGCGCCGAGAACGCCCGCCTTGGCGGTGTCGTCCTCGTACTGCGCGATCTCCTTGTTCACCGTGTCGGTCGGCTTGAACGCCGCGTACTGCTCGGTGCTCGCGAGGATGCCCCGGTCGTAGCCCATGATCTTGCCGACCTCCGGGTCGTGGACCATGAAGTCGATGAACTGCGCGACCTCCTTCGGGTGAGCGGTACGGGCGGAGGCGCTCAGCATCAGGGAGGCCAGGTACTGCCCGGTGTGCTTGCCGTCGATGGTCGGGATCGGCGCGAGGCCGTAGGTGCTGTCGCCCTCCGACGAGTAGCGCACGGTGAAGTTGTCCCAGGTGAACTCCGAGGCGCCGTGTCCGGCGGAGAGAGACGACTTGGGGGCGTCCTGGGCGACGACCTTCGGGTCCGTGACGACGCCGGCCTTCACGCGGTTGTAGCCGTCGGCCCACCACTCCGTCAGGTCGGCCTTGTCGAAGCCGAGTCCGTCGGCGGTGTAGAACGCCTTGCCGTTCTGGCGGAGGTAGAGGTCGTAGAGGTACATGATGGCGAAGTAGCCGGTGTCCCCCGCGACCTCGGTCTTGTCGTGGATGGTCTTCAGGGCCTTGAAGTAGTCGTCCCAGGTCCAGCCCGCGTGCGGTTCGACGCCGGCCTTCTCGAAGACCTTCTTGTCGATGACGAGCGCCATGGTGTTGGAGCCGACGGGGATTCCGAGTTGCTTGCCGTCGACCTCGCCGACCTTCGTGACGTCGGCCCGGAAGTGATCCAGGCTCAGATTGCCTGCCTGAACCTGAGACTTGAGGTCGAGAAGAATTCCTCGCTTGTCGTACTTCCGAAGAAAGGTGACGGCATTTTGGAAAACGTCCGGGGGATTTCCGCCGGCGGCCTGGGTCTGGAACTTCTCCCAGAACGATTGATATGTCTGGAAGTCCGTCTTGACCTTGATCTTCGGGTACTTCTTCTCGAAGAGCTTGATGGTCTGGTTGATCTTCGTGGCGCGCTCCTCGGCACCCCACCACGAGTAACGGATCGTCACCGCCCCGCCCCCGGAACCGCTTCCGCCACCACACCCGGTCGTCGCGGCGAGCCCGAGCGCGACCGCCGAGGCCCCGGCCGCCTTCAGGACGGTCCGCCTCTCCACATTCCTGCTCGTTCCCACAGTCGGGCCCCTCCCCGCGGCGTCGCCGACGCCTGCATGAATCGTTTCAAGTAAGCGCTTGCTGGCACAAGTTACGGAGGGGCCGGTGAGGCGTCAATGATTCGGACAGGAATTTCTTGTGCGCGGGGACGGCGGTGAGGCGCGGAGGGCCGCGGGCGCGGGGGCCGGAGGGCGGGTGACGTCGCAGGTGAACGGCGTGCGGTCGGGGGGCCGAACGTGAAGTGGCCTGCGGTGGCCGGGGGTTACGGGTTGGCTTCGATGCACGGTACGGGGTGAGGACGGGGCCGGAGACCGGGACGGGACGAAGATCCGTTGCGGGGGGGGCGCAAGAGGGGTGGGTGGGAGCCGTGGGTCTCCTTCCGCGGAGGCTCGGTGCGGTCGGCATGGAGAACTGGGCAGGGAGAGGGGCGGATGGCAGGCGGGGGTCCGAGTCGCGGGTGGGGCAAGGCGAGGGGCGGACAGCCGGCGCGAGTCGAAGTCGATGGCGGGACACGGCGAGAGACGGGCGGACGGCGCGAGTCCGAAGCGAGGGCGGGACACGGCGAGAGGCTCGCGGATTGTGCGGGTCCGGGTCGGGTGGCGGGGCCGATTCCTCCGACGACTGCGACCCCAGAGCGTGACTGGTCAGGCACCGCCCCGGCGGGCCTCCCCCGAAGATCGCCGTCCGCCGTTGGCGGTGCCCACCTGATGCCACCCGCCGCCGACCAACTCGGGAAGGGACCGTGCACGACCGTGTTCGCCCGCATCACACGGACGGACGAACCTCTCCGCATCGCGCGGAGAATGACGGAGCGCGACGGCGTCGACACCGACCCACCCCGCCGGCGTCGACCGGTGCCGCCAGGCGCGGGGGTACACGCAGCACGGCAGACGGGTGTCGCGAAGGACGGTCAGGCGCCGCGCGGCTCTTCTCACACCGGCGCCACCAGGCACGGGGATGCACTCAGCACAGCAGACAGGTGCCAGCAAGGGCGGTCAGGCGCGTGTAGCTCTTCGCAGCGACCCGCGGGAGCACCGTCGCGCAGCGACCTGCTCGCGCGGTGGACGGGGGGGCGTGGGCGTGCGGGGAACGCCTGGTCGGACCCGCATCGGCCGCACATCAGCCAGCCACATCACAGGCATACCGCACGGGGTGGGCGGCACTGCCGGAGCCCCGCCCGGCCCCGGCCCTGAAACCACCGCGGCCCACCTGCTCTCTCGCAGGTGGGCCGCGGTTCCGGGTGGGCGATACTGGGTTCGAACCAGTGACCTCTTCGGTGTGAACGAAGCGCTCTCCCACTGAGCTAATCGCCCGGACGCAGGAAGAACATTACCCCATGTCAGGGGGTGCCCCCGACCAGTCGCCGGGGGCCGTCGGCCGGGTCACTCCTCGATCTTCCAGGGCATCACCACGCCGAACTTGGAGAGGTAGATCCCGGCCAGGCCAGCCACGATCACCAGGCCGATCGCCGTCAGCGTGATGTTGCGGCGGCGCACCTTGGGGTCGAGGGCCTTCTGGGCGGCCTCCGTGACCTTCCGTTTCGTCCAGCGGAGCACCAGCTGGGCCCAGACGAACTCGGTCGCCCAGATCGCCATGCCGCCGAAGATGATTACCCAGCCCGGCCCCGGCAACGGCAGCAGGACGATGCCCGCGACCACCACCGCGAGGCCGACCGCGAAGACCCCGACCTGCCAGCTCAGGTGCAGCATCCGGCGCGCTTTGATGAACTCGGGCGCCCGCGATCCGAGCCCCCGCTCGTCGCGCGCCCCGTCCGTCTCCGTCCCGTCCACCTCGCTCCCGTCCGAGGCCACGGCGGCCTCGCCCGGTTCGTTACTCCCCGTATTCATACGACCAAACCCTACCTGAACGATTCCGGTCACCGGAATGGTCGTAGATCGCGCCGAGGTTCTCGGCCGGAAGAGTTACGTAAACACACGCAAAACACTCAGAGGGGTTTACAACGGCACCGTAGGTGGCATGTCGATTTCGCCGACGTGCGAATCCCCGAGCGCACACTGAGCGAAAGGCCCTGGCGCTTATGAACACCACGGTCAGCTGCGAGCTGCACCTGCGCCTCGTTGTGTCGAGCGAGTCTTCCCTGCCTGTCCCCGCAGGCCTGCGGTACGACACGGCCGACCCCTACGCCGTGCACGCCACCTTCCACACCGGAGCCGAGGAGACCGTCGAGTGGGTGTTCGCCCGCGACCTCCTCGCCGAGGGGCTGCACCGCCCCACCGGCACCGGCGACGTCCGCGTCTGGCCGTCCCGCAGTCACGGTCAGGGCGTCGTGTGCATCGCCCTGAGCTCTCCGGAGGGCGAAGCCCTGCTCGAAGCCCCGGCGCGGGCCCTGGAATCCTTCCTGAAGCGAACTGACGCCGCCGTGCCGCCCGGCACGGAGCACCGGCACTTCGATCTCGATCAGGAGCTCTCGCACATTCTGGCGGAGAGCTAGGGCAACGCCCCTGCAAGCCGCCCGGCGCCGTCCACTCGGGGAGACGGCTCGGGCCTAGACAACCGCATACGGCAGCACCGGCGCCGCCACCGTGATCGGTCACGGGGGCGGCGCCGGTGTGTCCGTGTGCCCTGGGAACCCCTGCCGGACGGCGCGCGTTCTACAGGGCAGCGACAAGTGGGGCACAGCACGATGCACCGGAGCGATATGTCGCTACGATCGGCCACCATCGGCGGGCGCCCGCCCGACCCTCAGGCCAGGGAGCGAAACGTGCTGATCACCCACGACACCCGGTGTTCCCTCGACGCCGTGGTGGATCTGGTGAACACCGCGCCGGAGGACGACACGGCGCCGGACGGGCTGTCCGATGTCGCGGCGCTCCAGGTTTTTGTGCGAAACCACAAAATAAGCGGTGTGGGCGTGCTCTCGGAGTTCGACCTGTCGGCGGTGCGCAAGGTCCGCGGCCGGTTCGCGGGCATCTTCGCCGCCCGGGACGCCCGGGTCGCCGCAGGCATGATCAACGAACTGGTCGCGGCCGCGGGCACCACGCCCCAGCTCACGGACCACGACGGCTTCGACTGGCATGTGCACTATTTCGCGCCCGGCGCCTCGGTGGCCGACCACCTCGCTGCCGACTGCGGGATGGCGCTCGCGTTCTTCGTCGTCGCCGGGGAGCAGGAGCGGCTGCGGCGCTGCGAGGCTCCGGACTGCCGGCGCGCCTTCGTCGACCTCTCCCGCAACCGCTCGCGCCGCTACTGCGACAGCCGGACCTGCGGAAACCGGCTGCATGTCGCCGCCTACCGGGCGCGCCGCAAGGAGGCGGCGGGCTGATCCACGAGAGGCGGACCCCGCCGGGCCGGCGGTCCGGTCCGCCGTCGGGTTCGCCGTCGGGATTCGCCGTCGGGATTCGCCGTCGGAGTTCCTCGTCGGAGTGCGTCGATGCCGACGCCTGTCCCGGCGGGTGGCGCCGGGACGGGCGGGTACGGCTCACAGCCACAGCAGGTCGTGCAGCGCAGCCATGAGGAGCAGACACCCGATCACCGCAAGGAAGATCATCAGCGGTGGCTGGGAAAGGGCGAAGAGGCACCCGCGCGGCTCGTCCTTCGGCGGCGCGGCCTCGCTCTGTGTCGTGTCCAGCATCTCGCGGCGATGATGACCTAGCGAGCGCCCGTCGCGCGATCAACACGCCCGGAATGGGCGGGAGTTCGCCGAATTCCGTGATGTCCGGTTCGCTTCCGCTCGCCCGGTGAACGCTTCCGCGCACGCCGTAGGCGCACTGTGTCGTTTCAATGCCTCATGTGACTGTCATACGCATCCGTCGCAACCCGCCTGAACAGCACGTCAGGCCCGCACGACGGGGCGTCGCCGTCTCCCGCACGGCCCCGCCGCCGCGGGGGCGTCATATTCCGTGCTTCTTCAGGATGGCCTCGATGTCGCTGAAGTCCTCACCTGACCCGGTGCCGCGGGGCGCCGCCGCGGGCCTGGCCGCGGGGCGGCTGGCGGGACCCAGCGAGGGTGCCGAGGCGGTGGGAGCGACGGTGTCCCGCTTCGCGGCCCGGGCGGCGGCTTTGCGCTCGGCGCGGGTGCCGCCGCGCCGGCGCTCCACGGCACGCGTGGAGGCGAACAGGGCCCAGGCCGCGCCGAGCACACCGAAGCCCGCCCAGGCGGTGGGGCTGAACGCCGTGTCCGCGAGCCAGCCGACCACTCCCGTCATGACAAGGCCGACGGGCACGAGTGAGTAGGCGGCGATACGGGCCGCCGACAGGTACCGCTTGCGGTAGGCGGTCACCACGGCGATGCCCAGGCCGGCCGCGGACGCGGCGGAACAGACTGTCTCGGCGATCATCCGGTCCTCCTGGCGGGCTCGGTCGGGCGGGGCGACGGACACACGCTGCGTCGTGCCCCCTCCATCGTGCACCGCCCGGCCCGTGCGATCCATGCCCGGGCCCGACAATCAGGGGCATCTCGGGGTCCTCTCCGGGTCGTCTCCACCCCAGGCACGAGCGGTGACCACAGCCGGCCACCGGCCGCCGCCCACCGTCACGATTGGGTCGGCGGGGCCCGGACTGGAAGACTGGTCGCCATGAACGACTCCCCCGCGCCCACCGACGCCCCGGTCCTCGACGTCTGGTGCGAACTCCAGTGTCCCGACTGCCGCGGCGCCCTGGACAACCTCCGCGCCCTGCGTGCCCGGTACGGCGACCGGCTGGAGCTGCGGCTGCGGCACTTCCCGCTGGAGAAGCACAAGCATGCCTTCGCCGCCGCACAGGCCGCCGAGGAGGCGCTGGAGCAGGGCAAGGGCTGGGAGTACGTCGAGGCGGTCCTCGGCCGGGTCGAGGAGCTGGACCGCGGGGGCGAGCCGTTCCTGGTCGAGGTGGCCCGTGAACTGGGCCTGGATGCCGAGGAGTTCGACACCGCGCTGGTCGACGGCCGGCACATCCTGATCGTCGACGCCGACCAGGCCGAGGGGCAGGCCATCGGCGTGACGGGCACCCCGACGTACGTCATCGGAGGTGAACGTCTCGACGGCGGCAAGAGCCAGGAGGGCCTGCGCGAGCGGGTGACGGAGATCGCGGACCGGCTGCTGGCCGAGCGGGAGCAGTAACCCACAGCCGGACCCCAAAAGCCGGACCCCGCAACCCGACCCCACACCCGGACCCCGCAACCCGACCCCGCACCCGACCCCACAGCCGGTTGCGGAGCGGCTTTCAGATCAGGTTCTTGTACAGGTAGTAGACGGTGGTCTCGTAGCCGAGTGACTCGTAGAGCCGCTCGGCGGGGGTATTGCCCGCGAAGACGTTCAACATGATGGCCGGCCGGCCGTCCGCGACGCCCTGCGCCTCCGCGAGGAGCATCAGCGTGCGGCCGTGGCCCCTGCCCCGGTGGCGCGCGTCGACCTCGACCTTGTAGACGAAGGCCCTGTCCTCCCGGGTGCCCGTCCAGAGTGTGCCGACCGGGGTCCCTTCATGCTCCAGGACCCTGACGGCCATTCCCGCGGTGGCCAGGCCGTCGGGCAGAAAGGTCGTGGTGTCCCGCAGCGCCTTGGCCCTGGCCTCGGCCTCGGGCACCCCGCGCTCGATCCAGCTCCGCGCGTAGCCCTCTTGGTGTGCTTCCCGCCAGGGGCCGAACTCCGCCGGGGTCATGGGCCGCCCCCGGCTCCCCGCGGGCAGTCCGGGCGGGGTGTCGCCGAGCGGCTTCTGCATGTGGCGGTTGCGTACGAGGTAGCCGACGGCGGTCGCCGCCTTCAGCGCCGCCTCCGCCGCCGCGGGCACCGACGCCTCGATCCGCGTACACCCCCACCCGCGCAGCACTTCCTCCGCGGCGAGCGCGGCGACCGTACCGCGGCCTCGCCGGCGGTCCGGCTCCTCGATGCACAGGTCCAGGATCCGGCCCACGTCGTCACCGAAGTCAGGGCTCACGCCGAGGTGTACCGCGCCGACGGGACGGCTGTTCACGCACACCTGGTAGCGGCGTGAACGCGTCCCGTCGACTTCGTGCTGAAGCGGCTCGGCCGGCCGCAGGGTGGTGGTCATCAGACGTGTTCTACCCTCCACGGACGCCCACGTCAGCCTATTAAAAGAGCTTCTTACGGATCCAGGTCCTGCCCGGACCGCTCGTCGAAGATCTGCATCGCCTTGGCGGTGACCGGGCCCGGGGCACCGGGGAGTTCCCGGTCGTCGACCCGGTGCACGGCCTGGACGTCACGCAGGGTGGAAGTGAGGAAGACCTCGTCGGCCCGCTCAAGGACGTCCAGGGGCAGGTCGGTCTCCGTGGCGCCGGTCCACTCGACGGTCAGGGCGCGGGTGATGCCGGCCAGACAGCCGGACGCGACCGGCGGGGTGTGGATCTCGCCGTCGAGGACGACGAAAACATTGGAGCCGGTGCCCTCGCAGAGCTGCCCGACGGTGTTGGCGAACAGGGCCTCGGTGGCGTCGTGTTGGTGGGCACGGGCCAGGGCCACGACGTTCTCGGCGTACGAGGTGGTCTTCAGCCCGGTGAGCGCGCCGCGCTCGTTGCGGGTCCAGGGGACCGTGATGACGGCGGTGGAGTCGGCACGGCGGCCGGTCTCCCCGAGGGCGACCACGAGGGTGGGGCCGCGGTCACCGCGGTCGGAGCCGAGCGGGCCGTGGCCGCCGGTGTAGGTGATGCGCAGCCGGCCCAACGGCATCGGGTTGGCCACCAGCACCGCCTCGCACGCCCGGCGCACCTCGTCGTGGTCGGGGTCGGGCAGGCCGAGGCCCCGGGCCGAGCGGGTCAGCCGGTCGAGATGCCGGGTGAGCGCGAAGGGCCTGCCCTCGGTCGCCTTCACCGTCTCGAAGATGCCGTCCCCCACGGTCAGCCCGTGGTCGAACACGGAGACACGCGCGGACTCGACGTCCTGCAGCCCGCCGTCCAGCCAGATCTTCACCCGAGAACCCCTTCGTTCATGTCGTACATGCCCGACGCTACCGCGAGCAGCCGGGCGGCCTTGAGCTCGGTCTCCCGCCATTCACCCTCGGGGTCGGACCCCCAGGTGATCCCGGCGCCGGTACCGAACCTCAGCTGACCCGCGCCCCGGTCGATCCAGAAGGTCCGGATGCCCACGGCCAGCTCGCCGACCCCCCGGTCCGCATCGACCCAGCCGATGCCGCCGCAGTACGGGCCGCGCGGCGCGGTCTCCAGTTCCTCGATGATCCGCAGGGCGCTCGACTTCGGCGCGCCGGTGACGGAGCCGGGCGGGAAGGCCGCGGCGAGCAGCTCGGCCCAGCCGGCCCCCGCCCGCAGCTCGCCCCGGACCGTGGAGACCAGGTGGACGAGCCCGGGGTGCTTCTCGACGGCGCACAGGTCGGGGACGGTCACCGTGCCGGTGGCGCAGACCCGCCCGATGTCGTTGCGGACCAGGTCCACGATCATCACGTTCTCGGCGTAGTCCTTCTCCAAAAGGTCTGCCTCGGTGCGGCCGGTGCCCTTGATGGGTCCGCTCTCGACGGTCCGCCCCGCCCGGCGCAGGAACAGCTCCGGGGAGGCGGTGGCTATCTCGACACCGTGTTCCGGCAGCCGAATCGTTCCGGCGTACGGCGCCGGGTTGCCGCGGGCCAGCAGTGCGGTCAGGGCGTCCACGTCGGCGTCCGGGGCGGCCGGCGCGGACAGCACACGGCACAGGTTGGCCTGGTACACCTCACCGGCCGCGATATGCGTACGGATCCGCCGCACGGCCGTCGTGTACGCGGCGCGGTCGAGGGACGACGTCCAGTCACCGGCGGCAGGGCCCCGCCACCGCCCCGGCACCGGCGCGGGCACCGGTTCCTCCCGTACGTCGCCGAACCGGGCGCAGGTCAGCCGGCCCTCGAAGTCCGCGCAGACGGCCCAGAAACCGGCGGAGTCGAGGGCCGCGGGATCGCTGGTGACATCGAGGAGACCGGTGGCGAGACGTGCGCCGAACCGGGCGAGAGGAGGGTGATGGAGCACGTCGTCGAGTCTATGGCGGGTGTCCTGGGGGTGACCCGGGCGTGTCGTCAAGGGGGCCCTGACCACGTCGTCCGCCGGGTCAGGCGCAGCACGCTGCGTAAACGCGTTTTTGTGCTGGCCCGGGAATCCGCTAGAGTTCAACACGTCGCCGGGCCGCGGGAGCGGACCGAAACGACAGGCGGACGTAGCTCAGTTGGTAGAGCGCAACCTTGCCAAGGTTGAGGTCGCGAGTTCGAGCCTCGTCGTCCGCTCGAAGGAAACAGGGGTCTTCCCGATCCCCTACACTCCTGGTGGAGTGGCCGAGAGGCGAGGCAACGGCCTGCAAAGCCGTCTACACGGGTTCAAATCCCGTCTCCACCTCCAAGGACGATTAGCTCAGCGGGAGAGCGCTTCCCTGACACGGAAGAGGTCACTGGTTCAATCCCAGTATCGTCCACTGGATCTTCGTAGCCTTCGGCGTTCTCACCGAAGAGGTCGAGGATCTGATCCCGCGCGATTAGCTCAGCGGGAGAGCGCTTCCCTGACACGGAAGAGGTCACTGGTTCAATCCCAGTATCGCGCACGCAGTGCCCGTGATCTTCGGATCGCGGTCCCGAGGACGATTAGCTCAGCGGGAGAGCGCTTCCCTGACACGGAAGAGGTCACTGGTTCAATCCCAGTATCGTCCACACGCAAAGAGCCCCGGCCGTCACGACGGCCGGGGCTTCTTCGTGCACCAGGACCTGCGGGTGCGCCCGGCGGAGGTGCCGGGCGCACCGGGCTCAGCTGGAGAAGAGCATGTGGGCCCAGCTCTTGTTGTGGCCGTGGTGACCGCCGTGGTGCCCACCGTGGCCGCCGTAGTGACCCCCGTGCTGCTGCGGTGCGCCCCAGGCCGGCGCGGGCGGTGCCGGGTAGGCCTGCGGGGCCGGCGGGACCGGCTTCGACCACTGGGCCTCCATCTGGGTCAGTGCCTCCAGCTCGCCGTAGTCGAGGAAGATGCCCCGGCAGCCGCTGCACTGCTCGATCTGGACGCCGTTGCGGTTATAGGTGTGCATCGGCGCATGACACTTCGGACACTGCATGGTCGGCTCAACTCCTCGCCGGTAAAAACTGCTTCACGTTCACCCAGGACAGACTCCGTCCGACCCCGGTCGGTTGCACCCTACTTCGGGAAATCGCGGGCCAACCGGGCGGGGACCGAGGTCGTTCGGGAGCGGCACGGGGTCATTCCGGGGCCATACGGGCACAAGCGTCGATCAAGGACTGCTCCACCTCGTCCAGGCCACGGTCCGCCGCGAGCGCCTTCGCGAGATAGCGGGCGGCGGTCTGGACGGTGAGGGCGCGGGCCGGCACGTCCAGGGCCGGCCAGGGGTCGCCGTCCTCCGGTACGGCCGGGCCGCCGGCCGCGCGGTAGGCGGTCAGGAAGCGGGTCCAGTCCTCGGGCGGGAGGAGGCCGCAGGCGTACCAGGAGGCGGGGCGGGCGAGGTCCCAGGCCGGGTCGCCGACGCCGAGGTCGTCGACGTCGATGAGCCGCCACGGGCCGTCCGGCGCCGGGTGCCGGACCAGCTGGCCGAGGTGCAGGTCGCCGTGGCAGAGGATGCGGGTAGCGGGCATCGGGGCCTCGGCGCGGGCCCAGGCGGGCAGCGTGGACCAGGCGCGCAGGACGGGCGGGGCGGCGGGGTGCACCCGCGAGGCCGCCAGCGCCTGACGGAGGCGGGCCACCGCATCGGCGGCTTTGGCCGGGCCCCGCATCGGGGGTGTGGCGGGGAGCGGCGGGGTGCGGTGGAGACGGGCGAGGAGGGTGGCGGCGGCTTCCCAGGGGGCGGCGTCCGGGGCGTCGGGGTCCACGGGGCGGCCGTACGGCCAGAGCGTGACCGGGCGGGTGCCGAGCACGGTCGCCGGGGTGGCCGCGAGCGGAGCGAGGAAGACGTCGGGAAGGTGGGCGGCGGTGGCCAGGCGGAGCGCGAGGGCGGTGGGGTCGGTGCCGGGGGCGTGGGCCTTGGCGACGGTTTCCGCGTGCCGGAGGACCGTGGTGTCGGGGCGGTGGGCGAGGGTAGTGGTGGCGCCGCAGTGGCAGGGGGCCGCGTCGGGGTGGGCGGCGGCTCTGACCTTGGCGGTCAGCTGGGGTATCACGTCTGCGGTGGTCAAGGGTCCCCCGGGGGTGCGGCTGCATGCTGCGCTGAGCGTACGTGGGTGTGCTGGGGCGGGGTTCCTGGCCGGGCGGCGTGAGGGCTGGGGTACCGGGGTTTCGCGCGCCCGCGCTTGCGGGGTGCGGCTGCGCCCACCCGTGCCGCCCTGCGGCACGATTGCCCGCAGCTGTGTAAGACACGGCTGAGACGCGCCCCCGTAAGGGGCGCGGGGAACTGCGCGGTCAGCCACCGCCGGGCCGCAGGTGTGCATCGGTCGTGCGCACCGCAAAAAAGCAATGCCGGCGCAGCTCCCCAGCTGCGCCGGCATTTTGCCGTCCGCCGCACCCCCGTCCCCACGGGGTTTCATGGGTGGATGTCCCCGCCCGGACCGCTCTTCCGGGCCTGGGGTCGCCGCTCAGCGCCCCAGCATCACTCCCACGGACGACGCCTGTGTGGCCACCGTCTCCCAGCCGTCGAAGACGAGCAGGAGCAGGGCCGCCAGGGGAAGGGCCATCAGCGTCGCCACCAGGGGGTGGCGGCGGCCCTGCCGGCGGGGGCGGGTGGTGTGTGTCCGCTGTGCCGTAAGAGCCATGGTCCCTCTCCTGACCGTTCAGTTGTCGTTGGCAGCGGCGGGTGTCTGACCTCGGGGGACGAGTGCTGCACCCGCCGCTTGACCTCAAATCTAGGGGCGGGTCACCTCGGGGACGTCATGCCCTCGTACCGAATCGCTGGCCTCCGAGAGGATGAGCCGTGACCTGCGGTCTACTCCCCTGGGTGGAGACGGGGTCCTACACCTCGTCCTGGGCCTCGGGGTCTTCCCGGAGGGGCTGCCCGGTCCTTCCCGGTTTTTCCGAGCTGTCCTCGCGGGGCACCGGCTGCTCGACGAGGGCCAGGACCCGGGTCGCCATGAAACGGGCCGTCCGGACAACACTGCCGTTTCGCGTGACTTCGCTCACTTCCACCACCCCCCGCCGTACCGCCGTCTCCACCCGGCGGCCCGCCCTGCTGGCCACCACCTCGTACGTACGGGTCGTGTCGCCGGCGTCGACGACTATCTCCACTCGGTCACCCTTCACAGCTTCAATCCCCCTTCTGTGACGGCTTGTTGGTGCAGACGGATGCTCAAAGGCGCCGATACCGGCGCCTTCCTGACCACTCCTCAAGTCTCGCACCCGGCACTGACAATCCGTCGGGCCGAGAGGGCGCGGCCTCTGCGCGCGGGCGGCCGTGGAAACGTAAGCTGTGCCACGTCACACGGACCGGGCAGCGGGGATGAACATGGCGATGATGCGCCTGAGGCGCGAGGACCCGCGCGTCGTCGGCTCGTTCAGGCTTCACAGAAGGCTCGGCGCCGGCGGGATGGGCGTGGTCTACCTCGGCTCCGACAAGAAGGGCCAGCGGGTCGCGCTGAAGGTGATCCGGCCCGATCTGGCGGAGGACCAGGAGTTCCGGTCCCGCTTCGCCCGTGAGGTCTCGGCGGCCCGGCGGATCAGGGGCGGCTGCACGGCACGGCTGGTCGCGGCGGATCTGGACGCCGAGCGGCCGTGGTTCGCCACCCAGTACGTGCCCGGTCCCTCGCTGCACGACAAGGTCGCCGACGACGGCCCGCTGGGCGCGGCGGACGCGGCCGCGGTCGGCGCGGCGCTGTCCGAGGGCCTGGTCGCCGTGCACGAGGCCGGGGTCGTCCACCGGGACCTGAAGCCGTCCAACATCCTGCTGTCCCCGAAGGGGCCGCGGATCATCGACTTCGGCATCGCCTGGGCCACCGGGGCCTCCACGCTCACCCACGTCGGTACGGCGGTGGGCTCCCCCGGGTTCCTCGCGCCCGAGCAGGTGCGCGGCGCGGCCGTCACCCCGGCCACCGACGTGTTCTCGCTCGGCGCGACCCTGGCGTACGCCTCGACCGGCGACTCACCCTTCGGACACGGCAGTTCCGAGGTGATGCTCTACCGCGTGGTGCACGAGGAGCCGCAGCTGTACGGGGTGCCGGACGCGCTGGCCCCGCTGGTGCGGGCCTGTCTGGCGAAGGACCCGGAGGACCGGCCGAGCACGCTCCAGCTGTCCCTCCGGCTGAAGGAGATCGCCGCGCGCGAGGCGCAGGGGCTGCCCGACGTTCGGCCGCCGGCGCCGCGTGCCGCGGAGGCGGACCGGCCCACCGGGCGGCTCGCCGAGACCTACCCGACCTACCCGGAGCAGCAGCGCACCCAGCGCAGGCCGCAGTCCTCGTCAGGGGCCACGGGCGCGCCCGTGCGGGGCAACGCTCCCTCGCGCGGCGGCAGCGGCCCGCGCCCGACCGGCGGTGTGCCGTCCCGGCCGAACGGCGCGCGCCCCATGCCCGCCCCGCGCGGCAACGGCACCCGGCCCGCGTCGCGCGGGGGTACCGGGCGTCCGGGGCCCCGTCCGACGGGCACCGGCCGGCGGCCGGCCAATCCCCGGCTGCTGCGCCAGCGGCTGTTCGTGTTCGTCGTGGTGACCCTGCTGGTGACGCTGGGGATCGCGCTGGCGCAGGGCTGTTCCGGTCCGGCGCACGGGATGAGTGTGCCGGGCGGCGGTGCGGTACCCGCGAAGACCGTGGCCCTCAGGGAGTAGCGGGTCCTGCGGCTCGGGGCGGCCGGTGGTCACCGGAGCCCGGCCCGCCGGCGCAGGGTCGGGGCGAGCCCGCGCCGACGGCGGTCAGGTACTCCCGTCCGGGTCAGGACAGGTCGGCGATGACCGTCTTGGTCTCCAGGTAGTTCTCCAGCACCGCGTGCCCCATCTCCCGGCCCCATCCCGACTGCTTGTAGCCGCCGAAGGGCAGGGCCGCGTCCAGGGCGTTCCAGGTGTTGACGAACACGGTGCCCGCGCGCATGGCGTCAGCCGTCCGGAACGCCTTGCCGATGTCGCGGGTGAAGACGCCGGCGGCCAGGCCGTAGGGGTTGACGCGCTCGATGGCCACGACGTCCTCCAGCCGGTCGAAGGGCAGGACCACCAGCACCGGGCCGAAGATCTCCTCGTCGACGATTCTCATGCCGGGTTCGGTCCCGGTGAAGATCGTGGGCGGGGCGAAGTACCCCGTGTCCGGCAGACTCTGGCCTCCGGTGTGCGGAACGGCCCCCTCGCGCACACCGGACGCCACGTAGCCCCGGACCCGGTCGAGCTGCTCCCTGGACACGAGCGGGCCGAGTTGGGTCGCAGGGTCGGCGCCCACGCCGACGACGAGCCGGTTCATCTCGGCGACCAGGCCGTCCACCACCTGGTCCAGGACCGGCCGTTGCACGTACAGACGGGAGCCCGCCATGCAGGACTCGCCCTGGTTGAAGAAGATGGCGCCGGCCGAAGCGGCCACAGCGCGTTGCAGGTCGGCGTCGGCGTAGACGATGTTCGGGGACTTGCCGCCCAGTTCCAGGGTGAGCTTCTTGAGGTTGCCCGCCGAGGCCCGGACGATCTCCTTGCCGACCTCTGTGGAACCGGTGAAGGCGACCTTGTCGACGTCCGGGTGGGCCACCAGGGCCGCGCCCGTCGCGCCGTCACCGGTCACGATGTTCACGACGCCGTCCGGGAACCCCGCCTCCTGGATCAGCTCGCCGAGCCGCAGCGCACTCAGCGGTGTCTGCTCGGCGGGCTTGAGCACGACGGTGCAGCCGGCCGCCAGTGCCGGGGCCAGTTTCCAGGCGGCCATCATCAGGGGGAAGTTCCAGGGGATGATCTGGCCGACCACGCCGATGGGCTCCCGCGTGGTGTAGGAGAGGAAGCTGCCGGGCGGCGCGGCGGAGAACGGGATCGTGTTGCCCTCGATCTTGGTGGTCCATCCGGACATGTAATGGAACAGGTCCGCGGCCATCGGGATGTCCGCCATCGCCGCGTACGCCACCGGTTTTCCGTTGTCCCGCGACTCGGTCAGGGCGAGTTCCTCGGCGTGTTCCAGGACGAGGTCGCCGAGCCGGTGGATGAGCCGGCCCCGCTGCGACGGGGACAGCCGGCGCCACGGCGAGCCCGGTTCGAAGGCCGCGCGGGCGGCGCGGACGGCACGGTCCACGTCCGCGGCGCCGCCCAGCGGCACCGTGGTCAGCACCTCCTCCGTCGCGGGGTCCAGGGTCTCCAGGACGGCGCCGTCGAGCGCGTCCGCCCAGACTCCGCCGACGAGCATCTTCCGCGGCGTCGTGGAAATTCCAGACGCGAGGCGTTCCGTCGTCACTGACATTCTCACACTCCATTCTCGGACACCAAGAAAATCGTCATATTTCGACCGGCGTAATTACTTGACAGCCACTACCGCCGGGCTATTCCATAACTCTGCCTGCAATGCATCCGCATTCCCGGCTTCCTGGACGCGAGGAGATCCGATGAGCAACGCATCCGAAAAACCCGTGGCCCTGGTCACCGGAGCCGGCCGGGGAATAGGCCGGGCGACCGCGGCGCTGCTCGCCGAGCGCGGCTACTCCGTGGTCGCCGTGGACCAGGACGAGTCCGCGGAGACCACGGCTCGTTCGGTCGGCGGGACCGGTGTCCGCTGCGATGTCCGCGACGCCGCGGGGCTCCGGTCCCTGGCGGCGGGTCTTGACCGGCTCGACCTGCTGGTCAACAACGCCGGCGTATGGACCTTCAGCTCGCTCGAAGAAATCGACGTCGAGCATTTCCGCCGCGTTCTCGATGTCAATGTCCTCGGTAACCTGATCTGCACCCAGGTTTTCGCTCCGCTCATCGCACGCAGCGGCGGCGGGGCCATTGTGAACGTCACCTCCTTCCTCGCCGAGACCGCCCGCGCCAATTCCGGTGTCTACCCCGCGGCAAAGGCTGCGGTCATCGCCCTCACCAAACAGGCGGCCGCCGAGTACGCCGACGCGGGAATTCGCGTCAACGCGGTCGGCCCCGGCCTCATCCGCACCGAGGGGGCCGCCAACCTCTTCGGCCCGGACCCGGCCGAGCACGCCCGGCGCGGTGCGTACCTCCCGCTCGGCCGGCTCGGCGAGGCCGACGACATCGCCGGTGTGATCGCCTTCCTGGGATCCGCCGAGGCCCGTTACATCACCGGGCAGACGCTGTACGCGGACGGCGGCATCGGCGTCGGCACCATGCGGTTCCTCCATCAGGCCTGGACGCCGTGACTCCGGTCCGGTCGGCCGGGCAGGAGCGCTCCTGCCCGGCCGTCCTGGCCGGTCCGGGCCGGCCAGGACGGGCATGGACCAGTGATGCCCCGTCCAGGGCGGCGGTGCCCAGGCCCGGGTCAGCGGTGCAGGTCCGGGAAGAACTGTCCGTGGAAGTCGTTCGGAATGTGGTGCGGCACCTCGGCCCGGGCCAGTTCCTCGAACGTCGGCCCGTCGAGGACCAACAGGAACGACCGCCCGCTCCGGGCGTCCAGCACGCCCGACAGCACCACCCCGTCGTCCTCCCCCGTGGCCCCCGGGCGCGGCACGAAGACGCCCTCGCCGGGGAAGCAGCCCTTTTCGTACCAGGCCCGGTGGGTGCCCGCCACCACGTCGACCTTCAGCAGCCTGTTCATCGCGCGCAGGCTGCGCGGGGAGTGCCCGAGGCCGTAGGCGTAGCGGTACGCCCTGCCGTTGTGCTCCCGGTAGTTGATGCGCGGCATCTCCACGCCGGCGTCGGCGAGCGGCTCCCACCCGACCGAACCGCCGGAACGCGCCAACGGCAGTGTGTAGCGCCGCAGTTGGTATCCGTACGCCTGGAGGTCGAGCTGGTCCTCCGTCGGTGCGAGGCCGAGCACGGTCTCGTAGGGATGGTGCGTGGCCGCGATGTCGACCAGGAGGTCCCCGCCCGTCTCGACGGCGTTGACGTGGTGGAAGGCGAAGAACGCCTCGCTCTCGAAGGTGGCGACCAACCGGCCCTCGCGCTTGTCCACCACGAGGAAGCGGGCCGGCCGCTCGGGCTGCCACTCGAAGGTGGCCAGGAAGGGGTTTCTCGCCTGCCGGAAAAGCTCGGCGTCGATGACGACCGGGAACTCCACGAGGACGACGTAGTTCTCGGTCGCGGCGAAGCTGTGCATGTAGCACGGTTCGTCGACCTCGACGGTGGCGAGCGGCCGCTGCACGAGTTCGCCGTCCGGGACGTAGAAGAGCTGGTACGCCGCTCGGTCCGCCATCGACGTGGTGTAGTTGATCAGCACCCGGCGGTCGAAGTCGTAGTGCGGGTGCGGCGTGGACGTCTCGCCCTGGACCTGGCCCTCGAACGGTACCTCGCCGAGTGTGTCCAACGTCTGCGGGTCGAACTCGTTGGCCAGGGGCTGCTCCGCGAAGGCGAAATAACGCCCGGCCATCCGGGCCACGTTGACATTCGTGTTGTCCGTGACGTTCGGTGAATAGGCCGCGAAGTGCCGTCCGAAGAGCTGCTCGCAGGGGTCTTGGCCGAACTGCTTGCCGTAGAGCTGGTCCTTGGTGGTGGCCAGGTCGTACGCGGTCGTGCGCAGGAACTTGTTGGCGTACTTCACCCGGCCGTCCGCGAAGGAGAACGCGTGCAGCATCGCCAGACCGTTGAACCAGTGCGTGAGCCGGTAGTCGCCGACCTCGAACTTCGCCGGCCCGTTGCGCAGCAGGGTGCCGGTCAGCCAGCCGGGGAGGGCCCCTGTGACCGGCAGCCGGTCCAGCGACACCTCCCTGTCCAGGGTGGTGAAGCCGGCGAAATCCGGCAGCGGCGGCCTGGCGGTGGTCATCGTGTCTCCTTGGCGTCGAAGGTCATCGGCATCACGTGGGGGCCGCGGAAGGTGGGGGTGACCGTCCGGTGAACACCGGAGAGGTCGACGGCCGGTCCGGTCACCCGCTCCACGAAGGTCCGTACGGCGATCTCGTTGACGAGCTGCCCGAGTCGGCCGCCCAGGCAGTAGTGGGCCCCGTGGCCCAGCGCGAGGTTCGGGGTGCGCGGACGGTCCAGGTCGATCCGGTCGGGGTCGGGGAAGACCGCCGGGTCGCGGTGGGCGGCGCCGATCCAGACGAACACCTCCTCCCCCGCCTCAATGAACCGGCCGCCGAGCTCGACCGGCTCGGTCGCGCGTCGCCTGGTCAGCTGCACCGAGCTGTCGTACCGCATGAACTCGGGCGTGGCCGCGGGCACGAGGGACGGTTCGGCGACGGCCCTGCCGTACACCTCCGGCTGGGCCAGCAGGGCCAGCACGGTGTTCCCGATCTGGTGGGCGGTCGTCGTCTGGCCGGCCGTCAGCAGGAAGATCAGGTTGCCCAGCAGCTCCTCCTCGCTGCTGAACCCGCCGTCGTCCCAGGCGTCGGCCACGGTCTGCATCAGGTCGTCGGTGCGCCGGGTGCGGCGCAGGGCCAACTGCCCGCGGAAGTAGTCCATGTACTTCCCGATCCCGGCCAGGTGGTACTCCGGGTGCTCCTTGCTGAGCGGCCCCTCGTCCACGAGCAGTCCCCAGCTGAGGATGAACTTCCAGACCGTGCCCCGGTCCTCCCGGGGGATGCCGAGGACCTGGCAGACCGTCTCGGACGGCAGTGCCATGGCGTAGTCCGCCATGAAGTCCATTTCCCCACGCGGCAGTACGGCGTCCAGCAGCCGGTGCGCGGCCCGCTCGATGTCCCCGCGCATCGCGTCCACGGCCCGCGGCAGGAACGGCTGGGACATCGCCTTGCGGATGCGCTGGTGGTCCGGCGCGTCGCTGACGAACACCTGAGTGTGCAGGGCGCGCAGGGGCGACGCGGTGCGCTCGGTGCCGGTCGCCGGGTCCCACTGGGGGCGGCGGGCGGAGAACCGCGGGTCGCGCAGCGCGGCGAGGGCCGTTTCGTAGCCGGTCACCATCCAGGCCCCGGCGTCGCCCATCTGCGGGTCCCAGAGCACGGGGGCCGTCTCACGGGCTCGCCGGTAGAGCGGATACGGGTCGTCGATGAACTCGGGCTGGTACACACCTGACAGTGAGACTTCGGGGGCGGTCGGCTGTGGCTGCGTCATCGCTGATCTCCTCGGTAGGTGACGCCGGAAAGACGGAGTGCGCGGTTGTCGCCGTCGGCCGCGGACACCGTCCAGCGTCCGGCTCCCGGGCTTCCCCGGACGAGGAGCGCGGCGCCTGGGGCCGCCGGTGCGGGGATCCCGCCCCGGACTTCGACGCGCCGGACCGTGAGCGCGGCGCCCGGGGCGTGCTCCGCCGTGCGGCGGAAGACGTTCTCCAGGGCGGTCAGTGGGAGTGTGCTGACCGGCCAGCTGGGCAGGACCCACAGATCGGTGGCCGGCGTCTCGCGGACCTCGGCCGTGTACGTGTCCCGCGGCCCGGCGTGCCAGCTGGCGCCCCGCAGGACCAGACCCGACCAGCGCAGGGGAAGTCCGGCCGCGCCGAGGTGCGGGGGGCGGCGGGCGGCGGCGGTGCCGGCCTCGGCGGCGGTGGCGGTGGCTTCGGTGGCGGTGGCTTCGGTGGCTTCAGCGGTGCCGGTGGTGCCGGCGCTCTGTCCGGCGTACGGCTCACCCGGAGCGTCCGCGCGGCGGTAGGCCAGGCACAGCCGGGCGGCCTCGTGGCCGGTGTCGGCGTGGTGAAAGCGGACGTGAGCGGTCCAGCGGCCGTCGGCGTAGCCCGCGGTGACCGACCGTCGAAGGGCGATGCGGCCGTGCCGGAGGCGGAGTTCCGGGAGGGCGACGTACACGTCCTGCAGGCTCTGCAGGGCCAGCGGGGTGTAGTCCTCCGGCTGCACCCAGGCGGCTCCTCGTACCGCGTTCTCCAGCAGCAGGGACACCGGCAGCGAGGGCTCGCCGCCGACCAGCACGTCGTTCAGGACGGGGGCTTGCGCGCTGTCCAGGGCGAACAGGGCCTCCTGCGCCGTATGCGGCAGGTGGGTACGCAGGTCGCCCAGGTGGAACACGGCCGACAGCAGGTCCCGGTGGCCCGGCAGGGCCGCGCTCACCCGGTATCCGCGACTCTGGAGCGGTCCGAGCGCGCGGCCCAGCGGGCCGATGTAGGTGATCTCACCGCGGGAGGCAGCGGTCAGTTCCCGCGTCCACAGGTCAAGCCCCTCCGCCACGTCGAGCGCGGCCATGTAGCGCAGGGTGGCCTCGAAGTTGGCGACCATGCCGAGCCGGTCCCAGGTGGGCCAGCACAGCGTCATGACGGGGAACGCGACCCGCGCCTGGGCCCAGAGGCCGAGGCGGGCCAGTCCCTCGTTCGCGGCGGCGTAGTCGAGCTGGCCGACCATGCCGCCGAGCCGTCCGGTGAGGGAGCCGACGTTGCAGAAGAACTTGAGGGGCAGCTCGCGTACCGCGCAGAAGAGGTTGACGAATCCGTCCACCTTGGTCGCGACCGTGCTCAGGAACTCGTCGTCCGACTTCTTGGGCAGCCGCGCGGGCGTGTCGACGCCCGCATTGTGCACGACGGCGGTGATCGCCTTCCCGTACCGGGCGACCAGGGCCGCGGTCTGGTCGCGGTCCGTGACGTCGCACACCGTGTAGGAGATGCGCAGGCCGGCCCGCCGGACCTGGTCCAGATGCCGGACCAGTTCCCGGTCGCGCCGGGCCGAGTCGACGGCGGCGCGGACGGCGGCCAGCCCGCGGCCCTGCCGCCGCTGCGCCCACAGGCTCTGCTCGTAGGCCTTGAACTGCTCGTCGTCGAGCGCTCGGGACGGGTCGTCCGGGCCGGGCAGCGGGCTACGCCCGGTGACGACCACCCGGCAGCCGTGGCGGGCCGCGAGCGTCCGGGCGAGCCGCCAGCCGATGCCCCGTCCGCCGCCCGAGAGCAGTACCAGGTCCCCGGTGTCCAGCGACAGTCCCGGCGGGCCGGCGTCCTCCGGGGCCGCCTCCAGGGTGCGGCGGCGCCCCGCACGGTAGCCGACCTCGAACAGGCCCCAGCGGTACAGCTCATGGGTGATCCGGCGCGGCAGCTCCGCCAGGTCGGCGGGGTCGGTGTCCACGACCCGGGTGTTGCAGTTGGCGATCTCCCGGTGCACGGTCTTGGCCAGGCCGGCCCAGATACCGCCGAGCGGCTGCCCGGCCGTTCCGGCGTCACCGGGAGCGTCGTATCCCATGGCACCGCCGAGGTAGGTGACGACGACGTAGAAGAGCAGGTGCGCGTCCGGTTCTCGCCGCCAGTACGGGTAGCAGGCCCGCAGCGCGGTCACCGAGCGCAGCAGCGCCCGGCGGTAGCCGTGGTGCTCCCCCGGTACGAAGGGGTCGGCGTGCCCCAGGTCCACCAGCCCGTCGGGCGCCTCGCCCGGGACCGGCCACCGCCCCGAATCGTCGGCGTGGGCCTCGGCGCCCGCGGCCCTGAGGGTGTCGCGGACGGCGCGGGCCAGCCCGGGTGTGCCGCCGAAGACGAGCACCTTGGCCCCGCGCAGCGCCGGCGCCGGATACGGCGGCGGACCGGACGCGGTGACGGTCCGCCACCGGACGCGGCGCACCGGGGCCACGGCCGGCGCCGGGGTGCGGGGCGTCGCGGACACCGGCCGGGAGACGGTGCTCATGCCGCGGGATCCTTCGGCTCGGCCGGCCTGATGTGCATGAGGACACCGGGCTGCGGTCGGAGCGAGACCAGCGCCGCGGGGCTGACCGGGCGGCCCGCGACCAGCTGGAGCCGGTAGCGCTGCACCACCATGGCGACGGCGAGGCGCAGTTCCAGCAGGGCCAGGTCCATTCCGATGCACTTGCGGGCGCCGCCGCCGAAGGGGAAGTAGTCGTAACGGTCACGCTGCCTGGGCGTACCGCGGACACCGCTGCCGTTCGCGCCTCCGGTCCCGTCCTCGTTCGGGCCCTCGTTCCTGCCTCGGGTCCCGTCTCCGGTCCCGCCTTCGTTCGCGCTCCCGGTTCCGTCCGGGCTCCTCCCGTCTCCGCTGTCCGCGGGGCGGGCGGCGTGGGCAGGGCAGAAACGTTCCGGATCGAACGCCTCGGGGTTGTCCCACACGGCCGGGTTGTGGTGGGCCGCGTACACCGGGACGATCACCGTGCTGCCGGCCGGGATGCGGTAACCGCCGACCCGGTCGTCGGTGACCGCGTCCCGCGGAAACAGCCAGATGGGCGGATACAGGCGCAGCGACTCGTCGACGACCGCCCGCAGATACGGCAGGTCGTCCACGTCCTCGGCCGTGGGCACCCGGCCACCGAGCACCTCGGTCAGCTCGGCGTCGAGCCTGCGCCGGACGTCCTCGTGCTGGGCGACCGCGTACAGCGTCCAGGTGAGGGCGCAGCCGGTGGTCTCGTGACCGGCGAGGAACAGCGTCTTGAGCTCGGCCCGTATCTGCCGCCGGCTGAACGGTTCGCCGGTGACCTCGTGCGTCGCTTTCAAGAGCGCGGAGACCACGCTGTCGGGGCTGCCCTCGCCGCGCCGGTGGAGGTCGATGATCTCGTCCATGACGTCGTTGAGGACCTGCTGATGCCCTTTGAGGCGGCGCTGGTAGGGGGTGGGCACCCAGCGGGGCAGCATCTGCTTGACCTCGCCGGTGAGAATCATGGCCTTCAGCGAGAAGCGGACCGCGGGCAGCAACCGGTCCGCGTACCGGCGCAGGTCCACGCCGAACAGCATGCGGCCCAGCACACCCATCGCCAGCCACATCATGTCGTCGGTGATGTCGACCGGGTCGCCCGAACGCGCGATGGGCTCCCAGCGCGCCAGCAGCTCCTCCACCGTGTCGGTGACGGTGCCGGAACGCGCGCGCAGCCCTGCCCGGTGGAAGAAGGGCCGGCTGACCGCACGGCGGGTCCGCCACTCCGCGCCGTCCGTGGTGAGCATCCCGCGGCCGAAGAACAGGTTGAAGCCCCGGTAGAACCTGCCGCGCACGTAGTTGCGCGCGTTGTCCTGGAGTACGTGCTTGACGGCCTCGGGGTCGGTCACCTGATGGACGAGGTAGGGGCCCATCTTCATCCGGGCCACGCCGCCGTACTGGCGCTGAAGCTCCGTCAGCAGGCGGAGGGTGTCCTTCTTGAAGCTGCTGAGCGCGCCGAACAGCACACTGCCGACCGGCCCAGGGGCCTTCTCCGCCCGCACGTGCCGCTGCTCCCCGACCGCGTCCTCGGTCGTCGTCCGCTGCTCCATCATCCGGCCTTCCTCGGGGTCTCGGTGTCGACAGGGCCGGGCAGCGGTTGCTTGTCCGGGGAGTACAGGCGCCCGGAGACCGCGTCCAGGTAGCCGACGACGGTGGCGGTGACGTCCTTCATCTGGGCGACGACCCGGCCCCCGGGGGTGACGGCGAGGAACCGGTTGTCGGGGGCGTGTCCGGTCATGTCGAAGCCGGTGGGCGTGGCGTAGAGGTGGAGCCGGCCGTACCGCCTGGTCAGTTCGATGTCGTTGGCTTCCTCGTACAGATCCACCCGGCGGATGGACAGGGGTGCGGCGACAGGCACGAGCCGGCCGTCCTCCAGGTGCAGGACACCGGTGCGGGCCAGACCGTCGAGCAGGATCGCGGGGGTGGTGAACCGGGAGAGGGCGGGATCGTCGGCGGCCACGTCGGCCCGGTAGAGGGAGTGTTTGCCCAGGCGGTGCAGCCGGGTCCGCGTGGTGGAGACGAAGGGGCCCGTCAGGGACACCGGCGACGCCTGGGCGTGGTACGGGTCGGGGACCGGGATGTCGTCGCCGTCGTCCCAGTGCTCCCAGCCCGGGGCCTCGGGCAGCTCGCCGCGCAGCAGCACCCGCGCGGTGAAGTGCACCCTGTCCTTCACCAGCAGGACGCCGCCGGGCGCCCGTACGTCTCCGGTCACGGCCACCTCGACCACGGTGAGTTCGTCTCCGCGTTCCAGCACCCGGGCGGTGATCTTCTTGGGGTCGGGGGTGGACCGGACGGCGTTGTGGACGCGCAGGAAGTGTTCGAAGCGGAGGTCCTCCAGGGCGACGGCCCTGCGGCCGGGCGCCAGGTGGCACGCCGCCTCCACGGCGATCTCCACGACGAACGTGCCCGGCAGGGTGGGCACGCCGCGGACGGTGTGGTGGGCGAGGTAGCCGTCGGTGCCCAGGTCGAAGGCACAGGCGAAGACCGCCGAGTCGGCGTCCGAAGACAGCGTCTCGCGCAGGTAGAACGTGCCCTTGCCGACGCCCTCCGGCACGGACCCGTCCGGCACGGACCGCTCCGGCACGGTCGCGCCGGACGCAGTCGCACCGAACGCCCGGCGGTCCAGATAACCGGGGTAGAAACCCTCGATCGTCTCCCGTTCCGCCGCCCCGATGTGCACCACCGACGCCGTACGGCGCTCGGCGTGGAGTTCCTGGAGGAAATGGTGCACGCCTTCGCGCACCGGCATGTGACTGTAGGAGCCGGCGCGCTTGAAGTACGCCTTGGTCAGTTCGTCGGCTCCCATGCCCACGCCGTCCCACAGCGTCCAGCCCACGGTGAACTCGTCGGCCCCGTGCGCGGCGGCGTCGACCGCGGCCGCTGCCAGATAGTCGTTGCCCGAGGCGTAGTCGGGCTCGCCGAGCTGGCCGAAGTGGCCGAGCAGGGAACCGAAGTTGCACCATGTCGCCGGGGACCGGCCGGCGAACGCGCGCTTGAGGTTGCGGTAGGCGAGGGCCTTCAGGTCGCGGATGGCCTTGAACTCGGCGAACTCCTTGTCCTTGATCAGGGCGGATTTGTTGCGTCCGGCGGCGTTGACGAGCAGGTCCACGGCCGGCTGCTCCGTCAGGATGCGGTCGACGGCCTGGGCGACCGCCTTCCCGTCCCGGACGTCGCACGTCAGATAGGTCACCCGGCCGGCCCCGCAGAACTCCTCCATGCGCCGGATGGTCCGGCGGGCCGCGCGGGCATCCAGCAAGCGGTCGAACGCGCGGTTGACGTCCGCGACCGTCCGGCCGCCTCCCGCCAGGTTCTCGCGGAGGTACGACCGCCGGGTGGCGGCGAAGGTCTCGTCGTCCCCCTCGAAGACGGCCTCGGGGTACCCGTCCAGGGGGTTGCTCCCCAACAGGTAGATCCGCGGGCGGAAGTGCTCGGCCAGTGCCGTGACGGCCTCCGCGGTGATGCCCCGGGCGCCGCCGACGGCGACCACCACGGAGTCGGGGCCGAGGCGGCCCGCGGCGCTCCCCCGTCCGGCGCCGGAGAGGGCGTACTCCGGCGTGAGCACCTGGGCGTGGCGCCGGCCGTCCTCGTGGAAGACCACCGGGAAGGCGCGTACGGCCCGGGTCTCCCGCTCCGCGAGCAGCGCGCCTTTGCGCGGTTCCCGTACGTCGGTGGCCAGGAGGAACGTGAGGGTGTCCGGCAGTTCCAGGGCCGCGCACTTGACCAGCCCGGAGAACAGGCCGGTGCAGGGGTGCGGGATCCGCTCCGTGACGGCCCCCAGGAGCAGGGTCAGGAACGACGAACCTTCCGCGGCCAGGTCCGTATGGGCGGTCTGCAGCACGAGGAACGTCGCGTCGTGCAGGGCGGTCAGGGAGGGGGCCAGGCCGTCGCGGGAGGCGGGCGGACCGGCCTGGGAGCCGTCGGGCAGCGGCGCCGAGCGGGCGAGGTCGGCGACGACCCGCAGATGCCGAACGGGCCCGTGGTCGGCCAGCGCCGCGCGGACCGCGTCCGGGGTGGCCTCGGGCAGATGGCGCCAGCCGGGCCGGGTCACACTGACCGGCGCCGTGCACAGCACGGTCGCGTCGGCCGGCAGATGGCGCAGGGAGGCCCACAGGTCGGGCATGTCGGTGAGCACCACGACGCCGGGCGGCAGGAACGCGACCCGCTCGTGCGGCTCGGGTCCGGCCGCGAGTTCGGAGAGCACCGACACATGACGCGCGGTCATCAGGCCCTCGCCCGTGGCCAGCCGGTCGGCGCCGGCGAACCGCTCGGGCAACGGGAGCAGCGGGGCCCGCGGGCGGCGAACGGCCGGTCGCGGACCGGCGGTGGGCGGTTGTGCGGGGTGCCGGGGGCCGGTGGTCGCCGGGTGGGGCCGGTCCGGCGGCGCCTCGGCCGCGGCGGCGGGTATGCCGAGGGCGAGACGGACGGTGCTCTGCTCGGTCCGTCCCGGGCAGGTGACGTCCACCGCGCCGGACGGGCCGAGCAGTCCCTGAAGGACGGCCAGGGCGCCGGCGGCGCCGAGGTAGCGGGCGGTGGAGACCTCGTCCGGCCGCGTCGGCAGGAGGGCGATGCGGCGACCGCCGGACGGTGTGCCGCCGACCGTCAGATCCGCCACGTGGCCGAGGACCGGCAGCCCCGCCGCGACGGCTCCGGCCTCGGTGGTGAGGGCGAACATGAAGGCGCCCTCGGCGAGTCGCCCGTCCGCGACGCCCTCCGGAAGCCCGGCCAGCAGCGTCGCGTACTCCGGGAGGCTGTTGCCGTTGATCCCGCCCGCGAGGGCGAAGTCCAGCTGTCCGGCCCGCAGATAGCGCGCGGCCGTCTCGATGGCGGTCAGGCTTGAGGCGTACCCGGAGTCGAGAGTGATGTTGGGGCCCTTGAGGTCGAAGTGGTTGGCGACCCGGGCGGAGATGACGTTGGGCATCATGCCGGGGAACGAGTCCTCGTTGGACGCCGGGATCTCCTCCCGCACCAGCGCGCGCAGCCCGGTCAGCAGCTCGGCCAGTCCGGGCAGGGACGCCGTGGCCGGATCCTCGGTGAGAGCCTCCTCGACGTCGTCGAGGAAGCAGCGGTTGGCGAACAGCATGGCCGCCCTGGTGGGGCCCATGTTGCCCACGAACACGCCGGTGGACCCCGTGGTGGCGTCCCAGAACTCGGTGAGCCTGCCGCGCAGGTCGTGGGCGCACTCCAGGATCATCAACTGGCTGCGGTCGATGGTGCGCACCGTCGCCGGGGGCAACCGGACCCTGTGCAGCGGCGGCGTCGGGTACGAGGAGCCGAAACTGTCGGCCGGCCCGGCGCCCCGTCCGCCGATCCACTCGACAACGCCCTCGCGGTCGAGACCCGGGACGTGCGCGGACCATCCGACGACCACCACCCGCTCCTCGGCGCCGGCGGCCCCGGGTGGGGCGGGGCGGCCGGCGCGCGGACGGTGGTCCGGGCCGTGGTCACGCGGACGGCGTTCCGGCGGACGGTGCTCACCCGCGAGGTGTTCCCGCAGGAGTACGTGCGCGTTCGTGCCGCCGAAGCCGAAGCCGGACACCGCGACCGTGCGAGGCCCGCCCGCCGACGCGGTCCAGGGGACGTTCTCGGTCGGGATCTCCAGCAGGCTGTCGTCCAGGCCGAACGACTCGGGAGCGCGGTTGAACCGGAACTGCTTCGGGATCGTCTCGTGCTCCAGCGCCAGCAACGCCTCGATGACCGATACGACGCCCGCCGCCCATCCGGTGTGTCCGATGAGCGACTTGTTGGACGTGACGTACGCCGGGTTCGTCCGGCCGAAGTGCGCGCGGAGTGTGGTGAACTCGGCGAGGTCTCCGGCCGGGGTGCCCGTGGCGTGGGCGATGATCCAGTCGACGTCGTCGGGCGAGACGCCGTCGGCGAGGGCGGCGCGGACCGCCAGGTCCTGACCGGCCGAGTTCGGTGCGTAGACCGCCTTGCCCCGGCCGTCGGAGGAGGCTCCGACCGACGTGAGCACGCCGAGGATCCGGTCCCCGTCGCGCCGCGCGTCGCTGAGCCGCTTCATGACGACGACGCCCGCGCCGTCGGCGAAGATCACACCGTCCGCGTCCGCGTCGAGCGAGTGGACCGCGCCGCGCCGGGACAGGCCCTGCAGTTTGGAGAACAGCACGGTGCCGCGCGGGGCCAGGGCGAACGCGCCGCCGCATACGGCGATGTCGTGCTTGCCGCTCAGCAGGCCCTTGGCGCCGATGTCGATGGCGTAGAGCGACGACGAGCAGGCGGTGTCGATCATCTGCACTTCGGTGTCGGCCGGCAGGACTCCCGCCATCGCGAGCTGTCCCACCCGGTGCGGGAGGAACCGCTCCGGCGCCCGCGCGCCGCGCCGGTACCGCCGGGTCAGGACGTCCTGGACCGCGTCGAGGAGGCGGTCGCGTTGCGGTGCGGTGAGGTCGAGCGAGCCGGCCGTCCGCCGGGCCCGTGTGTCCATGCCCGCCAGGACGCCGGCCTCCTCCAGGTGCTGGCTGCCGTCGGGGGTGTAGCCCACCAGGAAGGAATGGCGGGCGGACGGGGCGCGCCGTACCCCCTTCAACGCCTGCACCAGACTGTGGCGCAGCCAGGTGGTCGTCAGCTCGTGGTCTGCGCCGTCGGCCTCGTCCATTGTCTCGACTGCCTCCGCGACCGGGTGGAAGTCGGTGATGAAGACACAGGTGTCCTGGTACGACTTGTCGGGCGCCGAGAGGTCGGCCGAGTGGAAGGTCCGGCGCTGCCAGCGGTCCTCGGGAACGGGGACGAACAGATCGGCCCCGGTGGTGCGCAGCTCCCAGAACTCCTCCGGGCTGTTGGCGCCGGCGACGGCCAGCCCCATGCCGACGATGGCGATGCCGTCCACGGCACCGCCATCGTCCACGGCACCGCCATCGTCCACGGCACTGCCGTCGTCCACAGCACTGCCGTCGTCCGTGGGCTCGCCGGAAACGGCGCCGCCGTTCAGGGCGGGTTCCGCTACGGCGTCCTCGTCCGGGGCGCCGTCGTCCAGGGTGCGTTCCCCGGCGTCGGGAGCGCCTCGGTCCACGCGTGGCGGCGACAGCAGCGCCGCCCCCAGGGACAGTCCGCCGTCCGCCAGGATCGTCTGGCCGGTGATCCAGCGGGAGTCGTCGGAGGCCAGGAAGGCCACGAGGGCGGCGAACTCCTCCGGCGTGCCGAGCCGGCCGAGCGGGGTGGCGTCCCGGATGACCTCCTGCATGGCCTCGGCGTCCGGGAACGCGTCCGCGACCTCGCTGACCAGCATGGCCGCGGACGCGGTGTTCACCCTGATGCCGAGCGGGGCGAACTCCACGGCCAGATAGCGGGTGAGGGCCTCGACGGCGGCCTTGGCCGGCGCACAGGCCAGATAGTTCGCCATCACCATCTGAGAGCTGCCGAGGGCCGACATCTGGACGATCGAGCCGCCGCCCCGGCGTGCCATCAGCGGGGCCGCGGCCCGGGCGCAGCGCAGGCTGCCCTTGTAGTTCGTGTCGAGGGCCTTGTCGAGGTCGGTCTCGGTGATCCGGTCGAGCGGGAGCAGCGCGCCGTTCGCGGCGCTGTTCACCAGGATGTCGAGATGGCCGAAGCGTTCCCCGATCTCGGAGAACATCCGGTCGACCTGGTCCTGCCGGGCCACGGAGGCCCTGATCAGATCGACCCGGGCGCCGAGCGCCGTCAGTTCCGCGCGGGTGCGCAGGGCCTCCTCGTGCGAATGGAAGTAGTTCACCAGGACGTGGGCGCCACGCTCGGCGAGCGCCCTGGCCACGCTCCGGCCGATGTTCCTGGCTCCCCCGGTGACCAGGGCGAGTCTGCCGCTGAGCTGCTGCTGCATCGCGAGATTGCTCCTTGTCGCGCGGTCCGGGACCGGAGCGGGCGGGTCGCCGCTGCTCCGGTCGGGGTGTGCCGCTCAGGCGGCGGCGACGGACACGTCGCGGCTCACCAGGTGGGCGTGCAGCAGGTCGACCACCTTGCCGACGGTGTCGTGGTCGGAGATGCGGATGTCGCTGGGCGGCAGGCCGTAGCGGCCGGTCACCCGGGTCAGCAGCTCCACCTGCTTGACGGAGTCGATGCCGAGTTCGGCCTCCAGCAGGACCTCTTCGGTGAAGACCTCCTCGGGATACTCCAGCGCCTCCGCGTACAGCGAACGGAGCTCGGCGAAGAGCTCCTCCCGGTCGGGCGCCCCGACGGGGGCGGGCGCGGCGGGCGCCGACGGCGTCGCGGACGCGGGAACCGGGGCGGCCGGGGCGGCCGGGGCGGCCGGCGCCGGCTTCGCCGGGCTCGCGGGTACGGCGGTGGAGGCGGCCAGCTCCGCCCGGACGCGTGCGACGAGCCGCGTGCCGAAGGCGGCCCAGAACTGCTCGAAGGGCTCCGGTGCGGCGGCGGAGAGGCCGGTCACGGCCTGCTCCACGCCGAGTCGTCCGTCCGCCTCCAACGTGAAGGTCGACCGGACCGTGAGGTCGCCGGCGCCGGCCAGGACCCGCTCGACGCACCGGCCGAGGGAGCCGAGGCCGCCCGCCTCGAAGAACGTGGTGACGCCGGCGTCGTAGAGAGCGCGCACCGTCCCGCGGAAGTCGACCGGCCGGACCAGGTGTTCGGCGAGCAGTGCCGCCAGGTCGTCGTCCGCGCGGTAGGTCCGGCGCAGGATCGGCGAGTACACGGCCGTGCGCGGAGCCTGCCGGAGCAGGCCGCCGATCCGGGCGGCGAACGGCGCCCGCACCGGCTGCAGCGCGGGGTTGTGGAACGCGAACGGCGAGGCCAGCAGGAGGCCACCGGCATGCAGTTCGCGGGCCACGCGCAGCGCGGCGCGCACGGAGTGCTCGGGGCCGCTGATGACCGTCTGCCGGTCGTGGTTCTCGGCGGCCACCACCAGGGCCGGGTCATCGAGGAGGTCGAGCAGCCGCCGGGTCCGCTGCCGGTCCAGCGTGAGAGCCGCCATCCGTCCCGCCGGCAGGTCCGCCTCCTCCAGGACGCGCAGCCGCTCGGCGACGATACGCGCGCCGTCCTCCACGGAGAACGCCCCGCCGGCGACGAGCGCCGGTATTTCGCCCATGCTGTGGCCCACGAAGAGCCGCGGTCTCAGGCCGTTTTCCTGCAGAATGCGCCAGGCAGCCACATCGCTGCCGTAAATGGCCAGTTGCGACACCCAACCGGCTTGCTGAAGCAGGTCGTCCACGGTGAGCGGAGGGCCGTCGAACAGTACGGCGGAAACCGCACCCCCGAATATTTCCTCCGCCACCGCGTCAACGGCCTTGAAAGTCTCGTCGACTTGCGGATACTTCATCCTGGCGGCATTGAGCGCCGCACCGCTGAATCCGCCTTGCCCTGGAAAGAGAACTGCCGATTCCTCTGCCGTCATCCCCGTTTTCACTCCACTGGACTTGAACCGTAAATGCTGTTGCGAGATACGAGACTTGAGGAGCGTGTATATGTAGCAGGAGTCAACCATCGGACCGGCGGACAGCGCACCGGACGAAAGTACAGTTGACAGATGCACTATTGGGAGCTGAGCGCGACCAGGTGCGTGTAGGCCTGGGCCACCAGGCCGGCCTGCAGCCGCGAGTCCAGTTGTAGCTTGGCCAGGATGTGCGTGACGTGCGACTTGACCGTGCGCTCGGTGACGTGGAGGGCCGCCGATATCCCGTGGTTGGACAGGCCTCGGCCCAGGAGGATGAACACGTCGAATTCCCGGTCGGTGAGTTCCTCGATGTGGCGCACGGGGTCTTCGACCCAATTGGCGCCGCCTTCACCGATGAGTGAGCTGATGCGTCTCCACTCCTGT
Source organism: Streptomyces sp. NPDC031497 (assembly GCF_055580905.1). Lineage (NCBI taxonomy): Bacteria > Bacillati > Actinomycetota > Actinomycetes > Kitasatosporales > Streptomycetaceae > Streptomyces > Streptomyces sp. NPDC031497. Next base: position 223,940 of record NZ_JBVIKO010000016.1, read on the forward strand.
CCGGACTCCCCCCTGTCGTCGGTCAGTTCATGCCAGGTTTCAGAGAGCAGGGCGATCAACATTCCCCCTTTGCTGACCAGCGGGGCGCCCGATCAGACGACGCCCCAGAAACCGTGCAGCCTTGTACGGCGTGTGTGGCAGATCGCCGAATCAGGATTGAGTGGCGATCGCCAGGCAACGCCGGAGAACGACTCCGTCCGGGGCGGGTCGGTTGACCGGGCCTCATTGACCCGGTGGCCGCTTGACCGGAGAACTCTCGCAGGAACAGGGAGATTCAAACCGGTCCCGTAATCGGAGCTTCCCACCACCGTAGCAAGACCTGGGCACGATTTTCTATGGGAGCATGGAGAAATTGCTAGGGCATGTGGAACCGGTCAACGGGCGGTCCCGCTCGGGGAGTCGGGAAGAGACACGGCACCGGTCGGGGCCGTCGCGGACTCCTCCCGGCGCCGGATGACCCGGTGCGCCAGCTCGGCGCTGCACAGCCCCAGGGCGAGGAACACCACGCTGATCAGGCCGAGTCGATGGGCGCCCACGAGATGGAGACCCGCCGCACCGATGACGCCGGACAGGCCGACCCCGAGGTAGGTCGCGGTCGCGTTGAGCGCGATCGACAGCGGAGCTCCCGCGCCGGACACGGAGATCAACCGGTGTTGTTGCGGGACGAGCACTCCGAAGCCGCACACGCCCCAGACCACGACGGCGAGCAGCGCACTCGGCAGACCTGACCCGCTCCAGGGCATCAGCGCGAAGTCGACGACGCAGGCCAGCAGGGCGACGGTGAGCACCCGGCGGGTGCCGAACCGGTCGGTCAGACTGCCGGCGGTCAGGTTGCCGGCCGTGGCCGCGAGGCCGAAGACGAAGAGGAGGAGGGCGAGGCGGTTGCCGCTGCCGTCCGTCGCCCGGTCGAAGGAGAGGCTGATGTACGTGTAGACGGTGTACAGGCCGGTCAGGGTGAGCAGGGTCGTCGACAGCACCGTGGCGATCCGGATGTCACGCAGGGGCGCGAGCCGTTGGCGCAGGCCGACGGCCGGCGGCCGGGGCGTCTCCGGGAGCAGGGCCGCGACGCCGAGGGCCGCGACGACGCCCAGGGCCGCCACTCCCCAGAGGGAGAGCCGCCAGTGGCCCGCGCCGCCGAGCGCGGTGCCCAGCGGAGCGCCGAGCGCGGTCGCCGCGCTCAGCCCGGCCACGACCAGGGCCAGCGCCCTGCCGCGCTGTTCCGGCGGGACGAGGCCGGTCGCCACGACGGTGGCGGCCGGCGTCACCACGGCGGCCCCGGCGGCGGCCACCAGCCGGCCGGCCATGGCGACGCCGTAGTCGGGGGAGACGGCGACGATCACGTTGCCCAGGGTGAAGACCAGCAGCGCCGTCACCAGCAGCCGGCGTCGCGGCCAGGAGGCCGTGGCCGCGGCCAGCACGGGCGAGAGCAGCGCGTAGGCGAGCGCGAAGAAGGTCACCAACTGCCCGGCAACGGACGGCGAGACGTCGAGGGAGTGGGCGATGTCGGGCAGGATCCCCGCGATGAGGAAACCGTCGGTGCCGACGGCGAACGTCGCAGACGTCAGAACGAGCAAGCGTGGGTTCAACCTGGATTCTCCGATTCTGCGGACAGGCAGGCGGGCGGACGGCCGCGGCGGTACCGGACTCGCGTTCACGCCCGCGCCGCCCGCACGGCCGTCGCTCCGGAGGCGCTCCGGAGCGACGGGATCATCGGCCTGCGGTCGGGCAGGTGGCCGTACGGCTCAGTGGAGGCTGCCGACCAGACCCCGGTGGAACGCGGTGAGTTCGTCGACGCGCCCGGCGAGGACCTTTCGCAGCCACTCGGGGTCCCCGAGCAGGGCCCGGCCGACCGCCACGAGGTCGAACTCCTCACGCTCCATGCGGTCGAGCAGCTCGCCGATGTCCGTGACCGTGGCCTGCTCGCCCTGGAACACCTCGAGGAACTCGTTGCTGAGGCCCACCGAGCCGACACTGATGGCGGGTTTGCCGGAGAGCTTCTTCGCCCAGCCCGCAAGGTTGAGGTCGGACCCCTCGAACTCGGGGAGGTGGAACCGCCGGGTGGAGCAGTGGAAGACGTCGGCACCCGCGTCGGCCAACAGACCGAGCATGGTCTGCAGTTCCTGCGGCGTCTCGGCGACCCGCGCCTGGTAGTGGTTCATCTTCCACTGGGAGAACCGGAAGGAGATCGGGAAGTCGTCGGAGACGCTCTCCCGGCAGGCGGCCACGATCTGGGCGGCGAAACGGGTGCGGCCGACGATGTCGCCGCCGTAGGCGTCGGTGCGCCGGTTGGTGTGCGCCCACAGGAACTGGTCGATGAGATAGCCGTGGCCGCCGTGGATCTCGATGCCGTCGAAGCCCAGCGACTCGGCGGACGCCGCGGCCGTGGCGTAGGCGGCGACCACGTTGTCGATGTCCGCCTGGGTCATCTCCTTGCCCGACTTCGTGCCGTCCAGGGCGATGCCCGAGGGGCCGATCCGCGGGGCGTCGGGGACCGGCGGAGCGCCTGCCGCGCGGTCCATGCCGACGTGCCACAGCTGCGGCATGATCCGGCCGCCCGCCTGATGGACGGCCTCGGCCACGGCCGACCAGCCGGCGAGCGCCTCGTCGCCGTAGAAGTGGGGGACGCGGGCGCTGCTGCCCACCGAGTCGTGGCCGACGTAGGTGCCCTCGGTGATGATCAGACCGACCCCGGCGGCCGCCCGCCGGGCGTAGTACTGCGCCACGTCGTCGCCCGGCACTCCGCCGGGGGAGAACTCGCGCGTCATCGGGGCCATCACGACGCGGTTGGGCAGGGTGAGGCCTCCCAGGGAGAACGGACGGTCCAGGACGTCCCGGGCACGTTCGACGGAGTACTTGGGCATCGGTGTTCGCCTTCGATAGGGGCCGGCCGCGCGGCGACGGGGGATTCGTCCGTGCGGCCGGCTGCTTTGGGTGGGTACGGGGACGGGTGGCGGCGCGGGGCCGCGCTCAGTCCCCCGACGGGGTGCGGGCGGAGTCCTTCCCGGCCCCGGCTCCGGCCCCGGCGGCCGGCGGCCCCGCGGCAGCCGGGATCAGGGGCGGCGCGGCGCGGACGAACCACGCCGCGCCGAACGCGATCGCGGACAGGACGGCCGCGCCCAGCAGGACGCCGTGCAGACCGCTGCTGACGGCTTCCCGGACCGCGTCGCGCATGGCGGTCGACATGTCCTTCAGCTGCGCGGGGGTCAGTGCGCCGCCCGCGGTGAGCCGCTGCTGCGCGGCGGAGCCCAGCCGTTCGGTCAGCACCTCGCTCATGCGGCTGCTCTGCAGGGCGCCGAGCAAGGCGACCCCGAGGGAGCCGCCGATGGTGCGCACCAGGGTGACCGTGCCCGTGGCCGCGCCCATGTCGCGCGGGTCCGCGTTGTTCATGGTGGCCACCATGGTGCTCTGGATCAGGGCGCCGATTCCCACCCCGATGACCAGGGTGAACGCGGAGGCCGCGGCGAGCGGGGTGTCCGTGCCGAGCAGGAGGAGCAGCAGCGCCCCGGCGAGGGCGACGGCGCCGCCGGCGAGCGCCACGACGCGGTCCAGACCGCCTCGGTCCATCAGCCGCCCGGTGGCCAGCTGGGCCGTCAGCATGCCGAGCATCAGCGGCAGGATGAGCAGGCCGCTGGCGGTGGACGACGCCCCCTGGACGAACTGCATGTACTGCGGAAGGTAGTTGACGACGGAGAAGAGTACGGCGCCGACCAGGAAGCTGAGGATCTGGGCGAGGGTGAAGTCCCGGCGGGCGAAGAGCCGGGGCGGCGTGATCGGTTCGGCGGCGCGCAGTTCGACGCGCACGAACCAGGCCAGTGCGAGCACGACGAGCACGGCGAGTCCGGCGATCTGCCAGGACGTCCAGGCGTAGGTGGTGCCGGCCCAGCCGGCCAGCAGGGTGAGGGCCAGGATGCCGGTGGTGAGCAGGGCCGTGCCGAGCCAGTCGATCCGCCCCGTGACGCGGCCGGCGGGCAGCCGTACGCCCTTGGTGATCGCCAGCAGTGCGACCAGGCCGATGGGTACGTTGACGTAGAAGGCCCAGCGCCAGCTCATGTAGTCGGTGATGAACCCACCGAGCAGGGGGCCGCCGACGAAGGCGACCGGCATCATGACGCCCACCATCGACTGGATGCGGCCGCGGTCCCGCGCGGGCACCACCACGCCGATGACCGAGAGCGCGCCGACCATCAGGCCGCCCGCACCGAGGCCCTGGAGGCCGCGGAAGGCGATGAGCTGCCCCATGCTCTGCGCCAGGCCGCAGAGCACCGTCCCGCCCAGAAAAAGCATCACGGAACTCAGGCAGGCGCCCTTGCGGCCGTACAGGTCCCCGAGCTTGCCCCAGACGGGAGTGGACGCGGCCATGGTGAGCAGGTACGCCGTCACCGCCCACGAGAAGTGGTCGAGGCCGCCGAGGTCGCCCACGATCGTGGGGAGCGCCGTGCTGACGAGCTGTCCGTCGAGCGTCGCCAGGAAGATGCTCAGCATCAGTCCGAAGACACCCAGCCGGGGCAGGCCGGGCCGGTCGGGCGCGGGAGTGTCGGTTGTGGGGTCGTTCATCGCTGCCCCCAGGGCACGAGTGGAGGGATGTCAGACGGCATACGGGCGCGCGCGCCTGGCCTCGCGCAGGGCCTGCCCCCACCAGGTGAGCTGGTCGAGCATGGCCTTGGCCGCAACGTCGCACCCGGGGTCGGTCGGCCTGCCGTCGGCACCGAAGACCTCGCCGTAGTTGTGGAAGCTGACGGTGTTGCGGATCGTGACCGCGTGCAGCTCCGCGAGCACGACACGGAGCTGTTCGACGGCACGCAGGCCGCCGGCGAGTCCGCCGTAGGAGACGAAGCCGACCGGCTTGGCGTGCCACTGCTCGTTGTGCCAGTCGATGGCGTTCTTCAGCGGTGCGGGGAAGCTGTGGTTGTACTCGGGCGTGACGATCACGAAGGCGTCGGCGCCGGCCAGCCGCGGCGACACCGCGCCGAGCTGGGCCACGACCTCGTCGGCGGGGGCCTGCCCGAACGCCGGGAAGACGGTGGGCAGAGGCGTCTCGACGAGGTCGATCAGGTCGACCTCCATGTCCTCGCGCTGGGCGATGTGTCCGGCGATCCAGTCCGCGACGACCGGACCGAACCGTCCATCCCGGGTGCTGCCGATGATCACCGCGGTGCGGATAGTGTCGTCAGTCACGTCGGCCATGGAGGACTCCTCGGTGGTGTGTACGCCGTATCTTTCTCGTACAACGTACACATCCGTGTGTACGTTGTCCACTCCTGATACGGTGTACACAGCACTGTTCGTCGGAAGGAACCGAAGCGATGACCGCCCGGGAGAGACAAGCAGCGAGCGAGGACAAGGACCACGTCTCCGTGTGGGAGCGCCTCGAACGGCCGGCGCCCGCCCCTCGCACCACCCTGACCCCCCTGCGGATCGCCATGACCGCCGTCGGTATCGCCGACGCGGAGGGACTCGACGCGGTCACCATGCGCCGCCTGGCCACCGAACTCGGCGTCGCCCCCATGGCCGCGTACCGCTACGTCACCGGCAAGGACGAGCTCCTGGAGCTGATGGTCGACTTCGTGTACGCGGAGCTGGAGCTGCCCGACGGCAAGGAGGGCTGGCGCACGACCCTGCGGTCCGTCGCCCTGCGGATAAGGGAGGTCCTGCTGCGGCACTCGTGGGTGACGCGGGCGACGTGGTGCGCGCCGACCCCGAACCAGCTGGCCGTGACCGAGGCCGTCCTGGCCGCGCTCGACGGCCTCGGGCTCGACGCGGACCACGCCATGGCGGTCTACAACACCCTCACCTCCTACGTGCACGGCGCGGTGGACTCGGAGATCGGACTGACGCAGATGCTGCGCGTCCGCGGCTGGTCCACCCGCGAGGAGGCCCGCGCCGGACTGGCCTCGCAGATGGCCTGGCTCATGACCACCGGCCGGTTCCCGATGTACGCGCGCTACATCACCGAGGCCCGGCGCAAGGACGACCAGCAGTGGCAGTTCGAGTCCGGTCTGGACTCCGTCCTCGACGGCATCGCGGCGCGCCTCTCGATCTGAGGACATCGCCAGGACAGGTCGGTTCGAAAAACCGAAGGCCCGCTACAGAGAAATTACATGTAGCGGGTCTTCGCTTGCCGGTCCCTGAATCCAAGAAATAGATTCGCCGCACTTAGAAGCGGTGGGGGAAATGACTCACGGATTCAAGGACACCACGTATACCGTCCGTACGACGACCACGGAACCGACGGAGTGCGAGGGCGCCGCGTGCCTGCGCAGCGTCGCTGCCGGCCGCGCCCCGGAGCTGGCCGTCGCCGGCAGCCGGCTCTGCCCGAACTGCCGGCTCCGTCTCACCCACGACCTGCGGCGGCTGCCGCGCCTGCACGACGAGTGCGGACAGTTGCTCACCGGCGTCGACCGGCCGCGCGACCGCACGTCCGGCGGCGGCTCCGCGCCCGGGCTGCCCTTCAACACAGCGGCCGCCGAGGCCCGTTCGGGGATCACCGGGATTCTGCGGTCCTGGGCCGCGCTGGTGGTCGAGGAACGGGGCGTCGGCGCCCCGCAGGACACCCCGGCCCAGATCGCGGACTTCCTGCTGCGGCACTCCGCATGGCTCCACGCGCACCGGGCCGCCGGTGAGCTGTCCGACGAGGTGGCACGGTGTGTACGCCGGGCCCGCCGGGTCGTCGACCCGGCGCCGCGGCGCCGGGTCCCGGTCGGCGACTGTGTCGTGCCGGACTGCGGGGGCACGCTCACCGCGGCGGTCCGGCCGGGCGGCGCCGCCCCCGCGGTCGAGGTCGGCTGCGACACGGAGCCCGCGCACCGCTGGTCCGGCCAGGAGTGGATGCGGCGGGGCAGCGGGCTCGGCGCGGAGCGCACGGAGCCGGCGGTGCGCTGGATGACCGCCCAGGACATCGCCGCGCTGTGGGGCGTCGCGCCGGGCAGCGTCTACCGACGTGCCAGCGAGCACCAGTGGCGCCGCCGCGCCGTCAACGGCCGCACCTACTACCACGAGCAGGACGTCCACGCGTCGTTCGGCGCCCGCGCCTGACAGGCGCCGACGACGGCCTCCGCGATCAACGGCTCCACCAGGGCGAACCCGCCCCTGGTGGAGCTGTTTTTTCGTTGCCCCCGAGAATTTGATTTAACAAAGTTCTGACTCAAGCATGTCGTTGAACTGGAATATGGGTATTGACATCCGCCGGGATTCCGAAGAAGCTCTTCATTAGCTTCCGCAGCACTGTGTCGATTCATCCGACACGAACGTCACTGCAGAAAAGCATCAAGCGGCGCACCGATGTCCCATTCCGGTGCGCCGCTTCGTCGTATCCACCATTCCGACGCCCCGGAGGACACATCCATGGACGCTTCCGTCATCGTCGCCGGCGCAGGTCCCACCGGACTCATGCTCGCCGGGGAGCTACGGCTTGCGGGAGTCGACGTCATCGTGCTGGACCGGCTCCGGGAGCGCACCGGCGAGTCCCGCGGGCTGGGCTTCACGACCCGGACGATGGAGGTCTTCGACCAGCGCGGGCTGCTCCACCGCTTCGGCGACATGGGCACCAGCAACGCCGGCCACTTCGGCGGGCTGCCCGTGGACTTCGGCGTCCTCGACAGCATCCACCAGGCGGCCAAGACCGTGCCGCAGTCGGACACCGAGACGATGCTCGAGGGCTGGGTGCGCGAGCTGGGCGTCGACATCCGACGCGGCCACGACCTGGTCACCCTGCGCGACCACGGCGACCACGTCGAGGCCGAGGTGCGCGGCCCCGAGGGCGAGGAGAGCCGGCTGACGGCTTCCTACCTGGTGGGGTGCGACGGCGGCCGCAGCACCGTACGCAAGGCCTCCGGCTTCGACTTCCCGGGCACCGCGGCGACCATGGAGATGTACCTGGCGGACATCAAGGGCGTCGACCTGAAACCGCGGCTGATCGGCGAGACGTACTCCGGCGGCATGGTCATGTGCGGCCCGCTCGGCGACCGCGGCGTCACCCGCATCATCGTCTGCGAACGCGGCACGCCGCCGCGCCGGCGCACCGAGCCGCCCTCGTACGCGGAGGTGGCCGCGGCCTGGCAGCGGATCACCGGCATCGACATCTCGCACGCCGAGCACGAGTGGGTCAGCGCGTTCGGCGACGCGACGCGGCTCGCCACCGAGTACCGGCGGGGCCGGGTGCTGCTGGCCGGGGACGCCGCGCACATCCATCTGCCGGCCGGCGGCCAGGGCATGAACACCGGCATCCAGGACGCCCTGAACCTCGGCTGGAAGCTGGCGGCCGTGGTCCGCGGCACCGCGCCCGAGGAGCTGCTGGACACCTACCACGGCGAACGGCACGCGGTGGGCCGGCGGCTGATGATGAACACCAGGGCGCAGGGCCTGCTCTTCCTCAGCGGCGACGAGGTCCAGCCGCTGCGCGACGTACTGGCGGAGCTGATCCGGTACGAGGAGGTCAGCCGCCATCTCGCCGGCATGGTGAGCGGTCTGGAGATCCGCTACGACGTCGGCCCGGGCCGCCACCCGCTGCTGGGTCTGCGGATGCCGCACCTGGAGCTGGTCGGCGACCGGCGCAAGACCAGCAGCACCGAACTGCTGCACGCGGGGCGGGGCGTGCTGCTCGACCTGGAGGACAACGCTGTCCTCCGCGACCGCGCGGCCGGGTGGTCGGACCGGGTGGACATCGTTACCGCGGAGCCCCACGGCGTCCTGGCCGACGGTCCGCTCTCGGGCACCTCGGCGGTGCTGGTCCGTCCGGACGGGCATGTGGCCTGGGCCGCGCCGGGCAGCCACCACGATCTGCCCATGGCACTGGAGCGCTGGTTCGGTCCGTCCCGGATCCAGCAGGCTTGACAAGGAGAGACGCATGCACAGCACATTGATCGTGGCCCGGATGGAACCCCATTCGGCTGCTGACGTCGCCCGCCTCTTCGGCGAGTTCGACGGCACGGACATGCCACACCTGATGGGCACCCGGCGCCGACAGCTCTTCACCTACCGGGGCCTCTACTTCCACCTCCAGGACTTCGACTCCGAGGACGGCGGCGAGCGGATCGAGGCGGCCAAGACGGACCCGCGGTTCGTCGGCATCAGCGAGGACCTCAAGCCGTTCATCACCGCCTACGACCCCGCCACCTGGCGCTCCCCCGCCGATGCCATGGCACAGCGCTTCTACCACTGGACCGCGCTGTGAGCGGCCCGTACGGCAGGCGGGTCGTGATCACCGGCATCGGCGTCACCGCGCCGGGCGGCGTGGGCGCCAAGAGCTTCTGGAGCCTGCTGGCCGACGGGCGTACCGCGACCCGGCGCATCAGCTTCTTCGACCCCTCCCCGTTCCGCTCGCAGGTCGCCGCCGAGGTCGACTTCGACGCCGAACTGCTGGGTCTCGGCGCCCAGGAGATCCGGCGGATGGACCGGGCCGCGCAGTTCGCCGTGGTCACCGCGCGGGAAGCGGTGGCGGACAGCGGACTCGAGTTCGACGCCCTGGCCCCGCACCGGACCGGCGTGACCATCGGCAGCGCGGTCGGCGCGACGATGGGGCTCGACGAGGAGTACCGGACCGTCAGCGACAGCGGACGACTCGAACTGGTCGACCACGAGTACGCGGTCCCGCACCTCTACAACTACATGGTGCCCAGTTCCTTCGCCGCGGAGGTGGCCTGGGCGGTGGGCGCGGAGGGCCCGACCACGGTGGTCTCCACCGGCTGCACCTCGGGCCTCGACGCCGTGGGTTACGCCGCCGAGCTGATCCGCGAGGGATCGGCCGACGTCATGGTGGCCGGCGCGGCGGACGCCCCGATCTCGCCCATCACCGTGGCCTGCTTCGACGCGATCAAGGCCACCACCTCGCGCAACGACGACCCGGAGCACGCCTCCCGCCCGTTCGACGGGACGCGCAACGGGTTCGTGCTCGGTGAGGGTTCGGCGGTTTTCGTCCTGGAGGAACTGGACAGCGCACGGCGGCGCGGCGCCCATGTGTACGCGGAGATAGCCGGCTACGCCACGCGCAGCAACGCCTTCCACATGACGGGGCTGCGCCCCGACGGACGCGAGATGGCCGAGGCGATCCGGGTCGCCCTGGACGAGGCCCGGCTCGCTCCGGAAGCCGTCGACTACATCAACGCGCACGGTTCGGGCACCAAGCAGAACGACCGGCACGAGACCGCCGCGTTCAAGCGCAGCCTCGGCGAGCACGCGTACGCCGTGCCGGTCAGCTCGATCAAGTCGATGGTCGGGCACTCCCTGGGCGCCATCGGCTCGATCGAGATCGCGGCGAGCGTGCTGGCGATGGAGAACAACGTCGTGCCGCCCACCGCCAACCTGCACACGCCCGACCCCGAGTGCGATCTCGACTACGTGCCGCTCACCGCGCGGGACTGGAGAACCGACGCCGTGCTGTCCGTGGGCAGCGGGTTCGGAGGTTTCCAGAGCGCCATGGTGCTCGCCCGTCCCGATCGGAGGGCAGCATGAACGGGTCCGGCGTCCGGGTCGCCGTCACCGGGCTGGGCGTGGTCGCCCCCAACGGCCTGGGCGTGGAGGCCTACTGGACGGCGACCCGCAAGGGAACCAGCGGCATCGGCCGCATCTCGCGGTTCGTCCCCGACCGGTATCCGGCCCAACTGGCCGGGGAGATCGAGGGGTTCGCCGCGGAGGAGCATCTGCCGGGCCGGCTGCTGCCGCAGACCGACCGGATGACCCAGCTCGCCCTCGTGGCCGCGGACTGGGCGTTCGAGGACGCCGCGGTGCGTCCCGGGGAGCTGCCCGAGTTCGAGATGGGCGTGATCACGGCCAGTTCCTCGGGCGGCTTCGAGTTCGGCCAGCGGGAGTTGCAGGCCCTGTGGAGTCAGGGGAGCCGGTACGTCAGCGCGTATCAGTCGTTCGCCTGGTTCTACGCCGTCAACAGCGGCCAGATCTCCATCCGCAACGGCATGCGGGGCCCGAGCGGCGTGGTCGTCAGCGACCAGGCCGGCGGACTCGACGCGGTCGCCCAGGCGCGGCGCCAGATCCGCAAGGGCACCCGGTTGGTGATGTCGGGGGCCGTGGACGCCTCGATCTGCCCCTGGGGCTGGGTCGCCCAAATGGCGAGCAACCGGCTGAGCACCAGCACCGACCCGGAGCGGGCCTATCTGCCCTTCGATGCCGCGGCCAACGGGCACGTGGCCGGCGAGGGCGGCGCCCTACTCGTCCTGGAGGAGCTGGAGCAGGCCCGGGCCCGGGGTGCCAAGCAGATCTACGGCGAGATCGCCGGATACGGCTCCACGCTCGACCCCCGGCCGGGCAGCGAGCGTCCCGCGGGTCTGCGCAAGGCGATCGAACTGGCGCTGGCCGATGCCGGGGCCACGCCGGGCGAGATCGACGTGGTGTTCGCCGACGCGGCCGCCATCCCCGAGCTGGACCGGATCGAGGCCGCGGCGATCACCGAGGTGTTCGGGGCCGGGGCGGTGCCGGTGACGGCGCCCAAGACGATGACCGGGCGGCTCTACTCGGGAGCGGCTCCCCTGGACCTGGCCGCCGCGTTCCTCGCCATGCGGGACGGGGTGATCCCGCCGTCCATCGGCGTCACGCCCTCCCCCGAGCACGGCCTCGACCTGGTCGTCGACCAGGAGCGGACCGCCACGGTGCGCTCCGCCCTGGTGATCGCCCGCGGCCACGGCGGTTTCAACTCCGCGATCGTGGTTCGCTCCGCCGCATAGGGCCCGGCCCGCCGACGAGCGGCGACGGTCAGCCGGCGCGCGGAGGACCGGCCTGACCGACTCCCCACCGCAGCAACGAAAGGACACTCCCCCATGGCTTCCCACGAGTTCACCATCGACGACCTCAAGCGCATCCTGCGCGAGGGGGCCGGCGCGGACGAAGGCGTCGACCTCGACGGGGACATCATCGACACCGATTTCGAGTCGCTGGGCTACGAGTCCCTGGCGATGCTGGAGACCGGCGGCCGGATCGAGCGCGAGTTCGGCGTCACCCTTGACGACGACACGCTGACCGACGCCAAGACCCCGCGCGCGCTGATCGAGTCCGTGAACGCCCTGCTGGTGCCCGCCGAGATCGGCTGAGCCCGGCCCCGGACCGCGCCGCCGGTTCCCGCTGGTTCCCGTCGATGCCTCCGGCGGGAACCGGCGGCGCGTTTTCTCCCCTCGCGCCTCCCCCCTCGCGCCTTGCGCCTCCACCCTTCTGCAGGAGACAGACATGAAGCAGCAGAATCCGAAGGTCGCCCTCGTCACCGGGGCGACCAGCGGTATCGGCCTCGCGGTGACCAGGCTGCTGGCCGAGCAGGGCCACCGGGTGTTCCTGTGCGCCCGCACCGAGGACAGCGTGACCCGCACGGTCAAGGAACTCCTCGACGAGGGGCTGGAGGTGGACGGCGCCCCCTGCGACGTCCGCTCCGCCGACGACATAGGACGGTTCGTGCGGCAGGCGGTCGAGCGCTTCGGCACGGTCGACGTACTCGTCAACAACGCGGGCAGGTCCGGCGGCGGAGTCACCGCCGAGATCGCCGACGAACTCTGGCACGACGTCATCGCCACCAACCTCAACAGCGTCTTCCTGATGACGCGCGAGGTGCTCACCACGGGCGGCATGCGCGACAAGGACCGCGGCCGCATCATCAACATCGCCTCCACCGCGGGCAAGCAGGGCGTGGTGCTCGGCGCCCCCTACTCGGCCTCCAAGCACGGTGTCGTCGGCTTCACCAAGGCGCTCGGCAACGAGCTGGCGCCCACCGGCATCACCGTCAACGCGGTCTGCCCCGGCTACGTCGAGACACCGATGGCGCAGCGCGTGCGCCAGGGCTACGCGACCGCGTACGACACCAGCGAGGACGCCATTCTCCAGAAGTTCCAGGCGAAGATCCCGCTCGGCCGCTACTCGACGCCGGAGGAGGTCGCGGGCCTGGTCGGCTACCTGGCATCCGACACCGCCGCCTCCATCACCTCCCAGGCACTGAACGTCTGCGGCGGCCTGGGCAACTTCTGAGCCACGGAGGAGAGGACATCATGACGACCCGTCAGGTCGAGCACACCATCACCGTCGAGGCCCCGGCCGCCGCCGTCTACCGGTTGATCGCCGAGGTGGAGAACTGGCCGCGGATCTTCCCGCCGACCATCTACGTCGACCACGTCGAGCGCGGCGCGGGCGAGGAGCGCATCCGGATCTGGGCCACCGCCAACGGAGAGGCGAAGAACTGGACCTCGCGCCGCACCCTGGACCCCGAGAGCCTGCGGATCACGTTCCGTCAGGAGGTCTCCACCCCGCCGGTCGCCGCCATGGGCGGCACGTGGATCATCGAGCCGCTGTCCGAGACGTCGTCGCGAGTGCGGCTGCTGCACGACTACCGGGCCGTCGACGACGCCCCGGAGGGCCTGAAGTGGATCGACGAGGCCGTCGACCGCAACTCCCGCTCGGAGCTGGCCGCGCTGAAGACCAACGTCGAACTGGCCCACGCCTCCGAAGAGATCACGTTCTCCTTCGAGGACACCGTGCAGATCGCCGGCGCGGCCAAGGACGCCTACGACTTCGTCAACGAGGCCGGGCTGTGGGTGGAGCGGCTGCCGCACGTGGCTTCCGTCCGCTTCTCGGAGGACACCCCGGGGCTGCAGACCCTGGAGATGGACACCCGCGCCAAGGACGGCTCGACCCACACCACCAAGTCGTACCGGGTGGTCTTCCCGCACCACCGGATCGCGTACAAGCAGGTCACCCTGCCCGCGCTGATGACCCTGCACACCGGTTACTGGACGTTCACGGAGAACGCCGGCGGCGTCGCCGCGACCTCGCAGCACACCGTGGTCCTCAACACGGCGAACATAGCCGCGATCCTGGGCCCGGACGCGACCGTCGCCGATGCCCGGGAGTACGTCCGCGGCGCGCTGAGCACCAACAGCCGCGCCACTCTGGGCCACGCCAAGGACTACGCCGAGAACAAGCGCTGACCATGGCCGCGCTGGACACCGATGTGCTCGTCGTCGGCGCCGGACCGGTCGGCCTGCTGCTCGCCGGGGAGCTGCGCACCGGCGGGGCGCGGGTGACCGTGCTGGAGCGGCTGACCGAGCCCACCGCCGAGTCGCGGGCGTCGATCCTGCACGCCCGCACCATGGAACTGCTGCACGAGCGGGGCCTGGTCGAACGGCTCGGGCCCCCGCCGGACGCCGGGCCCGGCCACTTCGGGGGCATCCCCCTCGACCTGACCGAAGCCGGCGACAGCCCGTACGCCGGCCAGTGGAAGGCGCCGCAGACCCGCGTCGAGGCCGTTCTCGCGGACTGGGCGACCGGGCTCGGCGCCGAGGTGCGACGCGGACACACGGTGACCGGTCTGGTCGAGGCGCCCGACCAGGTGCACGTCGTCGCGACCTCGTCGGCGGGTGAGCGGCTACGGCTGAGCGCCGCGTACGTCGTGGGCTGCGACGGCGAGGAGAGCGCCGTACGGCGGCTGGCCGACTTCGCGTTCCCCGGTGCCGGTCCCACCAAGGAGCTGCTGCGCGCGGACCTGGCGGGCATCGACCTGCGGGAGCGGCGCTTCGAGCGGCACGCGGGCGGGGTGGCCAACGCCCGCCGCGGACCGGACGGCGTCACCCGCATCATGGTGCACGCGTTCGACCGGGTACCCGGCGAGTCGAAGACCCCCTCCTTCGAGGAGGTCTGCGCGGTGTGGGCCCACGTCACCGGCGAGGACGTCAGTGGCGCCGAGCCGGTCTGGCTCAACGCGTTCCACAACGCCCGGCGGCAGGCCGCCCGTTACCGCATCGGCCGGGTGTTCCTCGCCGGGGACGCCGCCCATGTCCAGCTGCCGGTGGGCGGGCAGGCCCTCAACCTCGGCCTGCAGGACGCGGCGGACCTCGGCGGAAAACTCGCCGCACATCTCGCCGGCCGGGCCGGCGAGGAACTGCTCGACACCTACCACGCCGTCCGCCACCCGGTGGGCGCACGCGTGCTCGGCAACATCGAGGCTCAGGCCCAGCTGCTGTTCGGCGGGCCCGAAGTGGACGGTGTGCGGACGGTGTTCCGGGAACTGCTCGGGATCCCGTCGGCCCGCCGTCATCTCGCCGCGATGATCAGCGGGCTCGACGGCGGCGGCCCGACCGTGACGGAGCCCGGCGGCCCAGCCGCTGACGGCGCTCACGGCGCTCACGGACCGAATCGTCAGCACACTACGCACAGGAGGATCACCATGGGCAAACTGACCGGAAAGACCGCGCTCGTCACCGGTTCCAGCCGCGGCATCGGCCGGGCCACGGCGATCCGGCTGGCCCGCGAGGGGGCACTCGTCGCGGTGCACTGCTCCAGCAACCGGGCGGCCGCCGACGACACCGTCGCCGCCATCGAGAAGGAGGGCGGCCGGGGCTTCTCGGTGCTGGCCGAGCTCGGGGTGCCCGGCGACGTCCACGAGCTCTTCCTGGCCCTGGAGCGGGAGCTGAAGGAGCGCACCGGCGCCGTCACCCTCGACATCCTGGTGAACAACGCAGGCGTCATGGGCGGCGTGGCCCCCGAGAACCTCACGCCCGAGGCGTTCGACCGGCTCTTCGCCGTCAACGCCAAGGCGCCGTACTTCCTCGTGCAGCGCGCGCTGGACAACCTCCCCGACGGCGGCCGGATCATCAACATCTCCTCCGGGCTGACCAGGGTCGCCAACCCGCAGGAGGTGGCGTACGCGATGACCAAGGGCGCCATCGACCAGCTCACCCTGCACTTCGCCAAGCACCTCGGGCCCCGCGGTATCACCGTGAACAGCGTGGGTCCGGGCATCACCGACAACGGCACGCCGGTCTTCGACGACCCGGAGGCGGTGGCCGCCATGGCGAACTACTCGGTCTTCGGACGGGTCGGCGAGACACGGGACGTCGCCGACGTGGTGGCCTTCCTCGCGAGCGACGACTCCCGCTGGATCACCGGCTCCTATCTGGACGCCAGCGGCGGCACGCTGCTCGGTTGAGCGGGCGGACGGCCGAGCCGATGACGACGCTCTCCTCACCCGCCTCCCCCCGCATCGGTGTCGGACGGCGGGCCCTGCTCTTCGTGCTCGCCGGCAACATGCTCATCGACGCCCTTGAGGTCTCCGTCATGCTGGTCGCCCTGCCGGCGCTGGGGCGGGACCTCGGGCTCTCGATGCTCGGCAGCCAGTGGGTGATGAGCGGCTTCGCCGCCGGTTTCGCGGCGCTGCTGCTGCTCGGTCCGCGTCTCGTCGACCGGTGGGGCCGGCGGCGCGTGTACCTGGCCGCGCTACCGGTGTTCATCGCCGCCTCGGTGGCCGGCGGTCTCGCCCACCAGGGCGCCGTGCTGGTCGCCACCAGGGTGGTGAAGGGCATGTGTGCCGCGCTGACCGCGCCCACCGGGCTCGCGATCATCAGCACCACGTTCCGGCCCGGAGCCGAGCAGCGCCGGGCGGTGTCGGTCTACTCGCTCTTCGGGGCGGCCGGGTTCACCGCGGGACTGCTGTGCTCGGGGGCGCTCACCGAACTGAGCTGGCGCTGGAACCCGGTGTTCCCCGCCCCGGTCGCCCTGCTGTTGCTGGCGGCCGGGGCCCGGCTCATCCCCCGCGATGCGGCGCCGGCGCCCGCCGCGCCGCTCGGGGCGACCGCGGCGGGGCTGCTGCGCAACGGTCCGTTCCGCCGCTCGGCGGTGTGCGCGGCCACGCTCAACGGCACGTATCTGGGCCTGCTGATGCTGCTCGCCCACCGGCTGCACGACCAGTGGGGGTGGAGCTCCTGGCGCACGGCGCTCGCGTTCCTGCCGGCCTGTCTGCCCCTGGCGCTCGCGCTGCCCTTCGCAGGCCGGATGGTGACGCGCTTCGGCACCGAACGGCTGATCAGGGCCGGAAGTTGTGCCGCGGCGCTCGGCTGCGTGACCGCCCTGCTCACCGGGGCGCCCGCGTCGTACGCCACCGGAGTGCTGCCCGCACTGCTGCTGGTGGAGGCCGGCTTCGTGCTGTCCTTCGCGGCCCTCAACCTCCAGGCCACGGCCGGGATCGCGGCCGAGCACCGGGCTGCCGCGGTGCCGGTCTACCAGACGGCCGTACAGCTCGGGGCGGTGCTCGCGCTGCCGGCCACGGCCGCGGCCGCGTCCTTCGGCGGCGGTTACCGGGGGGCGCTGGCGTTCCTCACCGCCGTGTCGGCGACGGGCACGCTCGTCGCCTTGACGGCCCGCACCCGCGGGGGCGACGCCGCGCCCTGACGGCGCGGGTCCACACGCACCCCGGGCCCACCCTCCACCGGCACACCCCCCGCGCACCCGAACACGAACGGAGTTTCAACGATGCGTGTCCTGTTCACCATCTTTCCGGCGACGGCACACCTGTATCCCGTCGTGCCGCTGGCCTGGGCGCTGCAGAGCGCCGGGCACGAGGTCGTCGTGGCGAGCCATGCGGGCGTCGTGGACCCGGGGGTGATCGCGAACATAGGCGCGGCCGGGCTCACGGCCGTACCGCTCGGAACGCCGGAGGAGTTGCCGGAAGCCCTGAGCAAGAACACGGGGGACAGCAAGCCGAACCGCCCCTCGCTCGCTTTCGACGCGTTCGAACCGGAGGAGTCGGAGGGCTGGCGCACGGCGCGCGCGATCCTCACCGGAATGTTCCGGATGCACTACCCCGAGCCCGCGGAGCCGGGCGGCCGCAGGCCCGTGCTGGACAACCTGGTCGACTTCGCCCGCGCCTGGCAGCCCGACCTGGTGCTGTGGGACCCGCTGATGTTCCCCGCGCCCGTCGCCGCGCGGGTCTGCGGCGCCGCGCACGCCCGCCTGGTCTGGGGCACGGACAACATCGCCCTGATCCACGAGCGGACGAAGCGGGAACTGGCCCGGCCGGACGCGGAGTTGACCGAGCACCCCTGGGTGAGCTGGTACGGCCCGATACTGGAGCAGTACGGGCTGGAGTTCAACGACGAGATGCTGCTCGGCCAGTGGACCCTGGACCTGACCCAGTCCAGGATGCGGCTGCCGCTCGACCTCACGCACGTCCCGGTGCGGCGGGTCCCCTACACCGGCGCGGCCGCCCTCCCGGCCTGGCTGCACCACCAGCCCGAACGTCCGCGCGTGGTGCTCACCCTGGGGGTGAGCCGCCGCAAGCTCTTCGGCAAGTACAGCGGCTTCCCCATGCGCGAGTTCTTCGACTCGGTGTCCGCCCTGGACATCGAGGTCGTCGCCACCCTCAACAGCGAGCAGCTCGCCGCGGTCGGCACCCTGCCCGACAACGTCCGCACGGTCGAGTACGTGCCGCTCAACCAGGTCCTGCCGACCAGTTCGGCGATCATCCACCACGGCGGGGGCGGGACGTTCTCCGCCGCCGTCAACTTCCAGGTGCCCCAGCTCGTGGTGCCACTGCCGATGTGGGACGAGATGGTCACCGCCCGGTACGTCGAGGACATGGGGGCGGGTCTGGTCGCCGATCCCGAGGCTCTGGACGTCGCGGGACTGCACAAGCAACTCGTGCGGCTCCTGCAGGACCCGTCGTTCTCCCTCGGCGCCCGCCGTCTGTACGACGAGATGCTCGCCGCGCCCGCGCCGAAGGACATCGTGCCCCTGCTGGAGCGCCTGACCACCGAGCGCCGCTGAACGCGCCCGTACAGGCCGGAAAGGACTGTCCGTCAGATGCGCGTACTGGTGATCACCACCCCTGTACCGTCCCATTACCTGCCCCTGGTGCCCCTCCTGTGGGCGCTGCGGTCGGCCGGCCACGAGGTGACGGTGCTCTGCCAGCCCGATGTGCTGGGCGCGGTCCGGGCCTCCGGGCTCACCGCCGTCGAGGTGGGCAAGTCGTTCGACGTCGACGCCATGCTGCTGAGGAACCTGCCCGCAGAGCAGCGGCCCCTGCAGGCCCGGCCCCGGCCGGCCCCCGAACTGCTCGGCGGGTACGGCAGGCTGTGGTGGGCCCACGCCGCCGCGCACCTCGGCCACTACACCGCCCTCGCCGACGAGTACGGCCCCGAGCTGATCGTGGCCGACCCGCTGGAGTACTGCTCCCTGATCATCGGCGCCCGGCTGGGTGTGCCGGTGGTGCACCACCGGTGGACGGTGGACGCGATCTCCGGCCCCGCCCGGCGCTTCGTGCGCGCCGACGTCCCGGAGCCGGCAGCGCGCCCCGGTCCGGCGGCGCTGCCGGACCCGACCGTGCTGCTCGACCCGTGCCCGCCGGGCCTGCGGATACCGGACGGCGAAGCGGGCGTGCCGATCAGGTACGTGCCCTACAGCGGGGGCGCCGAGACGCCGGCCTGGGTGCGGGCGGACCCCGGCCCGGGAGCCGGGCGGCGACGGGTCGCCGTCTCGCTCGGCAACACACCGGCCCTGCACGGCGAGCCCTTCATCCGCGGCCTGCTGCACGCCCTCGCCGCCTGCCGTGACACCGAGATCCTCGTCACCCTGCCGCGGCCGTACCGCGCGGGGGTCGGGCCGCTGCCGGGGAACGTGACGGTCGTCGACCCGCTGCCCCTGCACCTGTTCCTCGGGACCTGCGACGCGGTGGTCCACCACGGCGGTGCCGGCACGGCGATGACCGCCACCGCGTTCGGACTCCCGCAGCTGGTGCTGCCGCAGCTGGCGGACCACTTCCCGCTGGCCGACCGGCTCACCGCGACCGGTGCCGGACTGTCCTTCGAGACCCCGGCACAGCAGGACGACCCGCGGGTCGTCGGCCAGGCCCTGGACGAGCTGCTGTCCGACCCGCGCTACGCCGGATCGGCCCGCCGGCTGGGCGCGGAGATGGCCGCGATGCCGTCCCCCGCCGACGTGGCCGCCGATCTGGAGCGACGGGCGCGAGCAGCCACCGAACCGAGAGAGGCGAGCGTGTAGTGCACATCGAGGAAATGACCCTGCCCGGGACCTACCTGATCACGCCCGACCAGATTCCGGACGAGCGCGGGACGTTCTACGAGTCCCTGCGCAGCGACGTGCTGGAGAGCGTGACCGGCGTCGCCTTCCGGCCCCAGCAGATCAACTACTCCGTGTCGAGACGGCACACCCTGCGCGGGATCCACAGTGTGCGCATACCGCCCGGGCAGGCCAAGTTCGTCACCTGCGTCCGCGGTGCGCTGCGCGACATCGTGGTGGACCTGCGGATCGGCTCCCCGACCTTCGGCGAGCACCAGGTCAGCGAACTGGACGCGGGCTCCGGCAGGTCCGTCTACGTCCCCGAGGGCGTGGGCCACGGATTCCTCGCGCTCAGCGACGACGCCTGCATCTGCTACGTCGTCTCCACCGCGTATGTGCCGGGCACCCAGATCGATATCAATCCGCTCGATCCGGATCTCGCGCTGCCCTGGAACTGCCCGGAGACGCCCCTCATCTCGGACAAGGACGCGAAGGCGCCGACCGTGGCCGAGGCCGTACGGGCAGACCTCCTGCCCCGATTCAGCAAGGCGGGAACAGCGTGAGAATGCTCTTCGTGGCGGCGGGCAGCCCGGCGACGGTCTTCGCCCTGGCCCCGCTGGCCACTGCCGCCCGCAACGCGGGTCACCAGGTCGTCATGGCCGCGAACGACGACATGGTTCCGGTCATCACCGCCTCGGGTCTGCCGGGCATCGCGACCACCGATCTGCCGATCCGGCACTTCATCACCACGGACCGCGCCGGCAACCCCGAGGAGATCCCCTCCGATCCGGTCGAGCAGGCGCTCTTCACCGGGCGCTGGTTCGCGCGCATGGCCGCCTCCAGCCTGCCGCGGATGCTGGAGTTCTGCCGCGCTTGGCGGCCCGACCTGGTCGTCGGCGGCACGATGAGCTACGTCGCCCCGCTGCTCGCCCTGCACCTCGGCGTGCCGCATGTGCGCCAGGCCTGGGACGCCATCGAGGCCGACGGCATCCATCCCGGCGCGGACACCGAACTCCGGCCGGAACTCTCAGAGTTCGGCCTTGACCGGCTGCCCGTCCCCGATGTGTTCGTGGACATCTGCCCGCCGAGCCTGCGGCCGGCCGACGCCGCCCCGGCCCGGCCGATGCGGTATGTCCCGGCCAACGCCCAGCGGCAGCTGGAACCCTGGATGTACAGCCGCGGCGAGCGCCGCCGCGTCCTGGTGACGTCCGGGAGCCGGGTCGCCAAGGAGAGCTACGACAAGAACTTCGAATTCCTGCGCGGCCTCGCCAAGGACGTCGCCGCCTGGGACGTCGAGCTGATCGTCGCCGCGCCCGAAGCGGTCGCCGACGCCCTGCACGACGAACTGCCGGGCATCCGGGCCGGCTGGGTACCGCTCGACGTGGTGGCGCCCACCTGCGATCTGCTCGTGCACCACGGGGGCGGCGTCAGCACCCTGACCGGGCTGAACGCCGGTGTGCCCCAACTGCTCATTCCGCGGGGCGCCGTGCTGGAGAAGCCGGCCCGTCGCGTCGCCGATCACGGGGCCGCGATCACGCTGCTGCCCGGCGAGGACGCGGCCGACGCGATCGCGGACTCCTGTCAGGAACTGCTGTCCAAGGACACCTACGGCGAGCGGGCCCGCGAACTCTCCCGGGAGATCGCCGCCATGCCCTCGCCCGCGAGCGTGGTCGACGCGCTCGAACCGGCATGAATACACGAAACCGAGAGGACCTCTCGATGAAGGCTCTGGTGCTCGCCGGCGGATCTGGTACCCGCCTGCGGCCTTTCAGTTATTCGATGCCCAAACAACTGATCCCCATCGCCAACACACCCGTGCTGGTGCATGTGCTGAACGCCGTCCGGGAGCTGGGGGTGACCGAGGTCGGCGTCATCGTCGGCAACCGCGGCCCCGAGATCGAGGCCGTGCTCGGCGACGGTGCCCGGTTCGGCGTGCGCATCACCTACATCCCCCAGGACGCACCGCGCGGACTGGCCCACACCGTGTCCATCGCCCGCGGCTTCCTCGGCGACGACGACTTCGTGATGTACCTCGGCGACAACATGCTGCCCGACGGAGTCACCGAGATCGCCGAGGAGTTCACCCGGGAGCGCCCGGCCGCCCAGGTCGTCGTGCACAAGGTCCCCGACCCGCGCTCCTTCGGCGTCGCCGAACTCGGCCCCGACGGGGAGGTGCTGCGCCTGGTGGAGAAGCCGCGGCAGCCGCGCAGCGACATGGCCCTGATCGGGGTCTACTTCTTCACCGCCGCCATCCATGAGGCGGTGGCGGCCATCTCGCCCAGCAGCCGCGGCGAACTGGAGATCACCGACGCCGTCCAGTGGCTGGTCACCTCCGGCGCGGACGTGCGCGCCAGCCTCTACGACGGCTACTGGAAGGACACCGGGAGGGTCGAGGACGTCCTGGAGTGCAACAGCCATCTCCTGGACGGCCTGACCCCGCGCGTCGACGGACAGGTCGACGCCGACAGCGTGCTCGTCGGCCGGGTGGTGGTCGAGGCGGGGGCGCGCATCGTGCGGTCGCGGGTCGAGGGGCCGGCGATCATCGGCGCGGGCACGGTCCTTCAGGACAGCCAGGTGGGCCCGCACACCTCCATCGGACGGGACTGCACGGTGACGGACAGCCGGCTGGAGCGCTCCATCGCCCTGGACGAGGCGTCGGTCACCGGCGTGCGCGGCCTGCGCAACTCGCTGATCGGGCGCGCCGCGTCCGTCGGCACCACCGGTCCGGGCACGGGCCATCACTGCCTGGTCGTCGGAGATCACACCCGAGTGGAGGTCGCGGCATGAGGATCCTGGTCACCGGAGCGGCCGGCTTCATCGGCTCGCACTTCGTGCGCAGCCTGCTGGCCGACAAGTACACCGGCTGGGAGGGCGCCCAGGTCACCGCCCTGGACAAGCTGACCTACGCGGGGAACCGGGAGAACCTGCCCGCCTCGCACGAGCGGCTGGTGTTCGTCCGCGGCGACGTGTGCGACCGCGACCTGCTGCGCGAACTGGTGCCCGGCCACGACGCCGTGGTCCACTTCGCGGCCGAGTCGCACGTCGACCGCTCCCTGGAGGGCGCCGGCGAGTTCTTCCGTACGAACGTCCTGGGCACCCAGACACTGCTCGACGCCGTGCTGGAGAGCGGCATCGAGCGGGTGGTGCACGTCTCGACGGACGAGGTGTACGGCTCGATCGAGAAGGGCTCCTGGACGGAGGAGTGGCCGCTGCTGCCCAACTCCCCCTACGCCGCCTCGAAGGCCAGCTCGGACCTGGTCGCGCGGGCCTACTGGCGCACCCATGGCGTGGACCTCTCGATCACCCGCTGCTCCAACAACTACGGGCCCTACCAGCACCCCGAGAAGGTCATCCCGCTGTTCGTCACCAACCTCCTGGAGGGCCGCCAGGTCCCGCTGTACGGCGACGGCCGCAACGTCCGCGAGTGGCTGCACGTGGACGACCACTGCCGTGGCATCCACCTGGTGCTCAACGGGGGGCGGGCGGGCGAGATCTACAACATCGGCGGCGGCAACGAGTACAGCAACCTCGCCCTGACCGAGCGGCTGCTGGAGCTGACCGGCGCGGGCGAAGAGATGATCCGCCGCGTCGCGGACCGCAAGGCGCACGACCTGCGCTACTCGATCGACGAGTCGAAGATCCGTGAGGAGCTCGGCTACGCGCCGCAGACCGGCTTCGAGACGGGCCTGGCCGACACGGTCGCCTGGTACCGGGACAACCCCGACTGGTGGAAGGCCGTCAAGCACGGAACGAGCCGTGCGGTCTGAGCACCGGCCGGTGGCCGGGCTCTCGGTCGTGATCCTCGGCGGCACGGGTTTCCTGGGCCGCCGCATCGGCGCGGCGTGCGCCGCGGACGGCGCCCGGGTGCACCTGGTCTCCCGCAGCGCGCCCGCGGTCTCCGCGCCGGCCGTCGGGCCCGGCGTGTCGGCCGTCGGCCTGGACCTGGTGACGGCGTCGCCGCGGGAGATCGCCACGGTCCTCGCGGCGGCCGGCGCCGACGTCGTGGTCAACGCGGCCGGCCGGGCCTGGCAGGCCGACGAGGCGCAGATGGCCGCGGGCAACGCCGAACTGGTCGAGCGGGTCCTCGCGGCGCTCGCGGCGCTGCCCGGTCCGCCGGTACGGCTGGTCCAGCTCGGCACCGTCCACGAGTACGGGGCGGGTGCCCCGGACGCCGCCACCGGCGAGGAGCACGAGCCCGTGCCGGTCACCCCGTACGGCCGCACCAAGCTCCAGGGCACGCGGGCCGTGCTGCGCGCCCGGGAGCAGGGGGTGGACGGCGTGGTGCTGCGGCTCGCCAATGTGATCGGCGCCGGGGTTCCCGAGGGCAGTCTCTTCGGCCGGGTCGCGGCCCACCTCGGTGCGGCCGCCCGTGCCGACGCGAGCGGCGAGAAGGCCGACGAACTGCGCCTTCCGGCACTGCGCGCGGCCCGCGACCTGGTGGACGCCCGCGACGCCACCGCGGCGGTGCTGGCCGCGATCACCGCGCCGGAGGCGGACGTGGCCGGTCAGGTGATCAACGTGGGCCGGGGCACGGCGGTACCGATGCGCGAGCTGATCCACCGGATGATCACACTCAGCGGACTTGAGCTCCCGGTGGTCGAGGCCGCCGAGGGACCGGGCTCGCGCACCGACGTCGCGTGGCAGTGCCTGGACGTCTCCCGCGCGCGGCGCCTGCTCGGCTGGCGCCCGCTTCGCAGCCTCGACGACTCCCTGCGCGAGCTGCTCGCCTCCGTACTGCCGCCGGAACACCCCCTACCCGGCACACCACTCGGGATCACGGCCGACGCACCGGCCGAAGAAGGGAAACGATCATGAGCGACCGCAAGGACCTGGTACTCGAAGGCGTCCGCGAATACCACCGAGAGGCCTCCCCCGCCCGGGAGTTCGTCCCCGGTACGACCGAGATCTGGCCGTCCGGTGCCGTCCTGGACGAGAACGACCGGGCGGCACTGGTGGAGGCGGCGCTGGAGATGCGCATCGCCGCCGGGACCAGCTCGCGCAAGTTCGAGTCGGCCTTCGCCCGACGCCTCAAGCGCCGCAAGGCCCACCTCACGAACTCCGGTTCGTCGGCCAATCTGCTGGCCGTGTCGGCCCTCACCTCGCACACCCTGGAGGACCGGCGGCTGAAGCCGGGCGACGAGATCATCACCGTCGCGGCGGGCTTCCCGACCACGGTCAACCCGATCCTGCAGAACGGCCTGGTCCCGGTGTTCGTGGACGTGGACCTCAGCACCTACAACGCGACGGCCGACCGGGTGGCGGCGGCGATCGGCCCGAAGACGCGGGCCATCATCATCGCCCACGCGCTCGGCAACCCCTTCGAGGTCACCGAGATCGCCCAGCTCGCCGAGGAGCACGACCTGTTCCTCATCGAGGACAACTGTGACGCGGTCGGCTCGCTCTACGACGGAAAGCTCACCGGCACCTTCGGCGACATGACGACCGTCAGCTTCTATCCGGCCCACCACCTCACCATGGGCGAGGGCGGCTGCGTCCTGACGTCCAACCTCGCCCTGGCCCGGATCGTGGAGTCGCTGCGGGACTGGGGCCGGGACTGCTGGTGCGAGCCGGGCGAGAACGACCGGTGCCTGAAGCGGTTCAAGTACCAGATGGGCACGCTGCCGGCCGGCTACGACCACAAGTACATCTTCTCGCACGTCGGTTACAACCTGAAGGCCACCGACATCCAGGCCGCACTCGGTCTGACCCAGCTGGCCAAGCTGGACTCCTTCATCGAGGCGCGGCAGCGCAACTGGCGGCGGCTGCGGGAGGGCCTGGACGGGGTTCCGGGGCTGCTGCTGCCCGAGCCCACCCCGCGCTCCGAGCCGAGCTGGTTCGGCTTCGTGATCACTGTGGACCCCGAGGCGCCGTTCCGCCGCGCCGAACTGGTGGACTTCCTGGAGGAGCGCAAGATCGGCACCCGCCGGCTGTTCGCGGGCAACCTGACCCGCCACCCGGCCTACATCGACCAGCCGCACCGGATCGTGGGCGAGCTGACCAACAGCGACCTCATCACCGAGCACACCTTCTGGATCGGGGTCTACCCGGCGCTCACCGACGAGATGCTGGACTACGTCACCGCCTCGATCAAGGAGTTCGTGGCCGCGCGCGGCTGAGCTGAACGGCCCTCCTACTCTCCAGAGATCGGGACAACGACGTATGGACATTGTGGGAACCGGTTTCCTGGCGCGGAACCTGCGTCCGCTGGCCGGCCGGCATCCGGACACCGTGGCCCTGGCGGCGGGGGTGTCGTGGGCGAGCGGCACCTCGGACGCGGATTTCGCCCGCGAGGCCGCGCTGGTGGACGAGGTCGCGAAGCGGTGTGCGGCCGAGGGGCGGCGGCTGCTGTTCTTCTCCACCGCGGCGACCGGGATGTACGGGCTCGCCGAGGGGCCCGGCAGGGAGGACGTCCCGGTGACGCCCTGCACCCCCTACGGCGCGCACAAACTCGCCCTGGAGGAACTGCTGCGCGGCACCGGGGCCGACCATGTCATCCTCCGGCTGGGGCATCTGGTCGGCCCCGACCAGCCCGAGCACCAGTTGCTGCCCACGCTGGTGCGGCAGTTGCGCGAGGGCGCGGTCCGCGTGCACCGGGGCGCGGCCCGCGACCTGATCGACGTCGGCGACGTCATCACCGTCGTCGACCACCTGCTCGCCACGGACCTGCGGGCCGAGACGGTCAACGTGGCATCGGGCTTCGCGGTGCCGGTGGAGGACATCGTCGACCATCTCGCGAAGGCCCTCGGACTCAGGGCGCGCAGGGAGTACCACGACACGGGCGTCCGCCAGCACGTCATCTCCACCGAGAAGCTGCGCGCCCTGGTTCCGCAGGTCGCGGAGATGGGCTTCGGACCCGACTACTACCGGCGGATCCTCGGCGACTTCACGGCATCCGTGTACGTCTGACAGGGGAATCGGCCTCAAGGCGTACCCGGACCCCATGCCCGGCGACGGCACGTTCACCCGGTACGCCGCGCCGGCCCGGCCGACATCCGATGACCCGCAGGTCACGACATCAGACATGTCTCATCCATCGACACATCGAACACAGGGAGTTCTCTGATGCCGCCTCTCACCCTTCAGCCGCGCGAAGACGTGAAGCTGCTGGCGGACCGGCTGGCGCTGTCGGCCACCACCACCCGGGGCGTACACCTGACGACCGCCGGCTTCGCCGACTGGCTCGCCGAGCGGGGCCGCGCCAACGCCTTCCGCGTGGACCGGATCCCCTTCGCCCGCCTGGACGGCTGGTCGTTCCAGGACGCCACCGGCAACCTTGAGCACCGCAGCGGCCGTTTCTTCACGGTCGAGGGCCTGCACGTCACCGAGCGGGGCGCTCCGTTCGGCGACGGCCCGCACGCCGAATGGCACCAGCCCATCATCAAGCAGCCCGAAGTCGGCATCCTGGGCATCCTCGGCAAGGAGTTCGACGGCGTCCTGCACTTCCTGATGCAGGCGAAGATGGAGCCCGGCAACCCGAACCTGCTCCAGCTGTCCCCGACCGTGCAGGCCACCCGCAGCAACTACACCAAGGCCCACAAGGGCGCGGACGTGAAGTACCTGGAGCACTTCGTCGGCCCGGGCCGCGGCCGGGTCGTCGCGGACGTCCTGCAGTCCGAGCACGGTTCGTGGTTCTTCCACAAGTCCAACCGCAACATGATCGTGCTGACGGACGACGACGTGCCGCTCCTCGACGACTTCTGCTGGCTCACCCTCGGGCAGATAGCGGAACTCCTGCACCAGGACAATGTCGTCAACATGGACTCGCGTACGGTCCTGTCCTGCCTGCCCGTCCCGGAGACGGCGGCCGGCGCCCTGCTGTCCGACGCCCAGCTGCTGTCCTGGATCACCACCGAGCGCTCCCGGCACGACGTGCACGCCGAGCGCGTACCGCTGGCCGGGCTGCCCGGCTGGCGGCGCGACGAGATGACCGTCGAACACGAGGAGGGCCGCTACTTCAAGGTGGTGGCGGTCGCCGTGCAGGCCGGCAACCGCGAAGTCACCGGCTGGACCCAGCCGTTGTTCGAGCCGGTGGGCCTGGGCGTCACCGCGTTCCTCACCCGCACGTTCGACGACGTCCCCCATGTCCTGGTGCACGCCCGGGTCGAGGGCGGTTTCCTGGACACCGTCGAACTGGGCCCCACGGTCCAGTACACGCCCGGAAACTACGCCCATCTGCCCGCCACGGAACGCCCGTCGTTCCTCGACACCGTGCTCGCGGCGCCGGCGGACCGCATCCGGTACGAGGCCGTGCACTCGGAGGAGGGCGGCCGGTTCCTCAACGCCGAGAGCCGGTATCTGATCGTCGACGCCGGCGACCACGACCTCCCGCTCGATCCGCCGGCCGGCTACGCCTGGGTCACGCCGGACCAGCTCACCTGGCTGGTGCGCCACGGCCACTACCTCAATGTCCAGGCCCGCACACTCCTGGCCTGCCTCAACGCCACCACGGCAAACCCCCGATGAGCGGGCCGGTGCGGATCGGGGTGCTCGGCTGCGCGGACATCGCGGTGCGACGGATGCTGCCCGCGTTCGCCTCCTCCCCCGGTCTGGAGCTCGCCGCGGTCGCCAGCCGCAACCGGGCCAGGGCCGAACAGGTCGGCCGCCGCTTCGGCTGCCGCCCCGTCCAGGGCTACGACGAACTGCTCGACGCCGACGACATCCAGGCCGTGTACGTGCCCCTGCCGGCCGCGCTGCACGCCCCGTGGGTGGAGTCGGCGCTGAACGCGGGCAAGCACGTCCTGGCCGAGAAGCCCCTGACCATGGACCCGGAGAGCACCGAGCGGCTCCTGGACCTCGCCGCGAAGCGGGGTGTGGCACTGATGGAGAACGTCATGTTCGTCCACCATCCCCGGCACGAGGCGGTGCGGCGCCTGGTTGCCGACGGGCGGATCGGCGAACTCCGCGTGTTGCGGGCGGAGTTCGCCATCCCCCCGCTCCCCGGCAACGACATCCGGTACTCCGCCGAGCTCGGCGGCGGCGCGCTGGCGGACGTCGGCCTCTACCCGCTGCGGGCCGCCCTGCACTTCCTGGGCCACGATCTCGACGTGGTCGGCGCCCGTCTCATCCGGGGCGTCGGGCGGGAGGTCGAGACGTCGGGCGCCGCGCTGCTGGCCACTCCCGGCGGGGTCACCGCTCACCTCACGTTCGGCATGGAGCACGCCTATGCCTCCCGGTACGAACTGTGGGGCAGCGAGGGCCGGATCACCGTGGACCGGGCCTTCACCCCGCCGGCGGACTTCGTGCCCGCGATCGGACTGCACCGAGGCAGCGAGGGTGAGGAGATCCGGCTGGAGCCGGCCGACCAGGTCGCGGCCACGGTCGCCGCGTTCGTCACCGCTGTCCGTGCCGGAGCAGCCCCGCGCGCGGACACCCTGCGGCAGGCCGTCCTGCTGGACGACGTGCGCCGCCGCTCCGCATGACGGCCGCCCCTATCTGGAGTGAACTCCATTTGGATGAAGGGGACTTGGCGCTGTGGCAGCTGGCGCCGCCAGAGCAGGGGCCGCTCGCGTTCGACGAACTCGACGAGACCGAGCGGCGCCGCGCGAACGCCTTCCGGCGGCGCGGCGACCGCGCGCTGTACGTGGCCGCGCACGTCGCGCTGCGCCGACTGCTGGGCGGGTACCTGCGGACGCCGTCGAAGGAGCTGGCGTTCGCCCGGGCGAACTGCCCCCGGTGCGGCGGTCCGCACGGCCGCCCGGTGCTGGCCGGCGCCGGGCCCGACGCCCCGCACTTCTCGCTGTCGCACAGCCGGGGCGCGGTGCTCGTCGGTGTGGCCCACGCACCGGTGGGTGTCGACGTCGAGAAGATGCCGAGCCCAGAGCGGGTGGACATCTGCCGCTCGGCTCTCCACCCGTATGAGCAGCGGGAGCTGGCGGGCCTCCGGGCGCCGGACCGCCCGGCCTTCTTCGCCCGGCTCTGGGCCCGCAAGGAGGCCTGCCTGAAGGGGATGGGTGTCGGAGTGGGCGGCTGGACGTCCGAGGTGTACCTCGGCGAGGGAGGACCGGACGCCCCGCCCCGGCCGGACGGCTGGAGCGTCCTCGACGTGCCGTGCGGCCCCGGCCACGCGGCGGCCGCCGCCATCAGGGGACCGGCTCCCCGGACCGTGGTGCACCGGCTCCCGCCCGAGGCGGTGCTCGGCGGCGGCCGCGTCCCCGGCACGGGCCGACGGCGGTTCCAGCCTGCCCGTCCCGGTCCTGAACCGGTCCTTGTGTTCGATGCGCGTGGCGCACGTGAGGAGGAACTCCCATGACCACAGTGGACGACCGGCCCCTGACCGCGGTCGAGCCCGCCGACGTGCACGGCCGCGTGGCCGAGCTGCACGAGATCCGTGCGGTGGCCGTGGCGGGGCCCACCGAGAAGGCGACCGAGGCGCAGCATGCCAAGGGCAAGCTGACGGCCCGGGAGCGTATCGAGCTGCTCCTGGACCCGGACTCCTTCCAGGAGGTCG
>NZ_JBVIKO010000017.1:0-249803 GCF_055580905.1 Streptomyces sp. NPDC031497
TTTTGGGGGGGGATGGAAACTAGAGCGGGGGGTTTGGTGGGGGGGGGGGGGGGGGGGGGGGGGCCCCCCCCCCCCCCCCCCCCCCCCCCCCACTCCACTTTTGCACTCCCCGGGTGATGGGTAAGGTTAGGTTTGCCTCACCGACCAGTCGGGACGGCACCACTGATCGATCCCGGCGGGAGGTGAATCCGCGTGTACGTCTGCAGCTGTTTCGGGGTGACCGAAGCGCAGGTCAAGAAGCATGCGGAGGACGGAGCCTGCACCCCTCGCCAGATAGCGTCCGCCTGCAAGGCGGGCACGGACTGCGGTTCGTGCGTCCGCCGCATCCAGGCGATCCTCGGCCGGGGCGCCTGCCCCCGCCGCGAGCTGGCCGACCAGGGCCGCCCGGTGCTCTCCACTGATCTCTCGGACCTCTCGGAGTACGACGCGCTCGACGAAGCCGCCTGACTCAGCTGCTCTCGGGCTGCTCGATGATCTGCGAGATGTAGAGCGCCTCGCCGAGCTTCTCCACCAGGTCCAGCTGGGTGTCGAGGTAGTCGATGTGGTGCTCCTCGTCCTCCAGGATGGACTCGAAGATGTTCGCGGACGTGATGTCGCCCTTCTCGCGCATCACCTTGATCCCGCGCTTGAGACGGTCGATGGCCTCCACCTCGACCTGCTTGTCCGCCTCGAACATCTCCTTGACGGTCTGTCCCACCCGCACGTGGAAGAGCCGCTGGTAGTTGGGCAGCCCCTCCAGGAACAGAATCCGGTCGGTGAGCGTCTCGGCGTGCTTCATCTCGTCGAACGACTCGTGCCGGGTGTACTTCGCGAGCTTGTACCAGCCGAAGTTCTCCTGCATCTTCGCGTGCAGGAAGTACTGGTTGATCGCGGTGAGCTCACCCGTGAGCTGCTCGTTGAGGAATTCGATGACCTCGGGGTCGCCCTGCATCGCAGAGGCTCCTTCCACGGACTGGGGTGTTTGCGGCGCATGATTGCACCGGCATAGAAGATCGTCCAGTAAGTGCCTACTTAGTAAGTAAGGCCATGCTTGGCATCACTTGACCGATTTGATGATCTTTGCGGGGGCTGTGTGGTCAGGTGCACCACCTGTCGTCTGTCAGGATGGAAGGCATGGGTCATCCGGTGGAGCGTGCGTCGAGAGAAGCCGCGGAGTCCGGGCTTCCACCGGGACAGCGGCTGCAGCGCGGCTGGCCGGTCACCCACTACGGCCCGGTGCCCAAGTTCCGTCCGGAGCGCTGGGAGTTCAGGGTCTTCGGCGCCACCGCCGACGCGGGCCCGCACATCTGGAACCACGAGCAGTTCACGGCCCTGCCCTACGCCACCGTGGTCGCCGATCTGCACTGCGTGACGAAGTTCAGCATGCTGGGCGCCGAGTGGGGCGGGATCCCGGCGTGGACCCTCCTGGAGCTCGCTCCGCCCGCCCCCGATGTCACCCATGTGATGGTGTGGGCGGAGTACGGCTTCAGCTCCAACCTGCGCCTCACGGACTTCGCCACCGAGCGCACGATCTTCGCCACCCACAAGGACGGCGAACTCCTCACCGCCGAGCACGGCTTCCCGGTGCGCCTGGTCGTCCCCCAGCTGTACGCCTGGAAGGGCCCCAAGTGGGTCCGCGGCATCGAGTACATGACCGCCGACCGCCGCGGCTTCTGGGAGGAGCGCGGCTACCACAACCTCGGCGACCCCTGGAAGGAGCAGCGCTACTCCTACCAGGAGGGTCCCGGGGACGGTCCGGAGATCTGAGCTCTCAGTGGTGGTACCGGTGCACCACCGCGTGCCCCTTGCCCCGGCCGATCGTCCACTTGTTGACCGGGGTCGTCACCACGAACGCGATCACCAGCGAGACGGCCAGCGAGATCCAGAACAGCGCGTCGCCCAGCTGGGCGTCCATCGCGGCCGGCCAGACCAGGATCGTGCCGTTGTCGATCAGCTCCATCACGGCGATCGAGAGGGTGTCCGCCGCCAGCGCCACCCGCAGCGCGGTGCGCAGGTCGACGCCCGCCCTCAGCACCCCGCGCATGGTGAGCGAGTAGCCGAAGAAGAACGCCAGCACGATCGCCAGCAGGGTGGTCG
Source organism: Streptomyces sp. NPDC031497 (assembly GCF_055580905.1). Taxonomy (NCBI): domain Bacteria; kingdom Bacillati; phylum Actinomycetota; class Actinomycetes; order Kitasatosporales; family Streptomycetaceae; genus Streptomyces; species Streptomyces sp. NPDC031497. The sequence continues at coordinate 2,077 of NZ_JBVIKO010000017.1, forward strand.
GCAGGTTCCCCCAGCCGAAGGCCGTGCCGACGACCATGCCGAGCACCTCGCCGATGGCGCAGCCGGTGAGGCAGTGCAGGGTTGCCTGGACGGCCATGGCCCAGGAGGCGCCGGCGGGCCCGTGTGCGCCGTGCGGCCCGTGTGCTTCGTGGTGTGCATGAGGCTGTTCCGGTTGTGCGTGCTGTTCGTGCTGCTCGTGCTGCTCGTGAAGGGCGTGATCGTGGTCCATGGCTGATCCCCGGTGTCAGGTGCGGATCCCTCTTGAGATAACGACATGTATACCCCCCTGGGGTATTCCCGTGAAGGGTTCGGGCTCGTTCCGGTAACGGGCGGCACATTCCGTGCCCAGAGCGCTACGCTGAGATCCTTGCCTGGCGGGAGACGCGCCGGGCGGAGACGGATCCAAGGGGCCCTTGGGGTTCCGCTTGTGGTCCGGTTCGGGGGGCGAGCGGTCGGGGGACGACGGTGGGGCTGTTCGGAGAGCGGCATACCTTCATGGGCGGGCTCGGTCCGGGGGACCGGGAAGCACTGGCGGGCATCGGCACCCGGCACGAGTACCCGCCGTACGACACGGTCGTCGCGGAAGGCGACCGGACCACGTTCGCGGTGGTCCTGCTCAACGGCTGGTGCACGGTGTGGACGCCCACCGAACGCGGCGGCCGACTGATCCTGGCCCTGCGGCGGGCCGGTGAGGTCGTCGGCGACATGGCGGCGCTCGACGGCCGCCCGCGCAGCGCCTCGGTCAGCACTCTGGGCCCGGTCACCGGACTGGTCATACCCGGCGAGCGGTTCCGGCGGTTTCTGGCCGCCCGGCCGCACGCCAACGCGCTGATGACGGTCCAGCTCACCGAGCGGCTGCGCAGCGCGGACCACGAGCGCCGGGCCCTGGCCTCCATGACCGTGCTCCAGCGGCTCGCCGAGCGCCTGGTCGAACTCGCCGACCGCACCGGCCTGCGGGAGAACGAGGCCGTGACCATACGGCTGCCCCTCGCCCAGCACGAGCTGGCCGCCTCCGTGGGCTCCACCCGCGAGGCGGTCGCCAAGGCCCTGCGCCTGTTACGCGAACAGGGCCTGGTCCGCACCGGCCCCGGCACGCTGGCCGTCGCCGACCTGGACCCGCTCCGCCTGCTCGCCGCCGGACAACCACACGGCACGGAGACCTGACAAGCACCGAGTCCCGCGCTGTGTAAACGGCTACAGCGGCGACCGGCCGGCTCCGCGAGCATCACACCGGAGGCGCCGGTGGCCCGGCGGGACGGCAGGGAGGAGAAAACGATGGAGGGGGAAGCCGCGTACGGCTTCATCGTCAATGTGGACGCGCAGGGCTCGGGCCTGCTGTCCGACACCGAGAAACCCGAGATGCGGCGCAGACTCTACGACGTCACGGGCACCGCCTTCGAACAGGCCGGCATCCGCCCGCCGCGGCTCTACCAGGAAGACCGCGGCGACGGCATCCTCGGCGTACTGGCGCCCGACGTGCCGCCCGTCCGGGTCCTCGGCGAATGGGTGGAGCACCTCCACCAGAACCTCCGGGAGAGCAACCGGCACCTCCGGAATCCGCTGCGGCTGCGCGTCGGCCTGCACATCGGCCGGGTCACGGCCGACGCCCACGGCCGTTCCGGACGCGCCGTCGACCTCGCCTGCCGGCTGGCCGACTGCGGTGTCGCGAAGGCGATCCTCAAGGCCGCGGACGGCGCACCCATGGTGGTGGCCGCCTCCGACCGGGTGCACGAGGACTTCATCCTGCCCGGCGGGCGCTGGGTGGACCCCCAGCACTACCGCCGGCACGACGTGGACCTCAAGGAGGGCCGCACCACCGCCTGGTTCATGGTCCCCGGCCGGTCCCAGCCGCCCGAGCCGCCCGAAGAGCTGCGGCCGGACTCGACGGACGGGCCGGACGACCCGGGCGGGCCGGACGACTCGGGCGGCCCGTCGGGGGGCAACCCGCCGCAGCCGCCGGCCCCCAAGGACCCCGAGGGCGGCGTCGTCCAGACCATCCACCAGCACGGGACCGGCCGGATCGTGGTCGGCGGCACCATCGACACCATCAACTTCGGTGGTGACCAGTGAACGCGCAGAACCCCCCGCCGCCCCCGGGCGGCCCGAAACCCCAGCCGCAGCAACCGCAGCCGCAGCAGAAGGCCGAGCCGGACAAGCCGTCCGGCGCCGAGTCCGGCGGCGCACCCGAGCCGGAGAAGGCCGACGTCATCGGCGGCTCCGCCGCCAACCCGCTGGGCGAGGAGGCCCTGCCCGGCGCCGCGGCCGCCGCCTCCCGGATCTACCGCTCCGCCGTGAACCAGCACGGATCCGGCACCCTCATCAGCTCCGGATCCGTCGGCACCATGAACTTCTACGGCCGGCAGGCCGCGGAACGCCTGCTGGCCGGCCCGCTCCCGGAGGACGAACTGCGCAGGCTGCGCCGGGTCTTCCAGGAACCGGCGGACTACGGCGACTACCGCGAGCAACTGTGCGGCGGCCGCCTCCTGGTGCTGTACGGCCAGCCCGGCACCGGCCGCGCCTACACCGCCCTGTCCCTGCTCGACGACCTCACCCGCGGCCAGGTCTCCCGGCTCGACCCGCGCACCGACCTGGACCGGCTGGACGACGACCAGATCCACGACGGCCACGGCTACGCCCTGGAACCCAGCGCCACCGGACTGCCGGACGAGACCGGTCTCGACCGGCTCTGCGAACTGCTCGGCAGGAAGGAGGCGTACGCCGTCCTGCTGGCCACCCCCGAACCCGGTGACGTCCTCTCCCGCGGCGGCCGCTACTACCGCGTCCACACCCCGGCCGCCCAGACCGCCGTACTCGAAGGCCATCTCGCCCTCGAACTGGAGGCCTCGGGCCCCGAGCTGTACGAGCGGGCCCGGGCGACCGCCCTCGACCCGGACGTCCTGGAGGCGCGCGGACTCGACGAGTTACGGCCGGCGGAGGCCGCCCGCTTCGCGAGGCTCCTCGCCCGGCACACCAGGGACGAGCTCACCCACGACGAACTCCTCGCCGAGTGCCGGAAGTTCGCCGAGAGCCAGGCCGCCGAATGGTTCGCCGGCGGCATCCGCTCCGAGACCCCCGAGCGGCTGCGGGACGCGGCCTACCGGATCGCCGTCGCCGTCCTGGAGGGCGCCTCGCTCAGCGCCGTCGCCGAGGCCGCCGAGGTGCTCGCCTGGGAACTGGCCGTCACCGTCGACCCGGAGGCCACCCCCGGCCGGCCCCTGTTCAGCGACGGCGTCGACGCCCGGCTGGTCTCCGCCCGCGCGGTCGCCGAACTTGGCACCGAGGAGGTCGGCACCGAGGAAGTACCGGTCCGCACCGTCCGGTTCGGCGGCGAGGCCCTCGCCCCGGCCGTCCTCGGCCATCTGTGGCAGCACCGGCACAACGCGCGCGGACCGGTGCTGCGCTGGCTGGCCGGACTCTGCGAGGACACCCGGCCCCAGGTCTGGGTACGGGCCGCCGTGGCGGCCGGCCAGCTGTGCCGCCTCGACCTCTCGCACACCGTGCACGAACTGGTCCAGCCCATGGCCCAGTCCGAGCGGGCCCGCCGCCGGCTCTTCGCCGCGACCGTGCTCGACGTCGGCGTGCGCTCCCCGGAGGTCGGCACCGCCGTCCGCGCCCTGGCCGGCTCCTGGGCCCGGTACGGCGACGAGCAGCTGCGCTGGACCGCCGGGGCCGTGCTCGGCCGGGGCCGGGCCACGGACACCGTCCGCGAGTCGCTCGACCTGATCGGCGGGATCGGCGTCTGGGACGAGGGCAGACTGCGGGCCGACGCGGCCGTGCAGGTCGCCCACTTCGCCGGCGCCCACCCCGAGGCCCAGACCCTGCGCCGGATCCGCGCCTGGCTCTCCGACGAACGCCGGACCCAGCAGGACCTCGGCCTGCAGAGCACGGTCTATCTCGCCGCCGTCACCGTCGTCGACCTCTGGAACCAGCACGCGGACCTGGAGGGATACGGCGACTGGCCGCTGATGCTGGCCCTGGCCGCCGTCCGGCCCGCCCTCGCCCCGGAACTCGCCGGGCTCCTGTGGACCGCGCTCCAGACCCCACGGTCGTACGAGGCGGCGATCGAGACCCTCTCCGACTGGCTGCGCGACTCGGCCGACCAGCCCTGGGCCGACCGGCTGGAGCGGTTCCTGCCGCTCCTCGTGCACACCCACGACGACCGCAACCGGCTGCTCGGCCTGATCAAGGAACTGACCGAAGACCCCGACCAACCACTCAACGATCAGCAGGTCCGCCGCCTGTGGGGCGCGGTCCAGGGAGCGAGTACACCATGACGCACAACCAGTGGGGGCAGCCGTGGCCGCCCCAGGACGAGGAGTTCGTCCTTCCGCACGACCTCAGAGGCCCCTTCGTCCGCGAGTTCGCCCCGCAGACCACCTACCGGCACCGCAACAGCCAGGTCGCCTCGGTGCTCTACTACAAGAACGGCGGACACAGCGTCATCACCGTCCGCGGCGCCGAGCACCACAACAAGCCGCTGATGGGCAAGCCCACCTCGGTGTGCTGGATCGCCCGCGGCCAGCACCAGGTCTCCTTCCAGCTGGAACTGCCCACCCTCGGCGACCGCTCCCGGTTCCGGGCGGGCGCGGACGTCAACTGGGAGGTGCACGACTTCTACCAGGCCGCCGAGAAGCGCGTGGTCGACGTCGAGCGCATGCTGCGGCCCTCGCTGGAGGCCCGGCTGCGCGGACTCAGCCGCCGCTACAGCCTGGACTCGGCCCAGCAGGTCGACGAGGCGATCCAGGACGAGCTGGCCAGCGGCCGGTGGAGCGACTTCGGGGCAGATTTAGGCCTCGCCACCCAGGTGTTCGTCCGGATCGACCTCGGCCAGGCGGCCGCCGACCACCAGGCGCAGATGGTCGCGGTGGAGAAGGACAGCGTGGTCCAGGAGGCCATCGACAACGTCAACAAGGCGCGGATCACCGCCAACATCGACGACGCGCAGAAGCTGATCACGGCCGGCGAGACCGTCCAGTACGCCCATATGATCGCCTCGGACCCGAGCCGTGCGCACGAGATCCTCGGCGTGCTCCAGCAGCAGGCCCGCGAACAGCGCCAGGGCGCCCTGGACTATCTGACCAACCTGATCAACCAGGGCGTGGTGCAGCGCCACCAGATCGACGACCAGGTCCGGGCCCTCATCGACTTCAGCCGCACGGTCTCCACCGGAGTCTTCCCGAACGGCCTGCCGCAGGCCCCGACCTCGCTGCCGATACCGCCGATGCCGCCCGCGCCGCCGATGCTCCCGGCCGACGCGCCGCCGCCGGTCCCGCCCGCGCCGCCGGTACCCCCGGTGGACATCATCCCCGGAGAGGGCACGGGGGTGGAGGACGACTCCAGCCCCGAGGCGCGCCGATGACCCCAGCCGACCCCGACCCCGACGCCGCCGCGCACTATGTCGCCGAACGGCTGCTGCTGACCGTGCGCGAGGACCTGGGCAGGGCGGACGTGAAGGCGTCCGTCCTGCTGTCCGGCGCCGTGGCGGTACCCGCCCTGGTCCTCGGGCGCGGGCTGCCGCCCGGCGTCTCCGGGCCCGCCGTGGTGTTCCTCGCGGCGGGCGCGGCGCTGTGGGCGGCGGGCACCCTGCTGCTGCTCGCGGTGATCGTGCCCCGCACCCGTACGTTCCGCTCGGCACCGGGCCCGACCTTCTACGCCGACGCGCTCACCGCCACCGACCAGGAGGCGCTGCGCCGCGCCGCCGCCGAGGTCGGCGCGGACCGGGTGGGCTGGTTGCTCACCCAGTTCCAGGACGTCAGCGTCATCCTCTCGGCGAAGTACCGCTGGCTGCGCCGGTCGATGGCGCTGCTCGGGGTGGGACTGCTGCTTGCGGGGGTGCCGCTGGCGGTCGGCTGACCGGGCGCGGTCAGCCGTCGCGCAGCCGCTTGAGGCGCTCGACGTCCGCCGCGTGCCCCTCCTTGCCGCCGGGCGTCTCGATGACCAGCGGTACGCCCGCGGTCGCCGGATGGGTCATCAGCGCACGGAACGGATCCTCGCCGATGTGCCCGGCGCCGATGTTCTCGTGCCGGTCCTTGTGCGCGCCGGCGACATCCTTGGAGTCGTTGGCGTGGATCAGCTTGAGCCGGCCCTCGCCGACGGTGTCCACCAGCAGGTCGAGCGTCTGGTGCATCCCGCTCGGCCCGGTCAGGTCGTGCCCGGCGGCGAACACATGGCAGGTGTCCAGGCACACGCCCAGCTTGGGATGCGCGTCCAGCGCCTCGAAGTACGGCCCGAAGTCCCAGGTCCGCGAGCAGAGCGAGGCACCCTGCCCGGCGGTGGACTCCAGGAGCAGGAACGGGTCGTCGTCATGGGTCAGCTCGTCAAGGAGCGGCAGCAGATGTGTCCGTACCTGCTTCAGCGCCACCTCCCGGGGCCGCCCGCCGGTCGCGCTCCCGGTGTGCACCACCACCCCGAGCGCCCCGATCTCCCGCCCGCGCCGCAGCGAGTGCCGCAGCGACTCCACCGACCTCTCCACGGTCGCCTCGGTGTGCGAGCCGAAGTTGATCAGGTAGGGGGCGTGCACGTACGCCGGGACCGACCCCTCCGCGCAGGCCGCCCGGAACGCCTCGTCCTGCTTCGGGTTGCCCGCCGGGGTGGCCCAGCCGCGCGGGTTGGCGACGAAGACCTGCACGGTCTCGGCCTTCAGCTCACGGGCGTACGACAGCCCCACCGAGTGCAGGCCGCCGGCCACCGGGACATGACCGCCGACGGGGTTGCGGGGGAGAGGGGACGGGTGGCTCTTCACCCGTCCAGGGTGTCACGCCGCGGGCCGGCCCCGGTCACCGGATGGTGATCGTGATCGTCGACCCCTTGGGCGCCTGCTCCCCGGCGTCCACCGACTGCTGCTTCACGGTGTCACCGAACAGCCCGAGCAGCCCGCGGTCCTCCTTGACCTGGAAGCCGGACTGCTCCAGCAGCCTGGTCGCGTCGTCGACCGTGGCTCCGACCACGTCCGGCACCTCGACCATCTCCGGGCCCTTGGACAGCGTCAGCGTCACCGTGTCGCCCTCGGCGGCCCGCGCGTCGCCCACCGGGGTCTGCTGGGCCACCTGCCCCTGGTCGTACTCGGAGGTGACCTCGGTGGCCGACACGGTCACCTTCAGCCCGGCCTCCTGAAGTTCCTGCCGGGCGTCGTCCAGGTCGTCACCGGTGACATCCGGGACGTCCACCGGCGAACCCTTGCTGACGACCAGCGCGATCGCCGTCCCCGCGTGCCGCTCGGTCCCGGCACCCGGATCGCTGGAGATGACCGACCCCTTGGGCACGCTGTCGCTGAACTCCCGTGTCACCATGCCCGGTTCGAGCCCGGCTGCCTTCAGCAGCGCCCTGGCCCTCGCCTGCGTCCGCCCCTGCACGTCCGGCACCTTCACCGTCTCCGGGCCGTCCGAGATGGTGAGCGTCACCGAGTCGTTGCTGCGGATGCGCTTGCCGGCCGCCGGGTCGGTGCTGATCACCGTGCCCCGCTTGACCGTGTCGCTGTAGGCGTGCTCGACCTTCTTGATGTCGAGCCCGGCCTCCTTCAGCCGCGCGGTGGCCTGTGCCTCGGTTTTCGACAGCAGCGGCGGGACCTTGGTGAACTGCCCGGAGTTGATGTACCAGATCCCGGTGCCGGCACCGAAGAGGACCAGTACGGCGATGACGAGCGTGACCAGCCCGCGACGGGACCGGCGGCGGGCTCCGTGCCGCCGCTCCGGCACCGGCGGCGCCTCGAACCGGCTGGTCATCAGGACCCTGTCGGCCGGTTCGCTGACGGGCAGCGACCGCGGAATGACGCTGGTCCGGTCCTCGGCTATGTCATGCGCCTCGGAGACCGCCTGCGGCGGTACGGCGTCCAGCTGCTCGTCACGGAGGGCGGCCCGCGCCTGCCGCACCAGGGCCAGCAGCGCGACGGCGTCGTACGGCCGGACCTCCGGATCGCGGGCGGTGCCGTGGGCGACCAGCTCGTCCAGCTCGTGGGCCAGCCCGGGTACGGCGGCGGACGGCGGCGGCACGTCCTCGTGGAGATGCTTGTAGAGGATCACCGCGGGCGAGTCCGAGTCGTGCGGCTTCTCCCCGGTGAGCATCTCGTAGAGCACGACACCGCACGCGTACACGTCGACGCGGGGATCGGCGGCCCCGCTCTCGACCTGCTCGGGCGCGAGGTACGCCACGGTCCCCAGGACGGCGCCGGTCGTGTTGGTGACGCTGCCCACGGACCGCACCAGGCCGAAGTCGGCGACCTTGACCCGCCCGTCGTCCCCTATCAACACGTTCTCGGGCTTCATGTCCCGGTGCACGAACCCGGCGCGGTGCGCGGCACCCAGCGCGGCCAGCACCGGCTCCAGAATGTCCAGCGCGGCCCGCGGCTGCAGCGCGCCGCGCTCGCGCAGCACGTCACGCAGGGTGCACCCGGCGACGTACTCCATCGCGAGATACACGTACGGCCCGTCGGTCCCCTGGTCGAAGACCTGGACGACATTCGGGTGGGCCAGTCGGGCGACCGACTTGGCCTCCCGGATGAATCTCTCGACGAAGGACCCGTCGGCGGCGAGTGCCGGATGCATCACCTTGAGCGCGAGCACCCGGTCCAGCCGGACGTCCAGGGCCCGGTAGACCGTGGCCATCCCGCCGACGGCGATCCGCGCGTCGACGCGATAACGGCCGTCGAGCACCTGCCCGACGAGGGGGTCCTGAAGCGTCGTATCCACCCCGAGAGTGTACGAGCCCCGGCTGAAACCCCCACAGGTGAGACAGATTTCCCCACCGACTTGCAGCGCACCTGTAACGCAACGCGCCCCTCCGCGCGCCCCACAGCCCACCACCCACCCGGCAGGCCTGCCCCGTACGTCCCGCGGTCGCCGATGGTGTTCGGCCCCCACGGGAGAGTCCGGCTCTTCGGTCAACCATTCGGGTGGTGCGTGGGTGGGAGAGATGGCTGGGAGTGGGCCGGCGGTCAGAAGGCGGGGCGCTCGGGGTCCAGGGCGGCCCGGCCCTCCGTGGGGGACGACGGCTCGGCGAAGTGGCGGAAGGGGATCCGGCCGGCCAGCCGGGCCAGCCGTCCCGCCTCCACCCCGGCCCGCATGGCGGACGCCATCCGCTCGGGATCCTGCGCTCGCGTCACGGCGGACGCCAGCATCACCCCCGCACAGCCCAGCTCCATCGCCAGCGCCACGTCGGACGCCGTACCGGCCCCCGCGTCCAGGATCACCGGCACGCGCGCGTGCTCGACGATCAGCCGGAAGTTGTGCGGGTTGCGGATCCCGAGCCCGGATCCGATGGGCGACCCGAGCGGCATCACCGCGGCGCACCCGACGTCCTCCAGCTTCCGGGCCAGCACCGGATCGTCGTTGGTGTACGGCAGCACCGTGAACCCGTCGTCGACCAGCGTCTCCGCGGCGTCAAGGAGCTCGATCGGGTCGGGCAGCAGCGTCCGCTCGTCCGCGATCACCTCCAGCTTGACCAGCGAGGTGCCCAGCGCCTCCCGGGCCAGCCGGGCCGTCAGCACGGCCTCCCCGGCGGTGAAGCACCCCGCCGTGTTCGGCAGCACCCGGATCCCCAGCCGCTCCAGGACCGACAGCACGGACCCCCGTACCCCCGGATCCACCCGCCGCATCGCGACCGTCGTCAGCTCGGTTCCGGACGCGACCAGCGCCCGCTCCAGCACCTCCAGGCTGGGCGCACCCCCGGTCCCCATGATCAGCCGGGACGAGAAGGCCGTACCCCCGAGCACGAACGGATCGTCGGCCATGGCTCAGCCTCCCTGTACGGCGGTCAGGACTTCCACGCGGTCACCCTCGGTGAGCGCCGTACCCGGCCACTCCCCGCGTGGGACGACGGTCTCGTTGACCGCCGCGGCCACCCCGGACGGCGCGGCCGTGATCGACTTCACGAGCGTGTCGAGAGCCGTGCCCGGGGTGATCTCCCGGCGCTCCCCGTTGACGGAGATGTTCATGCGGTCTGCTCCAGGAGTGTGCCGGGGACGGGGCCGAAACGCTTCGGCGTGAACGGACGGGCCTCTTCCGGCAGCTCGCCGCCGGTCAGCAGCTCCGCCATCACGTCGCCCGTGACCGGCGTGAGCAGCACCCCGTTGCGGTGGTGGCCGGTGGCCAGCAGCAGTCCGTCGAGGCGGGTCGGCCCGAGCAGCGGCGCGTTGTCGGGGGAGCCGGGACGCAGCCCGGCCCGGGTCTCGGTCAGCGGCAGCTCGGTGATGCCGGGCACCAGTTCGTGCGCGTCGCGCAGCAGCTCGTACACGCCCCCCGCCGTGACCGTGGTGTCCCAGCCCAGCTCCTCGCTGGTCGCCCCGACGACCAACTCGCCGTTCTCCCTGGGCACCAGGTAGAGATGGCCGCCGCGCACCACGGCCCGTACGGTCCGGCTGAGGAACGGCGCGTACCGTGCGGGCACGGTCAGCCGCAGCACTTGCCCCTTCACGGGCCGCACCGGGGGCAGCACGTCCTCGGGCACCCCCGCCAGCCGCCCGCTCAGGCTCCCGGCGGCGAGCACGACCCGGTCCGCGCCCAGCGGGTCACCTGCGCGGGTGACGACACCGGCGGCCCGCTCGCGTACCACCTCCAGGCGCTCGGCCCAGTCGCGGTGGAAGACCACCCCGGCCCGTTCGCACGCGGCCACCAGGGCGGCCGCCAGCCGGCGCGGGTCGATCTGGTGGTCGCCGTCGACCCGCAGCCCGCCGCGCACACCCGGCGCGAGCATCGGCTCCAGGCGCCGGCACTCCCGCCCCGACAGCCACTCGGAGTCCAGCCCCGACTGCCGCTGGAGGGCGTGCAGCTCGCGCAGATGCGCGCGGTCATCGGCGTCCAGGGCGACCGCGAGTGTGCCGCAGCGCCGGTAGCCGAGGTCGTGGCCGGTCAGCTCGGTGAGCTCGGCGGCGAAGTCGGGATAGCGGCGGGCGGAGGCCAGGTTGAGTCCCAGCAGGGTCTGCTCGCCGTAGTGCAGTTCGGTGACCGCGGCCAGCATCCCCGCCGCGACCTGCGCGGCCCCGCCGCCGGGCTCCGGGTCGACCACGGCGGTGGCGAGCCCGCGCTGCGCGGACCGCCAGGCCGTGACCAGGCCGATGATGCCGCCCCCGATGACGAGGACGTCGGACGTATGTGCGGACATGGGCGTCCAGCCCCTCCCTTCGCCGGCATGACCCGGATCAGGTTCGTACGGTCGGAGGCCGCCAGCCTCCCTCTCAGCCCGGTGCGCCCGGGCTCCCGCGTGTGCTCACCGGCCACCCTAGACCGCGGGGCTCCGCCCTTGTAAGACGGCCTGCGCCGGCGGTGTGGAACAGGTCACTCAGCACGCCCCCTGACTGACTCTTTGTCAGTTGTCTATCGTTCTTGTCTATGGTGATCAGGTGAGCGAGCAGACGCAGCGACAGAGCACGTCACAGACGCGGCGCGTGGTGGTCGTGGGCGCGGGCATGGCCGGGGTGCAGACCGCCGTGGCCCTGCGCGAGCAGGGGTTCACCGGGACCCTCACCCTGATCGGCGCCGAGCCGCACCAGCCGTACGACCGGCCGCCGCTCTCCAAGGCGGTGCTGCTCGGCAAGGCGGAGGGCTCCGCCTTCGAGGTCGACTTCGAGGCGCTCGACATCGAGCTGGCGCTGGGCCGCGAGGCCCTCGGTGTGCGCCCCGCCGACCGCGAGCTGGACACCGAGGCAGGACCGGTGCCCTACGACGTCCTGGTGCTCGCCACCGGTGCCGAGCCGATCACGCTGCCCGGCACCGAGGGCGTGCCCGGCGTCCATCTGCTGCGCACCCTGGACGACGCCGAGCGGCTGCGGCCCGTGCTCGCCCGGCAGCACGACATCGTGGTGGTCGGCGCGGGCTGGATCGGCGCCGAGTTCACCACCGCGGCCCGGGAGGCCGGCTGCGCGGTGACCGTCGTGGAGGCCGCCGACCGCCCGCTCGCGGGAGCGCTCCCGGCCGAGGTGGCCGCGCCGATGACCGCCTGGTACGCCGACAGCGGCGCCGAACTGCGCACGCACGCGCGCGTGGCGCGTGTCGAACCCGGCGCGGTGGTGCTCGACGACGGCTCGCGGCTGCCCGCGGGCGCGGTCGTGGTCGGCATCGGCGCCCGCCCCGCCACCACCTGGCTGGCCGGCTCCGGCATCGACCTGGGCGCCCACGGGGAGGTGCTCGCCGACGACCGGCTGCGCACCGGCGTCCCGGACGTCTACGCGGTCGGCGACTGCGCCTCCTTCCCGTCCGGCCGCTACGGCGAACGCCTCCTGGTCCACCACTGGGACAACGCCCTCCAGGGCCCGCGTACGGTGGCCGCCAACATCCTCGGCGAGTCCGACGCGGTCTACGACCCGGTGCCGTACTTCTGGTCGGAGCAGTTCGGCCGCTTCGTGCAGTACGCCGGCCACCACACCGTCGCCGACCGCATGGTCTGGCGCGGTGACCCGTCCGGACCCGCCTGGACGGTGTGCTGGCTCCGCGAGGGCCGCCTGGTCGCCCTTCTGGCGGTGGGCCGCCCGCGTGACCTGGCCCAGGGCCGCAGGCTGATCGAGGCGGGCCGCCACATGGACGCCGAGGCGTCCGCCGATCCCGCACGCCCCCTGAAGAACGCGACCGTTGACTGATTCCCGTCCTGGGAACAGTGCCCCGCAAGGGGCGCGGGGCCGCGGCATGTGCGGCTCCGCCGCGTGGGCGCGATCAGCCCCGACGGTGCCGCACCTGAAGCGTGACCCGTCCCGGCGCTTCCCTCTCGCGGGCCGCCCGGCGGAACGCCTACCCTTGTTTCCGTGACCGAGATTGACGCAAAGATCGATGTTCTCGTCCCCGCCTGGCTCACCGTCCCCGACATCGCAGAGATGCTGGACGTCGAGGTGACGCGCGTGCGGCAGCTGGTCAAGGAGGGCCAGCTCATCGCCGTCCGCCGTGGTGAGAACCGCGCGCTGCACATCCCCGCCGCCTTCATCGACGGGGACAAGGTCGTCAAGGGCCTGTCCGGAACCTTGACGCTCCTGCGGGACGACGGCTTCACGGACGAAGAGATGCTGGAGTGGCTCTTCACGCCCGACGCCAGCCTGCCCGGCACCCCCGCGCAGGCCCTGAGCGAGAATCGCGGTACGGAGGTGAAGCGCCGCGCCCAGGCGCTCGCCGTCTGAGGCAGCCAGTAACGACACAACGGGGGACACACCGATGACCGACACCGCCCGCGCCCAGCTGGCCGACGCCCGTCTGTACCTGTGCACGGACGCCCGCAAGGAGCGGGGCGATCTCGCCGGGTTCCTGGACGCGGTCCTGGCGGGCGGTGTCGACATCGTGCAGCTGCGCGACAAGGGCATGGAGGCCGGCGAGGAGCTGGAGCACCTCGCCGTGTTCGCCGACGCCTGCGCCCGGCACGGCAAGCTGCTCGCGGTCAACGACCGCGCGGACGTGGCCCACGCGACCGGTGCCGACGTGCTCCACCTCGGCCAGGGCGACCTGCCGGTCCCGGCCGCCCGCGCGATCCTCGGCCCGGACGTCCTGATCGGCCGCTCCACGCACGCCGACTCCGAGGCCGCCGCGGCCGCCGTCCAGGACGGGGTGGACTACTTCTGCACCGGCCCCTGCTGGCCCACGCCCACCAAGCCCGGCCGCCCCGCACCCGGCCTCGACCTGGTGCGGTACACCGCCGCCCTGGGCACGGACCGTCCCTGGTTCGCCATCGGCGGCATCGACCTGGGCAACCTCGACCAGGTGCTGGACGCGGGCGCCCGCCGGGTGGTCGTGGTCCGCGCACTCACCGAGGCCGACGACCCGGGCGCCGCGGCGGCCGAGTTCGCTAAGCGGCTGCGGTCGGCGTAGCCCCGCGGCCGCTCCGGTCCGGCTGAGTGACAGGACCGTCCGGAAACTTGTCCAGTATCCGGACGCGGGACCGACAATCCGGGCAAATCTCCCGAGTGCGGTTGGGCGTCCGTCCGCCCCTGGCTAACCTGCGAGTATGGCCCTCGGAACCGCATCCACCAGGACTGACCGCGCACGCACCGTGCGTGACATGCTCGCCTCCGGCAAGACCACGTACTCGTTCGAGTTCTCGGCGCCGAAAACCCCCAAGGGCGAGCGGAACCTGTGGACCGCGCTCCGGCGGGTCGAGGCGGTCGCCCCCGACTTCGTCTCCGTGACCTACGGTGCCGGCGGCTCCACCCGCGCGGGCACCGTCAAGGAGACCCAGCAGATCGTCGCCGACACCACGCTCACCCCGGTCGCCCACCTCACCGCGGTCGACCACTCCCTGGCCGAACTGCGCAACATCATCGGCCAGTACGCGGACGCCGGGATCCGCAACATCCTCGCGGTGCGCGGCGACCCGCCCGGCGACCCGATGGGGGAGTGGGTGGCGCACCCGCGGGGCCTGACCTACGCGGCCGAACTCGTCCGGCTCATCAAGGAGTCCGGTGACTTCTGCGTGGGCGTGGCCGCCTTCCCGGAGATGCACCCGCGCTCCAGCGACTGGGACACCGACGTCCGGCACTTCGTCGACAAGTGCCGCGCGGGCGCCGACTACGCCATCACGCAGATGTTCTTCCAGCCCGAGTCCTACCTTCGCCTTCGCGACCGGGTCGCCGCGGCCGGCTGCGAGACCCCGGTGATTCCGGAAATCCTGCCCGTCACCAGTGTGAAGATGCTGGAACGGTTGCCCAAACTCAGCAACGCGACCTTCCCGGACGCCCTGAAAGAGCGGATCCTCACAGCCAAAGACGATCCGGCGGCGGTACGCTCCATCGGTATCGAGTTCGCCACGGAGTTCTGCGCACGGCTGCTGGCCGAGGGCGTCCCCGGACTGCACTTCATCACACTCAACAGCTCCACGGCGACGCTGGAAATCCACGAGAACCTGGGCCTGCACCATCCCCCGCGGGCCTAGACCGGCCGCACCGGAGTACGACACACTGCGTAGCGGTCACTGGGAGAGGGGCGTACATGGGCTGGACGGTCCTCTACGTAGCGTTCGGCATCGTCGCGCTGTGGTTGCTGGGCGAGGTACTGCTGCAGTACAAGGCGCGGCTGCGCTGGCGGCTGCTCGCCTTCGTCGGCTTCCTCGGGGTCGTGTTCGGTGTCCTGATCCCGTCGGTGATCGTCATCGGAGTGGGCGCGATCGCGTTCGCGGTCGGCCAGACCTACGTCACGCTGTCGTTCCGCCGTGGCTTCGAGGCAGGCTGGGCCGTCAAGCGCCCCGGCGCGGACGGTGAGGGCGGCCTGACCAAGCGCCGCCGCGGTGAGCCGGACGAGGACCCGGGCCTGGAGGCCACCGACCCGGACGCGGCCGACGCCGCCTACGCCGACGAGCGGGCGGCCTACGACACGGGCGGCACCCCGCGCTACGGCCGCGACGACGAGTACGAACGCGACGACGTCTTCTCCCCGGCCCGCGCCGCCGAGCCGACCGCCGCCGAGTCCACGGCGGTGTACGAGCCGCAGCCGATGCCCGACGACACCGGCTCCTACGGCATATACAACGACTCCGGCTACGCCACCAACACCACCGGCGACCCCGCCTACGCGACCGCCGGCCAGGACCAGGCGTACGCGGCCCAGGGCACCGACCAGAACTACGCGTACGACTACTCCGGCTACGGCCAGCAGCAGTACGGCTACGACGCCAATGGCCAGCAGCAATACGCCAACTACTCCGACCCGTACATCGGCAACCAGACCTACGGCGGCGCCGGGTACGACCAGTCCTACGGCACCCAGCAGTACGACCAGCAGGGGTACGCCCAGGACCAGTACGGCAACGCCGGTTACGGCGAGACCCCGGCGGGCGGTGTCTGGGTCCCGCAGCAGCGCGCCGACGAGACCTACGGCGGCGAACTCCCGCAGGAGCAGCCGTACCCCTACCAGGGCGACGGGCAGGGCCAGCAGCAGGGGCAGCACGGCGCCGGGTACGACGAGCAGTACCGTTTCTGAACCCGCTGTTCCGTGAAGCGCGGGCCGCGCCTCACTGCGAGCCGCGGAACTCCGGTCCCTCCACGATCAGCCCGGCCACCAGCGCACCCGACATGCCGGCGTGCGGCAGCCCGCCGCCGGGGTGCGACCAGCGGCCGACCCGGTACAGGCCCGGCAGCCGGGTGGTGTTGGCCGGGTGCAGGAAACGGCCCTTGCCGGCGGCGAGGGCGGGAGCTGAGATCTCGCCGAACCCCCCGGTCCCCGTGACCTGTTCCGGCAGCCGCGTCTCGTACCGGATCAGGCGCTCCCGCAGCCCCGGGACGGCCGCCTCGGCGGCTTCCAGGAGGAAGTCCGTACACACCCGGGCCGTGCTGTCGCTCTCCCAGTCGGCATCGGTCGACAGCACCGCCGACAGCACCACGGACTCGTGGTCGTCGTCCGGTCTGAGCGCCGGGTCGTCGGGGCGCAGCACGGTCACGGTGGGGCGCACCGGACGGTCGCCGCCGGGCGAGGCCAGCAGGTCCAGCTCGGTCTCGCCGTCCGGGGCGTGCACGATCGTGCGGTGCGCGGCACCGGCCTCGGGCCCGCCACGCAGTGCGAGCAGCACGGTGAAGCGGCCCGGGCGCGCCGTCTTCGTGCCGGCCCGCACATCGTCGTCGGCGTCCAGGCGGCACCCCGTCAGCCGCGTGAGGGCGTCGAGCCGCACCGGATCGACTCCGGCCACCACATGGTCCGCGTCGATCACACTGCCGTCGGCGAGCTCCACCCCCGCCGCCCGGCCGTCCTTCGCCAGCACCGCGGTGACCTCGGCGCCGAACACGAACTCGACCCTCCGCCGCACACACCGCTCGTACACCGCCCGTGCCAACTCCCGTATGCCGCCGCGCACATACCAGGTGCCGAAGGCGTGCTCCAGGTACGGCAGCACGGCCGCGCTCGCCGGAGTGTCACGGGGGTTGAGGCCATAGGCGAGCGCGTGGCTGTTCAGGAGGGCGGCGAGGCGCTCGTCGCGCAGCTCCCAGGCACCGATCTCGGCGAGGGTGCCGGCCCGGCGGGTGCGCAGGAGCTTCTTGTGCGGCACGGACGGGTACGGCTCGCGCTCGGCCAGCACCTGCCAGTCCGGCCACAGCGGCTCCTCCAGGAGCGGGCGCCTGGTGCGGTCCCAGGTCTCCCGGGCCCGCACCAGGAAGTCGCCCCAGCGCTGTCCGGCGCCCGCCCCCAGGGCCTCGTCGAGGGCGCTGACGACCCCCGCGCGGGACGCGTTCGGCAGCGCGACCTCGGTGCCGTCCGCGAAGACGTGCCGGGCCGACGGGTCGACCTGGACCAGCTCGACCAGGTCCTCCAGCGGCTCCTTGCCGGTCTTGACGAACAGGTCGCGGTAGACGGCGGGCAACGGCAGCAGGCCCGGGCCGGTGTCGAAGGCGAACCCGTCGCGCTCGAACCGGCGCACCCCGCCGCCGTACGTCTCCGTACGCTCGTACACCGTCACCCGGTGGCCCGCGACGGCCAGCCGGGCGGCCGCCGCCATGGCGCCCATCCCGGCGCCGATCACCGCAATCCGTCCCATGCCCGCGACTTTATCGACCGCCACTGACAACCCGGCCCGGCGGCCCGTCAGTCCGGTGGCCTGCCCACCTGCGTCGCGACCCGGCGTTCCTCCCGGCGCTGGGCGCGGCGGCGCCAGAAGCGGCGGATCCGGGAGACCAGGAACACCAGCACGATCAGACCGGTGGCCAGCAGCACCGCCGCGATGATCGCCGCCGCCAGCGGGTGGAACATCGCGAACGACACGATCGCGCCGACCCCGAGATCCTCGGCGAAGCTCAGCACGATGTTGCTGAACGGCTCCGGCGAGGTGTTGACCGCCATCCGGGTCCCGGCCTTGACCGTGTGGCTGGCCAGCGCCGTGGAACCGCCGACCAGCCCGGCCACCACGTCGTTGAGCGAGCCGCTCTGCCCGGCGAGCAGCGCCCCGACCCAGGCGCCCGCCACCGGGCGGACCACCGTGTGCACCGAGTCCCACACCGAGTCGACGTACGGGATCTTGTCGGCGACCGCCTCGCACAGGAACAGCACGCCCGCGATGATCAGCACCTCGGGGCGCTGCAGCGTCTCGGGGACGTCGTCGCTCAGGCCCGTCGCGCCGAAGAAGCCGAGCAGCAGCACCACCGCGTACGCGTTGATTCCGCTGGCCCAGCCGCTGGTGAAGACCAAGGGGAGTACCGACACGGAGGCGATCGTAACCAGTCGGCGACCGCGCGTCCTGGGCCTGAGCACACAGAGCTGAGTACGCGTACCTAGCGAGTGAGTTGAGTACGCGCGCGGATGGGCCACGACCTGCGTGAACGAGAGAGTGGAGACACGGAAAGGGGCGCCCGGTCCGGTACCGCCGACACGGGGCGGCGGAACGGCGCCGGCGCCCTTGCCCGCTCCTTCCGCCGATCCGTCGGCGGAAGCGAGACACGGGGGAAGGGGACCCGGGGGAACGACGGGAAACCGGGGGAAACACGGGGGTGCAGGGAAGGCGCCGGTCCGACGGTGGCCCGCGGGGGACGCGGCCACCGCGGGCCGGCGCTTTCGTGTGCCCACGCGCGCGTGCCGCGCTGTGGTGTGCCCACGCGCGCGTGCGGCTTCCTCGCGGTCACGCGCGCGTGCCGGTCCCGGAAGGGCTCAGCCCTTCCCGCTCACCCGCCCCTGCAACAGCCGGGACAGGGCCGAGTGGACGTCGTCCAGGGAGCGCTCGGGCTGGAAGGACTTCCAGTCCAGCGCGGCCACCAGCACCATGCCGACCAGCGCGGCCGCCGTCAGCTGGATGTCGATCTCGTCACTGAACTCGCCGTTCTCGACGCCCTCGCGCAGCACGCCCTCGACGACCGCGACCGCCTGCTGCCGGACCACCATGAGCGTCGACTGCCAGGCCCGGTTGGTGCGCCACAGCTCGGCCACGTAGAGCTGGGTGAAGGCCGGGTAGCGGTCGATGAAGACCAGGCCCGCCCGGACCATCGCGTCCAGGGCGTCGACCCGGTTGCCGCCCTCCCGCGCGGTCCGTTCGGCGGCCTCCTTCAGGGAGGCGGTGAGCAGGCCCACGCCGTGCCGCAGCAGCTCCTCGAAGAGGACCGACTTGCTCGCGAAGTTGTAGTAGACCGTGCCCTTCGCGACCCCGGCACGCTCGGCGATCTCGTCCACGGTGGTGGCGGAGAAGCCCTGCTCGGCGATGAGGGTGACGGCCGCCTCGTAGAGCTTCTGCCGGGTGGCTTCACGGCGCGTGCTGCCGCCCGTGGTGCTGCTGCTTTCCATGGTCCTGATTCTCACAGGAACGGCGGCCCCCGCGGGCACCGGAGGAAAGGTCATGGATCTCCTCACAGGCTCAGCTCGGGGTGCAGCCGGTCCAGCGTCCACACCTGGCGGCGCCTGGCCGAAAGGGCCGTGAGCGCGAGTGCGCCCACAGTGAACGCCGTCAGCACGGCGCAGGCCTGCCACACCGGTCCCAGTCCGCCGCCGGTGATCAGCCGCCGCAGCGCCGCCACGATGTAGCTCATCGGCAGGAACGGGTGGATCGCGTTGAAGAAGCCCGGGCTGGTCTGCACGGGATAGGTGCCGCCCGCCGACGTCAGCTGGAGCATCAGCAGCGCCAGCACCAGGATCCGGCCGGCCGCGCCGAAGCGCGCGTTCAGCCACTGCACGATCGCCGCGAAGCACGCCGTCACCAGGAACAGGAACCCGACCGTCCCGGCCGCGCGGGCCATCTCCAGACCGATCGCCCAGTGCAGGACGGCCATCAGGGCGGCCGTCTGCAGCACCCCGACCGCGACCACCGGCAGCCAGCCCGCCAGCGCGATCCGCCAGGCCGCCGAACCGGCCGCCAGGGCACGCCGGTTGAGCGGCTGGATCAGCATGTAGGCCACCATCGCGCCGACCCACAGGGACAGCGGGATGAAGTACGGGGCGAACCCGGTGCCGTAGTTGGGCGCCTTGTGCAGGTCCTGGGAGGCGAGCCGGACAGGGTCGGCCATCACCTCGGTGCGCCGGTCGCGGTCGTTCTTGCCGTAGTCGGGGATCCGGGCGGCGCCGTCGTGCAGACCGCCGGCGAGCCTGCCGGAGCCGTCGACGAGCTTGTACATCCCGCCGTTGAGGTCGTAGGCGCCGGTCTTGAGCTTGCCGATGCCCGCGTCCAGACCGGTCGCGCCGGTCAGGGCCGTGCCGAGCCCGGTGTGCAGCTTCTCGGCACCCGCGGCGACCTGGGCCGCGCCGTCGTTCAGCTTGTTGATCTTCCTGACGGCGTCGGCGACGTCCTCGGACAGGTGCGGGGCCCGGTCGGCGAGAGCCTCGGCCTGCCGCTGGAGGACGGCGAGGTTTCCGTCGAGCGTCTTCAGGTCGCCGTGCTGGTCCGCGATCAGCGTGTCGAGGTCGTCGGCGACGGCGGCCACGTCGTCGGCCGCGTCCCTGGCCTTCTTCAGGTCGGGACAGGCCGGGTCGGTCAGCAGCGCGGCCGGGCAGCGCGCCCGGTAGACCTCGTCCAGCGTCCCGGCGGCCGTGTGCGCGGTCTTCGCGGCCGCGGGGGCCGCCTTCACCAGGACGCCCAGGTTGTCGCGGACGGTCCCGGCCGAGTCGGCGACCAGCCGCGCCGTGTCGCCGATGGTCTTCTCGTTGCCCTCCAGATACGGGCCGACCTTTCCGTAGACCCCGTCGACCTGGTCCGCGAGGGACTGGGTGCCGTCCGCGACCTGCCGGGAACCGTCCTCCAGCCGCCCCGCGCCCGCGTCCAGCTTCTTGACCCCCTTGGCGAGCTTGCCGCTGCCGGTCTTGGTGTCCTTCAGTCCGTCCGCGAGATCTTTCGAGCCCTTCTCGGCCTTCCCGATGCCACCGGTGAGCGTGTCGGCGCCCTCGGCGGCCTTCACGGTCTGTCCGTGGATGTCGGCGAACGAGATGAAGATGCGGTCCAGGAAGGACCGGGACGCCTTGGCGGACGCGGCCGAGCGCACCTCGTTGAAGACGGTGCGGGAGATCTGGCCGACGATGTAGTTGTTCGCGTCGTTCGTACGCACCTGGAGCGCGCCGGTCTCCGGGGAGTCGCCCGCGCTGGAGGCGACGCGCGAGCTGAAGTCGGCGGGCATGGTCAGCGACAGGTAGTAGGTGCCGTTTTCGACACCCCGGCGCGCCTCGGCCGCGCTCACCTGGTGCCACTCGAACGTCCTGCTGTCCTTGAGGCCGTCCACGATGTCCTCGCCCGCGGTGATCTTCCTGCCGCTCGCGCTCGCCCCCTTGTCGTCGTTCACGAGCGCCACCGGGATGCGGTCCAGCCGGCCGTACGGATCCCAGAACGACCACAGATAGAGGGCGCCGTACAGCAGCGGCAGCACCAGCAGGGCCACCAGGGCCGCGCGGGGCAGCCTCCCCCGTCCGAAACGCCTGAGCTCAAGCGCGGCCAGTCGTGGCGAGCGCATCGCGGGCCTCCTCCCCGGTTCCGGTGCCTTCGGGCATCCCGGTCTCCTCTTCCTGAGCGGTCCCGGTACGGACCACGACAGCCCCCTCCAGGGCCTCCCCGCACACCGCCACCACGGTCGTCCCGGCCGCGGCGATCGACGCCAACAGCGCCCGCGCCTCGGTCTGTTCGGCCGCCGACAGCTTCAGGTCCACGTCGTCCACGGCCAGTAGCCGCGGCTTCCCGACCAGCGCCAGCGCCACGGACAGCCGCAGCGCCTCGATCCGCTCCAGATCCCGTACGGCGGTCCGGGAGCCCTTCGGCAGCGCCTCCAGGTCGAGCCCGGCGGCGGCCAGGGCGTCGTCGATCAACTGCCGTGCCTGGGCGCCCTTCTCGGCCCGGGGCCGCAGCAGGGCGCGCAGCGAGTCGCCGAACCGGCGCTGCAGCAGGGCCCGTTCGCGCAGGTGCTCGCCCACGGTCAGGGCGGGTTCGAGGTCGGTGACCCCGGTCATGTTGGCCACCGCGCTGATCCGGCGTACGGCCGCCGGCTGCTTGAGCAGCCGGGCCTCGCCGACCGTCGCGTTGCCCTCGGTGGCCCTCATCCGCCCGGTGAGGGCCAGCAGCAGACAGGTGCGGCCGGAGCCGGACGGCCCCTCCACCGCGATCAGCGCGCCGGGCCCGGCGTCCAGGGAGATCCCCCGGAACGCCCAGCCGCGCGGGCCCTTGAGCCCGAGCCGCTCGGCCGTGACAGGTACGCCGTGCACAGATCCCCCCTGCCTTCCGAAGCGCTGTCCGCATGCGACTTCGTTTTTGAACTGACTGGTCAGTGCAAAAACTAACCCGAACCTGCGATCGAAGCAAAGCCCCAGGTCAGAACGGATTGTCAGTGCCATACCTCACGATGGGCACATACGGCACCCCGTGTGAGGGAGCCGTCACCCAGACGACAGGAGGTTCGTCATGGCCAACTCCTCAGCGGCCGCCGCCCACCGGCGCCGCGCCACCGGCCCTGCCCCCTCACTGACCGGCCCGGCGAGCGACGTGCACCCCGTGCTCCGCCGGGCCACGGCCCCGCCCGCCGCCCTCGACCTGCTCGCCCAGGCCCGCGCCACCCTCGACGAGGCCGAACTCCTCGACGCCCCCAACGAGCGCTATGCGACGGCCCATCTGGCCGCCCTGCGCACCGCGGCCGCCGTGCTCGCCGCCCGCGCCCGCCCCGAGACCTCGCCCCGGCGCCGGGCCCGCATCCGCAGCGCCTGGGAGGTGCTCCCCGAGGTCGCGCCCGAGCTCACCGAGTGGAGCGCCCTGTTCGCCTCCGGCGCCGGCCGCCGCGCCCGCGCCGAGGCGGGCATCCAGGGCGCGGCCGGCCGCCGCGACGCCGACGACCTGATACGGGACGTGGAGATGTTCCTCCGCATAGTCGAGCGGATGCTCGTCCTCCAGCCGGTGCTGCCGCAGCCCCGCCGACAGGAGGGGGAGCGGCCGGACGGCCTCCCGGAGAGAGGGCTGCCCGACGCGGGATGACCGGGCGGGCAGCGGAGGCGAGAGGGCGGCAGCCGAGGCAATAGGGTGGAGAGCGCCTGAAGCCTTCCTTCCTCCCGCACCCCGGGCAGGGGAGGCACCGAGTTCGCGCCGCCGGGCAACAGGCGGTGCCGCGCCGAGGAGTCAACTGCCGTGCCGGACCCCACACGACCCCGCGCTTCTCTCCGTACCGCCGTGGTCTGGGAGGTCCTCCAGGACGCCCTCGACCGCCGGGTCAAGGCCACCGGCCGGGACGCGCTGGACGTCCTGGACACCGGCGGCGGCAGCGGCAACTTCGCCGTGCCCCTCGCCCGCCTCGGCCACCGTGTCACCGTGGTCGACCCCAGCCCGAACGCCCTGTTCGCGCTGGAGCGCCGCGCCGCCGAGGCCGGTGTCGCCGACCGGGTCAAGGGCGTCCAGGGCGACGTCCTCGGCCTGTTCGACGTGGTCGAGCGCGGCAGCCACGACGTGGTGCTCTGCCACGGCGTCCTGGAGTACGTCGACGACCCGGCCGAGGGCGTGCGCAACACGGTGGCCGCGCTGCGCTCCGAGGGCGTCCTCAGCCTGCTCGCCGCCGGGCTCGGCGGGGCCGTGGTCGCGCGGGCCCTCGCCGGGCACTTCAAGGAGGCCCGGCAGGCCCTCGACGACCCCGACGGCCGCTGGGGCAGCGGCGACCCCATGCCGCGCCGTTTCACCGCCGAGCAGCTCACCGGCCTGGTCGAGGGCGCGGGCCTGGCCGTCGCCGCCGTGCACGGCGTGCGGGTCTTCGCCGACCTGGTACCCGGCGTCCTGGTGGACACCGAGCCCGGCGCCCTCGACGCCCTGCTGAAGCTGGAGGCCGCCGCGGCCGAGCTCCCGGCCTTCCACGCCGTCGCCACCCAGCTTCATGTGCTCGGCGAGACTCCGGGTGCGGCCGGGGCCTGAGATTCTCCTGAGACGAGCCCGCTGATCAGGGGCTCGGCAGCGGATGGAGTACGCCACAGGCCCCCCGATCGAGGGGTTTGCGCCGTATGATCGAGGGAGACCGCTCGGCATGACGGGACGGCCGCTGGGGAATGGAAGCCTCAGCGAGCCGGAACGGCCATGGCGGATTCCGGTTGGCCAATTGGCCTAGAGGGGCGGGTTTCACGGGGGCGATTCCCTGCCTATCCTGAAGGGACCCCCCGGGTCGCCCTGGCGACTGCACGATGAGGAGGACGCCGTGCCGCTCTCGGAGCACGAGCAGCGAATGCTTGAGCAGATGGAGCGAGCGCTGTACGCCGAAGACCCCAAGTTCGCGACAGCGCTTGAGGGAAGCGGGTTGCGGACGTACACCCGGCGACGGGTCTACCAGGCGGCCGCAGGCTTCCTCGTGGGTATCGCGCTCCTCATGGCCGGAATGGTCGCACAGCAGATCTGGGTCAGCGTGGTGGGCTTCCTCGTCATGCTGGGCTGCGCGGTCCTTGCCGTCACCGGCTGGCGCAAGGCTCCCAAGCCCGGCGAACAGCCCGCGGGAGGCCCGCAGGCCCGCCGTCAGGGCCGGCCGAAGCGCTCGATGATGGACCGCATCGAGGAGCGCTGGCAGCGCCGCCGCGACGAACAGGGCCACTGACTTCGCCGCTTCCACGACTGAGCTTCAAGCATGACTGAGCTTCACGTACGACTGAGCTTCACGTACGACTGAGGGGTGACCACCCAGTGGGTGGTCACCCCTCAGTCGTGTTCCCTCGGGCCCGCTCCGCGCAGCGGCCCTCAGCCCTGCTGCCCCGAAGGCTTCCGCAGCGTCGGCCGGTAGGCTGCCACCCGCTCCCGCAGCCGCGCCCACCCGGCCGACATCGCCCACAGCACGCGCACGGCCGACCGCGGCAGGAGCAGCGCCCTGAAGTGGGTGGGGCCACTCGCCGGGCCGTCCAGTCCGACCGCCACCCGGCGGACGTCGTCCGCGATCCCCGGCGTCAGCCGCGACCGCGGCGCGTACAGCACCTGCTCGACCGCGTCCGCGACCCGGTGCGCCGAAGCGGCCGACGCCGGGTCGAGACGGCCCAGGCGGACGATCCGGGCGGCCGTCCCGCGCGGGGTCTGTGACTCGTCCGGCAGGATGCCGAAGTCCCATGCCGTGTCGGTCAGTTCCTGCCAGACCGCCAGCGTGTGCGCCGCGATGCCCTCCTCGGTCCGCGCATACGAACCGAGCCGCTTCGCCCGCACCCGCTGCCGCCACAGCATCGGTGACAGCAGCACCGCCACCACGGCGATACCGCCGAGCGGCCCCAGCAGCCACCACAGGGACGGCCCGCCTCCGTCGCCGGCCGTCACCGCACCCGCCGCCGACGGGCTCGCGCAGATGTCCTGCCTGCGCATCTGGGCCGTGCAGCTCTCGCTCGCCGAGGCCGAGGCCGACGGCGCCGCCGAGGCGCCCGTGGAGGGCACGGCCTGGTCCGGCACCGAGGAGCCGGGGGTGTCCGAGACGGTGTACGACGGCGTCGTGCCCCGGGTCGGGGTCGGCTCGAACCGGGTCCAGCCCACGCCCTCGAAGTACAGCTCCGGCCAGGCGTGCGCGTCCTTCAGACCCACCGAGACCGTGCCGTCGGCCTGCGGGGTGCCGGGCGCGAAGCCCACCGCGACCCGGGCCGGGATGCCCAGCGTCCGGGCCATCGCGGCCATCGCGAAGGAGAAGTGCACGCAGAAGCCGCGCTTCTGCTTCAGGAAGTTCGCGATCGCGCCCTCGCCCCGGCCGACCTGCACCTGGGTGTCGTACTGGAAGCCGCCGTTCACCGCGAAGTAGTCCTGGAGCTTGACCGCCTCCTCGTAGTGGTTCGTCGCGCCCGCGGTGACCTCCTGGGCCGTCCGCGCCACCACCGACGGCAGCGAGGAAGGCACCTTGGTGTAGTCCTTCCTCATGGCGGCCGTCGGCTCCGGCGCCGTGGCCAGCTGCTCCGCCGTCGGCTGCACGTCCAGGCTGGTGACCTGGTAGGTCTCACCGCGCGTGTTCTGCCCGTGGTCACCGACCAGCGTCATCCCGACGGGTTCGTAGCGCCAGGTGCCGGCGACCTTCACCCCGCTCGGCGGGTACGGCATCGGCAGCCAGTCCTGGGCGTACCAGTCGGCGGCCGAGATCGTGGTCCGCACCGTCGCCCGCTTGATGTCGCCGCCCAGGCCGGCCGGGGTCGGGAAGGTGTCCGGGACGCCGGTGATGTGCCGCTGGGCCGGCTTCCAGGTGGTGCCGTCGAAGTCGTCCAGGGAGACGATCCGCAGATACAGGTCGGAGACGTCGGCGGTGGTGGTCCGTACGGACAGCACCTGACGGTCCTCGTCCACGTTGAGGCTGTCCCGCAGCGACACCAGGGGGTTGACCGCGGAGATCGTGCCGCCGTTCCCGGCGCCCACGCCGACGCCGTTCCCGGTGCCGTCCAGCAGGCCGCCCTGGATCGAGGGCATCACGAACGGCACGAACAGGGCCACGCTCAGCACGGCGAAGCCGATCCGGCGGCCGGTGCGCACCGGGGCCACCGCGCCGCTCTCCTGGCCGCCCGGGGTGCGCGAGACCCCGCCGAACACCCGGCCCCATTGCGAGAGCCGGTCCCGGCCCTCGGCGAGCAGGAGCAGCAGATAGCCGGCCGCCGCCACCAGGAACCAGAACCAGTCGTTCGGCCCGTCGGACAGGCCCGCCGCCACCGAGTACAGCGCGAGCAACGGCAGTCCGGCCGGGGCCGCGCTGCGGAAGGTCACCGCGAGGGTGTCCACGATCAGCCCGACGATCAGTACCCCGCCGATCAGCATCAGCCGGATGCCGTCCGACAGCGGCGCGGGTATCGCATACCGGCTGACGTCCTCGGAGCCCTGCTGGAGCAGGTCGGCGAAGTACCGGAAGGTGTCCGGGCCGGGGATCAGCCCGGCGACGGCGTGGCCCCGGGCGAAGACCAGGGTCAGCATCAGCAGCGTGGCCAGGGCCTGCGCGGCCACGGTCAGCGGCCGGGCCAGCGGCACCCGGCGCGCGGCCGCGCCCACGCCGGTCTGGATCGCCACCAGGAAGGCCGCCTGGAACAGCCAGGTCTTCGGGGAGACCAGGGGCAGCAGGGCACAGGACGCCATCAGCGTCGCCGCCGCCGCGGTCAGGGCCAGCCGGGCCCGTCCGCTCATCACCGGGCCTCGCCGCCCGCCGCGGCCACCGAGAGGCGCTCCCGGTCGGCCTGCTGCCACAAGTCGGCGAGCGGGGCGCCGCGCGGCACGCCGACCGCCGTCCAGCCGGACTCGCGCAGCATCCGCAGCCCCTCCTCGTGGGCGTGGCCCGCGGCGGGCACGTCGGTGGGCTCCCGCACCCAGGTGAACGGGTCCAGGACGAAGGCGACGGCACCGCCGCTGCGCTGGCGCATCTTCGTGGCGATCGCCGCCTGTTCCTCGTCGAGGTCGCCCAGGAAGGCCACCAGCAGCCCCTCGTTCCCGCCGCGCAGCACGTCGTAGGCCCGGGACAGGCCGGCGCCGTCCGAGTGGTCGATCACGGCCAGGGTGTCCATCAGCAGCCCGGCCGCGTCGGCCGAATCCTGGCCGGAGCCCGCGAAACCGTCGGCGCCCTCACCGGGCACCGCGCTGCCGGTGTCCGTCAACAGCCGGACCGAGTAGCCGCGTTCGAGCATGTGGACCAGGACCGAGGCGGCGCCGGAGACCGCCCATTCGAACGCCGAGTCGGGGCCCGCGCCCTCGTAGGCGATGCCCCGGGTGTCCAGCAGTACCGTGCAGCGGGCGCGCTGCGGCTGCTCCTCGCGGCGCACCATCAGCTCGCCGTAGCGGGCGGTGGAGCGCCAGTGCACCCGGCGCAGGTCGTCGCCGTACCGGTAGCCGCGCGGGATCACGTCGTCCTCGCCGGCCAGGGCCAGGGAGCGCTGCCGCCCGTCGCCGTACCCCTTCGCCTCGCCGCCGAGCCGGATCGGCGACAGCGGCTCCACGCGCGGGATGACGGTCAGGGTGTCGAACGTCGAGAAGGACCGGGTCAGTTCGCACATTCCGAACGGGTCGGTCAGGCGCAGCTGGAGCGGGCCCAGCGGATAGCGGCCGCGCAGGTCCGAGCGGACCCGGTAGGAGACCTCCCGGCGGCCGCCCGGCTCGACCCGGTCCAGGACGAAACGCGGGCGCGGGCCGAGGACGTAGGGCACCCGGTCCTGGAGCATCAGCAGGCCGGTGGGCAGCCGCGAGACGTTGTCCATCCGCAGATGGACCCGGGCCTCGCTGCCGGCCGGCACCCGCGAGGGGGAGAGCCGGCGGCTGCCGGCCACCCGGTAGCGGGTGCGGTAGAGCACGGCCGCGCAGATCAGCGGCAGCACGGCGAGCAGCAGCCCGACCCGGCGCAGATCGCTCTGGCCGAGTATGTACGCGCAGATCACCGCCGCGATGCCGGCCGCCAGGAAGGAGCGGCCACGGGTGGTCAGCCCGGCCAGGGCCGTGCGGATGCCGCCCGACTCCTCGCGGTCGGCCTCCGCCGGGGCGCTCATCACAGACTCCGCGGGGGCTGCTGGGGATACGCCGGGACGCCCTGGCCCAGACCGCCGAAGCCGCTCTGCTGGCGGGGGGCCGCGGGTACCGGGGTCTGCTGCAGGATCTCCTGGACGACCTGTTCCGCGGTGCGCCGGTTGAGCTGGGCCTGGGCGGTGGGCAGCAGCCGGTGGGCCAGCACCGCCACGGCGAGCGCCTGCACGTCGTCCGGCAGCGCGTACTCCCGGCCGCTCAGGGCCGCGGACGCCTTCGCCGCGCGCAGCAGGTGCAGCGTCGCGCGCGGCGAGGCGCCGAGTCTGAGGTCGGGGTGGGTACGGGTGGCGGAGACCAGGTCCACCGCGTACCGCCGGACCGTCTCGGCGACATGGACGCCCCGCACGGTCTCGACGAGCTTCACGATGTCGTGCGCGTGCGCCACCGGCTGCAGGTCCTCCAGGGGGCTCGCCCCGCCGTGGATGTCGAGCATCTGCAACTCGGCCTCCACGCTGGGGTAGCCGACCGAGACGCGGGCCATGAAGCGGTCGCGCTGGGCCTCCGGCAGCGGGTAGGTGCCCTCCATCTCGACCGGGTTCTGGGTGGCCACCACCATGAACGGACTGGGCAGTTCATAGGTCTGCCCGTCGATGGTGACCTGCCGCTCCTCCATCGACTCCAGCAGTGCGGACTGGGTCTTGGGCGACGCGCGGTTGATCTCGTCGCCGATCACGATCTGGGCGAAGATGGCGCCCGGTTTGAACTCGAAGTCCCGGCGCTGCTGGTCCCAGATGGACACGCCGGTGATGTCCGACGGCAGCAGGTCGGGCGTGAACTGGATGCGTCGCACCGAACAGTCGATGGACCGCGCCAGCGCCTTCGCCAGCATCGTCTTGCCCACGCCGGGGACGTCCTCGATCAGAAGATGTCCCTCGGCCAGCAGCACGGTCAGCGAAAGCCGTACGACCTCGGGCTTGCCCTCGATCACACCCTCCACCGAACTGCGGACCCGCTCCACAGTGGCGGTCAGATCTGTGAGGCTCGCTCGATCGTCATAGGTCGTCACCCGGCCCTCCTCGGCCCTACATTGCCCGGGCCGGCGCTCTGTCAGCGGAACCGGCCCACCCCGAAACACGGACACCACGCGTGAATAGTTCCGCGCGACGTCTCACACCGCATTCTTGCTGCCGTTACCGATTCGTGTCACTCGCCTGTGGACAACTGCCCGCACTATGTCGGTCTTACGGCCTTTCGACCGTGTATTCGACAGGGTCCTGACAGGGTACGGCGGCGGTTTTCGGGGCGGGCGGTCCGTCGGAGCCGGTCGGCTCAGGCCGGATCGACCTCGCGCAGCAGGCCGGTGCGGACGTCGAAGACGAAGCCGCGTACGTCGTCGGTGTGGAGCAGGAACGGCGAGGTGCGCACCCGCTGCATGGACTGCCGTACGTCCTGGTCGACGTCCCGGAAGGACTCCACCGCCCAGGCCGGGCGCTGGCCGACCTCCATCTCCAGCTCGGTGCGGAAGTCCTCGGTGAGGGCCTCCAGGCCGCAGCCGGTGTGGTGGATGAGGACCACGCTGCGGGTGCCGAGCTTGCGCTGGCTGATGGTGAGGGAGCGGATCACGTCGTCGGTGACCACACCGCCGGCGTTGCGGATGGTGTGACAGTCGCCGAGGTGCAGGCCGAGCGCCTTGTGCAGGTCGATACGGGCGTCCATACAGGACACCACAGCCACGTGCAGGACGGGCCGGGCGTCCATACCGGGGTCGGTGAAGGCGGCTGCGTACGTTTGGTTGGCGTCGACCAGGCGGTCCGTCACGGTGCCGCCGTCGGTTATGGCGCCTTCGGATCCAGTGGGAGCTGCTGCGGAAGTCGTCATAGACACGACGGTACTGGTCACGGGCGGTCGGAGCCTGCTGTGAGAGGGCACAAAGAACGCCATGGTGGCTTGTTGTGAGCTAACCCACACGGAGGGCAAACCAGGGCCGTACGGGTGATTCCTTTCCAATCGCGGCCCCCGCCGCCATGTCGTACGCGCCGCGCAGGCCGGTTGATTGACCGGGCGACACGGTGGACTAAAGTGACGCGAAGCGGGAGGCGAGGCTCTCCCCGCTGGTGAAATCCCCTGGAGACCCCGGCACGGCGCCCGGACCGTCTCCCCACGTGCGCGGCGCGCGTACCGAGCGGGCGGGGACCCGGCGGTGCGTATCTCCCGCGCGGAACCTGAGAGGCCCCCAAGAATGCAAGGGCGCGAAGCGCTTCCGAACAAGGGCGGTGGCGGGCGACCGGAGGGCGAGAGCCGACACGTCCCGGTGATGCTCCAGCGGTGCCTGGACCTGCTGGCGCCCGCTCTGGAGGCGCCGGGCGGGGTGGTCGTCGACTGCACCCTCGGCCTCGGCGGCCACAGCGAGGCGCTGCTGACCCGCTTCCCCGAGGCCCGTCTGGTCGCCCTGGACCGTGACAAGGAGGCGCTGCGCCTGTCCGGCGAACGCCTCGCCCCCTTCGGTGACCGCGCCACCCTGGTGCACGCCGTGTACGACGAGCTGCCCGGGGTACTCGAACGTCTCGGCATCGCGCGCGTGCAGGGCGTGTTGTTCGACCTCGGTGTCTCCTCCATGCAGCTCGACGAGGCGGACCGCGGCTTCGCCTACGCCCAGGACGCACCCTTGGACATGCGCATGGACCAGACGACCGGCATCAGCGCCGCCGAGGTCCTCAACACCTACCCGCCCGGCGACCTCGTGCGCATCCTGTTCGCGTACGGCGAGGAGAAGCAGGCCAAGCGGATCGTCTCGGCGATCGTCCGGGAACGCGAGAAGGAGCCGTTCAGCAACAGCGCCCGGCTCGTCGAGCTGATCCGGGACTCCCTGCCGCAGGCCGCCAAGCGCACCGGCGGCAACCCGGCCAAGCGCACCTTCCAGGCGCTGCGCATCGAGGTCAACGGCGAACTGGCCGTCCTGGAAAGGGCGATCCCGGCCGCGGTGAAGGCCCTCGCGGTCGGCGGTCGGATCGCCGTACTGTCGTACCACTCGCTCGAAGACCGCCTCGTCAAGCAGGTGTTCGCGGCCGGTGCCGCCACCACCGCGCCACCCGGACTGCCGGTCGTGCCCGAGCAGTACCAGCCCCGGCTCAAGCTGCTCACGCGCGGTGCCGAACTTCCCACCGAGGAAGAGGTCGCCGAGAACCGCCGGGCCGCCCCCGCGCGTCTTCGAGGGGCCCAGCGCATCAGGGAGTCCATCGAATGAGCGGCGTGAGCACGCGGGGTTTCCGGACCCACCGGAGGACACGTGAGTAGGAAACCCGAGCTGAAAGGGCGGGCCGCCCGGCTCGCCCGGCTCTTTCCGGTCGGCCGGGCCAACCAGGCCGCCCGTACCCCGTTCGTCCTGCTGGTCGTCCTGCTGCTCGGCGGCGGCCTGATCGGCCTGCTGGTGCTGAACTCGGCGCTCAGCGAGGGCTCGTTCAGACTCGACGACCTGCAGAAGCAGACCAAGAACCTCACCGACGAGGAACAGGCCCTGCAGCGGGACA
This sequence comes from Streptomyces sp. NPDC031497, assembly GCF_055580905.1. Lineage (NCBI taxonomy): Bacteria > Bacillati > Actinomycetota > Actinomycetes > Kitasatosporales > Streptomycetaceae > Streptomyces > Streptomyces sp. NPDC031497. The sequence continues at coordinate 33,840 of NZ_JBVIKO010000017.1, forward strand.
TCGACGCCTACTCCGCCCCCGACGCCCTCCAGCGCCGGGCCAGTGAGCTCGGCATGGTCCCCGGCGGTGACCCGGCCTTCCTCGGCTCCGACGGCACCGTCAAGGGCGTCCCCAGCCCCGCCGCTCTGCGCGGGACCACCCAGCCGCCCGCCCCCGAGGTCATCGGCACGCCGTCCGTCGCCGCGCCGACGGCGGCCGTCTCCGCTCCGGTGACCGCACCGACACCCACGCCGGTCACCACACCGGTGACGGCCCCGACGCCGGCACTCACGCCCGTGACGACCCCGACCACGACCCCCGGCAGGTGACGGAAGTGCCAGACACTACGGGAGAAAGGCAACCGCCGCGCCGCCGTGTGCCCGGCCCCGCCAAGCCGCCCCGCCCCCGGGAGCCCAGGGGCGCCGTCCGCAGTCAGCCGGGCCCCGGCGCTCGCCCGGTCCGCCGCCCGAGCGCGCGGCGCCCTCCGCCCTCGCCCCCCCTGCGGCTCGGCAGCCCCCGCCCCCGGCTGCGCATGGTCGGCTTCGCCCTGACCCTGGTGCTGCTGGTCTTCGTCGGACGGCTGCTCCAGGTGCAGGCCGTCGACGCCAGCGCGTACGCCGCCAAGGCCGAACAGAACCGGTACGTCGTGCACACCCTGGCCGCCGAGCGCGGCGGGATCACCGACCGCAACGGCGTGGCGCTGGCGATCAGCGAGGACGCCTACGACATCACCGCCGACCCCACGATGTTCACCCGCAAGCAGCTCAAGGTGGACGACGGCCCCGAGCAGGCCGCCGCGCTGCTCGCCCCGATCCTCGGCAAGAACCAGGCCGACCTGGTCAAGCTGCTGCGGCCCGAGAACAGGGAACTGCGCTACGTCCGGCTCGCCGCCCGGCAGACCCCGCAGGTCTGGAAGCAGATCAAGGACCTGAAGACCGCGCTCACCAACAAGGCCGACACCGAGGGCGGCACCGTCAACGTGCTCGCCGGTGTCTTCGCCGACCCCAGCAGCCAGCGCGTGTACCCGAACGGCGACCTGGCCGCCGGGATACTGGGCTGGGTCAACGTCGACGGCAAGGGCGGCGGCGGTATCGAGCAGCAGCTCGACAAGCAGCTGACCGGCAAGGACGGCAAGATCCGCTACGCCCAGTCCGGCGGCCGTGAGGTGCCCACCGCGGGCTCCACGGAGACCCCGGCGGTGCCCGGCGCGGACGTCGAGCTGACCATCGACCGGGACATCCAGTGGGCCGCGCAGAACGCCATCACCGAGCAGGTCGAGAAGTCCAAGGCGGACCGCGGCTATGTGGTCGTCCAGGACACCAGGACCGGACAGATCCTGGCGATGGCCAACTCGCCCGGCTTCGACCCGAACGACCTGTCGACGGCCGACGCCGCCGCGATGGGCAACGCCGCCCTCCAGGACGCCTACGAGCCCGGCTCCACCGCCAAGGTGATGTCGATGGCGGCCGTTCTGGAGGAGAACGCGGCAACCCCGCTCACCCATGTGGTGGTGCCCAACCGGCTGCACCGCGGCGACCGGCTCTTCAAGGACGACATCGACCACGCGACCTGGTACCTCACGCTCAACGGCGTGCTCGCCAAGTCCAGCAACATCGGCACCATCCTCGCCACCGGCCAGCTCGGCAAGACCCAGGAGCAGGCCAACCAGGTCCTCTACTCGTATCTGCGCAAGTTCGGCATCGGCGGCTACACCGGGCTCGGCTTCCCCGGCGAGACCCGGGGCATCCTGGCCGCCCCGGCCAAGTGGTCGACCTCGCAGCAGTTCACGATCCCTTTCGGCCAGGGTTTCTCCATCAACGCCATGCAGGCGGCCTCCGTCTACTCGACCATCGCCAACGGCGGAGTCCGGGTCGAGCCGTCCCTGGTGCGCGGCTCCAAGGGCGCCGACGGCCGCTTCACCCCGGCCGCGCAGCCCAAGAAGTCGCGCGTGGTCAGTGCGAAGACGGCCAAGACCCTTGCCGAGATGCTGGAGTCCGTCGTGGACGACGAGCAGGGCACCGGCGCCAAGGCCGCCATCCCCGGCTACAACGTCGCGGGCAAGACCGGCACCGCCAACCGAGTGGATCCGGCCACCGGCAGATACCGCGGCTACACCTCGTCGTTCGCCGGGTTCGCGCCCGCGGACAACCCCCGCATCACCGTCTACTGCGCCATCCAGAACGCCACCGCCGGCAGCTACTTCGGCGGCCAGATCTGCGGCCCGATCTACAAGCAGGTGATGGAGTTCGCCCTCAAGACCCTGCAGATCCCGCCGACCGGCGCCAAGGCGGCGAACCTGCCCGTCGACTACAAGCCCTGATCAGCGCCCCAGCTTTTCGGAAAGACCACCAGGAACGAGTCCGTGACAACGATCACCCCCGATCCCGGGAACCACCGGGCCCCGAGCCCCTCACTTCGCTCCGGAGCGGGTGCGCCCGGTACGCTCACCGCCGTGCCACACGCTGATCAGTCCCAAACCACCCAGAAGGGCGCTTCCGTGACATATCCGGGGCCGCCCCGGCCGGTTCAGGTCTCCGCCACACCCCTCGCGGAGCTCGCCGATCAGCTGGGTGCCGCCGTCCCGGACACCGCCGGCAACGCGGTGGAGGTCACGGGCATCACCCATGACTCGCGCGCGGTCCGCCCCGGTGACGTGTACGCCGCCCTGCCGGGTGCCCGGCTGCACGGCGCCGACTTCGTCGCCCAGGCCGCCGGCCTCGGCGCGGTCGCCGTGCTGACCGACCCGACGGGCGCCGAACGCGCCGCCGCGACCGGTCTGCCGGTCCTGGTCGTCGACGATCCGCGCGCGCGGATGGGCGAACTCGCGGCCACCATCTACGGTCACCCGGGCCGCGACCTGCTCCAGATCGGCATCACCGGCACCTCCGGCAAGACCACCACGGCCTACCTGGTCGAGGGCGGCCTTAAGGGCACGCGCGGCACGGGACTCATCGGCACCGTCGAGATGCGCATCGGCGACGAGCGCATCAAGTCCGAGCGCACCACCCCCGAGGCCACCGACCTTCAGGCCCTGTTCGCCGTCATGCGCGAGCGCGGCGTCGAGGCCGTCGCCATGGAGGTCTCCAGCCACGCCCTGGTCCTCGGCCGGGTCGACGGCTGCGTCTTCGACATCGCGGTCTTCACCAACCTCAGCCCGGAACACATGGAGTTCCACTCCGACATGGAGGACTACTTCCGGGCCAAGGCGCAGCTCTTCACCCCGGAACGCAGCAGACGGGGAGTGGTCAACGTCGACGACGAGTACGGCCGCAGACTCGCCCGCGAGGCCGGCGTCCCGGTCGTCACCTACTCCGCCGAGGGCCACCCCGACGCCGACTGGCGGGCCGCGGACGTCCACATCGGCCCGATGGACTCGACGTTCACCGTCGTCGGGCCCGGGGACGTCCGGATCGCCGCCAAGTCGCCGCTGCCGGGCCCCTTCAACGTGGCCAACACCCTCGCCGCGATCGTCGCCCTGGCCGCCGCGGGCCTCGACCCGCAGACGGCCGCCGACGGCGTCGCCGCCGTCCCGGGTGTCCCGGGCCGCCTGGAGCGCGTGGACGCCGGACAGCCCTACCTCGCGGTCGTCGACTACGCCCACAAGACGGACGCCGTCGAATCGGTCCTCAAGGCCCTGCGCAAGGTCACCAAGGGCCGGCTGCACATCGTCCTCGGCTGCGGCGGCGACCGCGACAGGACCAAGCGGGCCCCGATGGGCGCCGCCGCGGCCCGGCTCGCCGACACGGCCGTACTGACCTCCGACAACCCCCGCTCCGAGGACCCGCTCGCCATCCTCGCGACCATGCTCGAAGGCGCCGCCACGGTGCCCGCCCACGAGCGCGGCGAGGTGCTCCTCTTCGAGGAGCGGGCCGCCGCGATCGCCGCGGCCGTCGCCCGCGCCCACCCCGGCGACACCGTGCTGGTCGCCGGCAAGGGCCATGAGCAGGGCCAGGACATCGCCGGCGTGGTTCGTCCCTTCGACGACCGCCAGGTGCTTCGCGAAGCTATCCAGAAGACCCAGGGATGAACTTGTGATCGCCCTCTCCCTCGCCGAGATCGCTGAAGTCGTCGGCGGGCAGACGCACGACATACCGGATCCGTCCGTCCAGGTCACCTCAGAGGTCGTCCGGGACTCCCGCGAGGCGGGCCCCGGCAGCCTCTTCGCCGCCTTCGTGGGCGAACGCGTGGACGGCCACGACTTCGCCGCACAGGTCGTCGGACAGGGCGCGGTCGCCGTTCTGGCGTCCCGCCCCGTCGGCGTGCCCGCGATCGTCGTGGACGACGTCCAGACCGCCCTGGGCGCCCTCGCCCGCCATGTCGTACGACGGCTCGGCGCAACCCTCGTGGCTCTCACCGGCTCGGCCGGCAAGACCAGCACCAAGGACCTCATCGCCCAGGTGCTGCGCACCAAGGCACCGACCGTCTTCACGCCCGGCTCGTTCAACAACGAGATCGGGCTGCCGCTGACCGCCCTGTCCGCCACCGAGGAGACGAAGTTCCTGGTGCTGGAGATGGGCGCCCGCGGCATCGGCCACATCCGCTACCTGACGGATCTGACGCCCCCGAGGATCGGCCTGGTCCTCAACGTCGGCACCGCCCATATCGGCGAGTTCGGCGGCCGTGAGCAGATCGCCCAGGCGAAGGGCGAGTTGGTGGAGGCCCTGCCCCCGGCCGAGGACGGCGGCACCGCGATCCTCAACGCGGACGACCCCCTGGTGCGGGCCATGGCATCCCGTACCAAGGCGAAGGTGGTCCTTTTCGGAGAGTCGGCCGAAGCGGACGTACGCGCCGAGAACGTACGACTCACGGACACGGGACAGCCCGCGTTCAGCCTTCACACACCCTCCGGTGCAAGCGATGTGACCATGCGCCTGTACGGTGAGCACCACGTGTCGAACGCGCTCGCCGCGGCCGCCGTCGCCCATGAGCTGGGCATGTCCGCGGAAGAGATCGCCACCGCGCTCTCCGAGGCTGGCTCCCTCTCCCGCTGGCGTATGGAGGTCACCGAGCGCCCGGACGGCGTGACCATCGTCAACGACGCCTACAACGCCAACCCCGAGTCCATGCGAGCCGCCCTGCGCGCGCTCGCGGCCATGGGCACAGCCGCACAGGCAAAGGGGGGACGCACGTGGGCGGTGCTCGGCAAGATGGCCGAGCTCGGGGACGAGGCGCTCGCCGAGCACGACGCGGTCGGACGGCTCGCCGTCCGGCTCAATGTCGGCAAGCTCGTCGCGGTCGGGGGACTGGAAGCCTCCTGGCTGCAACTGGGCGCATATAACGAGGGTTCGTGGGGTGAGGAGTCGGTGCACGTGTCCGACGCACAGGCGGCGGTCGACCTGTTGCGCAGCGAGTTGCGCCCGGGGGACGTCGTCCTCGTGAAGGCATCACGGTCGGTGGGCCTGGAGAGCGTTGCCCAGGCGCTCCTCCAGAGCGGTGCCGAGGGTGTTGATGCCCGATGATGAAGCAGATCCTCTTCTCGGGCGTCATCGGTCTCTTCCTGACCCTGGTCGGCACCCCGCTGCTGATCAAGCTCCTCGCCCGCAAGGGCTACGGCCAGTACATCCGTGACGACGGCCCGCGCGAGCACGCCAGCAAGCGCGGTACGCCGACGATGGGCGGTATCGCCTTCATCCTGTCGACGGTCGCCGCCTACTTCCTGTCCAAGGTGATCACCGGCTACGCCCCGACCTACTCGGGCCTGCTGGTGCTCGGCCTGATGTGCGGGATGGGCCTGGTCGGCTTCCTGGACGACTACATCAAGATCGTCAAGCGGCGTTCGCTGGGTCTGCGGGCCAAGGCGAAGATGGCCGGCCAGCTGATCGTCGGCATCTCCTTCGCGGTGCTCTCGCTGCAGTTCCCGGATGCCATCGGCAACACCCCGGCGTCCACCAAGCTGTCCTTCATCACGGACTTCGGCTGGACCATCGGCCCGGTGCTGTTCGTGGTCTGGGCGCTGTTCATGATCCTCGCGATGTCCAACGGCGTGAACCTGACGGACGGTCTGGACGGGCTCGCCACCGGCGCCTCCGTGCTCGTCTTCGGCGCCTACACGTTCATCGGCGTCTGGCAGTTCCAGGAGTCCTGCGCCAACGCGATGACCCTGACCAACCCCAACGCCTGCTACACGGTCCGCGATCCGCTGGACCTCGCGGTCATCGCCTCCGCGCTGATGGGTTCCTGCCTGGGCTTCCTGTGGTGGAACACCTCGCCGGCCAAGATCTTCATGGGCGACACCGGTTCGCTCGCGCTCGGCGGTGTCCTCACGGGCCTCGCGATCCTGTCCCGCACGGAACTCCTCGTCGCCCTCATGGGCGGCCTGTTCGTCCTCATCACCATGTCGGTCGTCATCCAGGTCGGCTCCTTCCGGCTCACCGGCAGGCGCGTCTTCCGGATGGCGCCACTCCAGCACCACTTCGAACTCAAGGGCTGGTCCGAAGTCCTGGTGGTGGTCCGCTTCTGGATCATCCAAGGCATCTGTGTGATTGTCGGACTTGGGCTCTTCTACGCAGGATGGGCAGCGCAAAAGTGACCGACTGGCAGGGCAGGCACGTCACCGTCGCCGGGCTCGGCGTCTCCGGTGTCCCGGCGGCCAAGGTGCTGCACGCGCGCGGGGCGATCGTCACGGTCGTCAACGACGGCGACGACGCACGCGCGCGTGCCCAGGCCGCGGAGCTGGAGGCGCTCGGCATCACCGTGCGCCTCGGTGACGGTGCGACCCTGCCGGAGGGCACAGAGCTGATCGTCACCGCGCCCGGCTGGAAGCCGGACAAGCCGCTGTTCCAGGCGGCACGTGAAGCCGGTGTCGACATCTGGGGCGACGTGGAGCTCGCCTGGCGGCTGCGGGGCCAGGACGGTAAGAAGGCGGCGCCCTGGCTGGCCGTCACGGGCACCAACGGCAAGACCACCACCGTCCAGATGCTGGCGTCGATCCTGAAGGCCGCCGGCCTGCGCACGGCCGCCGTCGGCAACATCGGCGTCTCGCTGCTCGACGCGGTCCTCGGCGACGAGGAGTACGACGTCCTGGCCGTCGAGCTGTCGAGTTATCAGCTGCACTGGGCGCCCTCCCTGCGCGCCCACTCCGCGGTCGTGCTCAACCTCGCCCCCGACCACCTCGACTGGCACGGCTCCATGGAGGCGTACGCCGCCGACAAGGGCCGTATCTACGAGGGCAACCGGGTCGCCTGCGTCTACAACGTCGCCGACAAGCTCACCGAGGAGCTGGTGCGGCAGGCCGACGTCGAGGAGGGCTGCCGGGCCATCGGCTTCACCCTCGGCACCCCGGGGCCGTCCCAACTCGGTGTCGTGGACGGCATCCTGGTCGACCGCGCCTTCGTCGAGAACCGGCAGCAGAACGCCCAGGAGCTGGCCGAGGTCTCCGACGTCAACCCGCCCGCCCCGCACAACATCGCCAATGCCCTTGCCGCGGCGGCCCTCGCGCGCGCCTTCGGGGTGCCCGCCACGGCCGTACGGGACGGGCTGCGGAACTTCACCCCGGACGCCCACCGCATCGCGCACGTGGCCGACGTGGACGGCGTCGCGTACGTCGACGACTCCAAGGCGACCAACACGCACGCGGCGGAAGCCTCTTTGGCGTCATATGAGCCGATCGTATGGATTGCGGGCGGTCTGGCGAAGGGGGCGACCTTCGACGAACTGGTCGCCAAGTCGGCAAAGCGACTTCGCGGCGTGGTGCTGATCGGTGCCGATCGCGCCCTCATCCGGGACGCCCTGGCGCGACACGCGCCGGAAGTACCCGTCGTCGACCTCGACCGGACCGACACTGGGGCGATGCTCGCGGCGGTCCAGGAGGCGCGGCGACTCGCTGTCGCCGGAGACACGGTGCTGCTTGCCCCCGCCTGTGCCTCCATGGACATGTTCGCCAACTACAACAAGCGCGGTGACGCGTTCGCTCAGGCTGTTCGCGAACTCGGCGCCTGACCCGGCCGCCTGCCGGGCGACCTTGGGAGGGACGCGTGGGACGGTCGACGTTCAGCGGAGGCGTTGATGCCAGGTAGCCGCACCGGCCGACCGCCCGTACAGCGAGCAGTCCGCAGGCCCGCCGCCGCCCGTACGCAGCTGGACAATCCGCTGCGGCGACTCCACACGCGCCTGCTCCGGGCCTGGGACCGGCCGCTGACCGCGTACTACCTGATCCTCGGTGGCAGTCTGCTGATCATCGTGCTGGGCCTGGTGATGGTCTACTCGGCCTCCCAGATCACCGCGCTGCAGATGTCGCTGCCGGGTTCGTTCTTCTTCCGCAAACAGTTCCTGGCCGCCTGTATCGGGGGCGTGCTGCTGTTCGTGGCGTCCCGCATGCCGGTGAAACTGCACCGGGCGCTCGCCTATCCGATCCTCGCCGGTGCCGTCTTCCTGATGGCCCTGGTGCAGATCCCCGGGATAGGGATGTCGGTCAACGGCAACCAGAACTGGATCTCCCTCGGCGGCTCCTTCCAGATCCAGCCCAGCGAGTTCGGCAAGCTCGCCCTGGTGCTGTGGGGCGCCGACCTGATGGCGCGCAAACAGGAGAAGCGGCTGCTGACCCAGTGGAAGCACATGCTGGTGCCGCTGGTCCCGGTCAGCTTCCTGCTGCTCGGGCTGATCATGCTCGGCGGCGACATGGGTACGGCGATCATCCTGACCGCGATCCTCTTCGGCCTGCTGTGGCTGGCGGGGGCGCCGACCCGGCTGTTCGCCGGGGTGCTGTCGATCGCCGGCCTGCTCGGTGTGATCCTCATCAAGACCAGCCCCAACCGGATGGCCCGGCTCGCCTGCATCGGCGCCACCGAGCCCAAGACCGGCGTCGCCGACTGCTGGCAGGCGGTTCATGGCATTTACGCCCTGGCCTCCGGCGGACTCTTCGGCTCCGGACTCGGTGCGAGTGTGGAAAAATGGGGCCAACTGCCCGAAGCCCATACCGACTTCATCTTCGCCGTCACCGGTGAGGAACTGGGCCTGGCGGGGACGCTGTCGGTACTGGCCCTCTTCGCGGCTCTAGGCTATGCGGGTATCCGCGTGGCCGGACGCACGGAGGACCCCTTCGTGAGGTACGCCGCGGGAGGCGTGACCACCTGGATCACCGCCCAGGCAGTGATCAACATCGGTGCGGTGCTCGGCCTGCTGCCGATCGCCGGAGTCCCCCTCCCGCTGTTCTCCTACGGAGGCTCCGCCCTGCTGCCGACCATGTTCGCCATCGGGTTGCTGATCGCCTTCGCGCGCGACGAGCCCGCTGCGCGGGCGGCGCTTGCGGCGCGGCAACCTCGCTTTGGTAGAAAGCGGGGGGCTGGGAGTCCTCGGGGCCCTCGGAGATGGAACACGATGCGACGGCGCGCCCCGGTGGCGCGCTCGTCCGGAGAGCGGTGAATTTCGGTGCATGTCGTACTCGCTGGTGGGGGGACCGCCGGCCACATCGAGCCCGCGCTCGCCCTCGCGGACGCCCTGCGCAGGCAGGACCCCACCGTGGGGATCACGGCCCTGGGCACGGAGCGCGGCCTGGAGACCAAGCTGGTACCCGAGCGCGGCTACGAGCTCGCCCTGATCCCGGCGGTGCCGCTGCCCCGCAAGCCCACCCCTGAACTGATCACCGTCCCGGGCCGGCTGCGGGGCACCATCAAGGCGGCCGAGCAGATCCTGGAGCGCACCAAGGCGGACTGCGTCGTCGGCTTCGGCGGCTACGTCGCCCTGCCCGGCTACCTCGCCGCCAAGCGCCTCGGCGTGCCGATCGTGATCCACGAGGCCAACGCGCGCCCCGGCCTCGCCAACAAGATCGGCTCCCGGTACGCCGCCCGGGTCGCGGTCTCCACCCCGGACAGCAAGCTGCGCGACGCCCGCTACATCGGCATCCCGCTGCGCCGCTCCATCTCCGTCCTGGACCGTGCAGCCGCCCGCCCCGAGGCCCGGCACCGCTTCGGCCTCGACCCCAACCTGCCCACGTTGCTGGTCTCCGGTGGTTCCCAGGGCGCCCGCCGTCTCAACGAGGTCATCCAGCAGGTCGCCCCCTGGCTCCAGCAGGCCGGCATCCAGATCCTGCACGCGGTCGGCCCGAAGAACGAACTGCCGCAGGTGCACCAGATGCCGGGGATGCCCCCGTACATCCCGGTAAGTTACCTGGACCGGATGGATCTCGCGTACGCCGCGGCCGACATGATGCTCTGCCGTGCGGGCGCGATGACCGTCGCCGAACTCTCCGCCGTCGGGCTCCCGGCCGCCTATGTCCCGCTGCCCATCGGCAACGGCGAACAGCGGCTGAACGCCCAGCCGGTGGTCAAGGCCGGCGGCGGTCTGCTGGTCGACGACGCGGAACTCACCCCGGAGTGGGTGCAGCAGAACGTCCTGCCCGTGCTCGCCGACCCGCACCGGCTGTACGAGATGTCCCGCGCGGCAAGTGAGTTCGGCCGCCGGGACGCCGACGACCTGCTCGTCGGGATGGTGTACGAGGCGATCGCCTCCAGCCGTTAGGCCGTATGACGAAAGGCAAGTGAGCAGCGTGGCCGGACCGACCACCGCCGAGCGCGGTGAACGCCAGCAGGAGTCGTCCGGCCCGCCGCCCGCCCGGCGCTGGCGGAACCGCCGCTTTCGTACGATCGTCATTCTGGTTCTGGTCGTTGTCCTCCTGGGCTCCGGCTCCGTCTGGCTGCTCTACGGCTCCCCGTGGCTGCGCCTTCGGCATGTCTCCGTCTCCGGTACGGCCGTTCTGACGCCGGAGGAGGTGCTGGAGGCGGCCGACGTCCCCGTCGGCGCGCCGCTGATTTCCGTCGACACCGACGGCATCGAGGCCCGACTGCGCCGGAAACTGCCCCGAATTGACGAGATTGACGTCGTCCGTTCCTGGCCCCATGGAATCGGGCTGAAAGTGACCGAGCGCACTCCGGTTCTGCTCATCGAAAAGGGCGGAAAGTTCACCGAAGTGGACAAGGAAGGCGTCCGTTTCGCGACGGTTTCGCAGGCGCCGAAAGGTGCTCCGTCGCTGGAATTGAGTCTGTCCCGGTCGGGTTCGGCCACCGCGAGCCTGCGCCGTTTCGGCACCGACCGGCTGGTGCGGGAAGCCGTGGATGTCGCGGGTGACATTCCGGCCGCCGTCCGCCGGGACACCCGAACCCTCAAGGTCCGCTCCTACGACGACATCACGCTGGACTTGGGCGGCGGCCGCACTGTCGAGTGGGGCAGTGCCGAGAACGGCGCCGCCAAGGCGCGAACGCTCACCGCTCTCATGAAAGCCGCTTCCGGTGCGCGGCACTTCGACGTGAGTGTTCCCACCGCCCCTGCGTCATCGGCTAGTTGACGCACATCTGCGCAGGCCAGCACCCTGGTTGGGCACCGCTACGGCTGATCACATAGGGTGAAAAGAAAAACGGGAGGTTCGGCGTGTTCGTTGAACGCGCGCCACTTGTCGACTTAGTGTCCTGTTCAGAAGACTCCAGGGAACAGACACACTGGTAACCCTAAACTTCAACGTTAGGGTTCGGGTCGGCGCTACGGACCGTCCCAATCGGCATCTGCCGTCCCACGCGGGCATCGCATGGCGACGGCAACGTAATTCGAGGCGAGAGGCCTTCGACGTGGCAGCACCGCAGAACTACCTCGCAGTCATCAAGGTCATCGGTGTCGGCGGCGGTGGTGTCAATGCCATCAACCGGATGATCGAGGTCGGTCTCAAGGGCGTCGAGTTCATCGCCATCAACACCGACGCACAGGCGCTGTTGATGAGCGACGCCGACGTCAAGCTCGACGTCGGCCGTGAACTCACCCGTGGACTCGGCGCCGGCGCCAACCCGGCCGTCGGCCGCAAGGCCGCCGAGGACCACCGCGAGGAGATCGAGGAGGTCCTCAAGGGGGCCGACATGGTCTTCGTGACGGCCGGTGAAGGCGGCGGCACCGGCACCGGCGGCGCCCCCGTCGTGGCCAACATCGCCCGCTCGCTGGGCGCCCTCACCATCGGCGTGGTCACCCGTCCCTTCACCTTCGAGGGCCGGCGCCGCGCCAACCAGGCCGAGGACGGCATCGCGGAACTCCGCGAAGAGGTCGACACCCTCATCGTCATCCCCAACGACCGGCTGCTCTCCATCTCCGACCGCCAGGTCTCGGTCCTCGACGCGTTCAAGTCGGCCGACCAGGTCCTGCTCTCCGGTGTCCAGGGCATCACCGACCTCATCACCACCCCCGGCCTGATCAACCTCGACTTCGCCGACGTCAAGTCCGTCATGTCCGAGGCAGGTTCGGCCCTCATGGGCATCGGCTCGGCCCGCGGCGACGACCGCGCGGTGGCGGCCGCGGAGATGGCGATCTCCTCGCCGCTCCTGGAGGCCTCCATCGACGGCGCCAGGGGCGTCCTGCTCTCCATCTCCGGCGGCTCCGACCTCGGCCTGTTCGAGATCAACGAGGCCGCCCAGCTGGTCAGCGAGGCCGCCCACCCCGAGGCCAACATCATCTTCGGCGCGGTCATCGACGACGCCCTCGGCGACGAGGTCCGCGTCACGGTCATCGCGGCCGGCTTCGACGGGGGCCAGCCCCCGGCCCGCCGGGACACCGTACTGGGCTCGTCCTCGTCCTCGGCCCGCCGCGAGGAGCCCGCTCCGGCCCGGCAGCCCGAGTCCCGCCCGTCCTTCGGCTCGCTCGGCAGCGTGACCCCGAAGGAGGAGCCGGAGCCGGCCCCCGAGCCGGTGGCCGACATCCCGGTCGCCCCGCCGGTTCCGCCGTCGCGTTCCTACACGGACAGCGCGGCCGAGGAACTGGACGTACCGGACTTCCTCAAGTGATCCTTCAGTCGTGATAGGACAGCGCGAAACCGTGAGCGGCGCGCACTTCGCTTTCACCGACAGGTGGGGCGGGGTGAGCGCCGCTCCGTACGAGCAGCTCAACCTGGGCGGAGCGGTGGGCGACGACCCCGACGTGGTGCGGACCAATCGGGAACTCGCCGCCAAGTCGCTCGGCCTGGACCCCGGCCGGGTGGTCTGGATGAACCAGGTGCACGGCAATCTCGTCGCCGAGGTCGAGGGGCCCTGGACCACCCGGCAGACTCCGCCGGTCGACGGACTGGTGACCGCGACCCGGGGGCTCGCCCTCGCCGTGCTGACCGCCGACTGCGTGCCGGTCCTGCTGGCCGACCCGGTGGCCCAGGTGGTCGCCGCCGCCCATGCCGGACGGCCGGGCATGGTGAAGGGGATCGTGCCGGCCGCGATCGACGCCATGGAGTCGCTCGGCGCCGACCCGGCCCGGATCGTCGCCCGCACCGGGCCGGCCGTCTGCGGACGGTGCTACGAGGTGCCGGAGGCGATGCGCGCCGAAGTGGCCGAGGTCGAGCCGACGGCGCACGCCGAGACCAGCTGGGGCACTCCGGCGGTCGACGTGAGCGCCGGTGTGCACGCGCAGCTCGCACGCGCCGGGGTGCTCGACCGGGCGCAGTCGCCGGTGTGCACGCTGGAGTCGGGCGATCACTTCTCGTACCGTCGCGACCGCACCACCGGGCGGCTCGCGGGCTATGTGTGGCTGGACTGATGGGACATGACGGACCGTAAGACCGAACTCGCCGGAAATCTGGCGAAAGTGGAAGAGCGCATCGCCGCCGCCTGTGCGGCGGCCGGGCGCAAGCGGGAGGAGGTGACCCTGATCGTGGTCACCAAGACCTACCCGGCGAGCGATGTGCGGATCCTGTCGGGACTCGGCGTGCGGCATGTCGCCGAGAACCGGGACCAGGACGCCGCCCCCAAAGCCGCTGAATGCGCCGATCTGCCCCTTGCTTGGCACTTTGTTGGCCAGTTGCAGACCAACAAAGTGCGATCCGTGGTGGGTTACGCGGATATCGTCCAGTCCGTCGATCGTTCCAAGCTCGTCGGGGCGCTGTCCAGGGAAGCGGTGCGGGCCGGGCGCGAGGTGGGGTGTCTGCTCCAGGTCGCGCTCGACGCCGGTGCGAGCGGAAGGGGTGAGCGCGGCGGTGTGGCGCCGGGCGGAATCGAAGAGTTGGCCGACCTCGTCGCCGCGGCGCCGGGGCTGCGGCTCGGCGGCCTGATGACCGTCGCGCCGCTCACCGGGGAGTACGCGGGGCGCCAACAAGCGGCGTTCGAGCGGTTGATGGATTTGTCGACCCGCCTGCGCCGAGCCCATCCGGCTGCGAACATGGTCTCCGCAGGGATGAGTGCGGACCTTGAGGAAGCCGTGGCCGCCGGGGCGACACATGTGCGCGTCGGCACTGCGGTACTCGGCGTCCGCCCCAGGCTCGGGTAACGTCGCCAAGAAGTCGGACCACAGCAGAAAATATGGTCAATGCGGCCCAATACGGGCACAACGGCCACGTGGATCGCGGGACTTGGCAGTCGTCACCGATCCACCACAGAGCGGAGGACTCAGAGCATGGCCGGCGCGATGCGCAAGATGGCGGTCTACCTCGGCCTCGTGGAGGACGATGGGTACGACGGCCGCGGATTCGACCCCGACGACGACTTCGAGCCCGAACTGGACCCGGAGCCCGAACGGGACCACCGACGGCATGAGCCGTCGCACCAGTCCCACAGCGCACACCAGTCCCAAAGGGACGATTCGGTACGAGTGGTACAGCCGCCGGCGCCGCGCGAACCGGTGTCGCATGCCGCTTCGCTAGCCGCGGAATCGGGACGCCCAGCGCGTATCGCCCCCGTGGCGTCCATCACACAAGAACGCGCAAGCCTGGAGAAGAACGCACCGGTGATCATGCCCAAGGTCGTGTCGGAACGAGAGCCTTACCGGATCACCACGCTTCACCCTCGGACCTACAACGAGGCCCGTACCATCGGGGAACACTTCCGTGAGGGCACCCCGGTGATCATGAATCTGACTGAGATGGATGACACAGACGCGAAGCGACTTGTCGACTTTGCGGCTGGTTTGGTGTTTGGTCTTCACGGCAGCATCGAGCGGGTGACGCAGAAGGTGTTCCTGTTGTCGCCTGCTAACGTCGATGTCACGGCGGAGGACAAGGCCCGTATCGCAGAGGGCGGGTTCTTCAACCAGAGCTGAGACGCGACACCGGTACAAGGCACGGGACAGGGGAGAGGGAAGCACGGATCATGAGCGTGTTCCTGGATGTGATTCGCATCGCGCTGATGTGCTTCCTCATCGTGCTGCTTTTCCGGTTGGTCATGGACTATGTGTTCCAGTTCGCCCGCTCATGGCAACCCGGCAAGGCGATGGTGGTGGTACTTGAGGCCACCTACACTGTCACCGATCCACCGCTCAAGCTTCTGCGGCGGGTCATCCCGCCGCTGCGTCTCGGGGGCGTGGCGCTCGACCTGTCCTTCTTCGTACTGATGATCATCGTTTACATCCTGATCGCGATCGTTGGTCGGCTGTGATGAGCGATGTGACCTACCGTCTTGCCGATGCCGACGACTACGTTGAGGTGAAGAGATGCCGTTGACCCCCGAGGACGTGCGGAACAAGCAGTTCACGACCGTCCGCCTCCGAGAAGGCTATGACGAGGACGAGGTCGATGCCTTCCTCGATGAGGTCGAAGCCGAACTGACGCGCCTGCTGCGCGAGAACGAGGACCTGCGCGCCAAGCTCGCCGCGGCCACGCGCGCGGCTGCCCAGAACCAGCAGAACATGCGCAAGCCTCCGGAGCCGCAGGACCAGCAGGGCGGCATGCAGCAGGGCGGTATGCAGCAAGGCGGCATGCCTCAGCAGGGTGGTATGCCGCAGCAAGGTGGCATGCCTCAGCAGGGCATGCGAGGCCCCGGCGCTCCGGTGCCCGCCGGCATATCGGGCCCGCCGCAGCAGCAGATGGGTGGCCCCATGGGTGGCCCCCCGCAGCTGCCGAGCGGCGCCCCGCAGCTGCCGGCCGGTCCCAGTGGCCAGGGCGGTCCGCAGGGTCCTGGTCCGATGGGTCAGGGTCCGATGGGCCAGGGCGGTCCGATGGGTCAGGGCCCCATGGGCCAGGGCGGTCCGATGGGTCAGGGTCCGATGGGCCAGGGTGGCCCGATGGGTCAGGGCCCCATGGGTCAGGGTCCGATGGGCCAGGGCATGGGCCAGGGCCCGATGGGCGGCCAGCCCCCCATGCAGCAGCAGATGGGTGGCCCGATGGGCGGCCCCATGGGCGGTCCGATGGGCGGCCCCGGTCAGGGCCCCGGTGGCGACAGCGCCGCTCGAGTCCTCTCGCTGGCCCAGCAGACCGCCGACCAGGCGATCGCCGAGGCCCGCTCCGAGGCCAACAAGATCGTCGGCGAGGCCCGCAGCCGCGCCGAGGGTCTGGAGCGTGACGCCCGTGCCAAGGCGGACGCGCTGGAGCGGGACGCGCAGGAGAAGCACCGCGTCGCCATGGGCTCCCTGGAGTCCGCGCGCGCCACGCTGGAGCGCAAGGTCGAGGACCTGCGCGGCTTCGAGCGCGAGTACCGCACGCGTCTGAAGTCGTACCTGGAGTCGCAGCTGCGTCAGCTGGAGACCCAGGCCGACGACTCCCTGGCGCCGCCGCGCACCCCGGCCACGGCCTCCCTCCCGCCGTCCCCGGCGCCCTCCATGGCCCCGGCCGGCGCGAGCGCCCCGTCCTACGGCGGCAACCAGCCCATGGGCGGTCCGTCCCCGGCTCCGCCGTCCTACGGCGGCCAGCAGCAGATGACGCCGGCGATGACCCAGCCGATGGCACCGGTACGCCCGCAGGGCCCCTCTCCGATGGGCCAGGCGCCGTCCCCGATGCGCGGCTTCCTCATCGACGAGGACGACAACTGACGGCGGGCGCGTAGCGCGCCACAGTCGTCGGCAGAGCACCACAGGGCGGGCCCCGGATTTCGATCCGGGGCCCGCCCTGTTTATGCGTGTTGCGCGCCCCTGCTCCAGCGGCCCGGCACACCGCACACGGCGGCCGGCCCGGCCCTCGGGCAAGGGGGAGGAGCCGGTCTTGAGGGGGCACGGGAACCGCACGGCGCCTGGTCCGGCCTTCGGGCAGGGGAGGGGCCGGTCTTGGAGGGGCGCGGGGAACCGCGCACGCTCACGGCGCCGGCATGTGCCTGAAGGGGCGCGGGGAACCGCGCACAGCACCTGCTCCGACCCGCACCTATGAGAGGGGCCCGATCCCCACCGCGGAGACCGGGCCCTTCTCAAACAGGCGGGACGCTTAAGCCTTGCGCAGGCGGAACGTCAGAGACAGCCCCTCGTCCACGAACGGCTCGCCGTAACCGTCGTCCCCCTCGCCCTGCGCGAAGTCCGTCGCCAGCACCTCGTCGGCGATCAGCGGAGCATGCTCCGCCAGCGCCGCGATCACCGCCGGGTCGGTCGACACCCACCGCAGCGCGATCCGGTCGGCCACGTCCAGGCCGCTGTTCTTGCGGGCCTCCTGGATCAGCCGGATCGCGTCCCGGGCGAGCCCCGCCTGGCGCAGCTCCTCGGTGATCTCCAGGTCGAGCGCGACGGTCGCACCGGAGTCCGACGCCACCGACCAGCCCTCACGCGGCGTCTCCGTGATGATCACCTCGTCCGGTGCCAGCGTCACGTTCTCGCCGTCGACCTCCACCGACGCCGTGCCCTCGCGCAGCGCCAGCGACAGCGCGGCCGCGTCCGCCGCGGCGACCGCCTTCGCCACGTCCTGCACCCGCTTGCCGAACCGCTTGCCCAGCGCCCGGAAGTTGGCCTTGGCCGTGGTGTCCACCAGCGAGCCGCCCACCTCGGACAGCGACGCCAGCGACGAGACGTTCAGCTCGTCGGTGATCTGCGTGTGCAACTCCGGGTCGAGCGCGTCGAAGCCCACGGCCGCGACCAGCGCCCGGGACAGCGGCTGCCGCGTCTTGACCCCCGACTCCGCGCGCGTGGCCCGGCCGAGCTCCACGAGCCGTCGTACCAGAACCATCTGACGGGACAGCTCCGGGTCGATCGCGGAGAGGTCCGCCTCCGGCCAGGCCGCCAGGTGCACCGACTCCGGGGCGCCCGGGGCGACCGGCACGACGAGGTCTTGCCAGACCCGCTCGGTGATGAACGGCGTCAGCGGGGCCATCAGCTTGGTGACGGTCTCCACCACCTCGTGCAGGGTGCGCAGCGCGGCCTTGTCGCCCTGCCAGAAGCGGCGGCGCGAGCGGCGGACGTACCAGTTGGACAGGTCGTCGACGAACGCGGACAGCAGCTTGCCGGCGCGCTGGGTGTCGTACGCCTCCAGCGCCTGGGTCACCTGGTCGGTGAGCGCGTGCAGTTCGGAGAGCAGCCACCGGTCGAGCAGCGGGCGGTCGGCCGGGGCCGGGTCCGCCGCGCTCGGCGCCCAGTTCGACGTACGGGCGTACAGCGCCTGGAAGGCGACCGTGTTCCAGTAGGTGAGGAGGGTCTTGCGCACGACCTCCTGGATGGTGCCGTGGCCGACCCGGCGGGCCGCCCACGGGGAGCCGCCGGCCGCCATGAACCAGCGCACCGCGTCCGCGCCGTGCTGGTCCATCAACGGGATCGGCTGCAGGATGTTGCCCAGGTGCTTGGACATCTTGCGGCCGTCCTCGGCGAGGATGTGGCCCAGGCAGACCACGTTCTCGTACGACGACTTGTCGAAGACCAGCGTGCCGACCGCCATGAGGGTGTAGAACCACCCTCGCGTCTGGTCGATGGCCTCGGAGATGAACTGGGCCGGGTAGCGGCTCTCGAACAGCTCCTTGTTCTTGTACGGGTAGCCCCACTGAGCGAACGGCATCGAACCCGAGTCGTACCAGGCGTCGATGACCTCCGGCACGCGCGTGGCCGTCTTCTGGCACTGCGGGCAGGCGAAGGTGACCTCGTCGATGAACGGGCGGTGCGGGTCCAGGGCCGACTGGTCGGTGCCGGTCAGCCCGGTCAGCTCCGCGCGGGAGCCGACGACGGTGAGGTGGTCGTCCTCGCAGCGCCAGATCGGCAGCGGGGTGCCCCAGTAGCGGTTGCGGGACAGCGCCCAGTCGATGTTGTTGTTCAGCCAGTCCCCGTAACGGCCGTGCTTGACGGTCTCCGGGAACCAGTTCGTCTTCTCGTTCTCCTGAAGGAGCCGGTCCTTGATCTCCGTGGTGCGGATGTACCAGGACGGCTGCGCGTAGTAGAGCAGCGCGGTGTGGCAGCGCCAGCAGTGCGGGTAGCTGTGCTCGTACGGCAGGTGCTTGAGGAGGAGGCCGCGCTGCGACAGGTCCTCGGTGAGGCGTTCGTCGGCCTTCTTGAAGAAGACGCCGCCGACCAGCGGGACGTCCTCCTCGAAGGTGCCGTCCGGGCGGACCGGGTTCACCACCGGCAGGCCGTAGGCGCGGCAGACCTTGAGGTCTTCCTCACCGAAGGCGGGGGACTGGTGGACCAGACCCGTGCCGTCCTCGGTCGTGACGTATTCCGCGTTCACGACGTAATGCGCCGGTTCCGGGAACTCAACCAGCTCGAACGGACGTTGATAGGTCCAGCGCTCCATCTCGGCGCCGGTGAAGGTCTGGCCCGTGGTCTCCCAGCCCTCGCCGAGCGCCTTGGCGACCAGCGGTTCGGCGACGACGAGCCGCTCCTCGCCGTTGGTCGCGACGACGTAGGTGACGTCGGGGCGCGCGGCGACCGCCGTGTTGGACACCAGGGTCCACGGGGTCGTCGTCCACACCAGGAGCGCGGCCTGGCCGGCGAGCGGACCGGAGGTGAGCGGGAAACGGACGTACACGGAGGGGTCGACGACCGTCTCGTAGCCCTGCGCCAGCTCGTGGTCGGACAGACCGGTGCCGCAGCGCGGGCACCAGGGGGCGACGCGGTGGTCCTGGACCAGCAGACCCTTGTCGAAGATCTCCTTGAGCGACCACCAGACCGACTCGATGTACTCGGGGTCCATGGTCACGTACGCGTCGTCCAGGTCGACCCAGTACCCCATGCGGGTGGTCAGCTCGGTGAACGCGTCGGTGTGGCGGAGCACGGACTCCCGGCACCTGGCGTTGAACTCGGCGATGCCGTACTTCTCGATGTCCGGCTTGCCGCTGAAGCCCAGCTCCTTCTCGACCGCGAGCTCCACGGGCAGGCCGTGGCAGTCCCAGCCGGCCTTGCGGGCCACGTGGTAGCCGCGCATGGTGCGGAAGCGGGGGAAGACGTCCTTGAAGACGCGCGCCTCGATGTGGTGGGCGCCGGGCATGCCGTTGGCGGTGGGCGGGCCCTCGTAGAACACCCACTCGGGGCGGCCCTCGGACTGCTCCAGGGTCTTGGCGAAGATCTTCTGCTCGCGCCAGAAGTCGAGCACGGCGTGCTCGAGGGCGGGCAGGTCGACCTGTGCGGGCACCTGGCGGTACGTCGGCGCTGTCATCTGCGAGCTTCCTCCAACGGACTTGCTGCCTTCCGTCGGAGGGACGAGAGCCTTGTCCTGCCTACGCCGTGTGCGGCGCGCTCCCGCGGTACCACCCTCCTTGGCTCCCCGGGCGCCGTACGCGCCGGTGAGCCCCCTCATTGGGGTCGCGAAACCGGTTCTACTCGCCCCCGCTTCTCAGCTGCGGCTTTCTTCCGGCGGCTCCGGGGTGATCTTCACGTCGCGCCGGCCCCCGGGCTCCCACCGTCCCCGGGTCGCTCTGGGCTGCGTACGCCGCTACTCGTCCCCATCCACGCTTCTCGCTCCGCCCAGTGTACGGCGCCGCACGGACAGCGGCCGACCCGTTTTCCCGGGACGGGCGGCGCCGGGCCGTCCACCTGCCGAGATGACCCGAATGGCGCGGTACGCGTGTTCGCATCCTGGGATGTCCGGCTCGGCGGATTACCGCGCGGGGAGTTGGGCACAACGGATGCATACCTGCTGCGTGGGGGGTGCGGGGCAGGCGGACCGGGCGGCGTGCCCCGTTGCCGCGGGACTCAAGTCGATTTATCGTCCCAGCAGGATTCGCGTGCAAGATCACAATATGTGAAGGGGCCGCGGCCATGGTGGCGAAGAAGACCGCCGTACAGCAGTCGGCGTCCGGCCGATCCAGTGGCGCGGCTGCCTCCGGCGGTGACACCAAGGGGGGCGGCGGAAAGCGGGGCATGCGCGCGGGGGAGACAGCCGTGGCGGACAAAACGGCTGGTGGGAAGGGTTCCGCCGCGGAAACGGTTGCACACAGGACGCCGGTGAAGAAGGCGGACGGCAAGAGAGCGGACGGCAAGAGAGCCGCCGAGACCAGGACGGCGGAGAAGAAGGCGACCGCGGCTCCCAAGGGCGTCGCGGGGAAGTCGGAGAAGAGCGCGTCCAAGGCCGCGGCGACGAAGACCGCGGCGGCGAAGAGCACGGCCAAGAAGAGCACGGCCAAGAAAGCGGGCGCGGCGCGGGCCGCGAAGCAGACGGGAGCCACGACGGTGGTTGCGAAGAAGACCCCTGGCACGGCCACTGCGGCGGACACCGCCGTCCCCAAGGCGCGGGTCGCCACGGCGGCTCCGGGTGAACTCGCGGTGCGCCCCGGCGAGGACCCGTGGACGCCGGAGGAGGTCGAGGAGGCGCGCACCGAGCTGATGACCGAGGCGCTGCGGCTGCGCACCGAGCTCGACGCCTCCGGCAGCGCCCTGGCCGGCCTGATGCGGGACTCCGGGGACGGCGCGGGTGACGACCAGGCCGACACCGGCACCAAGAACATCACGCGCGAGCACGAGCTGGCGCTGGCCGCCAACGCGCGCGAGATGCTGGAACAGACCGAGCGGGCCCTGGAGAAGCTCGACGCGGGCACCTACGGACTCTGCGAGAACTGCGGGAACCCCATCGGCAAGGCCCGGATGCAGGCCTTCCCGAGGGCGACCCTGTGCGTCGAGTGCAAGCAGAAACAGGAACGCCGCTACTGAGCATCGGGGTCGCGTGGGGCGTGCCGTAGTCTCGTCCCGAGCAGGCACCTAGGTTGAGGGACTCACGTGGCAGAGGCGGAGCGCATCATCGGTACGCCGGACACTCCGGACGACGGCGGTGAGGAGACGGCGGCACCCGGCGTGTCCGGCGCGGAGCAGCAGCGGACCGGGGACGAACGGCGGCCCGGACGCGGACGCCGGATCGCCGTGCTGTTCGCGGTGGCGGCCTTCGCGTACGCCCTCGACCTGGTCAGCAAGACGATCGTGGTCGCGAAGCTGGAGCACCACGCGCCGATCGAGGTCATCGGCGACTGGCTGGAGTTCCACGCGATCCGCAACCCGGGCGCGGCCTTCGGGTTCGGCGGCGCCTTCACGATCATCTTCACGGTGATCGCGGCGGCCGTGATCGTCGTGATCTTCCGCCTGGCCCGCAAGCTCTACAGCTTCCCCTGGGCGGTCGCGCTCGGCCTGCTGCTGGGCGGCGCGCTCGGCAACCTCACGGACCGGATCTTCCGCTCGCCGGGGATCTTCGAGGGCCAGGTCGTCGACTTCATCGCGCCCAAGGGCTTCGCGGTGTTCAATCTGGCCGACTCGGCGATCGTCTGCGGCGGCATCCTGATCGTCCTGCTCTCCTTCCGCGGCCTGGACCCGGACGGCACCGTCCACAAGGACTGACCGCGGCCGGAGCCGGGCCGGAGCGCGGGCCGGACGGGCTCGCGTACGGCACTGTCGGTACAGTCCGGCATACTCGACGGGTGAGCACCGTTCCCGAGATCCGAACCCTGCCCGTGCCCGACGGCCTGGAGGGCGAGCGCGTCGACGCCGCCATCTCCCGCATGTTCGGCTTCTCCCGCACCAAGGCGGCCGAGCTGGCGGCGGCGGGCAAGGTCCAGGTCGACGGCGCGGTGGTCGGCAAGTCCGAGCGGGTGAGCGGCGGATCCTGGCTGGAGGTCGAGATGCCGGGGGCGCCCGCGCCCGTGCAGATCGTCGCGGAGCCCGTCGAGGGCATGGAGATCGTGTACGACGACGATGACGTGGTCGTGATCGTCAAGCCGGTCGGCGTGGCCGCGCACCCCAGCCCCGGCTGGACCGGCACGACCGTCATCGGCGGCCTCGCGGCCGCCGGCTACCGCATCTCCACCTCCGGCGCCGCCGAGCGCCAGGGCATCGTGCACCGCCTCGACGTCGGCACCTCCGGCCTGATGGTGGTGGCCAAGTCGGAGCGCGCCTACACCTCGCTCAAGCGCCAGTTCAAGGAGCGCACGGTCGACAAGCGCTACCACACGCTCGTGCAGGGCCACCCGGACCCGACCAGCGGCACCATCGACGCCCCCATCGGCCGCCACCCCCAGCACGACTACAAGTGGGCGGTCACGGCCGACGGCAAGCCCTCCGTGACCCACTACGACCTCGTCGAGGCGTTCCGCGCGGCCTCCCTGCTGGACGTGAAGCTGGAGACCGGCCGTACCCACCAGATCCGCGTCCACATGGCCGCCCACCGCCACCCCTGCGTCGGCGACCTCACCTACGGCGCCGACCCGACGCTCGCCAAGCGGCTGCACCTGACCCGGCAGTGGCTGCACGCGGTCCGGCTCGGTTTCGAGCACCCCGGCAGCGGTGACTGGGTCGAGTTCGAGAGCGACTACCCGGCCGACCTGAGCACGGCGCTGGACCAGGTCCGCGAGGAGACATACGGATGAGCACGCGCGCGTACCGGGTGCGGGTCGCCGAGGACCCCGCCGACCTGGAGGCGTGCTTCGCCGTACGCAAGCAGGTCTTCGTCGTCGAACAGGGCGTCCCCGAGGACCTGGAGTACGACGAGTACGACGCCACGGCTCTGCATGTGCTCGCGATCCGCGAGGACGGCGTACCGCTGGGCACCGGCCGGCTGCTGTACGGCGAGACGGCCGCCGAGAAGACCGACGGCGATCCGTCCCTCGGCTCCCTGGGCCGGCTCGCGGTCTCCCAGGAGGCCCGCGGCCTCGGCATCGGCGTGGCCCTGGTGCGCGCGATCGAGGACGCCGCACGCGCGCGTGGCCTCAGGGCGGTGGACCTGCACGCGCAGACGCACGCGCTGGGCTTCTACGAGCGGCTGGGCTACGAGCCCTACGGCCCGGAGTACGAGGAGGCGGGCATCGCGCACCGGGGGATGCGGCGCGCCCTGTAGCGCGGCCCATGCCGGAAGACCGCATGGCAGGCTTGAGGCCCGCTGTGTGATCGTCGACTCCCGGAGCGCTGGCCGTGGATCAGTTGGCCCTGTTGTTCGTGCTGCTGCTCGGGGCTCTGGTGAGCGTCCCGGTGGGGGACCGGCTGGGGCTGCCGGCGCCCGTGCTGATGACCCTGTTCGGGATCGTCCTCGCGGTGGCCGACTTCGTGCCGAACGTGAACATCCCGCCCGAGCTGATCCTGCCCGGCCTGCTGCCGCCGCTGCTCTACGCCGCCGTCCGGCGGACCTCCTGGCGCCAGTTCACGGCCAACAAGCGGCCGATCTTCCTGCTCGCGGTGGCCCTGGTGTTCGTCACCACGGTGTGCGTGGCCGTCGTCGCCAGCGCGATCGTGCCCGGGCTGCCGATCGCCGCCGCCGTCGCGCTGGGCGCGCTGGTCGCCCCGCCCGACCCGGTCGCCGCGACCGCCGTCGCCGGGCAGCTCGGGCTGCCGCGCCGGCTGGTGTCCATCCTGGAGGGCGAGGGCCTCTTCAACGACGTCACGGCCATCGTCCTGTACCACGTGGCGATCGCCGCCGTGGTCAGCGGCACGTTCTCGCCCTGGCGGGCCGGGCTGGACTTCCTGCTCTCCGCCGTGGTCGCGGTCGCGGTGGGGCTGGTGCTCGGCTGGGGCGCGAACAAGCTGATGGACGTGCTCGGCGACGCGACCCTCCAGATCGGCCTGACCCTGCTCGTCCCGTACGTCTCCTACGTCCTCGCCGAGGAACTGCACGGCTCCGGGGTGCTCGCCGTGCTCACCACCGCGCTGTTCATCGCCGAGTACGCCACCGACGCCGACGACGTGATGACCCGGCTCGCCGGATACACCTTCTGGGACATCGTCGACACGCTGGTCACCGGAGTCGCGTTCGGGCTGATCGGCCTGGAGCTGCACAACGCGATCCGTACGGCGTCCGGCCGCTGGGGCGAACTGCTCGGCTGGGCGGCCGCGATCGTGGGTGTGGTCGTCGTGGTCCGGCTGATGTGGCTGCTGCCGGCGACCTGGCTGACCAAGCGGCTGCACGCCCGGCGGGACTACGACGAGGAGATCCCGACCAGCTGGCGGGAGACCGTCGTGATGTGGTGGTCCGGGATGCGCGGGGTGGCGTCGGTGGCGCTGGCCCTGGCCGTTCCGCTGAAGACCGACGACGGATCCGCCTTCCCGGACCGGGACGAGATCGTCTTCATCGCCTTCGGCGTGATCATGGCGACGCTGGTGCTCCAGGGGCTGACCCTGCCGTGGCTGGTGAAGCGGCTGGGCGTGCGGGCCGACACCGATCAGGAGAAGGAGTTCGAGAAGGAACTGGCGGTACGGGCGGCGAAGGCGGCACGGCGGCGGCTGAAGGAGATCGAGCAGGTCGAGGACCTGCCGGAGGAGGTGACGGAGCAGATGCTGCGGCGGGCCTTCGAGATCGGGTTCCGGATCAGCCCCGAGGTGGTGGAGGACGAGCGGCGGGAGGGGCACGACAAGCGGGCGAAGCGGTTGAAGCGGCTGCGGCGGATCCAGCAGGAGATGCTCAGCGCGGCCCGGCACGAGGTGCTGGCGGCGCGGAGCGAGCCGGGGGCGGATCCGGAGATCGTGGACCGGGTGCTGCGGCACCTCGATGTGCGCAGCCTGCGCTGAGTCCGCTCTCTCCGATGCCGCCGACGTGTTGCGATAGTCATACGAACGTATGGCTGCTGTGGATAAGCGGAAGCGGGGTCGGCGGTGCGCTCGTAGTCTCGGATCATGGCTCGGAACATTGTGATCAGTGGTGGTGGGACGGGGATCGGGCTCGCCACGGCGCGGGTGTTCGCCGCGGATGGGGATCGGGTGCTGCTGCTCGGGCGGCGCAGGGAGGTGCTGGAGAAGGCAGGGGTGCCGGGTGCGGTGGTGTATGCCGCCGATCTGACGGAACCGGCGGACGTGCGCGCGGTCGCGCGGTTCGTCGCCGACGAGTTCGGAACCGTGGACGTGCTCGTGCACAGCGCCGGAGGGAACGCGGCGTTCGCGCCCGACGCGCAGGCCGGCGATCCGCTCGACGCCGTCGCCCGTACCTGGACGGGCAACTTCGCGCAGAACACGCTGACCGCCGTCCTGCTCACGGAGGCGCTGAAGGACCGGCTCGCCGACCCCGGCGGGCGGGTGCTGTTCCTCAGCTCCATCGCCGCGTACCGGGGCTCGGGGACCGGTTCCTACGCCGCCGCCAAGGCGGCCCTGCATCCGTACGCCCACGATCTGGCCCGGGAGTTGGGGCCGCGCGGGGTCACCGTGAACGTGGTCGCGCCCGGGTACGTCGAGGACACCGAGTTCTTCGGCGGCCCGGTCGAGGAGGCGCGGCGGGAGCGGCTCGTCGCCGAGACGTCGACCGGGCGGGCCGGCATACCGGGTGACGTCGCCGCCACCCTGCACTGGCTGGCGTCCCCTGCCGCCGGGCATGTCACCTCGCAGATCGTCCAGGTCAACGGCGGCGCCGAGCGCGGTCACTGACGGGAGAGGGAGCGGTCAGCCGCCGCGGCCGGTGCGGGGCGGCTCGTGCAGACGCCGGGCCGTCGCCGCCCCGTCCTGGGAGGGGATGATCCCGCCCGGCGGCGGGACCGCGTCGGCCGTGTTGACCCGGGGCATGGCGTAGGGATGCTCGGCGGTCAGCCAGGTGATCATCTGCTCGCGGACGGTCACCCGGACCTTCCAGACATCGTCCGAGTCCTTGGCGGTCACCAGCGCCCGCACCTGGATGGTGTTCGGCGTGGAGTCGGTGACGACCAGGCTGTAGTCCCGCCCGTCCCAGGCGGGGCACTCGCGCAGGATGTCCCGGAGCTTCTCGCGCATCGACTCGATCGGCGCCGAGTGGTCGAGATGCCAGTAGACGACCCCGGTCATCTGCGGGGTGCCCCGGGACCAGTTCTCGAAGGGTTTGGAGGTGAAGTACGACACCGGCATGGTGATCCGCCGCTCGTCCCAGGTCCGTACCGTCAGAAAGGTCAGGGTGATCTCCTCGACCGTGCCCCACTCGCCGTCGACCACGACGGTGTCGCCGAGGCGCACCATGTCGCCGAAGGCGATCTGCAGACCCGCGAACATGTTCGCCAGCGTGGACTGGGCGGCCACACCGGCGACGATGCCGAGGACTCCGGCGGAGGCCAGCAGGGAGGCGCCGGCCGCGCGCATCGCCGGGAAGGTCAGCAGCATCGCCGCCGCGGCCATCACGCCGACTATCGCCGTGACCACCCGCATGATCAGCGACACCTGGGTGCGTACCCGGCGGACCCGGGCCGCGTCGGTGTGGCCGCGGGCGTAGCGGTTGTACGAGGTGTCGACGACGGCCGCCGCGATCCGCACCACCAGCCAGGCGGCCGACCCGATCAGCACCAGGGTCAGCATCTGACCGACGGCGACCCGGTGGCCCAGGAGCAGCTCGGCCTTGTCGTAGGAGCCTCTGAGCAGGGCCGCGCACAGCACCAGCTGGTAGGGGATGCGGGCCCGGCGCAGCAGCCCCCACAGGGGTGTCTCGCTGTGCCGTGCGTCTGCCTTGCGCAGCAGCAGGTCGGTCGCCCAGCCGATCAGCAGGGTGAGGACGACGGCGCCGCCGACCACGATCAGCGGGCGGAGTACGTTCTCCATGTCCATGGGTCGGAACGTAACCAGATCGGTGGGGTCCTGAACATGCTGACCGGTGTCGAGGACGTCACAAGTGCTGTCGGTACCGGCTGGCACCATGGGCGCATGAACATCATGCTCTTTCACTCGACCTATGGCCTCAGGCCCGCGGTGCGCGAGGCCGCGGACCGGCTGCGCGCCGCGGGGCACGAGGTATGGACGCCGGACCTCTTCGAGGGGCGTACGTTCGACACGGTCGAGGAGGGTATGGAGTTCAACGAGTCGATCGGCAAGGACGAGCTGCTGAAGCGGGCCGTGCTGGCGGCGGCGCCTTACTCGGAGCGCGGGCTGGTGTACGCGGGGTTCTCGCTGGGCGCCTCGATCGCGCAGACGCTGGCGCTGGGCGACGAGCGGGCGCGTGGGCTGCTGCTCCTGCACGGTACGTCGGACATCGCGCCGACCGCCTCGGTGGACGAGCTGCCGGTGCAGCTGCACGTGGCCGAGCCGGACGCCTTCGAGACGGACGACTGGCTGAGCGCCTGGTATCTGCAGATGGGCCGGGCCGGTGCCGATGTGGAGATCTACCGGTACGCGGGCGCCGGGCACCTCTACACCGACCCCGGGCTGCCCGACTACGACGAGGAGGCCGCCGAGGCCACCTGGCGGGTGGCGCTCGGCTTCCTCGACACGCTGTAGGTGACGGCTACACCGGGTCGTAGGTGCGCTCGACCTTCTGGGTGCCGCTGCGGGTGCGGTACGAACGCTCCCAGGACGAGGTCGCGTCGGCCTTCGTCTTGTCGGAGAGGACGTAGTAGTCCATCTGCGCCCGGGCGGTGGTGATGTCCAGGATGCCGTAGCCGTGCCGGTCGGTGTCCACCCAGTGCACATGGCGGTTGGCCAGCTGGATGATCGGCGCGGCGACGGTGGAGACGGCGCCCGGGGAGACCTTGAGGAGGTCGTCCAGGTTGTCGGAGGTCACCGAGGTGACCACGAACTCGGTGGCCGCGGAGGCGGAGAGCGGGTAGGTCCCGGCGTCCACCGGCACGTCGTTGGCCCAGGCCATGTGGATGTCGCCGGTCAGGAACACCGTGTTGCCGATCGCGTTGGAGCGCAGGTGGGCCAGCAGCTCGCGGCGGTCGTCGGTGTAGCCGTCCCACTGGTCGGTGTTGAGGGCGAGGCCGTCCTGCGGCAGCCCGAGCAGCTTGGCGAGCGGCTTGAGCAGGTCGGCGGAGAGCGAGCCGATGGCGAACGGCGAGATCATCACCGAGTTGCCGACCAGCCGCCAGGTGGTGTCGGAGGCCTTCAGCCCGGCCTTCAGCCAGTCGAGCTGGGCGCGGCCGGTGATGGTGCGGTCCGGGTCGTCGACCGAGCCACTGCCCGTGGAGACCTGCTGCGAGCGGAAGGAGCGCAGGTCGAGCAGGGAGAGGTCGGCGAGCTTGCCGAAACGCAGCCGGCGGTAGGTGGTGCCGGCGATGGCCGGGCGGACCGGCATCCACTCGAAGTAGGCCTGCTTGGCCGCGGCCTGACGGGCCGTCCAGGTGCCTTCGGTGCCCTCGGTGTGGTTCTCGGCACCGCCGGACCAGGAGTCGTTGGCGAACTCGTGGTCGTCCCAGATCGCGATGACCGGCGCCTTGGCGTGCAGGGCCTGCAGGTCGGTGTCGGTCTTGTACTTGCCGTGCCGGGTGCGGTAGTCGGCGAGGGTGATGATCTCGTGGGCCGGCGCGTGCGGGCGGACCACGGTGTCCCGGGTGCCGTACTCGCCGGTGCCGTACTCGTAGATGTAGTCGCCGAGGTGCAGCCAGGCGTCGAGGTCGCCCCGGGCGGCGAGGTGGCGGTAGGAGGCGAAGTAGCCGGCCTCCCAGTTGGCGCAGGAGACCACGCCGAAGCGCAGGCCGGAGACGGCGGCGTCGGCCGCCGGGGCGGTGCGGGTGCGCGCCACCGCGGAGTCCGTGCCGCCGGCCGAGAAGCGGAACCAGTAGTCGGTGGCCGGGGAGAGGCCGCGAATGTCGGCCTTGACGGTGTGGTCGGAGGCGGCGGTCGCGGTGGTGGAGCCGCGGGAGACGACGTTGGTCAGCGCCTTGTCGGTGGCGACGATCCAGCTGACCTCGGTGTCGGCGCCGACTCCGGAGCCGGGGGTCGCGTCGGGGCTCGGCGTCACCCGGGTCCACAGCAGGACGCCGTCGGGCAGCGGGTCGCCGGAGGCGATGCCGTGCAGGAAGGCGGGGGCGTCCGAGGCGGCCCGGGCCGGCAGCGCGGCGGCGAGCGGGGCGGCGACGACGGCAATGCCAGCGGTCGCCGCCGCGGCCTTCACGACCGTACGGCGGCGCGGGGAGAGGGAATTGGCGCCCTCGGAGGCCTGAGTTGATCTGTATCGACTGGTCACGGGCGATCAGGTTACTGACCAGTATGAACAAGAGCAGGCGAACCAGAAAAAGTTCGCCTGCTCTTCACCCGGAGCCGGCGCCGTACCTGTGCACAGCGCCCTGACTACGCCTTGAGGGCCGCGTCCACCACGGAGTTGAAGGCCTCGACCGTCATCGGCGGGTTGCCGTTGGAGTCGGCCGTGAGCATCTTGCCGTTCATGACGAAGCTCGGGGTGCCCGTCACGCCGTCCTTGTTGGTGTCGAAGGTCTTCGACATGGCCAGCGCCCAGGCGTCGTACTTGCCGGACTTCACGGCGTCCTGGAAGGCCTTGTTGTTCTTCAGCGCCGGGACGGTGTTGGCGACCTGGATGAGGTAACTGTCGTTCTTGAACTTGTCGGCCGTCTCCTCGGGGTGCCACTTCGTGGAGTACAGCGCGGTCTTGTACTCCAGGAACGCCTCGGGGCTGACGTTCAGCGCGGCGCCCATGGCGCTCATCGCGTTCTTGGAGCCCTCGCCGCGCGAGCCGATCTGGCCCTTGCCCAGCGAGTCGCCGTCGATGAACGTGCCACCGATGTACTGGATCTTGAACTTGCCGTCGTCGATGTCCTTCTTCACCGTCGAGCCGACGGTCTGCTCGAACTGGGCACAGATCGGGCAGCGCGGGTCCTCGTAGACCTTGAGGGTCTTCTTGGCGGTGGACTTGCCGATCACGACCGTGGTGCCGTCGGTGCCCGTGGTGTTGGCCGGGGCGACCACCTTGGCGGACTTCTCGTCCTCCCAGTAGCCCGGCTTGTTGGCCTGGACCACGGCGTAACCTATGCCGCCCGCCGCGGCCAGCACGGCCACGACCGAGCAGGCCACGATGACCTGGCGCTTGACCTTGGCGCGCTTGGCCTGCTTCTCGCGCTCGACGCGCAGTCGCTCCCGGGCCGCGTTCTTGGCGGACTGGCTGTTCCGCTTGCTCATGTTGGTGATCTCCATATGGGACGCGCACATGTCGTACGCGGGATACGTGTGGGGGACTCGTCGTGCTCGAACGAGGGGCTGCCGGCGAGGGAGGGGCGCTCAGGTCAGGCGAAGGGCAGAGCGAGCGCCCGGGAGCACGGCGGTCCACGCCGTCCCAGGGAGTGCACGAGGACCAGGTCGCGGGCGGCGGCCGTACGCGGCGCCGGACGCGGCAGCCGTCGTACCGGAACCAGCCGGACCGTGCCCGCGGCGACCGCGAGGAGCAGCGGGCGGAAGGTGGTGGCGGCGACCGCGCGCAGCAGCTGGGTCAGGGCGCGCTCGCCGCGACGCAGCCAGGCGGCGGCCAGCAGGCCGACGCCGACGTGCGCGGCCAGCAGCAGCCAGGCCGCGGTCGGGTCGGCGTGGGCGAGCGCCGCGGCGGCCCGGGAGCCGCCGGTCATCTGGGCCAGCGGGGTGCCGACGGCGCCGCCATGGCACAGCACGTCGAAGCCGACCGCGCGCAGCGGGCCGGCGATGGGGCCGCCCGCCCTGCCGTAACAGGCGTGCTGGCCGGTGGTGAAGACCGTGTCGGCGGCCAGTTCCAGCGGGACCAGCAGCGCCGCGATCCGGCCGAAGCCACGCTCGCGGCCCGCCAGCGCGTACGCCGTGACGAACACTCCGGCGGAGACCGCGGCCACCGTGGCGAACGGCAGCGGGGCCCGGGACAGCAGCACGTGCGACGCGGTGCTGAGCGTCACGACGAACGCCGTGAACAGTGCCGCGCGCACGGCTCTGAGCTGGGTCCCGGATATGTCCATAGCGGTGGAGAGTCTGTCACGTACCCATGTAGGAGACCCCTAAAAGGGCCCTGTGAATCCGCGAAGGTTACAGGCCTGGAATGCGGCCGTTGCGGAACAGGTCGACGAAGATCTGGTGGTCGGCACGCGCGCGTGCGCCGTAGCTGTGCGCGAAGTCGGCCAGCAGAGGGGCGAAGCCGTCCTCGTCCGCCGCGATCGCCGCGTCGATGGCCCGCTCGGTGGAGAACGGCACCAGGGACTCGCCGGAGGTGTCGTCGGCCGCGGAGTGCATCGAGGCCGTGGCCCGGCCGAGGTCCGCGACGACCGCCGCGATCTCCTCCGGGTCGTCGATGTCGCTCCAGTCCAGGTCGACCGCGTACGGCGACACCTCGGCGACCAGCTGCCCGGAGCCGTCCAGCTCGGTCCAGCCCAGCCACGGGTCGGCGTGCGCCTGCAGGGCGCGCTGGGAGATCACCGTGCGGTGGCCCTCGTGCTGGAAGTAGTCCCGGATCGCCGGGTCCGTGATGTGCCGGGAGACGGCCGGGGTCTGGGCCTGCTTGATGTAGATCACGACGTCGTTCTCCAGGGCGTCCGTGGAGCCCTCCAGGAGGATGTTGTACGACGGCAGACCGGCCGAGCCGATGCCGATCCCGCGCCGGCCGACGACGTCCTTGACGCGGTAGGAGTCCGGGCGGGACAGGGACGACTCCGGAAGCGTCTCCAGGTAGCCGTCGAAGGCGGCGAGGACCTTGTAGCGGGTGGCGGCGTCCAGTTCGATGGAGCCGCCGCCGGAGGCGAAGCGGCGCTCCCAGTCGCGGATCTCCGTCATCGAGTCCAGCAGCTCGAAGCGGGTCAGCGAGCGGGCCGCGCGCAGCGCGCCGAGCAGCGGGCCCTCGGCGCTGTCCAGGGTGAACGGCGGCACCTCGTCGCTCTTGGCGCCGGTCGCCAGCGCGTGGATCCGCTCCCGGTACGCGCCCGCGTACACCTCGACCAGCTCGGTGATCTGCTCGTCGCTGAGCGCCTTCGCGTACCCGATCAGCGCGATGGAGGCGGAGAAGCGCTTGAGGTCCCAGGTGAAGGGGCCGACGTAGGCCTCGTCGAAGTCGTTGACGTTGAAGACCAGGCGGCCGTTGGAGTCCATGTACGTGCCGAAGTTCTCCGCGTGCAGGTCGCCGTGGATCCACACGCGCGAGGTGCGCTCGTCCAGGAACGGGCCGCCGCGCTTCTCGGCGTCCACGTCGTGGTAGAAGAGCGCCGCCGTGCCCCGGTAGAAGGCGAAGGCCGAGGCCGCCATCTTCCGGAACTTCACGCGGAACGCGGCCGGGTCGGCGGCCAGGAGCTCGCCGAAGGCGGTGTCGAAGACGGCGAGGATCTCCTCGCCGCGCTGCTCGCCGTTGAGCTGGGGGACCGACATCGCTGGGTGCCTCCTGGTACGGGTGGTGCGTGACATGTGGTGCGGATCTCTCCTTCGGGCCAACGTGCGAAGGTCCGCGGGAGTGCCCGCTTTCTTCGCCCGAAGGTACGCGGGGTGGCGGGCGGATTGTCAGTGCCGAGGCATAGGATTTCGCCGTCCCACCAGACTGTCCGCAGTCGGTCCGCAGTCGGTCGGAAGATCGTCGACGCCTGTTTCCTCTGGAGGCCGAAACCGTGTCAAAGCCGCCTTTCACGCACCTGCACGTCCACACCCAGTACTCGCTGCTGGACGGTGCCGCGCGGCTGAAGGACATGTTCAACGCCTGCAACGAGATGGGCATGACGCACATCGCCATGTCCGACCACGGCAACCTGCACGGGGCGTACGACTTCTTCCACACCGCGCAGAAGGCCGGAGTCACCCCGATCATCGGGATCGAGGCGTATGTCGCGCCCGAGTCGCGGCGCAACAAGCGCAAGATCCAGTGGGGTCAGCCGCACCAGAAGCGGGACGACGTGTCCGGTTCCGGCGGTTACACCCACAAGACGATGTGGGCGGTGAACAGCACCGGCCTGCACAACCTCTTCCGGCTCTCCTCCGACGCCTACGCGGAGGGCTGGCTGCAGAAGTGGCCCCGGATGGACAAGGAGACGATCTCCCAGTGGTCCGAGGGGATCGTCGCCTCCACCGGCTGCCCCTCCGGCGAGCTCCAGACCCGCCTCCGCCTCGGCCAGTACGACGAGGCCCTGAAGGCGGCCGCCGACTACCAGGACATCTTCGGCAAGGACCGCTACTTCCTGGAGCTGATGGACCACGGCATCGAGATCGAGCACCGGGTCCGCGACGGCCTCCTGGAGATCGGCAAGAAGCTCGGCATCCCGCCGCTGGTGACGAACGACTCGCACTACACCTACGCGCACGAGGCGACCGCCCACGACGCCCTGCTGTGCATCCAGACCGGCAAGAACCTCTCCGACCCGGACCGCTTCAAGTTCGACGGCACCGGCTACTACCTGAAGTCCACCGACGAGATGTACGCCATCGACTCCTCGGACGCCTGGCAGCAGGGCTGCGCCAACACCCTCCTGGTCGCCGAGATGGTCGACACCACCGGCATGTTCGAGGCGAAGAACCTCATGCCGAAGTTCGACATCCCCGACGGCTACACCGAGGTCACCTGGTTCAAGGAGGAGGTCCGCCGCGGCATGGAGCGCCGCTTCCCCGGCGGCGTCCCGGACGACCGCCAGAAGCAGGTCGAGTACGAGCTGGACGTCATCATCCAGATGGGGTTCCCGGGTTACTTCCTCGTGGTCGCCGACTTCATCATGTGGGCCAAGAACAACGGCATCGCGGTCGGCCCCGGCCGAGGCTCCGCGGCCGGCTCGATCGTCGCGTACGCCCTGGGCATCACCGACCTCGACCCGATCCCGCACGGTCTGATCTTCGAGCGGTTCCTCAATCCCGAGCGCGTCTCCATGCCCGACGTCGACATCGACTTCGACGAGCGCCGGCGCGTCGAGGTGATCAGGTACGTGACCGAGAAGTACGGCGCCGACAAGGTCGCCATGATCGGCACCTACGGCAAGATCAAGGCCAAGAACGCCATCAAGGACTCCGCGCGCGTGCTGGGCTACCCGTACGCGATGGGCGACCGCCTCACCAAGGCGATGCCCGCCGACGTCCTCGGCAAGGGCATCGACCTGGACGGCATCACCAACCCCTCGCACCCGCGGTACAACGAGGCGGGCGAGATCCGCGGGATGTACGAGAACGAGCCGGACGTCAAGAAGGTCATCGACACCGCCAAGGGCGTCGAGGGCCTGGTCCGGCAGATGGGTGTGCACGCGGCCGGCGTGATCATGTCCAGCGAGCCCATCGTCGACCACGCCCCGATCTGGGTGCGGCACACCGACGGCGTGACCATCACGCAGTGGGACTACCCGCAGTGTGAGTCGCTCGGCCTGCTGAAGATGGACTTCCTCGGCCTGCGCAACCTGACGATCATGGACGACGCCGTCAAGATGGTGAAGTCCAACAAGGGCATCGACCTCGACCTGCTGGCCCTGCCGCTCGACGATCCGAAGACCTTCGAACTCCTCCAGCGCGGCGACACCCTCGGCGTTTTCCAGTTCGACGGCGGCCCCATGCGCTCGCTGCTGCGCCTGATGAAGCCCGACAACTTCGAAGACATCTCCGCCGTCTCCGCGCTCTACCGTCCCGGCCCGATGGGCATGGACTCGCACACCAACTACGCGCTGCGCAAGAACAAGCTCCAGGAGATCACCCCGATCCACAAGGAGCTGGAGGAGCCCCTGGAAGAGGTCCTGGCCGTCACCTACGGCCTGATCGTCTACCAGGAGCAGGTGCAGAAGGCCGCCCAGATCATCGCGGGCTACTCGCTCGGCGAGGCCGACATCCTGCGCCGCGTGATGGGCAAGAAGAAGCCCGACGAGCTGGCGAAGAACTTCGTCCTCTTCCAGAAGGGCGCCCGGGACAAGGGCTTCAGCGACGAGGCCATCCAGGCGCTGTGGGACGTGCTGGTCCCCTTCGCCGGATACGCGTTCAACAAGGCGCACTCCGCCGCGTACGGCCTGGTCTCGTACTGGACCGCCTACCTGAAGGCGAACCATCCCGCCGAGTACATGGCCGGGCTGCTCACCTCGGTCAAGGACGACAAGGACAAGTCGGCCGTCTATCTCAACGAGTGCCGCCGCATGGGCATCAAGGTGCTCCCGCCGAACGTCAACGAGTCGGTGCACAACTTCGCCGCCCAGGGCGACGACGTGATCCTCTTCGGCCTGGAGGCCGTGCGCAACGTCGGCACGGGCGTCGTCGAGTCGATCATCAAGGCCCGCAAGGCGAAGGGGAAGTTCGCCTCCTTCCCCGACTACCTGGACAAGGTCGACGCCACCGCCTGCAACAAGCGGACCACGGAATCCCTCATCAAGGCGGGCGCCTTCGACGCGCTCGGGCACACCCGCAAGGGCCTCACCGCCCAGTACGAGCCGATGATCGACAACGTGGTGCAGGTCAAGCGGAAGGAGGCCGAGGGCCAGTTCGACCTCTTCGGCGGAATGGGCGACGAGGAGAGCAACGAGCCCGGGTTCGGTCTCGACGTGGAGTTCACCACCGAGGAGTGGGACAAGACCTATCTGCTCGCCCAGGAGCGGGAGATGCTCGGACTGTACGTCTCCGACCACCCGCTCTTCGGTCTGGAGCACGTGCTCTCCGACAAGGCCGACGCGGGTATCGCGCAGCTGACCGGCGGCGAGCACGCCGACGGCGCGGTCGTCACCATCGGCGGGATCATCTCCGGCCTCCAGCGCAAGATGACCAAGCAGGGCAACGCCTGGGCGATCGCCACCGTCGAGGACCTGGCGGGCTCCATCGAGTGCATGTTCTTCCCGGCGACCTACCAGCTGATCTCGACCCAACTCGTCGAGGACGCGGTCGTGTTCGTCAAGGGCCGCCTCGACAAGCGCGAGGACGTGCCCCGCCTGGTGGCGATGGAGCTGGCGATTCCCGACCTGTCCGCCGCGGGCGCCAACGCGCCGGTGATCCTCACCATCCCGGCCACCCGGATCACCCCGCCCATGGTCAGCCGCCTCGGCGAGATCCTCAGCCACCACAAGGGCGACAGCGAGGTCCGGATCAAGCTCCAGGGCCCGACCAAGACGACCGTACTGCGCCTCGACCGGCACCGGGTCAAGCCGGACCCGGCCCTGTTCGGCGACCTGAAGGTACTGCTCGGCCCGTCCTGCCTGGCCGGCTAGGCGTCGGTCGTACGCGCGCTGTCGGTCGTATACGCGCTGACGGTCGTACATGCGCTGACGGTCGTACACACGCGGAAGGGGCGCACCCGTGAACGGTGCGCCCCTTCTGTGTGCCTGGGCTTCAACAGCCCTGAGGGACCTGGTGAGTCCGCTCAGTTGTGGCCGAAGCGCTTCTGCTGCTTACGGGCAACATCTGCGGGGCTGCCCTGGATGTGCGACACCGGCGAGTCGTGGGACTCCGTCGACGTACGCTGCGCGTGCTCGTGGGCCGGCTCGGCCTGCGACGCGCGGTTCTGGGAGCCACCCTTGCGGTTCTTGTTCTTGGCCATGGTGATCTGCCTCCTGTGGGGGATCTAGGGGCCGAATTCAGATTCACATAGGCTGACAACAGACGCATTTCGGATAATTACCGTCTGTGACAGGGTTTGTCGGAGAGCAAGGTGCCGAAACGCCACGCCGAAGATCGAGTTCGGGCCGTTAACCCCCGCGCCGTCGGGCAGACTCGAAGGAAGCCCCGAAAGCAAACCTCCCGGAAAGAGGGTGAGTCGCGTGGACCGCTGCATCGTCCTGGTGGACGCCGGGTATCTGCTGGGTGCCGCCGCCAGTCTCCTCGCCGGTGAGCCCTCCCGATCCCGGATCACCGTCGACCACGCCGCGCTCATCCAGGCGCTGCGCGACCGCGCGGAATCCGACACCGAGCGTCCACTGCTGCGCATCTACTGGTTCGACGGCGCCCCCGACCGCGTCCCGCAGCCGGAGCACCGCCGGCTGCGCGTGATGCCCCGGGTGACCGTCCGGCTCGGCGCGCTGACCCGAAGCGACGGCCGCTGGGCGCAGAAGGGCGTGGACGCGGCCATGCACGCCGAGCTGACCGAGCTGGCCCGCAACCGCGCCTGCTCCGACGTGGTGCTGGTGACCGGGGACGGCGATCTGCTGCCGGGCATGATGGCCGCGAAGGAGCACGGGGTCGCCGTGCACCTGTGGGCCGTGCAGGCCGCCGACGGGGACTACAACCAGTCCGAGGACCTGGTCGCCGAGGCCGACGAGCGGCGGGTCCTGGACCGCGCGTGGATCACCCAGGCGGTACGGGCGAAGGAGCTGACCGCGGTCTGCGCGCCGCCGCCCGCGCCGCGGCCGGAGATCGCCGCGATCCTCTCCGCGCCGCTGCCCGACTCGGGGCTGGCCGCCGCGGCCGACCCGGGGGCCGAGGAGGCCGACCGGGCGCCGGTGGCGAATGCGGCGGAGAACGGGGCGGTCGAGCGGGTGCCGGCGCCCAAGGGGGTGCCCACGCCGAAGGACCTCGCCGCGCTGCGGGCGCCGGGCGCGCAGCCGGTCCAGAATCCGGCGACCACCGCCACCCTGCGGTGGTCCTCCGACAAGGGGTGGGTGGACCGGCCGGGGACCGTCGCGGAGCCCGCGGAGGCCGCCTCCATGCCCACCCTGGCGCAGCTGACGACCGCGGAGCAGCGGTGGGCCGACCGGGAGGAGGACATCACGACCGTCGGCGGGGATCCCTTCGAGGTCGGGCAGGTGTTCGCACGGCGGTGGATCTCGCGGCTGGGCGACCACAACCATGTGCAGAAGCTGTCCGGGATGTATCCGCGGATCCCGCATCGGATCGACGGGGAGCTGCTGCGGTACGCGGCCCGGTTCGGGTTGCTGGCCCACAAGGACGACCAGATCGACGAGCACGACCGGTACGCCATTCGGGCGGGGTTCTGGAGAGAGATCGATGTACCGGCGGGGGCGGCGGAGCATGCACCGGCCGAATGAGTGAGCCCCGGGGCGCGGGGCCGACAGCCCCAAAGGCGAGTAAACGGGGGCGACCCCGTAGTCTCGTCCCTTGTGAGTACGGGCGTGGGTCGGGCACTTCGGCAGCAGAGTGACGTGGTGTGTGCCGTGCGTGGGCTGACCAAGACCTACGCCGCGGTCAAAGGGCGGCGTGGGACCCCCGGGGTGCCGGAGGTCCGGGCCACCGACCGGGTGGACCTCGATGTCCGGTGCGGCGAGATCTTCGGGCTGCTGGGGCCGAACGGCGCCGGCAAGTCGACCCTCGTCCGACAGCTCACCGGGCTGCTGCGGCCCGACACCGGGACCGTCGAGATCCTCGGGCACGACATCGTGCGGCATCCGGAGCGGGCCGCGCGGATCCTCGCCTATCTCGGGCAGGAGTCCAGCGCCCTGGACGAGCTGACCGTGTCCCTCGCCGCCGAGACCACCGGGCGGCTGCGCGGCCTGGACGTACGGCGGGCCCGCGCCGAGCGGGACGCCGTGCTCGAGGAGCTGGGGCTCGGCCCCCTCGCCGGGCGGGCGATCAAGAAGCTCTCCGGAGGCCAGCGGCGGCTGGCCTGTTTCGCCGCGGCGCTGGTCGGGGAGCGGCCGTTGCTGGTGCTCGACGAGCCGACGACCGGGATGGATCCGGTGGCCCGGCGGGCCGTGTGGGCCGCCGTCGACCGGCGGCGGGCCGAGCACGGCGCGACCGTCGTCCTGGTCACCCACAACGTGATCGAGGCCGAGACGGTCCTCGACCGGGTCGCCGTGCTCGACCAGGGTCGGGTCATCGCCTGTGACACCCCGGCCGGACTCAAGGAACGGGTCGCCGGCGAGGTCCGGGTCGAGCTGGTGTGGCGGGAGCGGGCCCCGCTGGACGTGCCCGAGGTGGCCGTCCTGCGGGAGCGTGCCGTCGAGTCCGGCCGGCGCTGGACGCTGCGGCTCGCGCCCGAGGAGGCGCGTGCCGTCGTCGCCACGGTGACCGGCGGGGCCGCCTTCGCCGCCCTGGACGACTTCACCCTCGCCACGCCCAGCCTGGAGGACGTCTATCTGGCGCTGGGCGGCGCCGCACGGCAGGGGCTGGTGAAGGCATGACCGTGAACGCCGGGGCGACCGGGCCCGTACGGGAAGGTGCGGCGGCCGTACGTGCCGTGGATGCCGTTGGGAAGAGGAGCTGCGCGACGTGAGTGTCGTACCCGCGGAGGTTCTGCCGGGCGGTGCCCTGGCCCTGGAGGAGACGGTGCCGCGCCCGGCGGTCGAGCTGGGCCCGCGTGCGCGTCTGTGGCCGTCGCTGGTGGCCGTCTACCGGGCGCAGCTGTCCCGTGCCCGGGTGGCGCGGATCCCGCTGCTGTTCGTCGCGACCTTCCAGTCCGTCGGCATCATGATCATGATGCGGGGGGTGGTGGACAGCCGCGGCGAGGCCCAGTCCGTGGTGGCGGGGTCGTCGGTGGTGGTCGTCGCCTATGTGGCCCTGAACCTGCTGGCGCAGTACTTCGGGCAGCTGCGGGCGAGCGGCGGCCTCGACCACTACGCCACACTGCCGGTGCCGCCGGCCTCCGTGGTGCTCGGGGCGGCCGCCGCGTACGCCTCCTTCACCGTGCCGGGGACGCTGGTGACGGCCGTCTTCGGGTGTGTGCTGTTCGGACTGCCGCTGAGCAACCTGTGGATTCTCCTCGCCGTGATCCCGCTGGCGGGGGCGGCCCTGTCCGGGCTCGGCGCGGCCTGCGGGCTGCTCGCGTCACGGCCCGAACTCGCCACGCTGCTCGGGCAGCTGGGCATGTCGGCGGCGCTGCTGCTCGGGGTGCTGCCGCCGGACCGGATGCCGGGCATCATTCGGCTCGCGCGCGACCTGCTGCCCTCGACGTACGGCGTGGAGGCCTACGCCCGGACCTTCGGCGCCCAGCCCGACTGGGCCGTCGTCCTCGCTGACCTGGGCGTGTGTGCCGGCGTGGGGGTCGTCTCGCTGGCCGTCGCCACCTGGGCGTACCGCCGGGCCGCCGTCCGGTGACGCGCCGCACAGACCGGCCTGGCACGATGTCAGGGTGACCGCACCGTTGACGCCGCCTCCGCCGCCGCACGACCAGTCCTCGCACCAGGCCTGGCAGGCGCCGCCGCCTGCCGGGACGGTCGAAGCACAGTACGGACAGTACGGACAGGACGGTCCCGGGATGAAGACCGAACTGCGTCAGGCCGCGGTGATCGTTCTCGCGGTGGCGGTGAGCGGGGTGCTGCTCGGGCTGCTGTGGCTGTGGCTGGCGCCGCATGTGCCCCTGGTGGGGGACCAGTCCGGCAAGAACTGGGTGGTCTACCTCAAGGACACCGAGGGGGAGCAGGCGGCGGGAGTGGACGGCACGTTCACGCTGCTGGCGCTGGCGTTCGGTGCGGTGAGCGCGGCCGTGGTGTTCCTGTGGCGGCGGGCCGGGGGTGTGCCGCTGGTGGTGGCGCTGGGGATCGGGGGACTGC
Organism: Streptomyces sp. NPDC031497; assembly: GCF_055580905.1. NCBI lineage: Bacteria > Bacillati > Actinomycetota > Actinomycetes > Kitasatosporales > Streptomycetaceae > Streptomyces > Streptomyces sp. NPDC031497. The sequence continues at coordinate 74,828 of NZ_JBVIKO010000017.1, forward strand.
TCGGGTCGCTGCTGGCATGGCGGCTGGGGGTGTGGCTGGGGCCGGAACAGGACGTGATCGCGCATGCGAAGGCCGTGGGCAAGGGGGTGACGTTCTCGGCGCCGCTGAAGCTGGGGGCGAAGGGGGCGTTGCTGGCGTGGTCGCTGTCGGCGTTGCTGGTGCATCTGGGACTGACGGCGCTGTTCGGCCCGCGGGACCCGGAGCCGCCGTACCAGGACGGACCGTACGCGGCTCCGCCGGCCTAGGTTTTCCGCCCCCGCCGCCCTTACCCGTCCCATCCCAGGGGGCTGCGCCCCCTTCGACCCCCGCCCGGCCCGAACGGCCTTGTCCTCAAACGCCGGACGGGCTGAAAAGCGAGGCGGGGTGAGGAAACTGGGGGCGCGGGGAAAGTGCGCGACCAGCCCCTGACGGGCCGCGGTCCGGCCCGAACGGCCTTGTCCTCAAACGCCGGACGGGCTGGAAAGCGAGGCGGGGTGGGCAAACTGGGGGCGCGGGGAACTGCGCGACCAGCCCCTGACGGGCCGCGGTCGGCAGTCCCCCGTACCCCCACCCGCTATGCCGGACGGCGACCGTGGTTCGCGTGGCCCTTCTTCGTGCGCCACTTCCGTTTCCGTGTCTTCTTCGACATGTCTCCCGTGATTAACCGAGAACGGGAGCTTCGTCGAGAGGTCACGCACGCCCGATGGGCGCCAGGGTCGCGTTCGTCAGGTCGGCCAGGGACGCCGGGGACAGTTCGACCTCCAGGCCGCGGCGGCCCGCCGAGACGCAGATCGTCGGGTGGGACGACGCCGACGCGTCCAGGACCGTGGGGAGCTTCTTGCGCTGGCCCAGCGGGGAGATGCCGCCGCGGACATAGCCCGTGGTGCGCTCGGCCAGGGCCGGGTCCGCCATCGCCGCGCGCTTGCCGCCGACCGCCGTCGCCAGGGCCTTCAGGTCCAGGCTGCCCGCCACCGGCACCACCGCGACCGTGAGCGCGCCGTCCACGTCCGCGACCAGGGTCTTGAAGACCCGGTCGGGGGACACACCCATCGCCTCCGCCGCCTCCTCGCCGTAGGACGGGTGGGAGGGGTCGTGGTCGTAGGAGTGAACGGTGAAGTCCACGCCCGCCGCGGTCAGGGCCACCGTCGCCGGCGTGCCTCCGGACTGCTGCTTCTTGTTCGGCTTCTTCGGCATGGCAGGGACCCCGGCTCAGTTCAGACTCGTCGGCGCCCGCGTCAGCTCCGCCGCGGGCAGTGACGGCAGGTTACGGATGATCGCCGTCTCGGAGCGAAGCAGTTTCAGCTCGTCGCGGAGCCGGGACGCGGTGTCGGGAGCCTGGAGCAGCCGCTGCTTGGTGGGGATGTCGTGCATCATCGCCGCCGCGACCAGGTAGGAGACCACGGACGGTTCGTCGGGAAGCTCGACGCCCGTCGACAGCGAGCGCTCCCGCGCCCCCGCCAGCCGCTTCTGGTACTGGCGGAAGGCCCGCAGCACCCCCTCCGCCAGCGCGCCCGCCTCGTCGCCCGGTTCCTCCGGCAGCTCCTCCAGCTCGGCCGTCAGGAACGGCCCCGACGCGTCGACGGAGAGCAGCCGCACCCGGCTGGTCCCGGTCGCCAGTACCTCGAACGTGCCGTTCGCCCGCTCCCGGATCGTCGCCGCGTCGGCCACACAGCCCACCCGGTGGAAGGACTTGAGGGGGTCGGGCCCGAAGCCGGCCGCCGGACCCCGGTCGGGCTGGGCCGTCGGATCCGGCATGCCGGGCGCGCTCGGTGCCACCTCGTGGCCGTCGCGGATCGCCACGACGGCGAACCGGCGGGGTTCCTCCTCGGGGGTCTTCAGCAGATCGCGCATCATGGCGCGATAGCGCTCCTCGAAGATGTTCAGCGGCAGCACGAGCCCCGGGAACAGCACCGAGTTCAGCGGGAAGAGGGGAAGACGGACGGTGGTCACGGCGCCACAGCCTAGTGGTCATCGGCGGGAACATGTCCGCCGTGCTCAGCCCGTGGGCGCCCCGCGCTCCGCTGCGAGGGGACCGGTCCGGTCTCGGGGAGGGGTTCCGTACCGGCCAGCAGGTGCGCGCGCAGCCGTACGAAATGGCCCAGCGGGTCGTCGGACACGCGGTCCCAGGGGAACGACGTGACGTACGGGCCGATCAGGTGCAGCTGGGCGCGGGCGGCCTCCCAGCGTTCCAGCCGGACCAGGAGGTACATCAGCTTGTTGCGGATCTCGGCCGGCCAGGGGTCGGCCGCCGGGAGCCGGGCGGAGAGCGCGATCGCCCGGTCGGCCGCCGCGTCCAGGCGGGCGCGTGGCACCGCCGGGCCGCACCCGTCGGTGAGATAGGCGAAGGCCGCCCGGGCCGGGAGGGCCTGTACGAGGGAGTCGGCCGGGGCGTCCTGGGCGGCCAGGTCGGCGAAGTCGAAGCACTCGCTGTGCGAGCCGTGCCAGTACGTGCCCAGATAGCGCACGGCCGCCACATGGCAGCCGTGGTGGTGCGGGGCGCGGCGGACCGCCGCCTCCCACAGCTCCTCGAAGTACTTGTGGCCGGCGTTGGAGCCGCGTGCGTGGTCCAGCGCCACCCGCCACGGCACCGGGTCGCGGTCGTCGCCGCGTGCGGCGGCCGTGATCAGCGGACTCACCGCGCGTAGCAACTCGGTCCGGGCCGGGGAGGGCCAGGCCTGGTCCACCGCCAGCTGGGCCCGCAGCAGGAGCAGGTCCGGGTCGTGCGGGGCGGCCGTGGACCAGTCGTCCAGCCACTCGGCCCGGGATCGGGCGAAGAGGGCGAGCCGGCGCACGTACCGGTCCCGTGCCTCCCATTCGGCCGCGGCTCTGGTGCCGGCCAGCAGCCGCGAGGCGGGCCGGTACTCGCCCCGGCCGGCCGCGACCAGCACGGGGGCCAGCCGCTCGTCGGGCGCGTCGAGGAAGACCTCGTCGTCGGCCGGCAGCGGGCCGAGGGCGGGGCGCGGGGCGGTCCTTGCGGTCCGTGCGGAACGGAACAGCGCACGCAGCGAAGCCATGGTGTCGCCATTGAAAGTCGGCAGGTCGGGCGGGCGCCAGACCACCAGGCCAATTCCGTGAAAGTTGTAGGGTTCCGAGTCAAGGAAAGGCAAAAGGTGACTGTTGCTCACCTGTAGGGCTGTCAGCCGCACCCGTCGTGCCCTAAAGGCGCCTCAGCAGCCGCGTGGCCCCCGCCGCCACCGTCGTCGCCAGGATCCAGCCCAGCAGGATCATCACGGCGGCCGCCCACTGCCAGCCGCCGCTGAGACGCCACTGGCCGGCCTGGCCCAGGTCGATCACCGGCAGCAGCAGATCGAGGACGAACAGCGCCGGATCCCAGACCGGATGCCCGCCGGAGCTCATCGGGGGGTGCGGGGCGTGTGCGAAGGCGAGCGTGCCCGCCGCCCACAGCACCGTCATCCACACCGCCGCCCGGCCCGGCCGGTAGCCGTAGGCCACCGTCACGTCCTGCGCGTACCCCCAGAACTTGGCGGCGACCGGCAGCGTCTCGCGCCGCCGGCGCTGCTTGGCGAGCTGCACCTCGCGCGCGTCCTCGTCCTCGCCGGCGGCTCGCAGCACGGTCGCCAGCCGTTCGTACGGCTCCGGGTTGTACTCGGCGGTCGCCGCCGCCACCCAGTCCAGGCGCCGGGTCAGCGGGAACCGGCCCTGCGGGACCAGGTTCTCGTACACGAAACCGCCCATGTGCAGCCGCCCGGGGCCCGGCCAGCTGGCCGCCCCGTCCACCAGGTTCACGGTCCGGGCGCCCGACAGCACCACCCGGCCGCGCTGCGGCTCCTCCCCGAGGAACCGCAGCTCCGGCGCCTGCACCCGGCGCAGCGACAGCTCCTGGTCGTCCGTGAAGGTGAACCGCGCCCGCTCCAGGTCGACGGCGTCCCCGAACCGCCCGTCGTCCAGCCGGATCCCGCCCTGGCACTCGAACCGCTGGATCCGGGTCCCGCGCGCCGGGGTCGTGCCGCTCTGCCAGGGGCCGCCCACCCCGGCGGGGGTCAGGTACAGGGTGCGGCCGACGGTCAGCTGGGGGGCGTTCAGCGCGCGCCCGTGGGGATTGCGCAGCCGGGCCCCGCGCAGGCTCAGCGAGACGCCCACCTTGGCGCTGCGCAGGCTCAGTTCCCCGTACGACTCCAGGAGGTCCGCCTGCAGGTCCTGCCCGACGGTCAGGCCGTCGGCCGCGATCGACCGCCCGCTGCGGTCCCGGTAGACCACCGCCTGGTTCAGCAGCAGATCGGTGCCGATGTGTGCGTCGGTCAGCCGGACCCCGCCCAGGAACCGGCAGCGCGGCAGATGCAGATCACCCTCCGTGCGCACCCGGGCCGCCTCAAGACGCGGCACCGCGCAGTCGACCAGTCGCACGGTGGTGAAGTGCGCCTCCGGCAGCAGGACCTCGTCGTCGAACCGGCAGCCGCGCAGCTCCACGTACGGGGTGACGGTGCCGCCCGCCAGGTCCAGCGCCCCGGTGATCCGCAGGCCGGCCAGCTTCAGCGCGGACACCCGGCCCGCGAGCGCCAGCGGCCCGTCGAGCAGCAGCCAGCAGACGATCCGTGCCCGCACGGTCCGCTCGGGGCCCCAGGGATGGCCGCCGTGCGGATCGTCCACCTGCACGTCGCCGCTGCTCAGGTCGTACACACTGCCGTTGCGGAAGGCCTGCCACATCCCGGCCTCGGCCGCGGTCAGATCGTCCGGCAGTTCCCCGTCCCGGACCCCCTCGGTCACGGCTCTTCCTTCTTCCTCAGCTACTCGCCAGTCAGGTGTTCGCCCAGCGGTGATGCCCGCTCCGTCACCTCTCGAACACAAGAAGTGAAGGTGATCTTCCGGGTTCCGGCCAGGCTATGTACCGGCCGTTGGCTCACGTTCTGTATCAGCCATTGATACGCGCGAACGGGCCCCGAGTGCCGTCTGAGAGAATTGGGCCTGTGATCTCTCGTATCGATCTGCGCGGCGACGCCCTCCCCGAGGGACTCGCCCTGCGCGACCTGCTGCCCCGAGCCGACTTCGACGTCTCGGCCGCCCTGGAGAAGGTGCGTCCGATCTGCGAGGCCGTGCATCATCGGGGCGACGCGGCGCTGATCGACTTCGCCGAGAAGTTCGACGGGGTCACCCTGACGCAGGTGCGGGTGCCCGCCGAGGCCCTGGCCAAGGCGCTGGAGGAGCTGGACCCGGCCGTGCGCGCGGCCCTGGAGGAGTCGATCCGGCGCGCCCGTCTCGTCCACCGCGAGCAGCGCCGTACGAGCCACACCACCCAGGTCGTGCCGGGCGGGTCCGTGACCGAGAAGTGGGTGCCCGTGGAGCGCGTCGGGCTGTACGCGCCCGGCGGCCGGTCGGTCTACCCGTCCTCCGTGGTCATGAACGTGGTGCCCGCGCAGGAGGCCGGCGTCGAGTCCATCGCGCTCGCCTCGCCGCCGCAGGCGGACTTCGCGGGCCTGCCGCACCCGACGATCCTGGCCGCCTGCGCCCTGCTCGGCGTCGACGAGGTGTACGCGGCCGGCGGTGCCTCCGCGGTCGCGATGTTCGCGTACGGCACCGAGTCCTGCCCGCCCGTCACCATGGTCACCGGCCCCGGCAACATCTGGGTCGCCGCCGCTAAGCGCTACTTCACCGGCCGGATCGGCATCGACGCCGAGGCAGGACCCACCGAGATCGCGGTCCTCGCGGACGCCACCGCCGACCCGGTGCACGTCGCCGCCGACCTGATCAGCCAGGCCGAGCACGACCCGCTGGCCGCCGCCGTCCTGGTCACCGACTCCGTGGAACTCGCGGACGCGGTGGCGAAGGAGCTGGAACCGCAGGTCGCGGCCACCAAGCACGTCGACGACCGGATCGTCCCGGCACTCAAGGGCAGGCAGTCCGCGATCGTCCTGGTCGACGGCGTCGAGGAGGGCCTGCGGGTCGTCGACGCGTACGGCGCCGAACACCTGGAGATCCAGACCGCCGACGCCGCGGCGGTGGCCGGCCGGGTCCGCAACGCGGGCGCGATCTTCGTCGGCCCCTGGGCGCCGGTCTCCCTCGGCGACTACGCGGCCGGGTCCAACCACGTGCTGCCCACCGGCGGCTGCGCCTGCCACTCCTCCGGGCTGTCCGTGCAGTCGTTCCTGCGCGGCATCCACATCGTCGACTACACCGAGGACGCGCTGGCCGAGGTCGCGCATCACGTGGTCACGCTGGCGGACGCGGAGGATCTGCCGGCACACGGCGCGGCGATCAAGGCGAGGTTCGGGTGGAAGGTACCGGCGAGCAAGTGAACTTCGGAATCGACGATCTCCCCGTACGGGACGAGCTGCGCGGCAAGTCCCCCTACGGCGCGCCCCAGCTGGACGTCGCCGTACGGCTGAACACCAACGAGAACCCCTACCCGCTGCCCGAGCCGCTGGTCGAGCGGATCGCCGAGCGGGTGCGCGAGGCCGCCCGGGACCTGAACCGCTACCCCGACCGGGACGCGGTCCAGCTCCGCACCGAGCTGGCCAGGTACCTGACCAGGACCGGGGGCCACCCGCTCGCCGTCGAGAACGTGTGGGCGGCCAACGGCTCCAACGAGGTCATCCAGCAACTGCTGCAGACCTTCGGCGGACCGGGCCGTACCGCACTCGGCTTCGAGCCGTCGTACTCGATGCACTCGCTGATCGCGCGCGGTACCGGCACGGCCTGGATCTCCGGCCCCCGCGAGGACGACTTCACCCTCGACGTCGAGGCCGCCACCCGCGCGATCGCCGAGCACCGGCCCCACGTCGTGTTCGTCACGACCCCCAACAACCCCACGGGCAACGCGGTGCCCGCCGAGACGGTCCTCGCGCTGTACGACGCGGCCCAGGCGGCCCGGCCGTCCATGGTGATCGTCGACGAGGCGTACGTCGAGTTCAGCCACGGCGCCTCGCTGCTGCCGCTGCTCGAAGGTCGGCCGAATCTCGTCGTCTCCCGGACCATGTCGAAGGCCTTCGGCGCGGCCGGCCTGCGCCTCGGTTACCTCGCCGCGCACCCCGCGGTGGTGGACGCCGTACAGCTCGTCCGGCTGCCGTACCACCTGTCGGCGATCACCCAGGCGACCGCGCTGGCCGCCCTGGAGCACACCGACACCCTGCTGAAGTACGTCGAGCAGCTGAAGACCGAGCGGGACCGGCTGGTCGCCGAGATGCGGGCGCTCGGCCTGGAAGTCACCGAGTCCGACGCGAACTTCGTGCAGTTCGGGCGGTTCGAGGACCCGCACCGCGCCTGGCAGGGGATCCTCGACCGAGGGGTCCTGGTCCGCGACAACGGCGTGCCCGGCTTCCTGCGGGTGTCCGCCGGAACCCCCGAAGAGAACGACGCGTTCCTCGACGCGGTACGTGAAGTCAAGAAGGAGCTGGACGCATGACCCGCGTAGGGCGCGTGGAGCGCACCACCAAGGAGACCTCGGTCCTCGTCGAGATCGACCTCGACGGCACCGGGAAGACCGACATCGCCACCGGTGTCGGCTTCTACGACCACATGCTCGACCAGCTCGGCCGGCACGGTCTGTTCGACCTCACCGTGAAGACCGAAGGCGATCTGCACATCGACTCGCACCACACCATTGAGGACACCGCCCTCGCCCTCGGCGCCGCCTTCAAGCAGGCGCTCGGCGACAAGGTCGGCATCTACCGCTTCGGCAACTGCACGGTCCCGCTGGACGAGTCCCTCGCCCAGGTCACGGTGGACCTGTCCGGCCGCCCGTACCTCGTCCACACGGAGCCGGAACACATGGCCCCGATGATCGGCGAGTACGACACCACCATGACCCGGCACATCCTGGAGTCCTTCGTGGCCCAGGCACAGGTCGCCCTGCATGTGCACGTGCCCTATGGGCGCAACGCACACCACATCGTGGAATGCCAGTTCAAGGCGCTCGCCAGGGCGCTGCGCTACGCCTCCGAGCGCGACCCGCGCGCGGCCGGCATCCTCCCCTCGACGAAGGGCGCTCTGTAAGCCATGACCGGGCTGAACACCCTGCTGATCGTCGTCGGCCTCTTCCTGGTCGGCGGAATCATCTCCTTCGTCAAGCAGAAGATGCCCACCAGCCTCATCGTGCTGCTCTCGATAGGAGCCGCGATGTGCCTGGTGGCGGGCATCATGAGGCTGGAGGTGTGGAATTGAGCGCACCCTCGAAGAAGGTCGTCGTCTTCGACTACGGCTTCGGGAACGTCCGCTCCGCCGAGCGGGCGCTCGCCCGCGCCGGGGCCGACGTCGAGATAACCCGTGACTTCGACAAGGCGATGAACGCCGACGGGCTGCTGGTGCCGGGCGTCGGCGCCTTCGCCGCCTGCATGGAGGGCCTGCGCGGGGCCCGCGGGGACTGGATCATCGGCCGGCGGCTGTCCGGCGGACGGCCGGTGATGGGCATCTGCGTCGGGATGCAGATCCTGTTCGCGCGCGGCATCGAGCACGGCGTGGAGACCGAGGGCCTGGACGAGTGGCCCGGCTCGGTCGAGCCGCTCCAGGCCGAGATCGTGCCCCACATGGGCTGGAACACCGTGGACGCACCGGCCGGCTCCGAGCTGTTCGCGGGCCTGGACGCCGACGCCCGCTTCTACTTCGTGCACTCCTACGCCGTCCAGGACTGGTCGCTGGAGACGCACAACGCCTCGCTGCGGGCCCCGCTCGTGACCTGGTCGACGCATGGCAAGCCGTTCGTGGCCGCCGTGGAGAACGGCGCCCTGTGGGCCACCCAGTTCCACCCCGAGAAGTCCGGCGACGCCGGCGCCCAGCTCCTCACCAACTGGATCGGAACACTGTGAGCAAGCTCGAACTCCTCCCCGCCGTCGACGTCCGCGACGGCCAGGCCGTCCGCCTCGTGCACGGCGAGTCGGGAACCGAGACCTCCTACGGCTCCCCGCTGGAGGCCGCCCTCGCCTGGCAGCGGTCGGGCGCCGAGTGGCTGCACCTGGTCGACCTGGACGCCGCGTTCGGCACCGGCGACAACCGCGAGCTGATCGCCGAGGTCGCCGGCGCGATGGACATCAAGGTGGAGCTGTCCGGCGGGATCCGGGACGACGCCTCGCTGGCGGCCGCCCTGGCCACCGGCTGCCGCCGGGTGAACCTCGGCACGGCCGCCCTGGAGAGCCCGGAGTGGGTCGCCAAGGTCATCGCCGAGCACGGCGACCAGATCGCGGTGGGCCTGGACGTCAAGGGCACGACCCTGCGCGGCCGCGGCTGGACCCGCGACGGCGGCGACCTCTACGAGACGCTGGCCCGCCTCGACCAGGAGGGCTGCGCACGCTACGTCGTCACCGACATCGCCAAGGACGGCACCCTCCAGGGCCCGAACCTGGAGCTGCTGAGGAACGTCTGCGCGGCGACGGACCGGCCGGTCGTGGCCTCCGGCGGCGTGTCGTCGCTGGACGACCTCCGCGCGCTGGCCGAGCTGGTACCCCTCGGTGTCGAGGGTGCCATCGTCGGAAAGGCTCTCTACGCCAAGGCGTTCACCTTGGAAGAAGCACTGGAGGCAGTGTCCCCGTGAGTGAGCTGCGACGTGTCACGACGGGCGCGCCCTGGGAGGACGCCTTCGGGTACTCCCGTGCGGTGGAACTGCCCAACGGCCTGGTGCTGGTCTCCGGCTGCACCTCCATAGTGGACGGCCAGATCGCCGGGGGCGGCCCCTACGAGCAGACGGTCAACGCCTTCAACGTCGCGTTCGCGGCGCTGGGGCAGCTGGGCCTGGGCCGTGACGATGTGGTGCGGACACGTATGTATGTCACCCACGCCCGGGACGTGGACGATGTGGGACGCGCCCACAAGGAGCTGTTCGAATCCGTCCGGCCCGCCACGTCCATGATCATCGTCTCCGGTTTCGTGGATCCCAGCCTGGTCGTCGAGGTCGAGGTGGAGGCGTACCGAGGGGAGGCCACGGCATGACCCTGGCGGTCCGAGTCATCCCCTGCCTGGACGTGGACAACGGCCGCGTCGTCAAGGGCGTCAACTTCCAGAACCTGCGGGACGCGGGCGACCCGGTCGAGATGGCCAAGGTGTACGACACGGAGGGCGCCGACGAGCTGACCTTCCTGGACATCACCGCGTCCTCCGGCGACCGCGAGACCACCTACGACGTGGTGCGCCGCACCGCCGAGCAGGTCTTCATCCCGCTGACCGTCGGCGGCGGGGTGCGCACCGCCGCGGACGTCGACAAGCTGCTGCGGGCGGGCGCCGACAAGGTGGGCGTCAACACGGCCGCGATCGCCCGCCCGGACCTGATCCGGGAGATCGCGGAACGCTTCGGCCGCCAGGTCCTGGTCCTGTCGGTGGACGCCCGCCGCACCCCCGAAGGCACCTTCGAGGTCACCACCCACGGCGGCCGCCGCGGCACCGGCATCGACGCGGTCGAGTGGGCGCACCGGGCCGCCGAGCTGGGCGCGGGGGAGATCCTGCTCAACTCGATGGACGCGGACGGCACCAAGGACGGCTACGACCTGGAGATGATCGCGGCGGTCCGCAAGCACGTCACCATCCCGGTGATCGCCTCCGGCGGCGCGGGCCGGCTGGGCGACTTCGCCCCGGCGATCGGCGCGGGCGCGGACGCCGTCCTCGCCGCCTCCGTCTTCCACTTCGGCGATCTGCGGATCGGCGAGGTGAAGCAGGCGCTGCGCGAGGCGGGACATCCCGTGCGGTGACGCCGTGCAGAGACTCTGGCCCCGGCGCCCTCGATGGGCGCCGGGGCCTTTTGCCGCCCTGACGCGTCCACAGATACGCAAGAAAAGTTGCGCAAAATAGATTGCGCAACTTTTCTTGCGTATCTAGGGTCGGTGTCATGACGGACAAGGAGCGGGACCGCCGGATCACCGACGTGGGCACCCTCAAGGCGCTCGCGCACCCGCTGCGCATGAAGCTCTACCGAGGACTGTGCGTGGCCGACAAGGCGACCGCCTCACAGCTCGCCGAACAGGTCGACGAGGCCGTCTCGCTGGTCAGCTACCACCTGCGCAAGCTCGCCGAGCACGGGCTGATCGAGGCGGCCGAACCGCAGCGCGCGGACGGCCGGGAGCGCTGGTGGCAGCCCGCGTCGGACGGCGTCGCCATCCGTGACCGGGACTTCAGGGACGCACCCGAGAAGGCGGCCGCCCACCTCGCCGCCACGCGGCTCTTCCACGAGCAGCGCGCCGACATGTACCGCCGCTACCTCGACGAGCGCCCCACCTGGAGCGCCGAGTGGAACGCCGCCGCGCCCGACAGCGAGTCCCTGCTCCGCCTGACCGCGGCCGAACTGGACGGACTCCGCGAGGAACTGGCCGCGCTGGCCAGGAAGTACGACGAGAAAGGCCGGTCCGCCGAGGCGAACGGCGACACCGAGGGGCGCGAGCACGTCGCGCTGCACGTGTACGGCTTCCCGTTCCGCCTCTGAGAAGGGCCGCGCCCGTGACTTCGACCGACCTGCCCGCGACGGCCGCCGGCGTCACCGCCGCCGTCGCGAAGCCCGCCCACCGCGACCCCAACGTGCTGCGCTGGCTCGGCGGCTACACCTCCTCCATGGTCGGCGACACCGTCTACTACGTAGCCCTGTCCTGGGCCGCGGTCCAGGGCGGTTCACCCGCGCAGGCCGGGGCCGTGATCGCCGTCAGCGCGTTGCCCAGGGCCGTGCTGATGCTGTTCGGCGGGGTGATCGCCGACCGGCTCGGGCCACGCCGGGTCGTCATCGCCGGCGACGCGGTGCGCTGCGCGGCCGTCCTCGCCGTCGCCGCGCTGCTCCTCCTGACCAGCCCGGACCTGGGGCCGCTGACGGCGCTCGCCCTGGTCTTCGGCGCCGTCGACGCCGTGTTCATGCCCGCCGTGGGCGCCCTCCCCGCGCGTGTCACCAGCCGCGACCAGCTCGCGCGCGTGCAGGGCCTGCGCGGACTCGCCCAGCGCGTCGCCTACATCCTCGGCGCCCCGCTCGGCGGCCTCGTCCTGGCACTCGGCGGTGTCGCGGCCGCCTTCGGCCTCGCCGGCCTGCTCATCGCCGTATCGGTACCCCTGCTGATGTCCCTGCGGGTCCGGGAACTGCCGGCCGGCGACCGCGCGGCCACCGTCAACCCCTGGCAGGACCTGCGGGCCGGTCTCGCCCACATCCGCCACCACCCCGTCCTGGCCCCGCTGATGCCGGCCATCGCCCTCGGCGACCTGGGTTTCGTCGGCCCCCTCAACGTCGGGCTCACCCTGCTCGCCGACCGGCGCGGCTGGGGTGCCGTCGGGATCGGCTGGGTGATCGCCGGTTTCGGGGCCGGTGCGGGGGCCACCTCGCTCCTGCTGGCCGTCCGGGGCCGGCTGCCGCGCGCCGGGCTGATCGCCGGGTACGCCATCCTCGCCGGATCCGTCGCGATCGGCGCCCTCGCCTTCGTGTCGAGCCTCGTCGGTGCCATCGGCGTGGCCCTGCTGCTCGGCCTGCTCACGGGTCTCAGCGGCGCGATGTGTGCCGCGCTGCTGCAGACCCACGCCGACCCCGCCTGCCTGGGCCGGGTCACCGCCGTGTCCAGCCTGATCAGCCTGGGGCTGACCCCACTCAGCATGCCCTTCACGGCCGCCGCCATCGGCGTCTTCGGGCTCGGCCCGGTGTACGTCGTCAGTGCCGCCGTCTGCGGACTGGGCGGGGTCGTCGCGCTCGCCGTGCCGGGGCTGCGCCGGGCCGAGCTGCCCCGCTGAGGCCGCTCAGGCCTTCGGCTGGGTCAGCTGGATCAGGTTGCCGACCGTGTCGTCGAGGACGGCCGCGATCACCGGGCCCTGTTCCTGCGGCTCGTGCGTGAACCGGACACCGAGCAGCCGCAGCCGCTCGTACTCCGCGTCGATGTCGTCCACCGAGAAGACGATCGCCGGGAGCCCCGCGTCGTACACCGCCCTGCGGTACGGCTCGGCGATGGGACCCTGGCCGGGCTCCAGCAGCAGCTGGAGATCCCGCTGGGCGCCCTCGGGCGCGCCGACCGTGACGAACAGGGTGCCGCCTCCCAGGTCGAGATGGGCGCGGGTCTCGAAACCGAGGACGTCCGTGTAGAAGGCGTGTGCCTTCGTGACGTCGTCGACGTACACACTGGTCATCGCGACCTTGATCACGGGTGGCTCCTAGATGCCCAGCTGCTTGGACTCGTGCAGCTTGGCGATCGCGTTCTCGTCGCCGTCCACCCCGACCTTCGCCGCGTTCTGCCGGCCGAAGGCGAACATCAGCAGCTCGGAGGGCTCGCCGGTCACCGTCACCACCGGGGCGCCACGATGGGCGACGGCCGTCTGGCCGTCCGGACGGCGCAGCACCAGGCCCGTCGGCACCCCCCTGCCCAGCAGCCGGGCGGTGCGCTCCAGACGGGACCACAGGGCGTCCTGGAAGACGGGGTCCAGCTCGCGCGAGGCCCAGTCCGGCTGGGCGCGGCGGACGTCCTCCGTGTGGACGTAGAACTCCACCGTGTTGGCCGCCTCGTCGACCTGCTTCAGCTGGAACGGCGAGAACCGCGGCGGCCCGGTACGGATCAGCTGGATCAGCTCCTCGTACGGCTTCGCGGCGAACTCGGCCGTCACCTTCTCCAGGCGTGGCGCGAGCTGCTTGATCAGCGCGCCCCCGGCCGCGTCCGGCCGGCGCTCGCGCACCACCACATGCGCGGCCAGATCCCGGGTCACCCAGCCCTCGCAGAGGGTCGGAGCCTCGGGACCGGCGGTCTCCAAGAGGTCGGCGAGCAGAAGCCGTTCACGCTTGGCGAAGGTCGACATGGGGCCAGCCTACGACCCCACGCACGGTCCGGACAGTGGACACGGTCCGTGACTGTCGGTGCCGCGCGGCACAATGGCACCCATGACCAGTACGACGGGTACGCCCCCGCCCAGCGGCCTCGCCCCGGAGATCGCCGCCCGCCTCAAGCGCAGCGCCGACGGCCTCCTCCCCGCCATCGCGCAGCAGTACGACACGGGCGAGGTACTGATGCTCGGCTGGATGGACGACGAGGCGCTGCACCGCACCCTCACCACCGGCCGCTGCACCTACTGGTCACGCAGCCGCCAGGAGTACTGGGTCAAGGGCGACACCTCCGGCCACTTCCAGTGGGTCAGGTCCGTCGCCCTCGACTGCGACGCCGACACCCTGCTGGTCAAGGTCGACCAGGTGGGTGCCGCCTGCCACACCGGCGACCGCACCTGCTTCGACGCCGACGTGCTCCTGAAGGACGGCGCCGATTGCGGCGTCCCGGCCTCCGATCAGTAAGGTCTGCCGCCATGGAACTGGAGACCTTCCGCAAGCTGGCGACCGACCGGCGCGTCATCCCGGTCACCCGCAAGCTCCTCGCCGACGGCGACACCCCGGTCGCGCTCTACCGCAAGCTCGCCGCCGAGCGCCCCGGCACCTTCCTGCTGGAGTCCGCCGAGAACGGCCGCACGGCATACCAATGGTCTCGCTACTCCTTCGTGGGCGTCCGCTCCTCGGCCACCCTCACCACCCGCGACGGCCAGGCACACTGGCTCGGTACCCCGCCGGTCGGCGTGCCCGTCGACGGCGACCCGCTGGCCGCCCTGCGCGCCACCATCGAGGCCCTGCACACCCCGCACGCGGAGGACCTGCCCCCGTTCACCGGCGGCATGGTCGGCTATCTGGGCTACGACATCGTGCGCCGCCTGGAGAAGATCGGCCCGGGGGAGCGGGACGACCTCCAACTGCCCGAGCTGACCATGCTCCTCACCAGCGACCTCGCGGTGATGGACCACTGGGAGGGCTCGGTCCTGCTGATCGCCAACGCGATCAACCACAACGACCTCGACACCGGTGTCGACGAGGCCTACGCGGACGCGATCGCCCGTCTCGACGCCATGGAGGCCGACCTCTCCCGCCCGGTCGCCCAGCCCCCGGCCGCCCTGCCCCCCTCCGAACTCCCCGAGTACACGGCCCTGTGGGGCGGTCCCGACTTCCAGGTCGCGGTCGAGGACATCAAGGAGCGCATCCGCGCGGGCGAGGCCTTCCAGGTCGTCCCCTCGCAGCGCTTCGAGACCCCGTGCACGGCCAGTGCGCTGGACGTCTACCGGGTCCTGAGGGCCACCAACCCGTCCCCGTACATGTACCTCCTGCGCTTCGAGGGCTTCGACGTCGTCGGCTCCTCCCCGGAGGCCCTGGTCAAGGTCGAGGACGGGCGGGCCATGGTCCACCCCATCGCCGGCACCCGGCCGCGCGGGGCCACCCCGCGCGAGGACCAGGACCTCGCCGACGAGCTGATGGCCGACCCCAAGGAGCGCGCCGAGCACCTGATGCTCGTCGACCTCGGACGCAACGACCTGGGCCGGGTCTGCGAACCGGGCTCCGTCGAGGTCGTCGACTTCATGTCCGTCGAGCGGTACTCGCACGTCATGCACATCGTCTCGACGGTCACCGGAAAGGTCTCCGAGGGCCGCACCGCCTTCGACGTCCTCACCGCCTGCTTCCCGGCCGGCACCCTCTCCGGCGCCCCCAAGCCCCGGGCGATGCAGATCATCGACGAACTGGAGCCGTCCAGAAGGGGGTTGTACGGCGGCTGCGTCGGCTACCTCGACTTCGCCGGCGACTCCGACACCGCCATCGCTATCCGTACCGCCCTCCTGCGGGACGGCACGGCGTACGTCCAGGCGGGCGCGGGCATCGTCGCCGACTCGAACCCGGTCGCCGAGGACCAGGAGTGCCGCAACAAGGCGGCGGCGGTGCTGCGCGCGGTGCACACGGCCAACAGACTGGGCAAGTAGGGCGCTTCTCACTCAACCCCGGGTGACCGTTCGCCCGGGGTTCAAGCCATAGTGGAGTACGTGACTGCTGCTCCTCACCCCCGTTCCGAAGCCGCCGCACCCCCCGGGTCCGGCGGCCGCCGCAGCCTTGCCATCGCGCTGTTGTTCGGTGCGCTCGGCGCGGCCGTGGCCCTGCTGTCCAGCCGGCAGCGCTGGGCGGAGGGCACCGCGACGGTGGCCGGCGGCGCCTTCCCGCTGACCGCCAAGGGCAGCGACGTCACGGGCGTCCCCGCGGCCCTCGCCATAGTGGGCCTCGCCGCGCTCGTCGCCGTCTTCGCCGTCCGCCGGGCCGGCCGCTTCCTCGTCTCCGGGCTCCTCGCACTCTCCGGCGCCGGCATCGCCGCCGCCGCCCTGGCGGGCGCCTCCGACGGCTCCGCGCTGGACGAGAAGGCCGCCGAGGCCAGCGGCGACACCTCCGCCACGGTCGCCGCGCTCAGCCACACCGGCTGGCCGTACGTCGCCGCGGCCGGCGGCGCGCTCATCCTGGTCGCCGGGCTGCTCGCGCTGCGCTACGGCCGCCTCTGGCCCGCCATGTCCGGGCGCTACGAGCGCGGCACTGGCGCGGAGCGGCCGCGCCGCGCACCGAAGCCGGTCGACCCGGACCGGCCCGAGGACATCTGGAAGGCCCTGGACCGGGGTGAGGACCCTACGGGAGCGTGAGCGCTTCGCCGGGGGCGCCGCGATGAGTCGATTGGCCGTCGGACGTCTGCGGCGTCCGTTGGGGCTGGTCGCGCCCACGCGGCGGCAGCCGCACATCGAACACGGCCCCGCGCCCCTTTCGGGGCGCTGAGCCTCGCGGCGCCGCAGACCGATGTGGCGCATCAGACGCCACCCCCGCTCACGGCGGGCCCGCGCGTACGGGACAATGGAGGTCGAGCGTCCGGAACGGACCCGTACGAGCGCGGCCACGGACGGCACGTACGACACGCACCAGCTACGAGGAGCAAGTCATGGCGGGCAGCAGCCACGGTCACACCCCGGCCGCCTGGACCGGCGTCACCATCGCCTTCATCGGTTTCTGCGTCGCGGGCGCCTTCATGGTCATGGCACAGCCGGTGGGCTTCTGGGCCGGGATGGTGATCGTGGTCCTCGGTGGCGTCGTCGGCATGATCATGCGGGCCATGGGCCTCGGCATGCCGAAGCAGACCGCCCTGGTGACGCGCACCGCTCCGGCCGCCGCCACCCGCGAGCCGGTCACCGCCGAGAGCTGATCGACAGCGCTTCCCGAGGGGCGTCCCGAGACATCGGGACGCCCCTCGCGCGCGCGTGCCGACCGTACGGGGCACAATGCGAGGCGTGAACGCCGACACTCCCCGCGCAGCCGCCCCGGCCCCGCCCTCCCTGCGAGGACGGCTGGCGGTGCCCGCGGGGGTGCTGGCCGCCGTCGCCGGGGCCTTCGCCTACGTCGGTACGGTCGACCCCAACCAGCCCGGCCACTACCCGGTCTGCCCCCTCTACCGGCTCACCGGCCTGTACTGCCCCGGCTGCGGCGGCCTGCGCAGCGCGCACGCCTTCGTGCACGGCGACTTCCTGGCCGCGCTGCGGGACAACGCGGCGGGCGTGGCCGCCTATCTGGCCTTCGCCGTGGTGTGGACCGTCTGGGTCGCGCGCGCGGTACGCGGCCGGCCCGCCCGGATCGAGCTCAGGCCGGTGCCCATGTGGACCCTGGGCGCGGTGCTGCTGGTTTTCACCGTTGTCCGGAACCTGCCCTTCGTCGGCTGGTTGCATCCTTGATCAACTGGCGAACGCGCAGGTAGAGGGGGCCGCCGTCGGCTGGATGCGAGGTCGGCGCCATCCTGCGGATACCATCGATGTGACCATGGGTTTTGACCCGCGTGGGTTTTGACTCGCTCGGAAGAATCGTCCGGAACCGGAAGGGGACCGCTCGCGTGAGTGTGCTCGACGAGATCATCGACGGAGTCCGTGCCGACCTCGCGGAGCGGCAGGCGCGCGTGAGCCTCGACGAGCTCAAGGAGCGCGCGGCGAAGGCACCCGCGGCCAAGGACGGCGTGGCCGCACTGCGCGGCGACGGCGTCAAGGTGATCTGCGAGGTCAAGCGCTCCAGCCCGTCCAAGGGCGCGCTGGCCGCGATCGCCGACCCGGCCGGGCTCGCCGCGGACTACGAGGCGGGCGGCGCGGCCGTCATCTCGGTCCTGACCGAGCAGCGCCGCTTCGGCGGCTCGCTGGCCGACCTGGAGGCGGTCCGGGCCCGCGTGGACATCCCGGTCCTGCGCAAGGACTTCATCGTCACGTCGTACCAGCTGTGGGAGGCCCGGGCGTACGGCGCCGACCTCGCGCTGCTGATCGTCGCCGCTCTCGACCAGCCGGCCCTGGAGTCGCTGATCGAGCGTGCCGTCTCCATCGGCCTCACCCCGCTCGTCGAGGTGCACGACGAGGACGAGGTCGAGCGCGCGGTGGACGCGGGCGCCAAGGTGATCGGTGTCAACGCGCGCAACCTGAAGACCCTGGAGGTCGACCGCTCCACCTTCGAGCGGGTCGCCCCGGAGATCCCCGACACCGTCGTCAAGGTCGCCGAGTCCGGTGTCCGCGGCCCGCACGACCTGATCGCCTACGCCAACGCGGGCGCCGACGCGGTCCTGGTCGGCGAGTCCCTGGTGACCGGCCGCGACCCCAAGTCGGCGGTGGCCGACCTGGTGGCGGCGGGCGAACATCCGGCGCTGCGGCACGGCCGCCCCTGATCACCCGATAGGCTGACACCGATGACTGTGACCGTGACGACCGTGGACCGGTACCCCCGCCTCGCGCGTGGCTGCCGCCCCCGGGGCTGCCGAGCCCCGGCGAGGCGCGTCCACGGCCGCCGCGTGCGTTACGTCATCGGTGCCGAGCCGGGTCAGGTGAACGGCATGCGATGGCAGCGCCCCGTCAGGGGCGCGGGGCTCTCGTCGATGTGCGGCTGCCGCCGCGCGGGCGCGAGCAACCACTGACGGCTCGCAGCCGACAGACAATCCCCACGCCCCACGGCGAATAGTGTCTTTTCACACGCACTCACCGTGAGGTTTCCGCATGCCCAGCGACTACTTCTTCCCTGACCCAGAAGGCCAGGTGCCCTCGCCAGAGGGCTACTTCGGCGCCTTCGGCGGCAAGTTCATCCCGGAGGCCCTCGTCGCCGCCGTGGACGAGGTCGCCGTCGAGTACGACAAGGCCAAGCACGACCCCGAGTTCGCCCGCGAACTCGACGACCTGCTCGTCAACTACACCGGCCGCCCCAGCTCCCTCACCGAGGTCCCCCGCTTCGCGGAACACGCGGGCGGCGCGCGGATCTTCCTCAAGCGCGAGGACCTCAACCACACCGGCTCCCACAAGATCAACAACGTGCTCGGCCAGGCCCTGCTCACCAGGCGCATGGGCAAGACCCGGGTGATCGCGGAGACCGGCGCCGGCCAGCACGGCGTGGCGACGGCCACCGCCTGCGCGCTGTTCGGCCTCGACTGCACCATCTACATGGGCGAGATCGACACCCGACGCCAGGCCCTCAACGTGGCCCGGATGCGCATGCTCGGCGCCGAGGTCATCTCCGTGAAGTCCGGCAGCCGCACCCTCAAGGACGCCATCAACGAGGCGTTCCGCGACTGGGTGGCCAACGTCGACCACACCCACTACCTCTTCGGCACGGTCGCAGGACCGCACCCCTTCCCGGCCATGGTCCGCGACTTCCACCGGGTCATCGGCGTCGAGGCCCGCCGCCAGATCCTGGAGCGGGCCGGCCGGCTCCCCGACGCGGCGATCGCCTGCGTCGGCGGCGGCTCCAACGCCATCGGCCTCTTCCACGCCTTCATCCCCGACGAGGACGTCCGCCTCATCGGCTGCGAGCCCGCGGGCCACGGCATCGAGACCGGCGAGCACGCCGCCACCCTCACCGCCGGCGAGCCCGGCATCCTGCACGGCTCCCGGTCCTACGTCCTCCAGGACGAGGAGGGCCAGATCACCGAGCCGTACTCGATCTCGGCCGGCCTGGACTACCCGGGCATCGGCCCGGAGCACTCCTACCTCAAGGACTCCGGCCGCGGCGAGTACCGCGCGGTCACCGACGACGCGGCCATGCAGGCCCTGCGCCTGCTGTCCCGCACCGAGGGCATCATCCCGGCCATCGAGAGCGCCCACGCCCTCGCCGGCGCCCTGGAGGTCGGCAGGGAACTCGGCAAGGACGGGCTGATCGTCGTCAACCTGTCCGGGCGCGGCGACAAGGACATGGACACCGCCGCGCGCTACTTCGGGCTGTACGACACCGACGCCGAGGTCGCCGCCGACGCCACCGCCACCGCCGAGATCGAGGGGGACGCCAAGTGAGCGGGAACATTCAGCTGCTGTCCGACACCCTCGCCGGTGCCAAGGCCGAAGGCCGCTCCGCGCTCATCGCCTACCTCCCGGCCGGGTTCCCGACCGTGGCCGGCGGCATCGAGGCGGTCAAGGCCGTCCTGGACGGCGGCGCGGACGTCGTCGAGGTCGGCCTGCCGCACAGCGACCCGGTGCTCGACGGCCCGGTCATCCAGACCGCCGACGACATCGCCCTGCGCGGCGGTGTGAAGATCGCGGACGTCATGCGCACGGTCAAGGAGGCCTACGCGGCCACCGGCAAGCCGATCCTCGTCATGACGTACTGGAACCCCATCGACCGCTACGGCGTCGAGCGCTTCACCGCCGAGCTGGCCGAGGCGGGCGGCGCGGGCTGCATCCTGCCCGACCTGCCCGTCCAGGAGTCGGCCCTGTGGAGGGAGCACGCCGAGAAGCACGGCCTCGCGACCGTCTTCGTCGTGGCGCCGAGCAGCAAGGACGAGCGGCTCGCGCAGATCACGGCGGCCGGCAGCGGCTTCGTCTACGCGGCCTCCCTGATGGGTGTCACCGGTACCCGTGAATCGGTCGGCGCGCAGGCCCAGGACCTGGTGGAACGCACCCGGGCCACCGGCACCGGGCTGCCCGTCTGCGTCGGCCTCGGCGTCTCCAACGCGGCCCAGGCCGCCGAGGTCGCCGGCTTCGCCGACGGGGTGATCGTCGGCTCGGCCTTCGTGAAGCGGATGCTGGACGCGCCGGACGACGCGGCGGGCGTGGCGGCCGTCCGGGAACTCGCCGGTGACCTGGCGAAGGGCGTGCGCGGACAGGCGTAACGGAACACCACGCAACATCCGGTCACTCGAACGGGTGGACCTGGGACCGGGGAGGCGCGGTGCGCCTCCCCGGTTCGTTCTGGTGGTGTGAGCGAGAAGAATCGTGACGGAAAGCGGACGGCCCGCGAGCGGATCGCAGCCGACCGCGAGAAGCAGCAGTCCGCGGAGAAGCGACGGCGCGCGCTGATCGTGGGCGCGAGCGTCGTCTGTGTCCTCGGCCTGGCGGCGGTGATCGGCGTCGTCGCCGCGAACGCGGGCAAGGACAAGAACAGCAAGAGCTCGGGCCCGGTCGTGGCGCCCTCGGGCGCGCAGGGCAAGGACAGCCTCGCGATCCCGGTCGGCAAGGACGACGCCAAGGCGACGCTCACCATCTGGGAGGACTTCCGCTGCCCGGCCTGCCAGGCCTTCGAGACGGCGTACCGCCCGACGCTCCACGAGCTGACCGACTCCGGCAAGCTCAGAATCGAGTACCACCTGGTCACGCTGATCGACGGCAACCTCGGCGGCAGCGGCTCCCGGAACGCGGCCAACGCGGCGGCCTGCGCCCAGGACGCGGGCAAGTTCCGCGACTACCACGACGCGCTGTACGAGAACCAGCCGAAGGAAACCGACGACGCCTTCTCGAACAACGACAAGCTGATCGAGCTGGCCGGCAAGGTCCAGGGCCTGAACACGCCGACGTTCCAGAAATGCGTCAAGGACGGCAAGCACAACGCCTGGGTCGTCAAGTCGAACGAGGCCTTCCAGGCGGCCAAGTTCGGCGGCACCCCGACCGTTCTGCTCGACGGCAAGAACATCTACCAGGACCAGACCATGACCCCGGCCAAGCTGAAGCAGCTCGTGGAGGACGCCAACAAGGGGTGAGCGGGGCAAGCGTCTCTCACGCCCCTGTCGTTTCTCACCTCCCTGTTATGGAGCCGTAGCCGGGCTGGTTGCCGTCGGCCCGGTCCGGCACGGTAGCGTCGACCCTGCCATGGAATTTCTTGCCTACATTCCCAGCCCTTCGCGCGGAGTGATCCACCTCGGTCCCATTCCGCTGCGCGGCTACGCCTTCTGCATCATCATCGGTGTCTTCGTAGCCGTCTGGCTCGGAAACAGGCGCTGGATCGCCCGGGGCGGGCGGGCCGGCACGGTGGCCGACATCGCCGTCTGGGCCGTGCCGTTCGGCCTGGTCGGCGGGCGTCTGTACCACGTGATCACGGACTACGAGCTGTACTTCAGCGAGGGCCGTGACTGGGTCGACGCCTTCAAGGTGTGGCAGGGCGGCCTCGGTATCTGGGGCGCGATCGCGCTCGGCGCGGTGGGTGCGTGGATCGGCTGCCGGCGCCGGGGCATCCCGCTCCCGGCCTACGCCGACGCCATCGCCCCCGGCATCGCCTTGGCCCAGGCGATCGGCCGCTGGGGCAACTGGTTCAACCAGGAGCTGTACGGCCGCGAGACGCATGTGCCGTGGGCCCTGCACATCACCTCGTCCGAGGGCGGCCGGGTCCCCGGCTACTACCACCCGACCTTCCTCTACGAGTCGCTGTGGTGCATCGGCGTCGCCATCCTGGTGATCTGGGCCGACCGCCGATTCAAGCTGGGACACGGCCGGGCGTTCGCGCTGTACGTCGCCGCGTACTGCGTGGGCCGCGGCTGGATCGAGTACATGCGCGTCGACGACGCCCACCACATCCTCGGTCTGCGGCTCAACGACTGGACCGCGATGATCGTGTTCCTGCTCGCGGTGCTGTACATCGTGCTGTCCGCGAAGAAGCGGCCGGGCCGGGAGGCGGCGGTCGAGCCGGGCGTCTCCGACGGGGAGGTCGACGGTACGGGTGAAGCCGCCGAGGCTGCTGAAGCCAAGGAGGCTTCCGAGCTGGAGGCTTCCGAGGCGGAGGCTTCCGAAGACGGGGCCGAGCACGAGGCCGAAGCCAGGGACGAGGCCGACGCCAAGGACGAGCACGAGGCCAAGGACGAGCACGAGGCCGAAGCCAAGGACGAGGCCGGGTCGGCGACCAAGAAGAGCTGACCTGCCGCGATACGACGAAGAGGGCGCCCGGGATCGGACCGGGCGCCCTCTTCGCGTACGGGCCGACGGGTCCCGGCGAGCCCGGCACCGCCGCAGGGGTGCTCGCTGTTGCGGCGGAAGAGGTTCACCGGCGGAGGGCCGAAGAAGGGATCGGGCTGTCGGTGTCAGCGGCGGTTCAGTAGGGAGAGGGTTCTGCGGGCTGTTGCCACTACCGCCGCGTCGATGAAGCTGCCGTCCGGGAGGGCCTGGGCGCCCTGTTCCGTGGTGGCCGCCTTGAGGATCTTCTCGGCCTGTTCCAGTTCGGCCTGTGTGGGCAGGTAGGCCCGTTCGATGATCGGGAGCTGGCGGGGGTGGATGGCGGCGCGGCCCAGGAAGCCCAGGGCGCGGCCGTGGGCGCAGGAGGTGGCGAGGCCCTTGAGGTCACGGGTGTCGGGGTGCACCGACTGGGGTGGTGGGGCGAGGCCCGCGGCCCGGGCGGCGACCACGATCCGGGAACGGGACCAGTCGAGGCCGATTGCGTCGCATACGCCCAGGTCGGCCTGTAGGTCCGCCTCCCCGAGCGAGATGCCCCGCAGGGCGGGGTGGGCGGTGGCGATGGCGTAGGCGTGCTCGATGCCGAGGGCCGATTCCAGGAGGGCGTAGAGGGGGAGGGTGCTGGTCCGGGCGGCGATGTGGTGGATGTCGTCGGGGCCGGTCACCTTGGGGAGCCGCAGGCCGGCCAGGCCGGGGAGGCCGAGCAGGGCCTGGAGGTCCGCCGCGGCCCAGGGGGTGTCCAGGCCGTTGATCCGGACGTGCACCGGCACCGGCTGCGGGTGGGCCAGGAGGTCGGCGGTGGCGGCGCGGGCGCAGTCCTTGCGGTCGGGGGCGACGGCGTCCTCCAGGTCGATCACCACCACGTCCGCGCCGCAGGCCAGCGCCTTGGCGACGACATGCGGCCGGTCACCGGGGACGTACAGCCAGGTCAGCGGGAAGGGGGCGGTGGTCATACGGCTCCCTCCTCGCGCAGGGCCAGCAGCTGGGCCGGGGTCAGGCCCAGTTCGGTGAGGACCTCGTCCGTGTCGGCGCCGTGCGGGCGGCCGGTCCAGCGGATCGCGCCGGGGGTCGAGGAGAGCCGGAAGAGGACGTTCTGCATGCGCAGCGGGCCCAGTTCGGGGTCGGGGACGGTGGTGATCGTGTCCAGCGCCAGGTACTGCGGGTCGTCCATCACGTCCCGTACGTCCTGGATGGGGGCGACCGCGGCCTCCGCCTTCTCGAACTCGGCCAGCACCTCGGCGCGGGAGCGGGTGGCGATCCAGTCGCCGACGGCCGCGTCGAGGACGTCGGAGTGTGCGGCCCGGTCGGCGCCGGTCGCGAACCACGGCTCGTCGATCAGCTCCGGGCGTCCGACCAGCCGCAGGACGCGTTCCGCGATCGACTGGGCCGAGGTGGAGACGGCGACCCAGGTCCCGTCCGCCGTGCGGTAGGTGTTGCGCGGGGCGTTGTTGGCGGAGCGGTTGCCGGTGCGCGCCTGGACGTAGCCGAGCTGGTCGTACCAGGTGGGCTGGGGGCCGAGGACGGTGAGGATCGGTTCGATGATCGCCATGTCGACGACCTGGCCCTCGCCGGTGCGGTCCCGGGCGGCGAGCGCGGTCATCACGGCGTACGCGGTCGCCAGTGCCGCGATGGAGTCGGCGAGCCCGAACGGCGGCAGCGTGGGCGGGGCGTCCGGTTCGCCGGTGATCGCCGCGAAGCCGCTCATCGCCTCGGCGAGGGTGCCGAAGCCGGGGCGGTGGGCGTAGGGGCCGAACTGGCCGAACGCGGTGACCCGGGTCAGGATGAGCCGGGGGTTGGCGGCGGAGAGTTCCTCCCAGCCGAGGTCCCACTTCTCCAGGGTGCCGGGCCGGAAGTTCTCCACGATCACGTCGGCGGTGGCGGCGAGCCGGAGCAGCGTGGCGCGGCCGCCGGGCTTGGACAGGTCGAGGGTGATGGTCCGCTTGTTGCGCCCGAGCAGCTTCCACCACAGGCCGACGCCCTGCTTGGCCGGGCCGTGTCCCCGGGAGGGGTCGGGTTTGGCCGGGTGCTCGACCTTGACCACCTCGGCGCCGAAGTCACCGAGCAGAGTGGCGGCGAGGGGGCCGGCGAAGAGGGTGGCGAGGTCGAGGACGCGCAGACCGGCGAGGGGCTGGGGCTGTGTTGTCGTACTCATGCGGTGTACTGGGCCTCGATCTCCGGACGGAACGGCATGGACGTCGACGCCCCCTCCCGCTGCACGGCGAGCGCGGCCGCGGCCGCCGCCCAGGACAGGGCCTCCCGGATGGGCTTCTCCTCGGCCAGGGCGACCGCGAGGGCGCCGACGAAGGTGTCGCCCGCGCCCGTCGAGTCGACGGC
This sequence comes from Streptomyces sp. NPDC031497, assembly GCF_055580905.1. NCBI lineage: Bacteria > Bacillati > Actinomycetota > Actinomycetes > Kitasatosporales > Streptomycetaceae > Streptomyces > Streptomyces sp. NPDC031497. Next base: position 100,010 of record NZ_JBVIKO010000017.1, read on the forward strand.
GGTCACCCGGGGCGCCGGGATGACGAGAGGCACGGCGTCACGGGCGAGGTAGAGGCAGCCGGCGGCGCCCAGGGTGACGACGACCTGTGGCACCAGGCCGAGCAGGGCGGCGGCCGCGTCGCGCGGGTCGGCGCGGTCGGTGAGGACGGCGGCCTCGCGCTCGTTGGGCACCAACAGGTCGATGTTGTCGAGAAGTTCGGAGGGCAGGGGGCGGGTGGGGGACGGGGTGAGGATGGTCCGGATGCCGTGCCGGCGGGCGGCCTGCGCGCCGGCGACGACCGCGGGCAGCGGGATCTCCAGCTGGAGCAGGAGGGTGTCCGCGGAGGCGATGACACCCTCGTCGCCGGGGGCGAGGTGGTCGACGGTGCCGTTCGCGCCGGGGATCACGACGATCGCGTTGCCGCCCTCGTCGTCCACGACGATGTGCGCGGTGCCGGAGGGGCCCTCGATGGTGCGCAGCGAGTCCGTGTCCACGCCGGAGTGTTCGAGGGTCTCCCGCATCCGGGCGCCGTAGGCGTCATGGCCGACCGCGCCGATCATCGAGACGGTGGCGCCGGCGCGGGCGGCGGCGATCGCCTGGTTGGCGCCCTTGCCGCCGGGGACCGTACGAAACTCGCGTCCGGTCACGGTCTCGCCGAGTTGCGGGGCCTTCTCGACGTACGCGACGAGGTCCATGTTCGTGCTGCCGAGGACGGCGATCTGGGTCATGGGCGGGTCGCCTCCAGGTGGGTGAGGTGGGCGAGGGTGTCGAAGCCGGTGCCGTCGAAGCCGGCGACCGAGGTGGCGAGTCGGTTCTTGAGCGGGGTCGTCCAGCGGTCGGGGAGGGCGTCGGGATCGTCGGCGAGCAGCCCGGCGACGGAGCCGGCCGTCGCGCCGTTCGAATCGGTGTCCCAGCCGCCGCTCACCGCACGGCAGACGGAGCCGGTGAAGTCGCCGTCCGCGTGGGTGAGGGCGGCGGCGACCAGAGCGGCGTTGGGGATGGCGTGCACCCAGTGGTGGGTGGGGGAGTGGGTGCGGTGGAGTTCGTCCACGACCGTCTCGAAGTCCTCGTGGGTCTCGGCCAGCCGGATCGCCTGGTCGATCGCCTGGGCCAGGCGGGACCGGGGCGGGATCACCGTGCGGCCGGAGCGCAGGCAGGCGTGGACGTCGTGGGTTCCGCCGGCGGCGGTGGCGATGGTGGCCGCCGTGAACATCGCCGCGTAGACGCCGTTGGCCGTGTGGGTGAGGGCGGCGTCGCGGTGGGCCTGCTCGGCCGCGGCGGCCGGGTCGCCGGGGTTGGTCCAGCCGTGCACGTCGGCGCGGATCAGGGCGCCGATCCACTCGCGGAAGGGGTTGCGGTGGCGGGCGGTGTGCGGCGGTTCGACGCCGGTGAGGAGGTTGCGGTAGGCGACGCGCTCGGCGGTGAAGGTACGGCCGGCCGGGAGTTCGTCGAGCCAGAGGGCGGCTACGTCGGTGGTGGTGAAGGCTCTGGTGTGGCGCTGGAGCAGGAGGAGGTTGAGGAGGGGGTAGTTGAGGTCGTCGTCCTCGGCCATGCCGTCGATGTTCTCCACGAGGGAGGTGCCGGCGGAGCGGCGGTTCCAGGGGTGGGCGGCGAGGAGCTCGGCCGGGACGCCGCGGGCGGTGAAGTACTGGTTCAGAGGCCAGTTGCCGGCGGCCTGGGCGAGTTCGCGGATGGCATGGAGGGAGAGCTTCTCGACGGGTTTCCCGAGCAGACAGCCAACAGCTCTGCCGAGCCAGGCGGCGTGGTAGGAGCGGGTGGGCGGGGGCGGGGGCTGGAGACGGGGCGAGTGGAGCGCCCCGTCAGGGGCGCGGGGAACTGCGCGAGTGACCACATCGCACCCGCAGTCGCATGACGGTCCGCACCGCCCTGCCCGTGGCGCAGACGGCCACTGCGGACACAGCGCCTTGATCGCTGCCAGATCCGTCGGCTCGTTCAACCGGCTCGGCAGGTCAGCGAGTTCGTCGAGCAGGTCCTCCGCCAGCTGGCGGAGGTAGCGGGACACCCGGTCCGGCGACGCCCCCGCCCGGTCCGGCGCGTCCGCGCCCCCCGCCGCCTTCCAGCGCGCCGCGACCGCGCCGGGCTCCCGGCCGTCCTGCCGGGCCTGGCGGATCTCATGGCCCAGCAGATCCTCCGGCTGGACCCAGGTCAGGCGGAGCATCCCGCGCCCCCGAGGCGAGCGAAGGACTCCTCGTGGGCCCGCCGGAGGCCCGTGTCGCGGAGGAAGACCTCCCTGGTCACGGCGGCCAGCGTGCGCGGCGGCTCCCACAGGTCGAGGCGGCTCGCCTCGGCGACCCGCTTCGACCACTCCTCCGGTACGGCCGAGCCCAGCGCGCCGGCGATCGCACCCGCCATCGTCGCGGTCGAGTCGCAGTCCCGGCCGTAGTTGACGGAGCCGACGACGGCGTGCCGGTAGTCGCCGCCTGCCACCAGCAACATGCCGAGCGCGACGGGGAGTTCCTCGATCGCGTGCAGGCGGGAGGGGCGGCGGGCGCCGAGGGAGGGAGCGCGGTAGTCGGGGCCGACCGTGTCGTAGGGGGCGACCGCCTCCCGGAGGGGGGTGAGCGCCGACTCGAAGTCGGTGTGGTGCGCGGCCACTTCACAGACGGCTTCGATCGCCGTGCGGGTGCCGTCCTTCGCCAGGGACAGGCACGCGGTGACGACCGAGTCCGGCGTGGCGCCCGGCGCGGCCGCCGCGGCCACCGCCGCCGCGAAGACGCCCGCCGCCTCCCGGCCGTACGACGACTGGTGGGCGCCGGCGATGTCCAGGGCCTCGGCGTACGCGGCCCGCGGGTTCGCCGCGTTGACCAGGCCGACCGGGGCCATGTACATCGCCGCACCGCAGTTGACGATGTTGCCGGTGCCGGCCTCGCGGGGGTCGACATGGCCGTAGTGCAGGCGGGCGGCCAGCCACTTCTCGGCGAGGAAGACCCGCTGGAGGGGGATGGTCTCGGTCTCCAGCTCCGGGATCCAGCGGGGGTTGGTCATCAGGTCGGGGACCAGGTGGTCGGCGATCGCGTACGCGTCGAGGTGGTCGCGGACGCGGTCGTACACCCGTACCAGCGCATGCGTCATCAAGGTGTCGTCGGTGACGTGCCCGTCGCCCTTGTGGTACGGGGCGATGGGGCGGGCGGTGCGCCAGGCGTCGCCGTTCCAGGGGCCGACGATGCCGTGCACGCGGCCGCCGTGGCGTTCGAGGATCTGGTCGGGGGAGTAGCCCTCGACCGGACCGCCGAGGGCGTCTCCCACGGCGGCTCCGACGAGCGCTCCGGTGATCCGTTCGTCGAGCGAAGCTCCGGCGCTTTCTTCTCCTTTGGGCGTCATGCCCTGAATCATCCTCCTGGGTGGGCCGGTTGTGTGGCTTCCAGGAGTTCGGCGAGTTCCACGAGGTCGGTGCCGGTGAGGCGGGGGAGGGCGCAGCCGGAGAGGGTGCGGCAGGCGTCCCGCCAGGGCGCCGGGATCGAGTCGCCGCCGCCGAGGGCGCCGGTGAGGGCGCCTGCCAGGGCGGGGGCCGAGTCGGCGACCCGGGAGAGACAGGCGGCGGCGGGGACGGCCTCGGCGATCCGGCCGCGCGCGGCGGTGGTGAGGGCGAGGGCGACCGGGACGGTTTCGGCGGCGGCGATGCCGTAGCTGTAGACGTGGTCGACGATTTGGTGTTCGAGGAGGGGGACGAGGGCGAACGCGGTGTCGGCCGTGGCGGTGAGGGTCAGGGCGTGGCGGGCGTTGCGGCCGATCTCGGTGGCCTCGGGGAGCTCGGCGAGCGCGGCGGCCACGCAGGTCTCCGCCTCGGCGCCGGCGAGGGCGAGCGCGAGTGCCGCCGCCATGGCACGGGCGCCGTGCACTCCGTCGCCGTCCTGGGTGTAGCGGGCGTCGAACTCGGCGAGGTCGGCGGCGCGTTGGGGGTCGCCGGGGTGAGCGACGGCGAGCACGCAGGCGCGGACGCAGGCGGCGTCGTCGAAGTAGTGCGGGTTGTCGTGGCCGGTGGCGGGCGGGCGCAGGCCGGTGGCGAGGTTGCCGAGGCCGGCGCGGACGGAGATACGGGCGCGCAGGGGCAGTACGGCCGACTCGATCTCGGGGGCGCGTTCCGCGGCGGCAGCGACCTCGGAGGCCACGGCGGTCCAGGTCAGGTCGATGGCGGCACGGGTACGGAGCTCACGGCTGAGGTCGGCGAGAGCGGTGTCGTCGCCGGCGCGCAGGACGGCTTCCGCGGCGAAGGCGGCCCACTCGGCGTCGTCGGAGGGGCCGAGACGGAGGGGCTCGGGGGGCTGGTTGAGGGCGATGGGGACGGGGAGGGTGGTGGTCGCGTTCTGTTCGGCGAAGGTGTCGAGTTCTCGGGTGAGGCGGCGGGTCCACTCCGGCATGCGGGAGGCGCGGTGCCGCGCGGAAGGCCAGCCGGCCGCGTCGCCTGCGGCGAGGCCCAGCAGGAGGCCCTCGATACGACGCCGGTTCACCGGAGCCCCTCGCTGCGGTCGGCCCCCAGGGACCTCGCCCAGCCACCATCCGACTCGGTGGGCAGAGGGGCAGGTGTGGAGGGTGGTGGCTCGGCCGGCCCCGGAGCCGCCCCCGTCAGCAGTTCCGCCACCACCAGTACATGGTGACCCGCCATCGACGGCAGGCAGCTGCCTCGCGCCGGTCCGATCGCCGCCCCCCACTCCGGCGGGATCGACGCCTCTCCCCGGGTCGCCCCCGCCAGCGCGCCGGCCACCGCTGCTGTCGTGTCCGCGTCGCGGCCCATGTTGACGGCTGTCAGCACCGCCTCCCGGAAGTCGCCGTCCGCCGCGGCGTACGCGCCGAAGGCCAGGGCCACCGCCTCCGGGGCCAGGTCGGTCCACGGGTAGCCGCCGATGACGACCGCGGAGCGGACCGCCCGTTCGCCCCGGTGGGCCACCGCGACCGCCCGGCGCAGGGAGCGTGCCGTCCACGAGTCGTCCGGCACCACCGCCAGCGCGGCCGCCACCACCGCCGTCGGCGGGGCCCCCGCCATCGCCGCCGCCACGCCCGCCGCCACCGCCTGGCCGCCGTAGATGCCCTCACCCTCGTGGCTCACCGAACCGTCGATCGCGACCAGCCGGGCCGCCTCGGCCGGCCGGCCCGCCGCGAAGACGCCGAAGGGTGCCGCCCGCATGGCCAGGCCGTCGCTCCAGGCGTGCCGGTGCTGGGCGGAGATGGGGGCGGCGAGGCCCCGGCGGAGGTTCTCCAGGGTGCCGCGTTCGCTGAAGCCGGCGCCCTTGAAGGGGCCCTCGGCGCGGTCGGCGATCCACTCGTGCCAGGCCGCCTCGACGTGGGCCGGGGTGAGCGCCGAGCCGTGGCGGGCGAGCAGGAGGCCGGAGAAGATCGCGTACTCGGTGTCGTCCGTGCCGGCCGGGGTCTCGGTGACGTACCCCGTGATGCGGCCCCAGCGGGCGCGGATCTCGGAGGGTTTCATGTTCTCGGCCGGCGCCCCGAGCGCGTCGCCCACGGCCAGGCCCAGCAGCGCGCCCCGCGCCCGGTCGTGCAGAGGGGAGGCGCGCTCGTCGGGGGCGGGGACCGACGGGGTGCAGACGATCGATGTCATGGGCGGGCCTCTCCGGGAGGGGTCGCGCGCCGGGGCGCGGAACCGTTTGCGGATGTGTCCCACCAACGGCGGTTGACCGCAGCCTGCCAGGCCTCCACATCACCCGGTCGACATTTGTGCAGTGCATCGCACAGGTGAGCGGAGAAGGGTAAAGCCGCAGGTTAGCCGAGCCTTTCCTTGCTGGCGGAGGGGAATGCCGGAGCGTAGTGTCGATGTTGTCGAAAGATGGAATCAGTCCAGATTTAGCTTTGCCTCAGCTTACCTGGGGCCTGTTCGAGACCTTTTGGGGGACCCCGCATGGCCGTCATCGAGACCCGGGCGACACTGCACGAGGCGCACCGCGACAACCACACCCACCGGGACGTGAACGGAGGGTGGCTGCGGCCCGCGGTCTTCGGTGCCATGGACGGGCTCGTCTCCAACCTCGCCCTGATCACCGGTGTCGCCGGCGGGGCCGTCAGTCACCAGACCATCGTCATCACGGGGCTCGCGGGGCTCGCCGCCGGTGCCTTCTCCATGGCCGCCGGCGAGTACACCTCCGTCGCCTCGCAGCGTGAGCTCGTCGAGGCCGAGCTGGACGTGGAGCGCAGGGAACTGCGCAGGCATCCGCAGGACGAGGAGGCCGAGCTGGCCGCGCTGTACGAGGCGAGAGGGGTCGAGGCGTCACTCGCCCGGGAGGTCGCCCGGCAGCTGTCCGCCGATCCCGAGCAGGCGCTGGAGATACATGCCCGCGAGGAGCTGGGCATCGACCCCGGTGACCTGCCCTCGCCGCTGGTCGCCGCCGTGTCGTCCTTCGGCTCGTTCGCGCTGGGCGCGCTGCTGCCCGTACTGCCGTTTCTGCTCGGCGCCACCGTGCTCTGGCCCGCCCTGCTGCTCGCGCTCGTCGGGCTGTTCGGCTGTGGTGCCGTGGTGGCCAAGGTGACCGCGCGGACCTGGTGGTTCAGCGGTCTGCGGCAGCTCGCGCTGGGTGGCGCCGCGGCCGGTGTGACGTACGCCCTCGGCACTCTGTTCGGAACCGCCGTAGGATAGGTCGACCGCTACTTATGCGTTGGGCCGCATAAGTAGCCGTTACTCGCTGGTTTCGATTGCTTAACCACTGGGCATGAGCCGTAAGCACCGCAGGCAAGGACGCCTGACGGGCAGCTGTGGGGTGACGACGACGCTCACCCTCGCCCCCGCGGACCGATGGACACGGATCTGTCCGGATCGGTCCCCCACCACCTTCGCCGCATGAGCGGCACCGCGCCGTAAACCCCTGCGGCGTCCGCATGTTGGAACGGTGTATCCAGTTCCCGAGAACCGCTCCATCATGTAACCTGCGTGAAATTTCGCAACAAAAACGCAGAGGGCCAGCGTCGTCCCTCGGCACCTGCTATATGCCACTGACGACGACGGGAGAGCCGATGCGTACGCCGCGCCAGCCGTCCCAGCATTCCACGAACGGCCGAAACTGGTCGTTCATGGATGCTCGCCCTGCTGCGCAGGGTATGTACGACCCCCGCAACGAGCGCGACGCCTGTGGCGTCGGCTTCGTGGCCACCCTCACCGGCGAGGCGAGCCATGCGCTGGTCGAGCAGGCGCTCACGGTTCTGCGCAACCTGGAGCACCGCGGCGCGACCGGCTCCGAGCCCGACTCCGGTGACGGCGCCGGCCTGCTCTCCCAGGTACCCGACGCCTTCTTCCGCGAGGTGGCCGGATTCGAACTGCCGGCGGCCGGTTCGTATGCCGTCGGTATCGCCTTCCTTCCGGAGGACGGCATCCAGGACGCCGTCTCGCGGATCGAGACGATCGCCGACGAGGAGGGCCTCACCGTCCTCGGCTGGCGCGAGGTCCCGGTCGCCCCGGAGCTGCTCGGCGCCACCGCCCGCTCCACCATGCCGGCGTTCCGGCAGGTCTTCGTCACCGACCACGCCAGCGAGGGCATCGCGCTGGACCGCCGGGCGTTCGTGCTGCGCAAGCGCGCCGAGCGCGAGGCGGGCGTCTACTTCCCCTCGCTGTCCGCCCGGACGATCGTCTACAAGGGCATGCTGACCACCGGCCAGCTGGAGCCCTTCTTCCCGGACCTGTCCGACCGCCGCTTCGCATCCGCGATCGCGCTCGTGCACTCCCGGTTCTCCACCAACACCTTCCCGTCGTGGCCGCTCGCGCACCCCTACCGGTTCGTCGCGCACAACGGTGAGATCAACACGGTCAAGGGCAACCGCAACTGGATGGTCGCCCGCGAGTCCCAGCTGGTCTCCGACCTGTTCGGCCCGCAGGACAAGCTGGACCGCGTCTTCCCGATCTGCACCCCCGACGCCTCCGACTCGGCCTCCTTCGACGAGGTGCTGGAACTCCTGCACCTGGGCGGGCGCTCGCTGCCGCACTCCGTGCTGATGATGATCCCGGAGGCGTGGGAGAACCACGACTCCATGGACCCGGCCCGGCGCGCCTTCTACGGCTTCCACTCCACGATGATGGAGCCCTGGGACGGCCCGGCCTGTGTCACCTTCACCGACGGCTCCCAGGTCGGCGCCGTTCTCGACCGCAACGGTCTGCGTCCCGGCCGCTACTGGGTCACCGACGAGGGCCTGGTCGTCCTCGGCTCCGAGGTCGGCGTCCTCGACATCGACCCCGCCAAGGTCGTCCGCAAGGGCCGCCTCCAGCCCGGCAGGATGTTCCTCGTCGACACCGTCGAGCACCGCATCATCGAGGACGACGAGATCAAGGCGGGCCTCGCCGCCGCACAGCCCTACGCCGAGTGGCTGGAGGCCGGCGAGATCGAGCTGAGCGACCTGCCCGAGCGTGAGCACATCGTGCACACCCACGCCTCGGTCACCCGCCGCCAGCAGACCTTCGGCTACACCGAGGAAGAGCTGCGCGTCATCATCGCGCCGATGGCCAAGGCCGGTGCCGAGCCGATCGGCTCCATGGGCACCGACTCGCCGATCGCGGCGCTGAGCGAGCGCCCGCGGCTGCTCTTCGACTACTTCACCCAGCTCTTCGCGCAGGTCACCAACCCGCCCCTGGACGCGATCCGGGAAGAGCTCGTGACGAGCCTGCGCTCGTCCCTCGGCCCCGCGGGCAACCTGCTCGACCCGAACGCCGCCTCCTGTCGCTCCGTCGTGCTGCCCTTCCCGGTGATCGACAACGACGAGCTGGCCAAGCTCATCCACATCAACGCCGACGGCGACATGCCCGGCTTCAAGGCCGCGACCCTGTCCGGTCTGTACCGGGTCTCCGGCGGCGGCGACACCCTCGCCGCGCGGATCGAGGAGATCTGCGCCGAGGCCGACGCGGCCATCGAGAACGGCGCCCGGCTCATCGTCCTGTCGGACCGGCACTCGGACGCCGAGCACGCGCCGATCCCCTCGCTGCTGCTCACCGCGGCCGTCCACCACCACCTCATCCGCACCAAGCAGCGCACCCAGGTGGGCCTGCTCGTCGAGGCCGGTGACGTCCGCGAGGTCCACCACGTCGCCCTGCTGATCGGCTTCGGCGCCGCCGCCGTCAACCCGTACCTGGCGATGGAGTCCGTCGAGGACCTGACCCGCGCGGGCACCTTCCTGCCGGGCATGGAGTCCGAGCAGGCCATCCGCAACCTGATCTACGCCCTCGGCAAGGGCGTCCTGAAGGTCATGTCCAAGATGGGCATCTCCACGGTCGCCTCCTACCGCGGCGCCCAGGTCTTCGAGGCCGTCGGTCTCGACACCGCGTTCGTCGAGAAGTACTTCAACGGCACCGCCACCAAGATCGGCGGCGTCGGCATCGACGTCATCGCCAAGGAGGTCGCCGCCCGCCACGCCAAGGCGTACCCGGCCTCCGGCATCGCGCCGGCCCACCGTGCCCTGGACATAGGGGGCGAGTACCAGTGGCGCCGCGAGGGCGAGCCGCACCTGTTCGACCCGGAGACGGTCTTCCGCCTCCAGCACTCGACGCGTGCCAACCGCTACGACATCTTCAAGAAGTACACGGACCGCGTGAACGAGCAGTCCGAGCGGCTCATGACGCTCCGCGGCCTCTTCGGCTTCAAGAGCGACCGGGAAGCCATCTCCATCGACGAGGTCGAGCCGGTCTCCGAGATCGTCAAGCGCTTCTCCACCGGCGCCATGTCGTACGGCTCCATCTCGCGCGAGGCCCACGAGACCCTCGCCATCGCCATGAACCAGCTGGGCGGCAAGTCCAACACCGGTGAGGGCGGCGAGGACCCGGACCGCCTCTACGACCCGGCGCGGCGCAGCGCCATCAAGCAGGTGGCGTCCGGCCGCTTCGGCGTGACCTCCGAGTACCTGGTCAACGCCGACGACATCCAGATCAAGATGGCCCAGGGCGCCAAGCCCGGCGAGGGCGGCCAGCTGCCCGGCCACAAGGTCTACCCCTGGGTCGCCAAGACCCGGCACTCCACCCCGGGCGTCGGCCTGATCTCCCCGCCGCCGCACCACGACATCTACTCCATCGAGGACCTGGCCCAGCTGATCCACGACCTCAAGAACGCGAACCCGCAGGCGCGGATTCACGTCAAGCTGGTCTCGGAGGTCGGCGTCGGCACGGTCGCCGCCGGTGTGTCCAAGGCGCACGCGGACGTCGTGCTCATCTCCGGCCACGACGGCGGCACGGGTGCCTCCCCGCTGACCTCGCTGAAGCACGCGGGCGGCCCCTGGGAGCTGGGCCTCGCCGAGACCCAGCAGACCCTGCTGCTCAACGGCCTGCGGGACCGGATCGTCGTCCAGACCGACGGCCAGCTGAAGACCGGCCGGGACGTGGTCATCGCCGCGCTGCTCGGCGCCGAGGAGTTCGGTTTCGCGACCGCGCCGCTCGTCGTCTCCGGCTGCATCATGATGCGCGTCTGTCACCTCGACACCTGTCCGGTCGGCGTCGCCACCCAGAACCCGGTGCTGCGCGACCGCTTCTCCGGCAAGGCCGAGTACGTCGTCAACTTCTTCCGGTTCATCGCCGAGGAGGTCCGCGAGATCCTCGCCGAGCTGGGCTTCCGCACCATCGAGGAGGCCGTCGGCCACGCCGAGGCGCTCGACGTCACCCGTGCCGTGAACCACTGGAAGGCGCAGGGCCTCGACCTGGCCCCGCTCTTCCACGTGCCCGAGCTGCCCGAGGGCGCGGCCCTGCACCAGACGATCGCGCAGGACCACGGCCTGGAGAAGGCCCTGGACAACGAGCTGATCAAGCTCGCCTCGGACGCCCTGGCCGCCTCCAGCGCCACCGACGCCCAGCCGGTGCGCGCCCAGATCAAGGTGCGCAACATCAACCGCACGGTCGGCACCATGCTCGGCCACGAGGTGACGAAGAAGTTCGGCGGCGCGGGCCTGCCCGACGACACCATCGACATCACCTTCACCGGCTCGGCCGGCCAGTCCTTCGGCGCCTTCCTGCCGCGCGGTGTCACGCTCCGCCTGGAGGGCGACGCCAACGACTACGTCGGCAAGGGCCTCTCCGGCGGCCGGGTCATCGTGCGCCCCGACCGGAACGCCGACCACCTCGCCGAGTTCTCCACCATCGCGGGCAACACCATCGCGTACGGCGCGACCGGCGGCGAGCTGTTCCTGCGCGGTCGCAGCGGCGAGCGGTTCTGTGTCCGCAACTCCGGTGCGCTGGTGGTCTCGGAGGGCGTGGGCGACCACGGCTGCGAGTACATGACCGGCGGTCACGCGGTGGTCCTGGGCGAGACGGGCCGCAACTTCGCGGCCGGTATGTCCGGCGGCATCGCCTACGTCATCGACCTGAACCGCGACAACGTCAACGCCGGCAACCTGGACGCCGTCGAGGCCCTGGACGACACGGACAAGCAGTGGCTGCACGACGTGGTGCGCCGCCACGCCGAGGAGACCGCCTCCACGGTCGCCGAGAAGCTGCTCGCCGACTGGGACACGGCCGTGCAGCGGTTCAGCAAGATCATTCCTGGTACGTACAAGGCAGTGCTCGCCGCCAAGGACGCCGCCGAGCGAGCGGGTCTCTCCGAGACCGAGATCACCGAGAAGATGATGGAGGCGGCGATCAATGGCTGACCCGAAGGGCTTCCTGACCCACGGCCGTGAGGTCGCCCGGACCCGTCCCGTCACCGAGCGCGTCCGGGACTGGAACGAGGTCTACGTCCCCGGCTCGCTGCTGCCGATCATCAGCAAGCAGGCCGGCCGGTGCATGGACTGCGGCATCCCGTTCTGCCACAACGGCTGTCCGCTGGGGAACCTGATCCCCGAGTGGAACGACTTCGCCTACCGCGAGGACTGGACGGCCGCCTCGGAGCGCCTGCACGCGACCAACAACTTCCCGGAGTTCACCGGTCGCCTCTGCCCGGCCCCGTGCGAGTCGGCGTGCGTGCTCGGCATCAACCAGCCGGCCGTGACCATCAAGAACGTCGAGGTCTCGATCATCGACAAGGCGTGGGACGCGGGCACCGTCGCCCCGCAGGCCCCGGAGCGCCTGTCGGGCAAGACCGTCGCCGTGATCGGCTCGGGCCCGGCCGGCCTGGCCGCCGCCCAGCAGCTCACCCGGGCCGGCCACACGGTCGCCGTCTACGAGCGCGCCGACCGCGTCGGCGGCCTGCTCCGCTACGGCATCCCCGAGTTCAAGATGGAGAAGCGGCACATCAACCGCCGTATCGAGCAGATGCGCGCGGAGGGCACCCGCTTCCGTACCGGTATCGAGATCGGCCGCGACCTCAAGGCGACCGACCTGAAGAAGCGGTACGACGCGATCGTGATCGCCGCCGGTGCCACGACCGCCCGTGACCTCCCGGTTCCCGGCCGCGAGCTCAAGGGCGTCCACCAGGCGATGGAGTACCTGCCGCTGTCCAACAAGGTCCAGGAGGGCGACTACGTCACCTCCCCGATCTCGGCCGAGGGCAAGCACGTCGTCGTCATCGGCGGCGGCGACACCGGCGCGGACTGCGTGGGCACCGCCCACCGTCAGGGCGCGGCCTCGGTCACCCAGCTGGAGATCATGCCCCGGCCGGGCGAGGACCGGGCACCGCACCAGCCGTGGCCGACCTTCCCGATGCTCTACAAGGTCACCTCGGCGCACGAGGAGGGCGGTGAGCGGGTCTACTCCGTCTCCACCACCCACTTCGAGGGCGACGAGGACGGCAACGTCCAGTGGCTGCACCTCACCGAGGTGGAGTTCATCGACGGCAAGCTGACCCCGAAGCCGGGCACCGAGCGCCGGATCCCGGCCCAGCTGGTCACCCTCGCGATGGGCTTCACCGGCACCGACCGGGAGAACGGCCTGGTCGAGCAGTTCGGTCTCGACCTCGACGAGCGCGGCAACGTCGCCCGCGACGCCGACTTCCAGACCAACGTGCCCGGTGTCTTCGTTGCCGGTGACGCCGGCCGCGGCCAGTCCCTGATCGTGTGGGCGATCGCGGAGGGCCGCTCGGCCGCCAAGGGCGTCGACCGCTTCCTGACCGGAGCGAGCGAACTCCCGGCCCCGATCCGCCCGACGGACCGCTCGCTGATGGTCTGACCCACCCCGAAGAACGTCCCGTACAAAGGCGTACGGAACACCATGCGGCGCCTGCCCGCCAGTCCCCGACCGGACGACTGGGCAGGTGCCGCAGCATTTCCCCGATCAAGTAACCTCGGCATCCCGACCGTGCATCCGGGGGAATCAGGGGGAACAGGGATGGCCGCGATCAGTCTCAGCAAGGTGGCGCAGACCGCGCCCGCGCTCGTCGGCTCCTACCGCTCCGCCGGGATCTCCCTCACCAAGCACGGACTCGACGGACTCCGGGCCGCCGTCTACCTGGTCGTCGACTACTCCGGTTCCATGAAGCCGTACTACGCCGACGGCAGTGTGCAGGCCCTCGCCGACCGGGTGCTGGGCCTCTCCGCACACCTGGACGACGACGGCCGGGTCCCCGTCGTCTTCTTCTCCACCGACATCGACGCGGTCACCGACATCGAACTCGCCGAGCACGAGGGCCGTATCGAGAAGATCGCGGCCGGGCTCGGACACATGGGCAAGACCAGCTACCACCTGGCCATGGACGCCGTCATCGACCACTACCTGGACAGCGGGTCCACCGCGCCCGCCCTGGTCGTCTTCCAGACCGACGGCGGCCCGATCAACAAGCTCGCCGCCGAACGCTATCTGTGCAAGGCGGCCAAGCTGCCGCTGTTCTGGCAGTTCGTCGGCTTCGGCGACCCGCACAGCAAACAGTTCGACTTCCTGCGCAAGCTCGACGAGCTGGCGGTGCCGGGAAAGCGCGCGGTGGACAACGCGGGCTTCTTCCACGCCGGTTCGGACCCGAGGAAGGTGCCGGACGGGGAACTGTACGACCGTCTCGTCGGCGAGTTCCCGCAGTGGCTGGCGGGGGCGCGCGCGGCGGGCATCGTACGGGCCGGCTGAGCCGACCGACTTTACGCGGCACCGTTGGCTGTCGGGGTCCTGTCATGCCACCCTGAGGGGTGATCCGGCGGGGAGGCGACGCGACGTATGGACGACGCGGCACGAACGGTGAACGGCTCGGTACGGGCGGGGAGTTCGGCGAGCAGGGAGAACCCGCCGGGCAACGGTGAGAAGCTCGCGGACTGGGCCGACGGGCGGCTGGGGATATACGGCCTGGCCAAGGCCAACATGCGCAAGGTGTTCCCGGACCACTGGTCCTTCATGCTGGGCGAGGTCTGCCTGTACAGCTTCCTCATCCTGATCCTCACGGGCATCTACCTCACCCTCTTCTTCGAGCCCAGCGGTGCCGAGGTCGTCTACCACGGCTCCTACGGGCCGATGAACGGCATCATCATGACCAAGGCGTACGAGTCGACGCTGCACATCAGCTTCGACGTACGCGGCGGACTGCTGATCCGGCAGATCCACCACTGGGCGGCGCTGGTCTTCGTCGCCGGGATGTTCGTCCACATGATGCGGGTGTTCTTCACCGGCGCCTTCCGCAAGCCGCGCGAGGTCAACTGGCTGTTCGGCTGGACCCTGCTGTTCCTCGCCATCCTCACCGGCCTGACCGGCTACTCGCTCCCCGACGACCTGCTCTCCGGCACCGGCGTCCGGTTCGCCGACGGCGCGATCCTGTCGATCCCGATCGTCGGCTCGTACCTCTCGATGTTCCTGTTCGGCGGGGAGTTCCCGGGCCACGACATCATCTCCCGGTTCTTCCCGATCCATGTCCTGCTGCTCCCCGGGATCATGCTGGGGCTGGTGGTGGCCCACCTGATCCTGGTCTTCTACCACAAGCACACCCAGTACCCCGGGCCCGGACGCGACCAGAAGAGCGTCGTCGGCATGCCCTTCCTGCCGGTCTACATGGCCAAGGCCGGCGGCTTCTTCTTCCTCACCTTCGGCATCCTCGCGATCATCGGCGCCATCGCCACCATCAACCCGGTGTGGGCCTTCGGGCCCTACCGCCCGGACCTGGTGACCACCGGCGCCCAGCCCGACTGGTATCTCGGCTTCTCCGAGGGGCTGATCCGCGTCATGCCCGGCTGGGAGATCAACGGCTGGGGCCACACCCTGGAGCTGGGTGTCCTCATCCCCTTCTCGCTCTTCCCGCTCTTCCTCCTGGCCATTGGCGTCTACCCGTTCATCGAGGCGTGGATCACCGGCGACAAGCGTGAGCACCACATCCTCGACCGGCCGCGCAACGTCCCCGTCCGCACCGCTCTCGGCGTGGCCTGGCTCAGCATCTACTTCGTCCTGCTGATCGGCGGCGGCAACGACGTCGTGGCCACCCATCTCCATCTCTCCATCAACTCGATCACCTGGTTCGTGCGGATCTCCGTCTTCGTCGTCCCCGTCCTCGCCTTCATCACCACCAAGCGGATCTGCCTGGGCCTGCAACGCCGGGACCGCGACAAGGTGCTGCACGGCAGGGAGACCGGCCTCATCAAGTTGCTTCCGCACGGCGAGTACATCGAGGTCCACGAACCCCTCAGCCAGGAGAGCCTGTTCGTCCTCACCCAGCACGAACAGGACCCGCCGTACGAGATCGGCCCGCTGGAGGACGCGAACGGCGTACGCCGGAAGGTCACGGCCGTCCAGCGGCTACGCGCGAGCCTGGCGAAGGGCATGTTCGGCCCGGACACCCACATCCCGAAGCCGACGCGGGAGGAGTACAAGGAGCTCACGAGCGGCGATCACCACTGAGCGCCCCGAGGAGAAGCGCCCCTTTAGGGGCGCGGGGAACTGCGCGATCAGCCCCCACCGTCCCGCAGTTCACGTACGCCCCTGCAGAACCGCGTTTCTGCATTCCTCGGGCGCCCCCCAGGCACCCCGCAACGCCCGCGCCTTGGCCAGCCACAACGACAGGTCGTACTCCGCCGTGTAGCCGATCGCCCCGTGCAGCTGCAGCGCGGCCCTGGAGCTGAGGTACGCCGCCTCGCACGCGCTGAGTTTCGCCGCGGCCACGTCCGACGGAGTCATCGTCACCGCCGCCCCGAGGACCACCGGCCGGGCGAACTCCAGCGCGATCTTCACATCGGCCAGCCGGTGCTTGACCGCCTGGAACGAGCCGACGGGCACCCCGAACTGGCTCCGCTGCTTCACATACGCCACCGTTGTGTCGAGCAGCGCCAGCCCGACCCCCAGCGCCTGCGCGGCCACCGCCAGCCGGGCCCAGGTCAGCGCATCCGCCCACGCCGGCTCCGCGCTGATCAGCTCACCGACAGGCGCGAGCGGTGTGAGCCGGCGCGCCGGGTCCAGGGACCGGCGCACCGCACCGGCGCCGGGGGAGAGCCGCAAGCCCTCCGGCGTCGCGGCGAGCCGCAGATCCGCCGCGTCCCCGTCCAGCGCGTACCCGTACCCGTGCTCGGCGACCGTCACCGTCGCCAGGGTCTCTCCCGAGGCGATCCCGGGCAGGAGCCGCTTGGCGAGATCCGGGCTCTCACCGAGCAGCACCGCCGCGGCCACCGTCTCCACCAGCGGACCGGGCACCGCATGCCGCCCCAACTCCACGAACGCGAGGGCGAGTTCCACAGCCCGGCGCCCTTCCCCGCCGTACTCCTCGGGCACCGCGAGGCCGAACACCCCCGCCGCGCCGATACGCCCCCACAGCGCCCGCCCGCTCGTGTGCTCCCCGCGGCTCCACTCCCGTATCACCGCCGGGGTGTCCGCCGCCGTCAGCAGCGCCCGCAGGGAGGCGGCGAAGTCGCGCTGCTCGATGTCGAGGAGGAAACGCATGTCAGCGGCGTCCCTTCGGCAGGCCGAGCAGGCGCTCGGCGATGATGTCGCGCTGGATCTCGTTGGTGCCCGCGTAGATGGGCCCGGCGAGCGAGAAGACGTATCCCTCGGACCACGAGGTGTCCGCCAACTCGCCGTCCGTGCCCAGCAGGTCGAGTGCCGTCTCGTGCAGCGCCAGATCCAGTTCGGACCAGAACACCTTGTTCAGGCTGGACTCGGGGCCGAGCGACTCGCCGTCCAGGAAGCGGGAGGCGGCCGCGTAGGTGAAGAGCTGGTAGGCGCGGGCGCCCAGGACGGCGTCGGCCACCCGGCCCGCGGCGGACTCGGGGGCGCCCTGCTCCCGCCACAGGCGCAGCAACCGGTCGGCGGCGGCCAGGAACCGGCCCGGTGACCGCAGCGTCAGCCCCCGCTCGTTGCCCGCCGCCGACATCGCTATCCGCCAGCCCTCGCCCGGCTCGCCGATCACGTCCTCGTCGGGGACGAACACCTCGTCCAGGAAGAGTTCCGCGAACGCCGGCTTGCCGTCGAGGCGGCCGACCGGGCGGACCGTGACCCCCGGTGCACGGAGGTCGAACATCAGATAGGTGAGTCCCTGATGCGGCTTGGGGGCGTCCGGATCGCTGCGGAACAGGCCGAACGCCCGGTCGGCGAACGCGGCCCGTGACGACCAGGTCTTCTGCCCGCCGAGCAGCCAGCCGCCGTCCGTCCGCACGGCCTTGGAGGTGAGGGAGGCCAGGTCGGAACCGGCCCCGGGCTCGGACCACGCCTGCGCCCAGACCACCTCGCCGGTGGCCATCGGCGGCAGCACCCGCGCGCGCTGCTCCTCCGTGCCGTGGTCGAAGAGGGTCGGCGCGAGCAGGCTGATGCCGTTCTGGCCGACCCGGCCCGGTGCGCCCGCCGCGTGGTACTCCTCCTCGAAGACCAGCCAGCGGATCAGCCCCGCGTCCCGGCCGCCGTACCGCTCCGGCCAGGACACCACCGACCAGCGGTCCGCGGCCAGTTCGGCCTCCCACGCGCGGTGCGCCGCGAAGCCCTCCGCGGTCTCCAGGGAGGGGAGCGGTGTGCCGGGTACGTGCGCCGCGAGCCAGGCGCGGGCCTCGGCGCGGAACTCCTCGTCGGCCGGGGTGTGGGTGAGGTCCACGGTCGCCGTCACCATCCTTCCCTAACAAGTGTTTGGTAGGTTAGCGTGGCCCTATGACAGGCGTCGAGAGCCCGGAGTACGTACCCGGGCACGGGCTGCTGGCAGGGCGCACGGCCGTCGTCAGCGCCGCGGCCGGGGCGGGGATCGGCGGTGCCACGGCACGCCGCTTCCTGGAGGAGGGCGCGCGCGTACTGATCAGCGACGCGCACACGCGCCGGCTGAAGGAGTACGAGGCCGAGCTGGCGGGTGCGCATCCGGGCGCCGTGACCGCGGTGCCCTGTGACGTGACCGACGAGGCGCAGGTGCGGGCCCTGTTCGAGACCGCCGTACGGGACCACGGACGGCTGGACATCGTCGTCAACAACGCTGGCCTGGGCGGTACTTCGGCCCTGGTCGACATGGACGACGAACAGTGGGCGCGGGTCCTGGACGTCACTCTCAACGGCACCTTCCGGTGCCTGCGCGCCGCCCTGCGGCTCTTCCGCGACAGCGGACGGGGCGGGGTCGTCGTCAACAACTCCTCCGTCGTCGGGTGGCGTGCCCAGGCCGGACAGGCCCACTACGCCGCCGCCAAGGCCGGGGTGATGGCGCTGACCCGGTGCGCGGCCGTCGAGGCGGCCGAGTACGGGGTGCGGGTCAACGCCGTGGCGCCCAGCCTCGCCATGCATCCGCACCTGGTGAAGGTGACCTCCGCCGAACTGCTGGAGGAGCTGACCGCCCGCGAGGCCTTCGGGCGGTACGCCGAGCCCTGGGAAGTGGCCAACACGATCGTCTTCCTGGCGTCCGGCTACTCCTCCTACCTCACCGGAGAGGTCGTCTCCGTCAGCAGTCAGCATCCCTGACCCCCGGAGCGCCGACAATGGACCCGTGCCGACCAAGAAGAAGCCCCAGGTGACCGCCGCGAGCAGGCGCGCTGCCGCCGCCGCTCCAGCCCGGCGCCGCGAACTCCTCGAAACCGCCGCCGAGGTCTTCGCCGAGCAGGGCTACAACGCCACCACCGTACGCAAGATCGCGGATCACGCGGGCATGCTCGCGGGCAGCCTCTACTACCACTTCGACTCCAAGGAATCGATGCTGGAGGAGATCCTGCGGACCTTCCTCGACGAGCTCTGGGGCGGCTACGACACCGTCCTGGACGCCGGACTCGGTCCCCGCGAGACCCTCGAAGCCCTGGTCACCGAGTCCTTCCGGGAGATCGACCGGCACCGCGCCGCCGTGGCGATCTACCAGAAGGAGAGCAAGCAGCTGGTCGCACAGGAGAGATTCACCTTTCTCGCCGAGTCGCAGCGCAAGTTCGAGAAGGCATGGCTGTCCACGCTGGAGCACGGGGTCGCCGCGCGCGTCTTCCGTGCCGACCTCGACGTCCGCCTCACCTACCGGTTCGTGCGCGACACCGTGTGGGTCGCCGCCTCCTGGTACCGGCCCGGCGGACAGCACAGCCCGGAGGAGATCGCCCGGCAGTACCTGTCGATGGTGCTGGACGGTATCGCCGTCCGTGAATAGCTCACCCATTCGCTGAAAACCCCTTTCTGGTGAGGGAGTCGCTGACATGGCCGAGGCCTACATAGTCGAGGCGGTGCGTACGCCCGTCGGGCGGCGCGGGGGCGGACTGAGCGGGGTCCACCCGGCCGATCTGGGCGCCCGTGTGCTGACCGCCCTGGTCCAGCGGTCGGGCGTGGACCCGGCGGCCGTCGAGGACGTCGTCTTCGGCTGCCTCGACGCGGTCGGACCGCAGGCCGGTGACATCGCCCGCACCTGCTGGCTGGCGGCCGGGCTGCCCGAGGAGGTGCCGGGCGTGACCGTCGACCGGCAGTGCGGCTCCTCACAGCAGGCCGTGCACTTCGCCGCGCAGGCCGTGCTCTCCGGCACCCAGGACCTGGTGGTCGCCGGCGGCGTCCAGAACATGTCCCAGATCCCCATCGCCTTCGCCTCCCGGCAGGCCGCCGAGCCGCTGGGGCTGACCGAGGGCCCCTTCCTGGGCAGCGAGGGCTGGCGGGCCCGGTACGGCCGGCAGCCCGTCAACCAGTTCGCCGGCGCCGAGATGATCGCCGCCAAGTGGGGCATCAGCCGCCGGGACCAGGAGGAGTTCGCCCTGAACTCCCACCGCAGGGCGCTGCGCGCCATCGACGAGGGCCGCTTCGAGCGCGAGACCGTGCCCTACGGCCCGGCCGCCGTGGACGAGGGCCCGCGCCGGGACACCTCCCTGGAGAAGATGGCCGCCCTGAAGCCGGTCGTCGACGGCGGCACCATCACCGCCGCCTGCTCCTCCCAGGTCTCCGACGGCGCCGCCGCGATGCTGCTCGCCTCCGAACGGGCCGTCCGCGAACACGGACTGCGCCCCCGCGCCCGCGTCCACCACCTCTCCGTCCGCGGCGAGGACCCCATCCGGATGCTCTCCGCCCCCATCCCGGCCACCGCGCACGCCCTGAAGAAGACCGGCCTGACCATCGACGCCATCGACCTCGTCGAGATCAACGAGGCCTTCGCCCCGGTCGTCCTGGCCTGGCTCAAGGAGACCGGCGCCGACCCCGCCAAGGTCAACGTCAACGGCGGCGCGATCGCCCTCGGCCACCCGCTCGGCGCCACCGGCGTCAAGCTGATGACCACCCTCCTGCACGAACTGGAACGCACCGGCGGCCGCTTCGGCCTCCAGACGATGTGCGAGGGCGGCGGTCAGGCCAACGTGACCATCATCGAGCGGCTCTGAGCCCCTCCAGTCCCCGCACCACCTCGTCCGCCTCCTTCATGACGCGTGCCACCAGCTCCGCGCACGACGGCAGGTCGTCGATCACCCCGGCGACCTGCCCGGACGCCATCACCCCGAGATCCGTGCGGCCGTCCACCATCGCCGACCTGAGCAGCATCGGGGTGTTGGCGGCGAGCAGCACCTGACTCCAGGACAGGTCCTTGCCGTGCCGCAGGGCCAGGCCGTCCCGGACCATCTGTCGCCAGGTCAGCCCGGAGAGTCTGCGGAAGGCGGCCGCATGGCGCACGGCCCGCAGCAGCCGTCGCGTCCGGCCGGTGTTCTCCAGGGAGTCGACGAGCGGGGTCCGCAGCATCCGGTGCGGCAGCCCGTCCACCGCCCTGGTCACCGTGACGTCCTTGACCGTCGCCCCCAGATATCTCGCCTTCACCGCGTCCGGCACCGTCGAGTCCGAGGTGAGCAGGAAACGGGTCCCCATCGCGACCCCCGCCGCCCCGTACGCCAGCGCCGCCACCAGGCCACGCCCGTCGAAGAACCCCCCGGCGGCCACCACCGGTATCCGCACCGCGTCCACCACCTGCGGCAGCAGCACGCTCGTCGCCACCTCCCCGGTGTGCCCGCCGCCCTCGCCGCCCTGCACGATCACCGCGTCCGCGCCCCACGCCGCGACCTTCTCGGCGTGCCGCCGCGCGCCGACGGAGGGGATCACCACCACGCCCGCCCCCTTCAGCTCGGCGATCAGCTCGGCGGAGGGCGCGAGCGCGAACGACGCCACCCGCACGCCCCCGTCCACGATCAGCCGCACCCGGTCACCCGCGTCGGCCGCGTCCGCCCGCAGATTCACCCCGAACGGGGCGTCCGTACGGCACCGCACCTCGGCTATCGCGGCACGCAGCTGGTCGAGGGTCATCGTCGCGGAGGCCAGGATGCCGAGAGCCCCGGCATTGGCCGTCGCGGAGACCAGACGGGGGCCCGCCACCCAGCCCATCCCCGTCTGCACGATCGGATACCGGACCCCCACCAGCCGGGTGAGCGCGGTCTCCATCAGCCCGCGACCTCCCTCGCCCGCGCGCCGCCCGGATCCAGCACCTCACGGATCAGCCGCAGCTCCTCCGGGCCCGGTTCGCGGGTGTACGGCACCTCGTCCGGGACGGCGAGCTCGAAGTCCGTGGCCTCCCGCACCTGACCGACGCTCACCCCCGGATGCAGTGCGGCCAGCCGCATCGAGCGGTCCGGGGTCTCGAAGTCGAAGACGCCGAGGTCGGTGACGACCCTCGGGATGCGGTGGAAGCGTTCCGTGCCCGGGTGCTCGGCCACCCGGTCGTACCCCACCCCGCACACCATGTCGACCTTCGCGACGAACACCCGCCGGGAGTGCTTCGGGACCCAGTAACTCGTCGGATTGTTCAGTGTGTTGAGGGACGCGCCGCGCACGCCGAGCAGCTGGCGGCGGGGCCGGGACCAGTCGCCGATGGCCGAGATGTTCTGGTTGCCGTACCGGTCGAGCTGGCTCGCGCCCATCATCACGTGCCGGCGGCCACCGGCCACCAGGGTGAGGTGCTGCCGGTAGGGCAGCCAGCCCTCGGGGGTGCCGTCCGGGCGGACCAGCGTCGCCTCGCCGTCGGTCAGCAGCAGGTCGGGGGCGAAGGTGAGCCGGGCCAGCCGGGCGCCCAGCGAGGGGATCAGGCCCATCGGGCTCGCCAGGATCTCACCGGAGCCGCGCCAGGCCTCGGCGCAGGCGATGACGCAGTAGTCGGCGCGCAGTACGTCCATCAGCCCTGCTCCTCCTGCCAGTTCCGCACCGCCGCGCGGTAGGCCTGCTCGTCCCCGGCCAGGAACCGCCCGGAGAACTCCGCCCACGGGGTCCTCGCGTACAGCCGCTGGAAGTCCTCGTCCCGCCCGTGGTCGGGGGCGCAGGAGGTGAAGTGCGCACCGCCCGGGGCCTCCACGACCCCCGTCACGTGCAGCCGCTTGACCAGCAGCGACTGCGCTGCCGCCGTCTTCGTCAACTCGGCCGTGTCCACGACCTGTTCGCAGGAGACATAGGCGGTGTCTGCCGCCTCGCAGAACAGGTCGTCGAAGTACGGATCCGGGCCGAGATACTGCCCGTTGCCCAGCCGGTCGGCGCGGTTGACGTGGACCAGGGCCGCGTCCAGGCGCAGGGCGGGC
Organism: Streptomyces sp. NPDC031497; assembly: GCF_055580905.1. NCBI lineage: Bacteria > Bacillati > Actinomycetota > Actinomycetes > Kitasatosporales > Streptomycetaceae > Streptomyces > Streptomyces sp. NPDC031497. The sequence goes on from NZ_JBVIKO010000017.1 coordinate 122,694, forward strand.
ATCGCCACGAACGTCTCCCCGTCGTCGTACGGCGACGTCACCGTCCGCAGGCCGGGGTTGACCCGCATGACGTCCGAGCCGAGCCCCGCGCGCACCGGCAGGAACGGCAGCCGGTTCGCGGCGGCGCGCAGACCCCACATGAACATGCCCTCGTCGACCTCCGTCAGCTCGAACGCCCCGCGCTCGCGCGCCGCCCGGTAGTGCGGTTCCAGCGGGATGGAGTCGAGGGTGACGAAGGCCGTCACCAGTCTGCGCACCCGGCCGGCCGCGACCAGCATCCCGACGTCCGGGCCGCCGTAGGAGACCACGGTGAGGTTGTCGATGCCGCTCCGGAGCACGGCTCTGACCAGGGACATCGGCTTGCGTCGGGACCCCCAGCCGCCGATGCCGAGGGTCATGCCGCTGGTCAGCCGGGCGACGGCCTCGTCGGCGGTCATCGTCTTGTCAGTCACTCCCCGCACCCTCCTTCCCGAAGGTGTCACGGACCCGGTCGGCCACCCCACTGAGGGCGGCCTCGAAGGTGAAGCCCTGTTCCCATCGGTAGCTGCGCCGCACGTCGACGGGGTCGATGCCGTTGATGGCGGCCTTGGCCAGGCGCAGCAGCCGGCCGTCCTTGGCGGCTATCTCCCGCGCCAGCTCCAGTGCCGCCGAGAACAGTTCCCCGCGAGGCACCACCCGCCACACCGAGCCGTGGGCGTGCAGCTGGGCCGCCGTCGCCGTGCGCGAGGTGTAGTACAGCGTCCGCATCAGATGCGGCGGGACCAGCCGGGCCAGATGCGTGGCCGCGCCCAGCGCGCCCCGGTCCAGCTCGGGCAGTCCGAAGACGGCGCCCTCGCTCGCCACGATCGCGTCCGCGTTGCCCACCAGACCTATCCCGCCGCCCAGACAGAAGCCGTGCACGGCCGCCACCACCGGGGTCTCGCACTCGTACACCGCCGCGAAGGCCTCCGCGCAGGCCCGGTTGGCGCCGAGCAGTGCCTCGTTCCCGTCCGCCTGTATCTCCTTGATGTCCACGCCCGCGTTGAAACCGCGGCCCTGCGCGGCCAGCACCACACACCGGGTCTCGGGGTCGCGGCCCGCCGCGCGCACCGCGTCCGCCAGCGCGAACCAGCCGCGCACCGGCAGCGCGTTCACCGGCGGATGGTCGACCGTGACCAGCGCGACGCCCTTTTCCGGAAACGAGGTGGAGACACTCATCGACGCATCAGCTACCTTCGCACTCAGCTGCCTTTCCACCAAACATTTGTTAGGTGTGAGGCTTCGAAGCTAGCAGCCGCTGCGAGCAAGCGGGAGGCCCTGTGGAAAACCCGGAACGAGGCCCTGTGGACGACTCGCTGCGCGGCCGGACCGTCGTGGTCACCGGCGGAACCAGGGGCGTGGGCGCCGGGATCGCCCGGGCCTTCGCCGAGGCCGGCGCCCACGTCCTGACCTGTGCCCGCCGACCACCCGGACAACCCCTCGACGGCATCGAGTTCACCCCCCTCGACCTGCGCGACCCGCCCGCCGTGCGCGCCTTCTTCGACGCCCTGCCCCGGGTCGACGTGCTCGTCAACAACGCGGGCGGCACTCCCTACCGGCGGCTCGCCGAAGCGGACGCCGAGCGGCACGCCCGGGTGATCGAGCTGAACCTCCTCACCCCGCTGACCGCCTCCCTCGCCGCGTACGAGCACCTGCGGCGGGCCCGGGGAGCCGTGGTGATGATCGGCAGTGTCAGCGGCGGCCGCCCCTCGCCGGGCTCCGCCGCCTACGGCGCGGCCAAGGCGGGACTGGAGAGCCTCGCCCGGTCCATGGCGGTGGAGTGGGCACCGGAGGTCCGGGTCAACACGCTGGTCGTCGGCATGGTCCGCACCGAGCTGGCCCACCTCCACTACGGCGGCCAGGACGGCGTCGACGCCGTCTCCCGCACCGTCCCGCTTCGCCGCCTCGCCGCCCCGTCCGACATCGGCGCCGCCGCCGTCTTCCTCGCCTCCGACGCCGCCGCCTACATCAGCGGGGCGAGCCTGCTCGTGCACGGCGGCGGGGAACGGCCGCCCTTTCTCGATGCCGCGACTTCCAACAAGCCGTCCGACCAGGAGGACTGAGATGAGCGGAATCTGCACGGGCCGGGTCGTGGTCGTCACCGGCGCCGGGCGAGGGCTCGGCCGGGCCCACGCACTGGCCTTCGCCGCCGAGGGCGCCCGGGTCGTCGTCAACGACCTCGGTGTCGGCCTCGACGGCGTGCCGGGGCCGGACCATCCCGCCGGGGCCGTCGTGGACGAGATCCGCGCGGCCGGCGGCGAGGCGGTCGCACACGGCGGTGACATCGCGACCACCGCCGGGGCCGCCTCTTTGATCGGAACGGCCGTCGAGACCTACGGCAGGCTCGACACCCTCGTGAACAACGCGGGCTTCCTGCGCGACCGCATGCTCGTCAACCTCGGCGAGGACGACTGGGACGCGGTCATGCGGGTGCACCTCAAGGGCCACTTCCTGCCGCTGCGGCACGCGGCCGAGCACTGGCGGGCCGAGGCCAAGGCGGGCCGTACCCCGGTGGCCCGGATCGTCAACACCAGCAGCGGAGCCGGACTGCTGGGCTCGGTCGGGCAGGGCAACTACAGCGCCGCCAAGGCCGGCGTCGTCGGCCTCACCCTGGTCGCGGCCGCCGAACTGGCCCGCTACGGCGTCCAGGTCAACGCCGTCGCCCCGGCCGCCCGTACCCGGATGACCGAGCGCGCGTTCGCCGCGACCATGGCCGCCCCCGACTCCGGCTTCGACGCCATGGCCCCGGAGAACGTCTCCCCGCTCGTGGTCTGGCTGGGCTCCGCCGCGAGTGCCGGAGTCACCGGGCGGGTGTTCGAGAGCGAGGGCGGCCGGATCACCGTCATGGAGGGCTGGCGAGCGGGGCCGACCGCCGACAAGGGCGCCCGCCGGACCCCGGCCGACGCGGGGGAGACGGCACTGAAACTGCTGGCCGAGGCGGCGGCACCGGGGGCGGTGTACGGGGCCTGACCTGCGGGTCGGTCCAGCGGGCCGGTCTAGGTGTCGCACTCCAGCACCGTCCGGCACAGCGAGCAGCGGGCCCGGACCCGGCCCCTGACCGGCACCCTGATCCGCTGGTGGCAGGTGGGGCACGGGAACGAGACCCGCAACTGACCGACGCCGTCCGGCGTGAAGGTGTAGGGGGTGCCGGAGTGCGGGGCCGGGGCGGCGGGGGCGTGCCGGCGGTCCCGGGCGTAGCGGCGGCGGCCGGCCCAGCCCGCCGCGGTCAGCGGCGGCTGCTCCTCGTCCTGGCGGGCCCGGGCCATGCCCTTCTCGTACGCGGTGTAGGCCTGCGGGCTGGTGAACCACACGGACGGGTCCTCGTGGAAGGCGAGGGAGCGCTTGGCCAGGACGTAGCCGAACTCCTCCGGGGTGAGGTAACCCAGCTTCTGGGACGCCTCTCCGTGCTCCCGGTAGGCGTCGAGCAGCAGCCAGCCCGCGCCCAGGTAGGTGGTCGCGGTGTCCGTGAGGATCTCGTTCGCCGGGATGCTCGGGAAGGACAGGTCGAGCCGGTGCAGATAGACGTGCATCACCTCGTGGGCGAGGGCCGCGCCGATGTCCCTGCGGTGGGTGCGGAAACGGTCGTTCAGCTCGACGAAGTACTCGGGGCCCGCGGTGAGTTCGACGTTGGCCGCGTGGGTCATCTCCCGGAAGCCGACGATCATCCGGGCGTCCGGCAGCCGGAAGTGCCGGACCATCTCGTGGGCGACCCGCTGGGCGCCGAGGTGGAGGTCGTCGGTGTCACAGAACGCGACGTCGGCGGGGAGCACGCTGGTGGCGAAGGTCTGGACGGTGTCGTACGACAGGCGCCGGTACAACGCCGTGATGGCGGCCCGCACGGTGTCCAGGTGCGGGTAGCCGTGTTCTACCGGGCCGCCGTTCGCCACGTCCCTTACCCCCACAGACGCCGCCGGAGATTTCTTCCACTGTATGCGGGGGCGGGGGATTTCGGGGGTCGCAAGGTTGTTGGTCGGCCGCGGGCGAGCGGGGGCTCATCGCGCCCACGCGGCGGTAGCCGCATATCCATACAGCCCCGCGCCCCTAAAGGGGCGCCATGCGCGCCGTTCCCCGGTCGGTCCCCTGAAGTTCCAGGACCCACACCTCGTTCTCGCCCTCCCTCAGGACCGGACCCGGCACGTACAGCGACTCCTGCGGGCCCGCCGACCAGTACCGGCCCAGGTTGAAGCCGTTGACCCAGACGAAGCCCCGGGTCCAGCCGGGGAGTTCCAGGCGGGCGTCCCCGGCGCCGCGGACCGTCACCGTGCCTCGGTAGAGCCCGGGCACGCCGTCCTCCGGGAGCGAGCCGAAGGCAACAGCCTCCACGCCCCCCTCGAACGCGTCCAGATCCAGCCCCCGCGCGCGTACCCCGTGCAGGAACTGGCGTTCGTGCAGGAGGCCGCCGGTGATGCCCTTCGTCTCGCCCGAGCGGGGGCCGTAGTTGACGCGGCCCAGGGACTCCACCCAGAGCTCCACGCGCGCGGGGCCGGCGACCGGCTCCTTGAGCTGGGGTTCCTCCTCGGTGAGCACGCCGGCCCGCTCCCCGTCGACGTACACGACGGCCAGATCGCGCAGCCCCCGCGCGGTGAGCGGATACGGCCGGCGGGGTCCCGGCACGTCCGCCGCGTAGCGGACCAGGCCCCGGCCGATGCCCAGCTCCTCGAAGGTGGGCGGGACGGCGTGGACGCCTTCCGGGCCGCCGAGCGCTTCCAGGACGCCGGCCAGGGATGCCCAGCCGGTGACCGTCACGTCGGCCGCCGAGGCCAACCCGGCGGGCGCGGGCGGCGGTTCGGGCAGGGGCTCGGCGTGGTAGTCGGCCAGCACCTCGCGGAAACGCCAGAACTTCTCCGTGGGGCGGCCGTACTCGTCGATCGGCGCGTCGTAGTCGTACGACGTCACGTCCGCCTCCAGCGGGCCCTCGTGCAGGTCGCCGCCGGGCCGGTTGGCTCCCGCCCAGCCGGCGAAGTTGGTGCCGCCGTGCGCCATGTAGACGTTCACGGAGGCCCCGCAGCCGAGGATCTCCCGCAGCGCCGCCGTCGCGTCCTCCGCGTCCCGCACGACGTGCTCGCCGCCCCAGTGGTCGAACCAGCCGCACCAGAACTCCATGCACATCAGCGGGCCCCGCGGCTGGTGCCGGCGCAGCGTCTCGAAGGCCACGCGCGCGTGGGAGCCGAAGTTCACCGTCGCCAGCAGCCCGGGGACCGAGCCGCCGGTGAGCATGTGGTCCTCGGGGCCGTCCGAGGTGAACAGCGGCACGGTGACGCCCTCCGCGCGCAGCCGCCCGGTGAGATGGGCCAGGTAGTCGGCGTCGGAGCCGTAACTGCCGTATTCGTTCTCGACCTGGACCATGATCACCGGGCCGCCCCGGTCCAGCTGCCGGGGCACGACCTCGGACAGCAGGTTCTGGAACCAGCGGTCCACGTACCGGAGGAAACGCTCGTCACGCGTGCGTGCGCGTGCGCCGAGCTCGCCCGTCACCCAGTGCGGCAGACCGCCGTTCTCCCACTCCGCGCAGATGTACGGCCCCGGGCGCACGATCGCCCACAGGCCCGCGTCCCGCGCCGCGTCCAGGAAGCGGCCGAGGGCCCCGAGGTCCTGGAAGGAGCCCGGGCGCGGCTCGTGCAGGTTCCACGGGACGTACGTCTCCACGCAGTTCAGCCCCATGGCCCGCAGCATCGCCAGCCTGTGGTCCCACTGCTCCTCGTGCACCCGGAAGTAGTGCAGCGCGCCGGACAGCAGCCGTACCGGGCGGCCGTCGAGCAGGAAATCCGTTTCGCCCACCGTGAAGTCGCTCATAGGCTCACCTTGGCCCTCTGGCGGGCGCCGAGACCATGGACAAAGATCGGCAGCAGTTGGACTGAAGAGCCGAGAAGAAGGAGCGCGCAGTGCCGGGAGGGGCGCCGATCTTCCGCACCTGGATGCGGTTCTTCACACCCGGCCCCGTCCACCACCGCCTCGGCCTGGTCTGCCAGGGCGTCGGCCTCCAGTACGGCGCGGTGCCCGCCGTCGGCCCCCGCGTGCTCGACGGGCACGTCGCCGTGGTGATCAGCTCCGGCCGGGGCTGGTACCGCACACCCGACGGGCGCCGTACGCCGGTCACCGCGCCCGCCCTGGTGTGGCTGACGCCGGGCGTCCCGCACCACTACGGGCCGGACCCGGACAGCGGCTGGGACGAGGGCTTCGTGACCTTCACCGGGCCCGACACCGCGACCTACACGGAGCTCGGCTACATCGAGCCCGAGCGGCCCGTGGTGCCCCTGGCGGACGCCGCCGGACCCCGGGACGTCATCGCCCGTATCGCCAGGGCCGCCCGCCGCGGCAACCCCCTCCTGGAGGTCGAGACCGGTGCCGCCGTGCACGAACTGCTGGTCGCCCTGCGGCGCGCGCGTGCCGACCTCGCCCCCGACGGGGACCCGGTCCTGCCCGCGCTCGCCCGGGACGCCTGCACCGGCATGACCGTCGCCGACCACGCGGCCCGGCACGGCATGACCGCGGCCGAGCTGCGTACCGCCGTCCGCCGGATCGCCGGGTGCAGCCCCAAGGACTATCTGATCGGCATCCGGCTCGGCCGCGCCCAGGAACTCCTCGCCGCCACCGAACTCTCCGTCGCCGCCGTCGCCCGCCGCGTCGGCTACGACGACCCGGCCTACTTCTCCCGCCTGTTCACCCGCCGCGTCGGCATGGCCCCCGTGCGTTTCCGCGCCCAGCAGAGCCGAGCCGTCCCCGACGACTGGAACGACGGCCTCGACGAGGACGGCCTCGACGAGGGCCCTTAGTGATCACGCGGTCGTCCCCTTAGGGTTGACGCCCATGACCACCAGCAACACCGGTACCGGTGACGTCGACCCCGCCGTCCGCGCCGAGCTCGGCCGGCTGCGCGACAGCATCGACAACATCGACGCGGCCGTCGTCCACATGCTCGCCGAACGCTTCAAGGCCACCCAGCAGGTCGGCCGCCTCAAGGCGGTCCACCGGCTGCCCCCGGCCGACCCGGCCCGCGAGGCCCGCCAGATCGCCCGGCTGCGCGCCCTCGCCGAGAACGCCAAGCTGGACCCGGCCTTCGCCGAGAAGTTCCTGACCTTCATCATCGCCGAGGTGATCAGACACCACGAGTCCATCGCCGAGGACACCGTCGACGGCCGGCCGGCGGACGCGCACTGAACCGGCCGTACGTCCCGAAGAGCGCCCGGCCCCGCCGGGCCCACCGGCGGTGACGAGGCGCTCGAACAGGTGCCCAGCGGCCGGGCCGGCCGTCGGCCGCACCGCGTCCACCAGCGCCGTCCCGTCCCGCCGCACGACCAGGGAGCGGACATAAGCCGCGTACCGCTCCCGCCCCTGTGCGTTGTCGGTGTCATCGGGCAGCATGGCCCGCATGTCCGTACTGACTCGCGACGAAGCGCAGAGCCGCGCCGAGCTCCTCGACGTCCACCGCTACACGATCGACCTCGACCTGACCACCGGGGACGAGACCTTCGACTCCCGAACAGTGATCAGGTTCACGGCCCGGTCCGACGGCGACACCTTCGTCGAGATGAAGCCCGTCGAACTGCGCGCCGTCAGCCTCGACGGACAGCCCCTGGACCCCGGGGCGCTGGACCAGGACCGGCTGCCCCTGAGGAACCTCACCGCCGGGGAACACGAGCTGCGCGTCGACGCCACGATGCGCTACTCCCGCACCGGCGAGGGCATGCACCGCTTCACCGACCCCAGCGATGACGAGACGTACGTCTACACGCAGCTCTTCCTGGACGACATACAGCGCGTCTTCGCCGCCTTCGACCAGCCCGACCTGAAGGCCGTCTTCGAACTGTCCGTCAAGGCGCCCGAGGACTGGACCGTGCTCGCCAACGGCGTCACCGAGCACCTCGGCGAGGGCCGCTGGCGGGCCGCCGCCACCCCGCTGATCGCCACCTACCTGGTCGCCGTCGCCGCCGGTCCCTGGCACTCGGTGCGCACCGAGCACCGCGGCCTGCCCTTCGGCATCCACTGCCGCCGCTCGCTCGCACCGCACCTCGACGCCGACGCCGAGGAGATCCTCGACATCACACGCGCGTGCTACGACCGCTACCACGAGAAGTTCGAGGAGCCCTACCCCTTCGACTCCTACGACCAGGCGTTCGTCCCCGAGTTCAACGCCGGCGCCATGGAGAACCCGGGCCTGGTCACCTTCCGCGACGAGTTCGTCTACCGCTCCGCCGTCACCGACACCGAGCGGCAGACCCGCGCGATGGTCATCGCCCACGAGATGGCCCACATGTGGTTCGGCGACCTCGTCACCCTGAAGTGGTGGGACGACATCTGGCTGAACGAGTCGTTCGCCGAGTACATGGGTTACCAGACCCTCACCGAGGCCACCCGCTTCACGGAGACCTGGGTCGACTTCGGCGTCTCCCGCAAGGCCTGGGGCTACGACGCCGACCAGCGCCCCTCCACCCACCCGGTCGCCCCCGAGGCCGTCGACGACACCGCCGCCGCCCTGCTCAACTTCGACGGCATCTCCTACGCCAAGGGCGCCTCCGCACTGCGGCAACTGGTCGCCTGGATGGGCGAGAAGGACTTCCTCGCCGGCATCAACATCCACTTCCGGCGGCACCGGTTCGGCAACGCCACCCTCGCCGACTTCATCGACTCCCTCGCCGCCGCCACCGAACGCGACGTGCACGCCTGGGCCGACGCCTGGCTGCGCACCACCGGCGTCGACACCCTCACCCCGGTCCTCGCCACCGCCCCCGACGGCACCCGCACCCTCACCGTCGAGCGCACCGGCAGCCGCCCGCACCGCGTCTGCGTCGGCGTCTACGACCGGGACCTCGCCGACGAGGGCCGGCTCGCCCTGCGCGAGCGCATCGACCTCGACATCCCGCAGAGCGCCCCACAGGACCTCGGCAAGCGCCCCGCGCTGCTCCTGCTCAACGACGGCGACCTGACCTACGCCAAGGTCCGCTTCGACGCCGAGTCCACCAGGACCGTCCGCGCCGGCCTGTCCGGCCTGCCCGACCCCCTCACCCGCGCGGTGGTCTGGAACGCCCTGCGGGACGCGGTCCGCGACGGCGAACTCCCGCCCGCCGACTACCTGGAGACCGCCCGGGCCCATCTCCCGCGCGAGACCGACCTCGCCCTCGTCCAGGGCGTGCTGGCCTTCACCTCGGTCCAGGTCGTCGACCGGTACCTCAGGCCGGAGGACCGCCCGGCCGCCCTCGCCACCGTCTCCGCCCTGTGCCGCGACTTCATCCGGCGCACCGAGGACGGCGACAACCCCGGCCTGCGCCTGATCGCCGTGCGGTACTTCATCCGCGCGGCCGCCCACCCCGACGCCATCGCCGCCTGGCTCGCCGAGGGCACCGTGCCGGGCGGCCCCGAACTCGACCCCGAGCTGCGCTGGCGCGTCCTGAGCCGGCTCGCCGTCCTCGGCGCCACCGACGAGGCGCAGATCGCCGCCGAGCTGGCCCGCGACCCCAGCGCCAGCGGCCAGGAGGGCGCCGCCCGCTGCCGGGCCGCGCTGCCCGACCCCGAGGCGAAGCGCAGGGCCTGGGAGGCGATGTTCACCGGCGACGACCTGTCCAACTACCTCTTCACCGCCACCGCCCAGGGCTTCTGGCACCCCGAACAGGCCGACCTGGTCCGGGAGTACGTGCCGCGCTACTACCAGGACGCGGCCGCCGTCGCCGCCCGGCGCGGCCCCGCCATCGCCGCCGTCGCCGGCCGCGAGGCCTTCCCCACCCACGCCGTCGACGCCGAGAACCTCGCCCTGGGCCGGGCCTGTCTGCGCGACGCCGACCCGGTCACGGCCCTGCGCCGCCGCCTGACCGACGAACTCGACGACCTGCAGCGGGCGTTGCGGGTCCGCGAGGCGTAGGACCGCCGACGTAGGACGACACGGGTGCGGCTGGTCCCTGATGACGATGCGGGGGCCCGCCGCCGCTCCTAGGCTCGGTGTCGAAGAAGCACCAGAGACCCAGGGAGAAACCCGTGATCGTAGTCACCGGTGCCACCGGCAACGTCGGCCGCGCCCTCGTCGCACGTCTCGTCGCCGACGGACAGCCCGTGCGCGCGCTCACCCGCGCCCCGGAGACGGCCGGCCTGCCCGACAAAGCCGAGGTGGTGCGGTTCCGGCCGGACGACCAGGCCGCCCTGTTCGAGGGTGCGGACAAGGTCTTCCTGTACGTCCAGGGCGCCGACGGCCGGATGCCCGAGCTGCTGGACGCGGCCCGCGCGGCCGGAGTGCGACAGGTCGTCCTGCTCTCCTCCGGGATCATCCAGGAGGGCGCCGACGAAACCCACCCGATCCACGCCATGCACGCCACCGCCGAGCGGCAGATCCGCGACAGCGGCCTCGCCTGGACGTTCCTGCGCCCCAACGCGTTCGCCACCAACGCCCTCCAGTGGGCACCCCAGATCCGGGCCGGCGACACCGTCCGCGGTGTCTTCGCCGACATGCTCACGGCACCCATCCACGAGGCCGACATCGCCGCCGTCGCGGAACGCGCCCTCCTCGACGACGGCCACGAGGGCGCCGTCCACCGCCTCACCGGCCCCGCCGCGACCACCAACACCGACCAGATCGCCGCGATCGGGCGGGCCGTCGGCCGGGACCTGGCCTTCGTCGAGGTGGGACCGGCGGAGGCGGCCCCGCTGCTCTTCCCGCAGACACCGCCGGAGCTGGTCAGGGGCATCCTGAAGACCTTCGCGGACACCGTCGGCGTCGCTCCCGAGATCACCACCGCGGTCGAGGAGATCACCGGCAGCCCGGCCCGTACCTTCGAGCAGTGGGCCAAGGACCACGCGGCCGACTTCCAGCCCTGAAGGCCCGACCAGAGCCCTCAGTCCGCCGCCAGCCGTAGCTCCGCCCGGCGCACGCCTCCTTCCCGGGGTCCCGGGCGCCGGTTGCCCACCTCGGCCGCCCTGGGCGCCGCCGCGCCCAGCGTGAAGCCCAGGCGCTCCAGGAAGCACGCCCCGGACCGCCAGCCCGCCGGCACACTCGCCGTCACCAGGGAGATCCCCTCGGCATGCGCGAGCAGCGACTCGGCCAGCGCCCGCCCGAGACCCCGGCCCCGCACCCAGGGCGCCAGCAGGAACAGGCCCACCGCGACCGCGCCGGGCACCGGATGGTTCCGTACCGCGTCCACCAGGCCGGAGACGACCCCGTCCCGCTCCAGCACGAGCAGCACCTTGTCGTCGGGGTCGGCGCCCTCGGGCAGCCCGTAGAACAGGCTCTGCACGTCGCCCGGCCCCGACGGCAGTCCCGTCGCCGCCACGAACCAGTCCTCGCACGCCTCGAACAGGTCGAGGAGCGGCCCCTCGTCCGAGGGCAGCGGCTCCCGCACCAGCACCCGCTCACCGGGCACGTCGATCATCCACGCGTCAACCACCCGACCGACGTTAACCCCGCTCAGCCCCGGTCTCAACGCCCTGTCACCGCCTGCTCCGACGCGCCCTCGGCACACCGCCCCGACACGTTTTCCCCGCACGGCAGTACCCACTTTCGGGTTCCGATCGTTGAGCTTTGGGGACGCGCAGACCCAATCCCGTACAAGCTGGAACTCCCCCCGCGGACAACCCCTTTCGGCCGGCGCCCCGAGGAGACCCATGAGTACGCCGCCTCTCGCATCCGGACCCCAGGGCCCCGACGCCCTGCGGCCCCTGCTCGACACCGTGCTCGACGCGCTGCGCGCCGGCGGCCGGGCCCGCGGCGGACCGCTGCCGGCGGGCGGCCCGGAGGCGGTGGCCGAGCGGGTCGCGGACGCCGTCGGGGACGTCCTCCCGGACGACGGCGACCCCGACGCCCTGCGCACCTTGGTGACCGCCCTCGCGGCGGGCGCGGCCGACCCGGCCGACCCGCTGTGCGCGGGCCATCTGCACGGCCCGCCGCTCGCCGTCGCCACCGCCGCCGACCTCGCCGCGAGCGCCCTCAACCCCTCGCTGGACTCCTGGGACCAGGCCCCGGCGGCCTCCGCCCTGGAAGCCATGGTCACCCGCGCCCTCGCCCATGCCCTCGGCCTCTCCGACGCCGTGGTCACCAGCGGCGGCACCGAGTCCAACCAACTCGCCCTGCTCCTCGCCCGCGAGGCCCTCGGCGGCGGTGTCCGGCTGATCTGCGGCGCCAACGCCCACCACTCGCTGCCCCGGGCCGCCTGGCTGCTGGGCCTGCCCGACCCGGTCGTGGTCCCGGCGCCGAACGGCACCCTCGACCCGGCCGCCCTGCACGCCGCCCTCAGCCACCTGCCGAAACCGTTCGTCGTGGCCGCGACCGCCGGTACCACCGACGCCGGCCTCATCGACCCGCTCCCCGAGATCGCGGGCCTGTGCGCGGCCCACGGCGCCCGGCTGCACATCGACGCCGCCTACGGAGGCGCTCTCGCCTTCAGCGACCGGCACCGGGACAAACTCGCCGGCCTGGAGCGCGCCCACACCGTCACCCTCGACCTGCACAAACTCGGCTGGCAGCCGGTCGCCGCCGGCCTCCTCGCGGTCGCCCGCCCCGCCGAGCTCGGCGTACTCCACCACCGCGCCGACTACCTCAACGCCGACGACGACACCGAGGCCGGCTACCCCGACCTCCTCGGCCGCTCCCTGCGCACCACCCGGCGCCCCGACGTCCTCAAGATCGCGGTCACCCTCAGGACCCTGGGCCGCTCCGGACTCGGCGCCCTGATCGACCAGGTGTGCGCACGGGCCCGGGAGTTCGCGGCCCTGGTCCGGGAGCACCCCGGTTTCGAACTCTACGACCGGCCGAACATCAGCACGGTGCTGTTCCGCCCCGCCGGAGCCACCGACGACGACATCGCCGGCATACGGCGCAGGCTGCTGCACGACGGCCGGGCCGTCCTCGGCCGGGCCCGGCTCGACGGTCGGCTCTGGCTCAAGGCCACCCTCCTCAACCCCCACACCCGGCCGGACGAACTGGCCGTCCTCCTCAAACTCGTGGAAGGAACGACGCCCCAATGAGCTCGCTGCCCAACCCCCCACACCAGGAGCCCGAAGCACCCCGCGACCTGGTCGGCATCGGCGTCGGACCGTTCAACCTCTCCCTGGCCGCCCTCGCCCACCCGCTCGCCGAACTGGACGCCGTCTTCTACGAGCAGCGCCCCGGCTTCGACTGGCACCCCGGGCTGCTGATCGACGGCGCCACCATCCAGGTCCCGTTCCTCGCCGACCTGGTGACCCTCGCCGACCCCGCCAGCCCCTGGTCGTTCCTCAACTACCTCAAGTCCCGCGACCGGCTCTACCCGTTCTACTTCGCCGAGCGCTTCCACATCCGGCGCGCCGAGTACGACGCGTACTGCCGCTGGGTCGCCGAGAGCCTGCCGGGCCTGCGTTTCTCGCATCAGGTGGACGCGGTCCGCTGGAACTCCGAACGGGACCTGTTCGAGGTCGACTTCACCCAGCTCGACGCCGACGGGGAGGCCGAGTCCCTGGGCCGTACGTACACGAAGAACGTCGTGCTCGGAGTCGGCACGGTCCCCCATGTGCCCGACCCGCTCAAGCCCCTGGTGGAGGCACCGGGCGTGCCCGTCGTGCACGCGGCCGACTACCTCGAGCACCGCGAGGCCTTCCTCGCCGCCGAGCACGTCACCGTCGTCGGCTCCGGACAGTCCGGCGCCGAGGTCTTCCTCGACCTGCTGCGGCACCGCCCGGCGGGCCGCGAGAAACTGCACTGGATCGGCCGCAGCGAGGCCTTCGCGCCCATGGAGTACTCCAAGCTCGGCCTGGAGCACTTCACGCCCGACCACACCCGCTACTTCCACGCCCTCGCCGAGCCCGTCCGGGACCGGCTGGTCGCCTCCCAGTGGCGGCTGCACCGCGGCATCGACGCCGACACCATCGCCGCCATCCACGAGGAGCTCTACCGCCGCACCCTGCACGGCGGCTGGCCGGACGCCGTCCTCACGCCCGGGGTCCAGGTCCGCACGGCCGGACGCATCGCCACCACCAAGATCGAGCTCCATCTGGAACACATCCAGCAGGGCAGCCGCTCCCGGCTCCCCACCGACGCCGTGGTGCTGGCCACCGGCTACCGCGAGCGCCCCCTGGGCCGGCTGCTCGCCGGACTCGACCCCTATCTGCGCCGGGACAGCAGTGAACGCCCGCGCGTGGACGAACGGTTCCGGCTCGTCCTCGACCCGTCCGTGACCGGATCGGCGTACGTGCAGAACGCCGAGCGCCACACCCACGGCGTCGGCGCGCCCGACCTGGGCCTCGCCGCCTGGCGCAGCGCCAGCATCCTCAACTCCCTCACCGGCAAGGAGCCCTACCCGCTGCCCGCCCGCACGGCCTTCACCAGCTTCGGCCTGGAGCGGTCGGAGGACAGGGTCCCGACACAGCACGGGCAGCGGCCGAGGCAGCTCACCCCCCTGGCCGACTGAGCGACGGGCGCCGGTGCCAGGGCCGGCGCCCGCCGACCCCCGTCAGAACACCGGCGTGCCGTCCCGGGTCAGCTTCCAGTCCGCCGACGCGAAGTCCTTCGGGTCCAGGACGCCCTTGGCGGTCACCCACTCCGCGATCCGGGTACGGATCTCCGTCGACTCCGACCACAGCTCCTTCGCCGACGCCACGTACGGGAACGCGCCGCCGCCGTTGGCTCGGTAGTTGTTCACCGCCAGCACGAACTGCCGCGCGTCGTCCAGGGCGGCACCGTCGTAGGTCAGGTTCCTGATCCGGGACCCGGCCGGCTGGGCGATGTCGATCTCATATCCGAGGCCCGAGACGTAGTCGTAGTTGTAGTCCGGACGGTTGTTCGCGTTGGTCAGCTTGTCCACGTCGACGACGGTGCCGGCGGCCGTCTGCACGAAGTACTCCGCCGAGTACTCCAGGTAGGCCCGGATCTGAGCGCCCGTCATCACCTTGGCGACCAGCGTGTTGTCGTACACGTACAGGCTCGACAGGTCCCGGATGGTGACCTCGCCGGCCGGGATCTGGGAGGTCCGGGAGAACGGCGAGGCCTGCGCGAGCACCGGGAGCGCGGCGTACTCGGTGCCCGCCAGGGCCGCCTTGACCACGTCCTCCTGGACCTTGGTGATCAGATCGATGATCGGGGCGTCCTTGTAGCGCGCCTCGACCGTGGTGAGGGTCGCGGTCGCGGTGCCGACGACCTGGTTGACGTACTCGACGACCTTCGCGTGCTCGTCCTTCAGCAGCCGGGTGATCTTCGGGTCGTCGGCGACGGTGTTGGAGTTGCGCAGCGAGGCGGCGACCGACTCCACCTCCCACCCGCCCTTGGCGAACACCAGCTCGATGTCGAAGAGGGTGAGGCGCTCGGCATAGCACAGCGGCTCGGAGAGCACGACGGTCTTCCCGGTCGCCTCGTTGGTGACCTTCAGCTCCGGGATCTCCACATGCGCGTGGCCGACCAGGATGGCGTCGATGCCCGGCACCTGCCTGGCCACGTTCGCGGCCGCGTTCTCGACGTACGGCACCTGGTCACCGTAGGAGGAGGTACCCGAGGTGCCGGAGTGGGCCGAGACCACGACCACGTCCGCGCCCATCGCCTTCAGCCTGGGCACCCACTTCGCGGCCTGCTCCTCAAGCCCCGGGAAAGCCAGCTTGCCCTGGACGTAGGCCTTGTCCCAGATCGCGATGCCCGGGTTGGTCAGGCCGAGCACGGCGACCTTGACCGGCGGGGCGCCCGGGACATGGAACTTCTTCATGAAGTACGGCGGGAAGGCGGGCCTGAGGGTCTTCGCGTCGACCGCGTTGGCGCCGAGCAGCGGGAAGCGCAGCTGGTCCTCGAACCTGCGCAGGGTCTCGATGCCGTAGTTGAACTCGTGGTTGCCGAGCGCCGCCGCGTCGTACCCGATCGCGTTCATGGCCTGCGCCATCGGGTGCACCGGGCCGCCCTTGGCGGTGATCGGGTCGACCTTGGCGTAGTAGTACGCCAGCGGGGTGCCCTGGATGGTGTCACCGGCGTCCAGCAGCAGGGTGTTGTGGCGGCCCTTCTCCTCGCGCACCTGGTTCACCAGGGTCGAGACGCGCGCCAGGCCCAGCGCGTTGCCCTTGGCGTCCGTGTACTCCGCGTCCTTGAAGTAGTCCCAGTTGAAGACGTTTCCGTGCAGGTCGGTGGTGCCCATGACGGTCAGGGAGTACCGCTTGGGGTGCTTGGCCGGCCTCGGGGAGGCCTGGGCGGCCTGCGCCGGGGCCGCCGCCGCTCCGGCGACCGCCACTCCCGCCCCGGTGGCGGCGGACTTCTTCAGGAACTTCCGGCGATTCAAGGGCATGTCTCGATCTCCTCGGGAAATGGTCAACGACGCGCGTAGATTCTGTCCTGGGCATGACCTACGGCAACAGGTCCGGGAGGTTGCGATCTGGTGACCCGGACAGTGAACTCCACTGCGCACACACGGGGATGGCGTGACAGAGTGGGGCGTATGACCGCACCCTCGCCCGAGGACCGCAAGCCCGTCGGCACACCCGACGCGCCCCTTCTCGTCGTGCGCGGCGAGGCCGAGCTGGAGGTCGAACCCGAGCTGGCCCGGATCGGCGTCACGGTGAGCGCCCGAGGCCGCGACCGTCGCTCGACCCTGGACGACCTCACCCGCCGCAACACCGCCGCCCTCGACCTGATCAAGTCCTACGGCGAGGCGGTGGCGCACCTGTCGACGGGGACCTTCTCGATCGCCCCCGAATTCGCCGAGCGCGGCCGGGGCGAGCGGGTCCGCAGCTATCAGGGCCGGGTCCAGCTCACCGCCGAGCTCACCGACTTCACCGCCCTCGGTGAACTCGCCACCCGCCTCGCCGACTTGGAGCTGACCCGGGTCGACGGCCCCTGGTGGTCGCTGCGCCCCGACTCACCCGTGCACGGCGAGGCCCGGCGGCGGGCGGTCGCCGAGGCGGTACAGCGCGCCCGGGAGTACGCGAGCGCCCTCGGCACCTCCCTGGCCGCCCTGGTCGAGCTGGCCGACACGGGCATCGACGGTCCTCAGCCGCGCCGGGCGGCTTTCGGCGGCGGGGTCCGACGGATGGCGGCCGCCGCGGAAATCGCCGAGCCCGCCGAACCCCTCGATCTCGAACCTCCGCGACTGCGCGTAGCCGCTCAGGTCGGCGCGCGATTCACGATGGCGCCGCCGGAGCTGTGACCCGGGAAGCGATGTTCGGTATTTCGAATAGATGAGCGCTCGCATTCCCGCGTTCAACATATGCGAGATGCTCATCGGAGCGGGCCACCGCACAATTCAACACTTGTCAATAGGCCTTCACGCAAAGGTTGTTGGGTCGTCATGTACGGCCAATTCTCTACCCACCGGTAAGGCCTAGGCTCGAAGCATGCGCCGAGCAAAGATCGTTTGTACTCTGGGGCCCGCCACCGACTCGTACGACCAGATCAAGGCCCTGGTCGAGGCCGGAATGGACGTCGCCCGATTCAACCTCAGCCACGGCAGCTACGCCGAGCACGAGGAGCGCTACCAGCGTGTCCGCAAGGCCTCCGACGAGACCGGTCGCAGCGTCGGGATGCTCGCCGACCTTCAAGGCCCGAAGATCCGCCTCGGCAGCTTCACCGAGGGACCGGTACTCCTCGAACGCGGCGACACCTTCGTCATCACGGTCGAGGAGGGCGCCGAGGGCGACCGCCGGCAGTGCGGGACGACGTACGCCGGCCTGGCCGACGACGTCACCCCCGGTGAGCGCGTCCTCGTCGACGACGGCAAGGTCTGCCTGGAGGTCACCCACGTCGACGGCCCCCGGGTGCACACCACCGTCGTCGAGGGCGGCATGGTCTCCGACCACAAGGGCCTCAACCTCCCCGGCGTCGCCGTCTCCGTCCCGGCCCTCTCCGACAAGGACGAGGCCGACCTGCGATGGGCACTGCGCACCGGCTTCGACGTCATCGCCCTCTCCTTCGTGCGCAGCGGCAGCGACGTCGAGGACGTCCACCGCATCATGGCCGAGGAGGGCCGCCGCCTCCCGGTGATCGCCAAGGTGGAGAAGCCGCAGGCCGTCGAGAACATCGACTCCATCGTGGCCGCCTTCGACGGCATCATGGTCGCGCGCGGCGATCTGGGCGTGGAGATGCCGCTGGAGCAGGTGCCGATCGTCCAGAAGCGCGCCGTCAAGCTGGCCAAGCGCAACGCCAAGCCGGTCATCGTCGCCACCCAGATGCTCGACTCCATGATCGACAACTCCCGGCCCACCCGC
The DNA here is from genome assembly GCF_055580905.1 of Streptomyces sp. NPDC031497. Classification (NCBI taxonomy): domain Bacteria; kingdom Bacillati; phylum Actinomycetota; class Actinomycetes; order Kitasatosporales; family Streptomycetaceae; genus Streptomyces; species Streptomyces sp. NPDC031497. The sequence goes on from NZ_JBVIKO010000017.1 coordinate 140,835, forward strand.
GCCGAGGCCTCCGACGTCGCCAACGCGGTGATCGACGGCACGGACGCGGTGATGCTCTCCGGCGAGACCAGCGTCGGCAAGTACCCCATCGAGACCGTCCGGACGATGGCGAAGATCGTCGAGGCGGCCGAGGAGGACATCCTCGCCAAGGGGCTGCCGCCACTGACCGAGAGCAACAAACCCCGCACCCAGGGCGGCGCGGTCGCCCGGGCCGCCGCCGAGATCGGCGACTTCCTCGGTGCGAAGTTCCTGGTCGCCTTCACCCAGTCCGGAGACACGGTCCGCCGGCTCTCCCGCTACCGCTCGCCGATCCCGCTGCTCGCCTTCACCCCGGAACCGGCCACCCGCTCCCAGCTCAACCTGACCTGGGGCGTCGAGACCTTCCTCGGCCCGCACGTCGACTCCACGGACAAGATGGTCGACCAGGTGGACGAACTGCTGCTGAAGTACGGCCGCTGCGAGAAGGGCGACGTCGTGGTCATCACGGCGGGGTCGCCTCCCGGGGTGTCCGGCTCGACGAACATGGTCCGCGTACACCACATCGGCGAGGACGACAGCCCGAAGTGACGCGTGAGGGCCCCTCTTGAGGAGGGGTCCTTATCAATACTTGGGGCCCACGTGGGTGTCCATGAGGGCCACCGAGGCCTTCTTGGCGACGGAGATGTTGTACGGGTTGCCGTCACGCTTGCAGTGCGTCCACTCGATGCCGAGGTTGTCGAGGGTGTCGGTGTAGAGCTGGCGGATGTCCTCGGAGACATTGGTGAAGAAGTACCGGGGGTACTCGTACCGCTTGCGCTCACCGGCTACGAGGCGGGTGGTCCAGTTGGTGATGCGACAGCCGTCGGAGTGGATGAGGCCGCGGATGAATTTCCAGGGGTGGGCGTCGACGATCTTCTGTTGCCAAGGTTCGAGGATGATCGGGCGCTCGTGTTTCTTGCCCGGGCCGTGCTGGGGGAAGAGGTCGGGCCAGTGGGGGCTGTAGCCGACCACCGACACATAACCTTGGGCCTGCACGTGGTAGGCAGTGCCCGAGGGGTTGATCGCGCGCATGGCGATCTCGCAGGCGTCAATCAGCCCCGGCCACGAGTTGGCGCAGGCGATACGCAGGTAGTAGCCGTTCCCGCGGGGGTGAGTGCTGATGCAGCCATCGCCGAGATAGAGGCCCAGCAGGTAGGAGTAGGCGGCTTCGTTCTCCGGCGGTCCTGGTGGTGGCGGAACCGCCATGCGAGGCAGAGGTTCCAGCCGCACCGTCCAGGAGCGGATTGCGGCTCGCGAGACACCGGTCTCTCGACTCACCGAATTCAGGCTGCGTCCCTGTGCGACCAGAGCGAGTGCTCGCCTGCGTGTGCTGACGTCGTACATGTGGCCACTGTGGGAGGGAGGCCGCGGTGACACGCAGCAAAAAGCGGAAGGCCACGCGAACGTGGTCCTCCGCTTGAAAGTCATGACCTTGGAAACCAAGGAAAAGTGCCCCGGGTCGGACTCGAACCGACACTGTACGGGTTTTGAATCCGTTGCCTGCTGCCAATTGGGCTACCGGGGCTCGAAGAATCAAAGGTCACACCCGACCCTCCGCGCGTCCACCTTACCGCAGCTAGGTAGGCTCTTGTCAGCAGTACCCCTGCCCTGAACGAGGAGCCCCCGTGACCGCCGCCGAGTCGCCCAAGCCAGTCGACGTACCCGACGACGACAAGTCGCATGTGCCTCCGTTGACGACCCGTGTCGTCATCGCCGAGGACGAGGCCCTGATCCGGCTCGACCTGAAAGAGATGCTGGAGGAGGAGGGGTACACCGTCGTCGGCGAGGCCGGCGACGGTGAGCAGGCGGTCGAACTCGCCCGCGAGCACCGCCCCGACCTGGTCATCCTGGACGTCAAGATGCCCAAGCTGGACGGCATCTCGGCGGCCGAGAAGATCGCCGCGGAGTCCATCGCCCCGGTCCTGATGCTCACCGCGTTCTCGCAGCGCGACCTGGTCGAACGGGCCCGGGACGCCGGCGCGATGGCGTACCTCGTCAAGCCGTTCAGCAAGAGCGATGTCGTCCCCGCGATCGAGATGGCCGTCTCCCGCTTCACCGAGCTGAAGCAGCTGGAGAAGGAGGTCGCCGACCTCACCCTGCGCCTGGAGACCCGCAAGCTGGTCGACCGTGCGAAGTCCATCCTGCAGACCGAGTACGGCCTGAGCGAGCCGGCCGCGTTCCGCTGGATCCAGAAGACGTCGATGGACCGCCGTATGTCGATGCAGCAGGTCGCGGAGGCGGTCATCGTGGACAGCGACGAGAAGAAGTCCAGCAAGGGCTGACCGGCCGTCCGCCGACGACGAGGCCCGCGCTCCGGGGAAGAGGGAGCGCGGGCCTCGTCGTATCGAACCCGGGTGTCAGTCCTCGCCCAGGTAGGCCTTGCGGACCGACTCGTCGTGCAGCAGGTCCTGGCCGCTTCCCGACAGCACGATGTTGCCGACCTCCATCACGTGCCCCTGGTCGGCCAGCGACAGCGCGGCCTGGGCGTTCTGCTCGACGAGCAGGATCGTCGTGCCTTCGGACTTCAGCTCGGCGATCGTCGCCATGATCTTCTGCATCATGATCGGCGAGAGTCCCATGGACGGCTCGTCGAGCATCAGCAGCTTCGGCTGGGACATCAGCGCCCGCCCCATGGCCAGCATCTGCTGCTCACCGCCGGAGAGGGTGCCGGCGGCCTGCTTGCGCCGTTCGCCGAGGATCGGGAACAGGGCGTACGCCCGCTCGATGTCCTTCTCGATGCCCGGCTTGTCGTTGCGCAGGAACGCGCCGAGGCGCAGGTTGTCCTCGATGGTCATGCGCGGGAAGATGTGCCGGCCCTCGGGGGAGTGGGCCAGGCCCAGCGAGACGATGTTGTGCGCCGGGATCTTCTTCAGCGACTTGCCGTTGAACCGGATCTGCCCGCCGACCGGCTTGAGCAGCCCGGACAGTGTGCGCAGGGTCGTGGTCTTGCCGGCGCCGTTGGTGCCGATCAGGGTGACGACCTGGCCGGCCTCGACCTTGAAGGAGATGCCCTTGACGGCCTCGATCTTGCCGTAGGCGACCCGCAGGTCCTCTACTTCGAGCAGTGCGGTCATCGGTCGTTCTCCTTGCCGGGCGCGGCGTCGGTCGGGGACTCGGCGTTCGCCTCGGCCGCCTCGACCTCGGCGGCCTCCTCGTCGCCGGGCGCGTTCTCGAACGGCTCGCCGAGGTATGCGGCGATGACCCGGTCGTCGCCCTGCACGGTCGCGCTGTCGCCCTCGATGAGTTTCTCGCCCTGCACCAGAACGGCGACCCGGTCGCAGAGGTTGAAGATGAAGCGCATGTCGTGCTCGATGACGAGGACGGCGATGCCCATGTCGCGGATCTTGAAGACCAGTTCCTCGGTGGTCCGGGTCTCCTGCGGGTTCATGCCGGCCGTCGGCTCGTCGAGGAGCAGGAGTCCCGGCTCGCTGGCGAGGGCGCGTGCGATCTCCAGCTTGCGCTGCTCGCCGTAGGGCAGGTTGCGGGCCAGGTGCTCGGCCTTGCGCTCCAGGCCGACGAACTCCAGGAGTTCCATGGCCCGGGCCCGGGAGGCCGCCTCGGCGCGGTGGAAGCCGGGGCCGCGCAGCAGGGCCGACCAGAGGCCTTCCTTGGTGCGGGTGTGCCGGCCGACCAGCACGTTCTCCAGGACCGTCATGTTGGCGAACAGCCGGATGTTCTGGAAGGTGCGGGCGATGCCTGCCGCCGTGACCTTGAAGGACTTCGGCGGCAGTACCTGGCCCTTGTAGCGGACCTCGCCCTCGGTGGGGATGTACAGGCCGGTGAGGCAGTTGAAGAAGGTGGTCTTGCCGGCGCCGTTGGGGCCGATCAGACCGACGATCTCGCCGCTGTTGACGGTGAGGTTCACATTGCGTACGGCGGTCAGGCCGCCGAAGCGCATGGTCACGCCGCGTGCGTCGAGCACGGTCTCGCCGGATGCGGAGGCGCCGGGCGCGGCGTCCTGGACGGTGGTGTCGGTGGTCATGGTGGTCAGGCCCCTGCCTTGGTGAGGACGGCGGGCGCTTCGGCATCTTCGTGGAACTCGAGCTGGCGGCGCCGGTTGGGGATGAGGCCCTCCGGGCGGAAGCGCATCAGCAGGATGAGCGTGACGCCGAAGGCGAAGAGCTGGTAGTCGCCGAGGAACTGGAGCTTGGCCGGGATCAGGTAGAGCAGGGACGCGCCGACCAGCGGGCCGGAGATGGTGCCCATGCCGCCGAGTACCACCGCGGCCAGCAGGAAGGCCGAGTTGGGCGGGACGACGTAGGCGAACTGGTACTGCTCCGGGGTCACGGTGTAGGTGACGTGCGCCTGTACCGAGCCGGACAGGCCGGCGAGGCAGGCACCCAGGGCGAAGGCGATCAGTTTGACCCGGAAGCCGTTGATGCCCATGGCGAGCGCGGCGGTCTCGTCCTCGCGGATGGCGACCCAGGCGCGGCCGATCCGGGAGTCGCTGCTGCGCCGGAAGACGATGACCACGATGAGCGTGATGATCAGCATCAGCAGCAGGTAGTTGGCGAACCGGCCGATGGTGGAGCCGAGGATCTGGTGCTCGGCGCCGAAGTCGAAGCCGAGGATGTTCAGGTTCGGGATCGAGGAGATGCCGTTGGAGCCGTTGGTGACGTCCGGGCCGGAGGTGCCGTCCAGGTTGAGGACGGTGATCCGGAAGATCTCACCGAAGCCGAGTGTCACGATGGCCAGGTAGTCGCCGCGCAGCCGCAGCGTCGGGGCGCCGATCACGACACCGAAGATCATTGCGACGACCGCGCCGAGCAGTGCCGAGGCCCAGAACGGCCAATGCACGTGCAGCGGGGAGGACGGTGAGCCGGAGACCAGGGCCGCGGTGTAGGCGCCGACACCGAGGAAGGCGACGTATCCGAGGTCGAGCAGGCCGGCGAGGCCGACGACGATGTTCAGGCCGAGCGCGACGGTCGCGAAGATCAGGATGTAGACGCCGATGGTCGCGTACTGGTCGTTGGACTGGGTGAACGGGAAGGCCGCGGCGGCGAGGAAGGCGCCGGCCATGGTGATGTTGCGGTGCTTCGTGGTGATCGCCGAGACGCGGGCCACGAGCCCGGCCTTGGAGATGGCGGCGAAGCCGAAGCCGGCGGTGATCAGGAAGCCGATGAACAGTTCGTCGTACGACGTGCCGATGCCGTAGCTGAAGACGAACAGGCCGATGGCCATGGCCGCCACGATCACCAGGATCTCGATCCAGGAGGCCAGCGGGCGCGCCGGGGCCGGGGTCTTGGTGGCGAAGGCCGCGCGGAAGGTGTTCCACTTCTGCCGGGAGTTGTGGCGGAACAGCTCCCAGCCGGTGTCGTCCGGGTCGACCGGGTCGGGCTCCGGCCGTTCGAACGGCAGCGCCAGCGCGCCGACCACGGCGGCGAGCGTGGCGATCGCGACGACGAAGCCGCCCGGGTCCAGGTTCACCACGCCGCCGAGTTCGTCGCTGATGGCGATGACGGTGTACCAGGCGGTGGCGAAGGTGCCGAGCGCGGCCATCTTCAGTGCGCTCTCGGCGCTGCCCGGCGTCAGCGCGCCCAGGCCCTTCACGCCGTAGGAGGCGAGGCCGAACAGGGTGGTGAGGAGCCCGCCGATCAGGACGAGGACCTGCAGGCCGCCGGGGTAGCCGTAGACCGTGAGGTCACCGGGGAACGCGGAGGTCCAGGTCCAGGACATGAACGTGGAGACGACGGCGAGGGCGCCGCCGCCGGTGGCGAGGGCCCGGCCCAGCGGGGCGGGCAGGCCGATGAGGCCGGACGCGGCGGGCGCGGGGGCGCTCTCGGCCGTCGGGGTCCCCGGGGTCTCGGGGGTCTCGGATGCGGTGGTCTCTGTGGTCATCGGTGTCACGCCCTGTCCGCGACGCGTTCGCCGAGCAGACCCTGTGGCCTGAACAGCAGTACGAGGATGAGGAGTACGAACGCCCAGACGTCGGCCCAGGACTGGCTGCCGAACTGGCCCATGCCGGGGATGTCCGAGATGTACGCGGTCGACAGGGCCTCGGCGACACCGAGGACGAGGCCGCCGAGCATGGCGCCGTAGATGTTGCCGATACCGCCGAGGACGGCCGCGGTGAAGGCCTTCAGGCCGAGCAGGAAGCCCATCTTGAAGTCGATCTGGCCGTATTTGAGGCCGTAGGCCGTACCGCCGACGGCGGCGAAGGCGGCACCGAGGGCGAACGCGATCACGATGATGCGGTCGGTGTTGACGCCCATCAGCTTCGCGGTGTCCGGATCCTGGGCGGTGGCCTGCATGCCACGGCCGGTCCGGGTGCGCATCACGAAGTAGGCGAGGAAGGCCATGCTGAGCGGGGCCACGACCACCAGGAAGATGTCACCGGTCTGGATCGTGACGTTGCCGATGTTGAAGGGGCCGCCCGGGATGGTCGGGAAGGTCCGGGCGGACTTCGCCTCGGGGTACCAGGCCCACACCGCCTGCTGGAGGGCCAGGGAGAGGCCGATGGCGGTGATGAGGGGGGCGAGACGCGGGGCGGTGCGCAGCGGGCGGTAGGCGAACCGTTCCGCTCCCACGGCGACCAGGACGGACACGATGATGGCGCCCACGAGCATCAGCGGCAGCGCCACCCACATCGAGGTGCCGTCGGGCAGTACATACGCGTAGACCGTGAGCGCACCGAAGGCGCCGGTCATGAAGATCTCGCCGTGGGCGAAGTTGATGAGCTGGACGATGCCATAGACCATCGTGTAGCCGATGGCGACCAGCCCGTACATGGATCCCAGTAGCAGGCCGTTGACCAGCTGCTGCGGCAGTTCGTTCACCGCATGTCCTCCGAGACGTTCGGAAAGTTCGACGGATGAGGCCGGATGCGAGTCCGCGCGGGGCGCCAGTGGAACAGCGCCCCGCGCGGCTCGGTGCTGCGGCGGGTGTGGGTCAGCTGCTCGGCGTGTACGTGCCGGAGGTAGCGGCCTTCCAGGCTCCGCCCGCGACCTTGTAGACGGTGAGCTGCTTGTTGGTCGCGTCACCGTACTCGTCGAAGGAGACCTTGCCGGTCACACCGTCGAAGGAGACGTTCTGCACCGCGGCGGTGATCTTCGCGCGGGCGTCGGACGGCAGCTTGCCGCCGTTGTCGTCGACGACCTTCTTCACGGCCTCGATGATCGCCCAGGCCGAGTCGTAGGAGTAGCCGCCGTAGGCGCCGTACGCCTCCTTGTAGCCGCCCGCCTTGTAGTTGGCGATGAAGTCCTTGGCGGAGTCCAGGGTCTCGACCGGGGCGCCGACCGAGGTGGCCATGTCGCCGGTGGCGGCGGTGCTGGCCAGCTTGATGTAGTCGTCGGCGTAGATGCCGTCACCGCCGACCAGCGGGATCTTGGCACCCGCGGCCTTGAGCTGCTTGCTCAGCGGGCCGGCCTGCGGGTACTCGCCGCCGTAGTAGACCACGGTGGCGCCCGAGTTCTTCACCTTGGTGACGACCGCGGAGTAGTCCTTGGAGTCGGGGTTGATGTGCTCGGTGCCGACCACCTTGCCGCCGAGCTTCTTGAACTCGTCGGTGAAGGTCGCGGCGAGGCCGGCGCCGTAGGTCTTCTTGTCGTCGATGATGAAGGCCTTGGTGAGCTTGGCCGTGTTGTAGACGTACTGCGCGGCGAACGGGCCCTGGATCGCGTCCGTGGTCGCAGTGCGGAAGTACGACTTGTAGGGTCGCGACTTCGACGTCTGCCAGTTGGCGCCCTGTGTCAGGTCGGGGCTGGTGTTGGCCGGGGAGACCTCGACCAGCTTGGCGTCGTCGAAGACCTTCTGCATCGACTGGGCGACCGAGGAGTTCAGCGGGCCGACCACGCCGTAGACGCTGCTGTCGCCGACGAAGGCGGTGGCGTTGGCCTGGCCGGAGGAGGGCTGCGCCTGGTCGTCCTTGGCCGCGATCTTGAAGGTGACGCCGTCGACGTACTTCTTCTTGTTGGCCTGGTTGACCGCCAGGTCCACCGAGTTCTTGATGCCCAGGCCGAGCGCGGACAGGTCGCCGGTCAGCGGGGCGTCGACGCCGATGGTGACCGTGGTGCCACCACTGCCGGAGTCGGAGCCCTTGTCGCCGCTGTCGCGCGAGCCGCAGGCGGTGAGGGTGAGTGCTCCCGCTGCCAGAGCTGCGGTGATGGCGATGAGCGAACGTTGACGCACGATCAGTCCTTTCCCCTGAACAACCGCATCCCCGTGGAAACGGTCGAGTCGTGCGCCCTGTCGAACTTGAAGATTCCGACGGCGCCGTGACTGGCCGTGACTCTAGGCGGGCGGAGGGAACGGGGAGGAGGGTCTGACCCATGCTGTGACGCTCTTGTTATGACACGAGGTAATGCAGAGCGGTACATGGTGTGGAGAAGAGTGGAATTCAGGCCGATTCGCACCGTCCGCATGCTGAGAACCCGCAGGACCCGCCGTAATCGGATCAGGCGTCTCGGGGCTTTTGGTGATTACCGGAAAACGCTTACCCATCGTTGCTGCAGGCGACTTTCAGGGAGTGTGAGAGGTGTTGTGCGTAGCGGGACCCCAGGATGAAACTCTGTACTTGTATTGCGCGCGTATTACGCAGAGTTACGTCCAGGAAAGGAAGTCCGGCGTCCTTCGGAACCGTCGCGCAGTCGGTCGCATGCATCGTTATCGTGATGTCGCGCGGTGAGCCCGACTTTGTCCGAAAAGGTGTGGGTGGCGTCTCGGTCAGTGAGAGACCGGCGTAGGGCTGGCCGATCCGGTCCACGGTGACCGGCGGTCCCTCCAGCACGCTCATCCGGACCGCGAAGCTGAAGCTGCGGGTCGGGGCGCCGTGCGGAGTGACCCGGTCGCCCAGGAAGACGAACGCCACCGTCTGTGCGGGGTACGGGACTTCGGGCGGCGGCGGGTCGTGCGGCCGGGTCGTGTAGAGGTAGCCGCCGGCGGCGAGGAGGGCGGCGGTCGCGGCCAGCGCGAGGGCGGCGCGACGGCGGCCGGGGTGCGGGGGAGGGGCGGCTTCCGGCTCGGGCAGGTCCCGGCCCTGGGTGCCCTCGCCCGGCTCGACGGGGCCGATGCCGGTCGTTCCGCTCACTGCCAGGGGCCTCCCGTCGGTGCGCCGTCGCGGTATCGCCCGGTGCAGGCGGCACGCGACCGGCGGTCGATCAACTGGTCGGCGGCAGCGGCCCCTTGACGGTGTCTCACGGCTCGCGCGGCGTCCACGACGTCCCGGAGGATCTCGTACTGGCCGTTGGACAGCCCCATCGACTGGTAGTCGCCGTAGGTGCCGCTGTCGAGTACCTCGCGTGACCAGTGCGCGACGATCGCGGCGCACAGCGCGGCGTCGGAGGTCGCCGACGGTGACGCCGAAGGTGACGCCGACGGTGACGTGGAGGCCGCGGTGGTGTGGGCGGGGGTGCCGGTGGTACCGCAGCCGGTCAGCAGAGCGAGTCCGAGAACCAGTGCGGTCGCTCCACCCGGCAGGGTGCCTCCTCGCCGTCCCATGCGCCGACGTTAAGGGCGGGGACGGCGGGGAGCAATGGGCCCGTCGGCGATGGGCCTTGGCCTTGGGCGGCGGGCGGGTCCAGGCCCGGCGACCGGGCGGGGCGCAGTCCCGCGGGGCGAGGGCGGGCGGCTGCGGGGGCCGAAGGCGCTCAGCCCTGCGGGGGTGAAGGTGCTCACCCCGGGGGGCGACTGTGCTCAACCCCGGGGCGACCGTGCTCACCCCGGGGCGGGGGTGGTCAGCCCTGGGCTGCGGAGGGGAGTGAATCGCCCTTCAGGTCGCGCAGCAGGCAGGTGAGTCGGGCCGTGCACACTCGGCGGCCCTCCTCGTCGCTGATCACGATCTCGTACGTCGCCGTGGAACGCCCCCGGTGGACGGGCGTGGCCACGCCGGTGACCAGGCCGGAGCGGGCCCCGCGGTGATGCGTGCAGTTCAGGTCGACGCCGACCGCGATCTTCGAGCTGCCGCCGTGCAGCATCGACCCGACCGACCCCAGGGTCTCCGCCAGCACCGCGCTGGCCCCGCCGTGCAGCAGCCCGTACGGCTGGGTGTTGCCCTCCACCGGCATGGTGCCGACGACCCGGTCCGCCGAGGCCTCGACGATCTGCACGCCCATCCGGTTGCCGAGGTGGCCCGCCGAGAACAGGGCCGGCAGGTCGACACCGAGGGCGGCGTACTCGTCGATGACCTCCTGCGGGAACTTCACTCGCTGCTGCTCGCCCATGGGCCGGCTCCGATCGTCTTACGGCTGTCTCTCCACTGAGCAAACGCTCAGTAGGCCGCCGATTCTTCCAGACGGACTGAGCGTCTGCTCAGACGGCGGGCGCCGGCTGCGGCATGCCGCTCTGCAGACGGATCACTACGGACTTGCTGGCCGGGGTGTTGCTGGTGTCGGCGGTCGCGTCGAGCGGCACCAGTACGTTGGTCTCCGGGTAGTACGCGGCCGCGCAGCCACGGGCCGTCGGATAGTGCACCACCCGGAAGCCCGGCGCCCGGCGCTCCACGCCGTCCTTCCACTCGCTCACCAGGTCGACGTACGACCCCTCGGCGACCCCCAGCGCCCGCGCGTCCTCCGGGTGGACCAGGACCACCCGGCGGCCGTTCCTGATGCCCCGGTAGCGGTCGTCCAGACCGTAGATCGTGGTGTTGTACTGGTCGTGCGAGCGCAACGTCTGCAACAGCAGCCGGCCCTCGGGCAGTTCGGGGTACTCGACGGCCGCCGCCGTGAAGTTCGCCTTGCCGGTGGCGGTCGGGAAGCGGCGCTCGTCGCGCGGGCCGTGCGGCAGCGCGAAGCCCCCCGGGTGCGCCACGCGCGCGTTGAAGTCCTGGAAACCGGGGATCACGCGCGCGATGCGGTCGCGGACCGTCGCGTAGTCCTTCTCGAACTCCTCCCAGGGGGTGGCGCTGCCGTCACCGAGCACCCGGCGCGCGAGCCGGCACACGATCGCCGGCTCCGACAGCAGGTGCGGGCTCGCGGGCTCCAGGCGGCCGCGCGAGGCGTGCACCATGCCCATCGAGTCCTCCACGGTGACGAACTGCTCGCCGCTGCCCTGGAGATCGCGCTCGGTGCGGCCGAGCGTCGGCAGGATCAGCGCCCGCGCGCCCGTCACGACGTGCGAGCGGTTGAGCTTCGTCGACACGTGCACGGTCAGCCGCGCCCGCCGCATCGCCGCCTCGGTGACCTCCGTGTCGGGGGTCGCGGAGACGAAGTTGCCGCCCATCGCGAAGAAGACCTTCGCCTCGCCGTCGCGCAGCGCGCGGATGGCCCGGACGACGTCGAAGCCGTGCTCGCGCGGGGGCGCGAAGCCGAACTCCTTCTCCAGGGCGTCCAGGAAGGCCGGGGCCGGGCGCTCGAAGATGCCCATCGTGCGGTCGCCCTGCACGTTCGAGTGGCCGCGGACCGGGCACACGCCCGCGCCGGTGCGGCCGATGTTGCCGCGCAGCAGAAGAAAGTTGACGACCTCGCGGATCGTCGGGACCGAGTGCTTGTGCTGGGTCAGTCCCATGGCCCAGCAGACGATCGTGCGCTGCGAGGCGAGCACCATGCCGAGGGCCTTCTCGATCTCCGCGCGGGTGAGGCCGGTTGCGGCGAGCGTCTCCTCCCAGTCGGCGGCACGGGCGGCCTGGGCGAACTCCTCGTACCCGTGCGTGTGTTCGCGCACGAACTCCTCGTCGACCGCGCCCCCGGTCTCCAGGATCAGCTTGTTGAGGAGCCGGAACAGGGCCTGGTCGCCGCCGATGCGGATCTGCAGGAACAGGTCGGTGAGCGCGGCGCCCTTGAGCATGCCCTGGGGGGTCTGCGGGTTCTTGAACCGCTCCAGGCCGGCCTCCGGAAGCGGATTGACGCTGATGATCTTCGCGCCGTTGGCCTTGGCCTTCTCCAGCGCGGAGAGCATCCGGGGGTGGTTGGTGCCCGGGTTCTGCCCGGCGACGATGATCAGATCCGCCTTGTACAGATCCTCGAGCAGGACGCTGCCCTTGCCGATGCCGATCGTCTCGCTGAGCGCCGAGCCCGAGGACTCGTGGCACATGTTGGAGCAGTCCGGCAGGTTGTTGGTGCCCAGCTCGCGCGCGAACAACTGGTACAGGAACGCGGCCTCGTTGCTGGTCCGGCCCGAGGTGTAGAAGACGGCCTCATCGGGTGAGCCGAGAGCGGCGATCTCCTCACCGATGATGTCGAAGGCACGCTCCCAGCCGACCGGCTCGTAGTGCTCGGCGCCCTCGGCGAGATACATGGGGTGGGTGAGCCGGCCCTGCTGGCCGAGCCAGTAGCCGCTGCGGTGGTGCAGATCGGCGACGGAGTGCTCGGCGAAGAACTCGGGCGTCACCCGGCGCAGGGTGGCCTCCTCGGCCACGGCCTTGGCGCCGTTCTCGCAGAATTCGGCGGTGTGCCGGTGATCGGGCTCCGGCCAGGCGCAGCCGGGGCAGTCGAAGCCGTCCTTCTGATTGACCCGCAGCAGCGTCAGCGCGGTGCGCTTGACCCCCATCTGCTGCTGGGCGATGCGCAGGGTGTGCCCGATGGCCGGGAGCCCCGCGGCCGCGTGCTTCGGCTCCGCGACCTGCGGCGAGTCCTGGACCGGATCACCCTTGGGCGGCTTCGTCGCCATCGCACGATCTCCCTCTACGCCGGCACCTGTGCCTTGGACATCCGATACTCGCACGCGCCGCCGACAACGACCGAGGGCGGTCGGCAGAGCGCGACGGAACCAATGTTTGCCAGAGCCGCGCCTCCCGGCCCACCCCGGTCCTGGGTTTTTTCCGCAGCGACGGCGATCGGCCACGGGCGCTGTCCGGCGGCGCCGGGCTCACCGCGACCCGAACCGTCGGCCCTCGCTGTCAGTGGGGCGTGGCAGGATCGGGGGCGTGGCAGAAACAGCATCGAAGAAGACCGACAAGACCTCCGGCGCAGACCGTCCCCGGCTGATGCTCATGGACGGGCACTCGCTGGCCTACCGCGCGTTCTTCGCGCTGCCCGCGGAGAACTTCACCACCGCGACGGGCCAGCCGACGAACGCGATCTACGGTTTCGCGTCGATGCTGGCCAACACCCTGCGTGACGAGGCGCCCACGCACTTCGCGGTGGCGTTCGACGTCTCCCGCAAGACCTGGCGCTCCGAGGAGTTCACCGAGTACAAGGCGAACCGCTCCAAGACCCCGGACGAGTTCAAGGGCCAGGTGGAGCTGATCGGCGAGCTGCTCGACGCGATGCACGCGCAGCGCTTCGCGGTCGCGGGCTTCGAGGCCGACGACATCATCGCCACCCTCGCCACCCAGGCCGAGGCCGCGGGCTTCGAGGTCCTGATCGTCACCGGCGACCGCGACTCCTTCCAGCTGGTCACCGACCACACCACGGTCCTCTATCCGACGAAGGGCGTCTCCGAACTGACCCGGTTCACCCCGGAGAAGGTTTTCGAGAAGTACGGCTTGACGCCGGCCCAGTACCCCGACTTCGCGGCCCTGCGCGGCGACCCGTCCGACAACCTCCCCGGCATTCCCGGTGTCGGCGAGAAGACCGCCGCGAAGTGGATCAACCAGTTCGGTTCCTTCGCCGAGCTGGTGGAGCGCGTCGACGAGGTGAAGGGCAAGGCCGGCCAGAACCTCCGCGACCACCTGGACTCGGTGAAGCTCAACCGCCGACTCACCGAACTGGAGCGCCAGGTCGAGCTGCCGAAGACGGTCACCGACCTGGAGCGCGCGCCGTACGACCGCAAGAGCGTCGCGATGATCCTGGACACCCTGGAGATCCGCAACCCGTCGCTGCGCGAGCGGCTCTATGCCGTCGACCCCGGCGCCGAGGAGGCCGAGGCCACGCCGGTCGCCGAGGCGGGCGTGGCGGTGGACGGCACCGTCCTCGGCACCGGCGAACTGGCCGGCTGGCTCGCCGAGCACGGCACGCAGGCGCTGGGCATCGCCACCGTCGACACCTGGGCGCTGGGAACCGGCTCGGTCGCCGAGGTCGCGCTGGCCGCGGCCACGGGAGCGGCGGCCTGGTTCGACCCGGCGGAGCTCGACGAGGCCGACGAGAACGCGTGGACGGCCTGGCTGGCCGACGCCGAGCGGCCCAAGGTCTTCCACAACGCCAAGGGCGCCATGCGGGTCTTCCCGGAGCACGGCTGGAGCATCGACGGCGTCACCATGGACACCGCGCTCGCCGCCTATCTGGTCAAGCCCGGCCGCCGCTCCTTCGACCTGGACGCGCTGTCCCTGGAGTACCTGCACCGCGAGCTGGCCCCCGCCGCCGCGGCCGACGGTCAGCTGGCCTTCGGCGCCGACGACGGTGCCGAGGCCGAGGCCCTGATGATCCAGGCCCGCGCGATCCTCGACCTCGGCGAGGCCTTCGGGGAGCGGCTCCAGGAGGTCGGCGCGGCGGACCTGCTCCGTGACATGGAGCTGCCGACCTCCATCCTCCTCGCCCGCATGGAGCGGCACGGCATCGCGGCCGACCGCGCGCATCTCGAAGCGATGGAGCAGATGTTCGCGGGCGCCGTCCAGCAGGCCGTGAAGGAGGCGCACGCGGCGGCCGGCCACGAGTTCAACCTGGGCTCACCCAAGCAGCTCCAGGAGGTCCTCTTCGGCGAGCTGGCCCTGCCCAAGACCAAGAAGACCAAGACCGGCTACACCACCGACGCCGACGCGCTGGCCTGGCTGGCCGGCCAGACCGAGAACGAACTGCCGGTGATCATGCTCCGGCACCGTGAGCAGGCCAAGCTGCGGGTGACGGTCGAGGGCCTGATCAAGACGGTCGCCGCGGACGGCCGTATCCACACCACGTTCAACCAGACGGTCGCCGCGACCGGCCGGCTCTCCTCCACCGACCCGAACCTCCAGAACATCCCGGTCCGCACCGACGAGGGCCGGGCGATCCGCCGGGGCTTCGTGGTGGGCGAGGGCTTCGAGTCGCTGATGACGGCCGACTACAGCCAGATCGAACTGCGGGTGATGGCCCATCTCTCCGAGGACGAGGGCCTGATCGAGGCGTTCACCTCCGGCGAGGACCTGCACACCACGGTCGCCTCGCAGGTGTTCTCCGTCGACCGCACGGCCGTCGACGCGGAGATGCGCCGCAAGATCAAGGCGATGTCGTACGGCCTCGCGTACGGACTGTCGGCGTTCGGCCTCTCCCAGCAGCTGAACATCGACGCGGGCGAGGCCCGGGCCCTGATGGACACGTACTTCGAGCGGTTCGGCGGGGTCCGTGACTATCTGCGCCGGGTGGTCGACGAGGCACGCGCCACGGGGTACACCGCGACCCTCTTCGGCCGCCGCCGCTACCTCCCCGACCTCAACAGCGACAATCGCCAGCGCCGTGAGGCGGCCGAGCGGATGGCGCTCAACGCGCCCATCCAGGGCACCGCCGCGGACATCGTCAAGATGGCCATGCTGAAGGTGGACGGGGCGCTGCGCGAGGCGGACCTGAAGTCCCGGATGCTCCTCCAGGTGCACGACGAGATCGTCCTGGAGATCGCACCCGGCGAGCGCGCCGAGGCCGAGGCGATCCTCCGCCGCGAAATGCCCGACGCGGTCCGCCTCAGGGCGCCCCTGGACGTCTCGGTCGGCGTCGGCCCGGACTGGGAATCAGCGGCCCACTGAGCGCTCCGCTGGATGTGCCGCGAGGTGCTGTCGGCCGGCGGCGGCGCCGTCGTGGTCGGCCGCGCAGTTCCTCCCCCCGCCGAAGGCTGGGGGTACCCCCAGCGCCCCTTCAGGGCGTTGCCGAACCGTAGCCGACTTCACCCGACCCCCTTGGCCTCCGGCGAGAGCCGGAGGCGGGCGCCGATCCACCAAACCGGCGCCCCGGCGCCCCGGCGCCCGCCGCCGGTCGCCGGGGCGCCGTCATCACTCAGCTGGACCCCGTCAGAACGCCCCCGCCCCCGGCAGCGGCAAGGATGCGGGCATGGGTATACGCATGCTTCACGGCCGGACGCCCCAGACCAGGCCCCCGGCCAAGGCCCGCTCCGCCGCGGTGCAGGTCACGGCGGCCTCGTCGGCCCCGGCCATGGCACCCGGCGCCAGCTCCGCACGCATCCCCACCGACCTGGCCGTCACCGCGCGCAAGGCGGTCGCCCGCCTCCGGCGCAGACTCCGCACCCGCCCCGACCCGCGGCAGTGGCTCGATCTCGCCCGCAGCTATCTCACGCTGGTCGTCAGCGCACTGCCCGGCCCTCGTCGCCCTCGCACCATGACCGTGTTCGTGGCGACCCTCACCGAACGGCCGAAGGGCGCCGGCGCACGCCGTCGGCCACCGGAGCCGGACGCCACACCCTGACCGCCACGGCGTACCCGAGCACCCCGAGCAGCAGCCCCGCGCCCGCCCCGAACAGCACCGTGGGCAACAGCTCCCAGTACTTCGCCGTCGAACCCCGGTAAGCCCACCACCGCGTGGCCCGCTGCACCGCGGCGACCAGGGCGCAGCCGGCGATCCCGACCCCGGCCCACCACCGGTCCCGGGCGGACAGCAGCGGCACCCCCACCGGCTCCCCGGCCGGCGCCCGCCGTAGCGCACGGACCACGAACACGGCGAGCACCGCCGCGGCCACCGCCGAAGTGCCGTACTGGAGCAGGGTGTAGAGCGGCACGCCCGCGACGTGCCGGCCGATCGCGGGGACCAGCCGGGTCCCCCAGCGGTCGTGGTGCGTGAACGCGTCCCAGACGACATGCGTGAGCGCGCCGAGCACGGCGGAGACGTACCAACGGGCCGCGACGGAAAGACCGGCACGCGCGCGTGGCGCCCCGCAGCGCAGCAGGGCCGCCGGGCGCCTCTGCCGGGTCCGGGGCAGCAGGGCCACGAGCGGCTCCCGTACCAGCACCCACAGCGCCACCAGCGCCCAGGAGAAGAGCACGTCCACGGTGAAGACGCCCGTGAAGGAGTGCGTGAACGCGCCGAACTCCATCGCGTCCGGCACCGCGCTCGCCGCGTAGTAGGTGAGGTCGGGGGAGAAGGACCCCGCGACGAGCACCGCCGGCACCAGCCGCCCTCGCCCGGTCCCGTCGCTCCGCACGGCGGGCAGGACGGCGGCGGCGTGGCTGAGAGTGAACGGCACCCGGTCTCCCTGGAACAGTCGTCGGCCCGAGTGCCGAACAAGTGATCGCGTACGACAAGTATCCGCGACACCACGATCGTTCAACGGGGAATGGCCAACTGGTGAAAATCGGGCACCGCCGGGTGTCCGCGGAATGGAAGTTGTCGTAGTGTCGCCTGGGTCGCCGCCCCGGCGTGCACCACGGCGGCGCTACCTCACCACTCGAAAGAGGTAACAGGGGGCAACCACAGCACCAGGTCAACCGTCACACCAGGGGCGAGCAGACAGACGGAGACGGGCGCTCGGAAGGCGCCCCATGGGAGGGGTTCACCTTATGGCGGCGCAATTCGGCAGGCGGCTGCGCAAGGGAGCGGCGACGACCGCCGCGGCCGCGTTGGCGGTAGCGGCTCTGTCCGCGTCCCAGGCACCCGGGGCGACGGGCGGCGACACGGGCCGGCAGACGAACGCCGGCGCCAGCACCTCCGCACCCGACGGAGCCGGCGCGGCCGACGGCGCCACCGGCAACTCGCCGTACTACACGGACCTGCCGCCGCTCAACAGCCCGAACCCCAGCGCCAGTCCCACAGCCTCCTCGCCGAGCATCGGCACCGCCGTCTCCCGGGGCGCGGCCGAGGCCGGCATACCCGCCACCGTCCTGGACGCCTACAAGAAGGCCGAGGCGGAGCTGCGCGGCTCCAAGCCGGGCTGCAACCTGCCCTGGCAGCTGCTCGCCGCCATCGGCAAGGTCGAGTCCGGGCAGGCCCGCGGCGGCGACGTCGACGCCGAGGGCAACACCCTGCACCGGATCCTGGGCCCGCAGCTCGACGGCAACGGCTTCGCGCTCATCCAGGACACCGACGGCGGCCAGTACGACGGCAACAGCCAGTACGACCAGGCCGTCGGTCCCATGCAGTTCATCCCCTCGACCTGGGCGTGGGCGGGCCGCGACGGCAACGGCGACGGCGTCAAGGACCCCAACAACGTCTACGACGCGGCGCTCGCCGCCGGCCACTACCTGTGCCGCAACGGCTGGGACCTGTCCGTCCAGGCCGACATGAACAGCGCGATCCTCAGCTACAACAACTCGCAGGACTACCTCAACCTGGTGCTGTCCTGGTACGAGTTCTACCGCAAGGGCACCCACTCGATCCCGAACGGCACCGGCACCGTGCCCAGCCACCGCAGCGACGGCGGGTCCGGCAGCGGTTCGGGTTCCGGCGGCTCCCCGACGCCCGGCACGCCGAGCACGAGCACGCCGGGCACGCCCAAGCCCACCGAGCCGAAGCCGGACACGCCGAGCACCACCCCGACCCTGCCGCCCACGGCCACCGACACCGTGGACCACCTGGAGGACGCGGGCACCGCCAAGCTCACGGCGACGGCCGGCGACGCGTTCACCAAGAGGATCAGCACCCGCGCCGAGACCAAGGCGGGCCGGATCGTCGCCAAGGTCCGCGTCCGCTTCACCATCGTCGGCGACACGGACACCACCTTCACCGGCGGCGAGAGCGTCGCCACGGTCACCACCGACAGCAAGGGCGTCGCGGTCGCGCCGTCGCTCCAGGCGGGCGAGAAGACCGGCGACTTCACGGTCCGCGCCACCGTCGTCGGCCGTACGATCACCCCGGTCGAGTACGACGCGACGGTCACCGCGCGCGCCGCCGACACCGTCGCCCTCGTCAACACCACCGCGCTGACCTGCACCCCGGGCGCCGAGTTCGCCGACCAGGTGCAGGCGAAGGCCACCTACCAGGGCGCCGTCGCCGACCAGGTCGCCGCCACCGCCACGCTCGTCAAGTCGGCGGACGACACCGGCGAGAACGACAAGGGCCCGTACTTCAAGGACGCGAACGGCAACCCCGTCCGGACCCTCACGGACCTCAAGACGGACGCCAACGGCCTGCTCACCCTGCCCAAGCTGTACGCGGACGAC
Source organism: Streptomyces sp. NPDC031497 (assembly GCF_055580905.1). Lineage (NCBI taxonomy): Bacteria > Bacillati > Actinomycetota > Actinomycetes > Kitasatosporales > Streptomycetaceae > Streptomyces > Streptomyces sp. NPDC031497. Next base: position 159,736 of record NZ_JBVIKO010000017.1, read on the forward strand.
ACCACCGGCACGTTCCTGCTCCGCATCACCACCACCGGCGGCGCGACCCTCACCGTGGAGCTGACGGTCGCCGCGGCCGACACCTCGGCGAGCCCGTCGCCGAGCCCGTCGCCGAGCCCGTCCGCCTCCGAGTCCGCGTCGGCCTCCGCCTCCCCGAGCGCCTCCGCCACCTCCTGATCCACGGTCGTACGACGACAAGGGTGCCCTCCCGCCGACGCGGGACGGCGCCCTTCGCCGTCGTACGACCTGTTCTCATCTCACCCTCCCGTTGCTACGGTGCCCGCACCTGACGATCCATCAGGAAGACCGCCGGGAAGCAGTCCGCCGCTGGGAGGCCCCGCATGCGTGCCCTGATCGCCGCCGCGACCGGTCTCGCCCTCGCGCTGATCCTGGTCGTCACGATCAGCGCCCTGGGCTCGCCGGCCGGAAAGACGTCCCCCAAGCCGCTGCTCACGACGGTGCCTTCACATCCGTAACCGCCGCCCCGGGAGGCCGAGATGCGCCGCAAGGCCAGTCTGGTCCTGCTCGCCTGCGCCGTGTTCTTCGCGGCGCTGTCCCCGCTGCTGCGCTGGTACGCCTTCCCGCGCCTGGCCAAGATCCCCGCGAACCAGTACCAGGACATGGTCCTGGAGGCGAAGGACGCCACGCTCCTCGACTACGGCACCATGAAGGCGAAGAAGGTCCCGAAGGTCACCATCGTGCAGACCCTCAAGGGCGACGTGGCGGCCGCGAAGAAGATCGAGAAGACGGCGGGACGGGACGTCGTCGTCTGGGACAGCCTGTCCTACGTCCAGGGACCCGACGGCAAGATGGTCTCCGAGATCCCCGAGCGCTACATCTTCGACGCCCACAGCCAGGAACCCGTTCACGCCACCGGCGAGATGGTCGACGGGGACCCGGTGAAACGGGACGGCATCGAGTTCAAGTGGCCCTTCCTGACCGAGAGACGGGACTACGAGTACTTCGACGCGCAGACCCGCACCACCAACCCCATCCACTACAAGGGGACGCAGACCTTCCGGGGCGTGAAGGTCTACTACTTCGAGCAGACCATCCCCTGGACCAAGGTCCCCATGCCCAAGAAGATGCCGGTGCAGGGCATCACCCCGGAGACGGTCGCCAAGACCGGCACCACCCGCTGGTACACGACAGTCCGCAAGTTCTGGGTGGAACCCGTCACCGGGGCGCCCGTCTACGGCGAGGAGATCCACAAGGAGGAGCTGCGCGGCGGCACCCTGCTGGGCGGCCGCGCCAAGGTGACGGCCTTCGCAGGCGACGTGAAGATGCGCGAGGACTACGTCGAGCACACGGTCGCCCTGGTCAAGCAGAACCGCACGCTCGTCCTGATGCTGACCTCCTACCTCCCGTGGGGCTTCCTGTCCCTCGGCATCGCGCTCCTCGCCCTCGCCCTCTGCCTGGAAGCCCTCGGCCGCCGCCCGGCCGACCCGCGGCCGGCCGAGCCCGCGGTCCCGGAACCGGTCAGCGCCTGAGCCGCGCGTTGGTGTGCCGGGTGGGCTCGGCGGCGGCGGGATCCTCGGGCCAGGGATGCTTCGGATAGCGACCGCGCAGTTCCGCCCGTACGCCCTTGTACCCGTCCTTCCAGAAGGAGGCGAGGTCGGCGGTGACGGCGGCGGGGCGCCCGGCGGGTGACAGCAGATGCACGAGCACCGGCACCCCGGCCACGGCCGGCGACTCCCGCGCCCCGAACATCTCCTGCAACTTCACGGCGAGCACGGGCTGCTCGGGGTTCCCGTAGTCGACCCGGATCCGCGACCCGCTGGGTACGACGATCCGCTCGGGCGCCAGCTCGTCGAGCCGTCCCGCCTCCCCGCTCGCCCACGGCAGCAGCCGCCGCAGCGCCTCTCCGGCGTCGATCCTCCCGAGATCGGCCCGGCGCCGGGCCCGCCCGAGTTCCGGCTCCAGCCACTCGTCCACGCGCGCGTGCAGCGCGTCCTCGGAGACGTCGGGCCACGGCTCCCCGAGGCGCAGCCGCAGGAACGCGAGCCGCTGCCGCAGCACGGCCGCGTCGGGCGTCCACCGCAACAGGCCGAGCCCCTCCTGCCGCAGCCCGTCGAGGAGCGCGGCGCGGACGAGGGCGGGATCGGCGTCCCGCAGCGGCCGTACCACGAGCTCGATCGCGCCGAGCCGCTCCACGCGCCGTGCGACGACGTCCCCGTCGGCCCAGCGGACCTCCTGGTCCTCCGCGTACAGCGACGCCGCCGCCGACCTGGCCGTGCCCTCGTCCACCGCCGCGGCGAGCCGCACGCGCGCGTGCCCTCTGCCGACCGGACGGTCCGCGACGGCCACGGCCAGCCACGGGGCACCGCGCAGCGGGCTGCCGTCGGCGAGCTCGGCCCGGGTGCCGGAGGCCATGAGATACGACCCGCCATCGGCCTTGGCGACGCGCTCGGGGAAGGCAAGAGCGGCGACGAGTCCCACCGAGCGGTCGTCCACGGCGCGACCGTCCACCGCGCCGGCGGAGGGGCCGGCCGAGGTGCGCGGGTCGGCCACCGTGCCGGGGGAGGGGCCGGCGGAGGGGCGTCGGTCGTCTGCCGTGCCGGTGGTGGTGCCGGCGGAGGTGCGCGGGTCGGCCACCGTGCCGGCGGTGGTGCCGACCGAGGGGTGCCGGTCGTCTGCCGTGCTGGCGGTGGTGCCGGCGGAGGGGCCGGCGGAGGTGCGCCGGTCGTCTGCCAGGCCGGCGGAGGTGTCGGCCGAGGCGCGCCGGTCGTCTGCCGGGCCGGCCGGCGTGCCCTGGTCGCCCGCCCGGAGCCGGCGTACCTCCGCGCGCCACCGGCCGGCGTAGGCGTCGCCGCCACGCCGGGCGTTGCGCAACGCGCCCGCCAGGTCGTCCCCGTACTCCCGCGGCGGTTCCTCGCTCAGCAGCGCGACCACCTCGGCGCTCCCGCCGGGGCCGTCCAGCAACGCCCGCCCCAGCCGCGGATGCACCCCCAGCCGGGCCAGCCGCAGCCCCCGTTCCGTGGCCCGTCCGGCGGAGCCGACCGCCCCGATCGCCGTCAGCACCTCCCGTGCCGCCGCCATCGCCCCGCCCGGCGGCGGATCCAGCAGCGCCAGCCCGGCCGCCCCGGGATCGCCCCAGCAGGCCGTCTGGAGGGCGAACGCCGTCAGGTCGGCCACCTTGATCTCCGGCGCCGGAAAGGGCGTCAGGCGGGCGTCCTCGGCCTCGGACCAGCAGCGGTACACCGCCCCCGGAGCCTCCCGCCCGGCGCGGCCCGCCCGCTGCCGCCCGGCCGCCCGTGACGCCCGTACCGTCGCCAGCGCGCTCAGCCCGCGCGCGTGGTCGACCCGAGGCTCCCGCGCCAGCCCGGAGTCGACGACCACCCGGACCCCGGGCACCGTGAGCGACGACTCGGCCACCGCGGTGGCCAGCACCACCCGGCGCCGCTCGCCGGGCGCCAGCACCGCGTCCTGGACGGACGCCGGTGCCCGGCCGTGGACCTGGAGCACCTCCACGTCCCCCAGGTCACCCAGCCGGCCCGCCACCCGCGCGATCTCGCCCACGCCCGGCAGGAAGCACAGCACGTCCCCCGGCCGCTCGGCCAGGGCCCGCCGCACCACCGACGCCACCTGAGCCAGCAGCGCCGGATCCACCCGCATCCCGTGCGGCGGCCGCACCGGACGCACCGGCGGTGCCCACACCACCTCCACGGGGTACGACACGCCGTCCGCCTCGACCACCGGCGCACCGCCCAGCAGCCGCGCCCACCCCTGCGCGTCCGTGGTCGCCGAGGCGGCCACCAGGCGCAGCTCCGGGCGGAGCGTCTCCCGTACGTCCCAGAGGAAGGCCGCCACCGTGTCGGCGTCCAGATGCCGCTCGTGGCACTCGTCGAGGATGACGACGTCCACGCCCGACAGCTCCTGGTCGCGTTGCAGCCGCTGCAACAGCACACCGGTCGTGACGACCTCCACGCGCGCGTGCCGGCCCACGACCCGTTCGCCGCGCACGGTGTAGCCGACGCTCCGCCCCACCGGCTCACCGAGCAGCCAGGCCATCCGGCGGGCCGCCGCGCGCGCCGCGATCCGGCGGGGCTCGGCCACGACCACCCGCCGCGCGGGTCGGTCCTCGTCGAGCAGCCCGGCCAGCGCCAGCGGCACCAGCGTCGTCTTGCCGGTGCCGGGCGGCGCCACGAGGACGGCGGTGCCGTGCCCCTCCAGGGCGTCGTCCAGATTGGGCAGGGCCTGCCGTACGGGCAGCGCGTGCAGGGCGTCGTAACGGATCACGGCTCCAGTGTCTTACGGCCGCGTCCTACGGCCGCCGAAACGTCCCCACGCGCGCGTGCGCTTGCGCGCGTTCCCTTGTCCGAGCCGCCGGCAGCCGTCAGGACCGTCGGACCGGCGGCTCAGGTCCGCAGCCGTCGGCTCAGGTCCGCTCGCACACGAAGATCGCGGTCCCCGGGACGAGGCTGCCCCGCAGCGGCGACCAGCCGCCCCATTCGGCGGTGTTCCAGGCCGGCCACTCCGGCTCCACCAGGTCGACCAGCCGCAGGTCCGCGGCGACGATGTCCCGGACCCGGTCGCCGAGCGTGCGGTGGTGCTCGACGTACACCGCGTGGCCTTCCTCGTCCTGTTCCACGTAGGGCGTGCGGTCGAAGTAGGAGGCGGAGACCGAGAGGCCCTCGGGGCCCGGCTCGTCCGGGAACGCCCAGCGGATCGGGTGCGTCACGGAGAAGACGAAACGGCCTCCCGGGCGCAGTACCCGCCGCACCTCGCGCAGCACCAGACGCGGGTCGGCGACGAAGGGGAGCGCGCCGTACGCCGAGCACGCCAGATCGAAGGAGCCGTCGGCGAAGGGCAGCGCACCGGCGTCGGCGCAGACCAGGGGAAACGATCCGCCGATGCGCAGCGCGTGCTGGAGCTGGCGGTGCGAGAGGTCCAGGGCGACCGGACGGGCACCCTGGGCGGCCAGCCAGCGCGAGCACTGGGCCGCGCCGGCGCCGATCTCCAGGACGTCCTTGCCCTTGAGGTCCTCCGGCGGGCCGAGCAGCTCCGCCTCCACCTCGTCGAGGCCCTCCGGGCCCCACACGAAACGGTCGTCGCCCAGGAACGTGCCGTGCTCGACCTGGTACTCGTCGGCGTTGCGGTCCCACCAGCCCCGGTTGGCCCGGCTGCTCTCCGTGATACCGGCGGCACGCCGGGTGGCTTCGGGTTCGTCCTCGGTTCCGGTCTGTGACCCGGCCTCTTCGAGGTCGAACGAATCGGGCTCTTGGATGATCGGCTCCCTCGTCGTACTCTTCCGTGCAACCCGTTCAGGGGGTGTCACGGAGGAGGTCTGTCAGGCCTGCGTGGCCTCGCGGGACGGCTTTTGTGCCGGGAATGCGGCGATCCGCCCCGGGTGTGCGCCTTCGCGCATTGACCCTGTCCGGCTGCCCCCGTATGCTACAAGTTGCGCTGCGGGCCTGCGCACCTCAGACGTAGCAGGCTGCGCTCGCATCTGTTGTATGTCCCCTCGGTTGTCGAGGCGTCACCAGTGGTACAGGTGACGCTTCCTAGGCTGTCCGGCTTCTACAGAGCGAAACAGGCTCCCGGCGTAAGCAGTACCTACGACTTCAATGTCCGTACCGGAGCCCTTTCTCACATGACGAGCAGCACCGAGACCACCGCCACCACCCCGCAGGTAGCGGTCAACGACATCGGTAACGAGGAAGCCTTCCTCGCCGCGATCGACGAGACGATCAAGTACTTCAACGACGGCGACATCGTCGACGGCGTCATCGTGAAGGTCGACCGGGACGAGGTCCTGCTCGACATCGGTTACAAGACCGAAGGTGTAATCCCGAGCCGCGAGCTCTCGATCAAGCACGACGTCGACCCCAACGAGGTCGTCGCCGTCGGTGACGAGATCGAGGCCCTTGTTCTCCAGAAGGAGGACAAGGAAGGCCGCCTGATCCTCTCGAAGAAGCGCGCCCAGTACGAGCGTGCCTGGGGCACCATCGAGAAGATCAAGGAAGAGGACGGGATCGTCACCGGTACCGTCATCGAGGTCGTCAAGGGTGGTCTCATCCTCGACATCGGCCTCCGCGGCTTCCTCCCGGCCTCCCTGGTCGAGATGCGCCGCGTCCGCGACCTCCAGCCCTACGTGGGCAAGGAGCTCGAGGCCAAGATCATCGAGCTGGACAAGAACCGCAACAACGTGGTCCTGTCCCGCCGTGCCTGGCTGGAGCAGACCCAGTCCGAGGTCCGCCAGACGTTCCTCACGACCCTCCAGAAGGGTCAGGTCCGCTCCGGTGTGGTCTCCTCGATCGTCAACTTCGGTGCCTTCGTGGACCTGGGTGGCGTCGACGGTCTGGTCCACGTCTCCGAGCTGTCCTGGAAGCACATCGACCACCCGTCCGAGGTTGTCGAGGTCGGCCAGGAAGTCACCGTCGAGGTCCTCGACGTCGACATGGACCGCGAGCGTGTCTCCCTGTCGCTGAAGGCGACCCAGGAAGACCCGTGGCAGCAGTTCGCCCGGACCCACCAGATCGGTCAGGTCGTCCCGGGTAAGGTCACGAAGCTGGTTCCGTTCGGTGCGTTCGTCCGCGTGGACGAGGGCATCGAGGGTCTGGTCCACATCTCCGAGCTGGCCGAGCGCCACGTGGAGATCCCGGAGCAGGTCGTCCAGGTCAACGACGAGATCTTCGTCAAGGTCATCGACATCGACCTCGAGCGTCGTCGCATCAGCCTCTCGCTGAAGCAGGCCAACGAGTCCTTCGGTGCCGACCCGGCCTCGGTCGAGTTCGACCCGACCCTGTACGGCATGGCCGCCTCGTACGACGACCAGGGCAACTACATCTACCCCGAGGGCTTCGACCCCGAGACCAACGACTGGCTCGAGGGCTACGAGACCCAGCGCGAGGCGTGGGAGCACCAGTACGCCGAGGCGCAGCAGCGCTTCGAGCAGCACCAGCAGCAGGTCATCAAGAGCCGCGAGGCCGACGCTGCCGCTGCCGCCGAGGGTGGCGAGGCTGCCGCTCCGGCCGCTTCGGGTGGCGGTTCGTACTCCTCCGAGGGTGCGGACACCTCCGGTGCGCTGGCCTCCGACGAGGCGCTGGCCGCGCTGCGCGAGAAGCTCGCGGGTGGCCAGAGCTGAACGCCAGCCGCCGGGCTTAGCCGGTAACTGAGGGGCCGCACCTTTCGAGGTGCGGCCCCTTGGTGTTGTCCGGTTGTTCTTCGGCCGACGGCTCGGTGGGGGGGGGCTTGTCGCGCGGTTACCCGCGTCCCTGAGGGGAGTTGGCGTGGACGCCGGTCGAAACGTGTGGGATACACGAGTAACCGCTGGGCCGTAACGCGGTGCTGGGACGCTTCCCCGGTCTTCGTTCAAGATCGGGAGAGGAGCCCAGGCATGGCACAGCCTCAGTACAGGTCAGGGACGAGCCGGCGGACGTTCCTGCGGAACGTCGGTCTCACCGGAGGCGCCGGCACCATGCTCGCCACCATGGGAGCCCTCGGCCTCGCTCCCACCGCCCAGGCCGCCCAGCGTGAACAGCCCTTCCGGGCGCCGGGCGCAAGCGACTTCACCCTCACCGGGCGCGCCGCGGCCAGGGTCGTCGTCCTCGGCGGCGGCATCGCCGGCCTCGCGACCGCGTACGAACTGGGCAAGGCCGGCTACGACTGTACGATCCTGGAGGCCAGGGACCGAACCGGCGGACGCAACTTCACCGTGCGCGGCGGGGACTCGACCACCGACCTCCACGGCAACCGGCAGACCGCGCGCTTCGCCGACGGCCACTACATGAACGCCGGACCGGCCCGCATACCCCAGTGGATGATCACCCTCGACTACTGCCGTGAACTCGGCGTCCCCATCGAGGTGTTCACGAACACCAACGCCGACGCGTACCTCTACAACGAGTCCGCCGGCATGACCGGGCCCGAGCGCTACCGCACCGCCAAGGCCGATGTGTACGGCTATGTCGCGGAGTTGCTCGCCAAGGCCACCGACAAGGGCGCCCTGGACAAGGAGTTGACGGCCACCGACCAGGAGCGGCTCGTCGAGTTCCTCAAGGACTGGGGAGCGCTCGGCGACAAGCTGACGTACGAGGGCGGTGAGCGGCGCGGATACACGACCGTACCGGCCGCCGCCGGCACCCCCGGGGTGCTTCTCGGCGATGTGCCGGCCGCCTCCGAGGTGTTCGCGAGCGGTGTCGGGCGCTACTTCTCCTTCGAGTTCGGCTTCGACCAGGCGATGCTCATGTTCCAGCCGGTCGGCGGCATGGACCGGATACCGAAGGCACTCACCCGGGCGATCGGCGCCCATCGCATCCGTACCGGAGCCGCCGTCTCCAAGATCACCGACACGGGGCACGGCGTCACCGTGACGTACACCCAGGGCGGCCGTACCAAGGTCGTCGAGGCCGACTACTGCGTGGCCGCCATGCCGCCCAACATCCTCGCCAAGGTGCCGCACAACCTGGGCTCCGGCGTGCAGAGCGCCCTGGCGGCGGTCACCCCGTCGTCCGCGGCCAAGATCGGCCTCGAATACCGCTCCCGCTGGTGGGAACTGGACCACCGCATCTACGGCGGCATCACCGAGACCGACCAGGACGTCACCCACATCTGGCACCCCTCGTACGGCTTCCACGGCGAACGCGGCGTCCTCATCGGCTACTACAACTACGACACCGACGCCGACTCCTACGCCGCGCTCACCCCGGCCCAGCGCGAGAAGCGCGCGGTGGCCGCCGGCGTGAAGATCTACGGCGCCAAGTACCGCACCGAACTGGTCTCCTCCTTCTCCCACCACTGGCGCCAGACCCCCCACCTGGAAGCCGCCTGGCACGACACCCCCGGCGGCCCCGACGACGTGCGCTACAAGCCGCTCAACGAGCCCACCGGCCGGGTCTACTTCGCCGGCGACTGGCTCAGCTACACGGACGCCTGGCAGCACGGCGCGTTCAGCTCCGCGCGGAAGGCGGTCACCGCACTGCACGCGCGCGTGCTGTCCGCGTAGCGCCCGACAGCGCCCGACAGCGCCCGACAGCGCCCGCCAGGGCGCGACAGAGCGGGGTGCCGACAGGGCGGCCGCAGGTGCGGGCACGCGCGTGTGCCCGCACCTGCGGCATGAGAAGTCGGTGAACGGCCGGTCGACGGGGGCGCCGGCGGGAATGCTCGCCGCCGTGGCCATGTTGTCCCGTACGAACACGAGGAGGAGCGGTCACAGTGCTTGATCCGCAGGGTTTGTACGCATGGGAGCCGAAGGGCCTCGCCGTGGTGGACATGGCGCTGGCCCAGGAGTCGGCCGGTCTTGTCATGCTCTACCACTTCGACGGATACATCGACGCGGGCGAGACCGGCGACCAGATCGTCGACCGGCTCCTCGACTCGCTGCCCCACCAGGTCGTCGCCCGCTTCGACCACGACCGGCTCGTGGACTACCGGGCCCGCCGCCCGCTGCTGACCTTCAAGCGGGACCGCTGGGCCGAGTACGAGGAGCCGACCATCGAGGTCCGGCTGGTCCAGGACGCCACGGGCGCGCCGTTCCTGCTGCTGTCCGGCCCCGAGCCGGACGTCGAGTGGGAACGCTTCGCCGCGGCCGTACGGCAGATCGTGGAGCGGCTCGGAGTCCGGCTGTCCGTGGACTTCCACGGCATTCCCATGGGCGTTCCGCACACCCGTCCCGTCGGCCTCACGCCGCACGGCAACCGCACCGACCTCGTCCCGGGCCACAGCAGCCCCTTCGACGAGGCCCAGGTGCCCGGCAGCGCCGCGTCGCTGCTCGAATACCGCCTCATGGAGTCCGGCCACGACGTCCTGGGTGTCGCCGCGCACGTCCCGCACTACATCGCGCGCTCCGCCTACCCCGACGCCGCCCTGACCGTCCTGGAGGCCATCACGGGCGCCACCGGCCTGGTACTCCCGGGCATCGCCCACGCCCTGCGCACGGACGCCCACCGTACGCAGACGGAGATCGACCGCCAGATCCAGGAGGGCGACGAGGAACTCACCGCCCTGGTACAGGGCCTTGAGCACCAGTACGACGCCGCCGCCGGCGCCGAGACCCGGGGCAACATGCTCGCCGAGCCGGTGGAGATCCCCTCCGCGGACGAGATCGGCCTGGAGTTCGAGCGTTTCCTCGCGGAGCGAGAGGGCGACGGCTGAGTCCCCCTGCGGGGCCCGGAGCCAGGCCGGTCCGGGCCTCGAAACAGGGTCTGTCCGGTCGGGTCCGGCTGGCACCAGGGCCTGTCCGGTCCGGTGTCGGAGGCAGGGCCTAAGCTTCGGGGCATGCTGAAAGTTGGCCTCACCGGCGGGATCGGCGCCGGCAAGAGCGAGGTGTCGCGGCTGCTCGTCGGGCATGGCGCGGTGCTGGTCGACGCGGACCGTATCGCGCGTGAGGTCGTCGAGCCGGGAACCCCCGGCCTGACGGCCGTGGTCGAGGCCTTCGGGCCGGACGTGCTCGCCGCCGACGGCACCCTGGACCGGCCGAAGCTCGGCTCGATCGTCTTCGCCGACCCCGAGAAGCTCGCCGTGCTGAACTCGATCGTGCACCCCCTGGTCGGGGCCCGCTCCCGCGAACTGGAGAACGCGGCCGCCGCCGACGCGGTGGTGATCAACGACGTACCGCTGCTCGCGGAGAACGGCCTCGCGCCGTTCTACGACGTCGTGGTCGTCGTGGACGTCGCCCCCGAGACCCAGCTCGACCGGCTGACCCGGCTGCGGGGGATGGCCGAGGAGGACGCACGCGCGCGCATGGCAGCGCAGGCGACACGCGAGAAACGCCTGGCGATCGCCGACATCGTGATCGACAACGACGTGCCCCTGGACGCGCTCGAACAACGGGTCGCGCAGGTGTGGGCCGACCTCGTACGCCGGGCGCGGGTGTCCGGTTCGAGTTGACGGTCGTGCGTCTTCGAAATAGCGGGCACCCGTCCGGGCGTTGAACCGCTTCAGTGAGGGAAGGACTGTGCCGTGCCCGAGACCAGCGGTTCGACCGGACGTACTCCGGAGACGCATGTCATCGACTTCCGTGCCGCCGAGCAACTGCTCAACGCACGGGACCCGCGGGGCGCGGTGAAACTGCTCGACGGAGTGATCGCCGCGCACCCCGAGAACACCGCCGCCCGGCTGCTGCGCGCGCGTGCCTTCTTCGCGGCCGCGCAACTGCGCCCTGCCGAGTTGGAGTTCACCATCGTGCTGGAGCGCGAGCCGGACAACGCGTTCGCGCACTTCGCGCTCGCCCGCACCTACCAACGCCAGGGCCGCGCCGACCTCGCGATACGCCACTTCCGGCTGGCGGCCGCCCTGGACCCGAACCCGGAGTACCTGAAGGCGGCCCGCTTCGACAACGGCGCCTGAGCGGACGTTCGGCGGGGTCGCTCGGTCGGTCGGATGGCGCGGTCAGCGGGGCGGGACGGCGCGGTCAGTGGGGCGCCTGATGCGACGGGGTGTGAGCGGACGTTCGGCGGGGCCGCCCGGTTCGGACGGCGCGTTCAGCGGGGTCGCTCGGTTCGCCGGGGTGTGAGTGGAAGGCTGCTCATGGGTGCCGGTGCTGCGGCGGGTGCCGCAGCCGCCGTGGGTCGCCGTCCGCCGGCCGGTACGGTGGCACATCGCGGCCCGGCTGATAGTGCGGGCCCTGCCTGATGTGCCTGAGGATCATGGTCATGTCGGCGGTGGCCACCAGCCACAGCACCCCGCAGGCGGCCGCCCAGCCGGGACGGCCGACGAGCACGAACACCACCGTGCCGAAGATCGCCCAGGCCACGCCCCACACACTCAGCCACAGCCGCGCCCGCAGCGCACTGCGCGCGGTCGCCGGTTCACTGCCCGTACGCATCACGGATCACCACTCCTCCTTGCAACGTACTCTTCGACCAGGACGTTCACCAAGGGGGACCCCGCCGTGCTGCCGGACGCCGACGACCTGCCCGACCTGCTCCTCGACCTCGCCGTGCCGCACGAGGACATCAACGCGGTGGTGGCCCTGCACCGGACGGTGACCGCCGATCCCGGGATCCGGCGGCTGCTCGCCGAATGCGCCGACGAGGTCACCGGCGCCACGCCGGCTCCGGCCCCCGCCGCGGCCGGAGCCGGAGGCCCCTCCGGACTGGGTGAGAGGGCCGCCGCCGCTCCGGCCGCACTGGACGGCTACTTCCTGGTCTACGTCTTCCTCGCCGCCCTGCCCCACGCCCGCGCGTACCACCATGCGCGGGGCGTCCCCGCCGACGTGTCCCGGCACACGCTCGCCGACCTGGGACGCGGCATGACGCTGCACCGCAGGCGCTACGGCAGCGGAGGACTGTCGGCCCTCCAGGCGTCCTGGCTCGTCCGCCACTTCCGCGGCGAGCTGTACCAGCTGGGCCGGCTGCAGTACGAACGGGCCCGGCTCGGCGAGCGCACGGCTCGGGCGGTCACGGAGTGGGCGGCCACGGCGACAGGGACGGGCCAGGCCGTGGCTCCCGGGCAGCCCTGCCTGAACCTGCACATACCCGACTACCGAGGGCCGCTGACCCCCACCGCCTGCGACCGCTCGCTGGCCCTGGCACGGGAGTTCTTCCCCCGGCACTTTCCCGAGGAGGACCACGCGGTCGCGACCTGCCACTCCTGGCTGCTCGACCCGCAGCTGAGGCGGTACCTGCGGGGGGACTCGAACATCGTCCGCTTCCAGGACCGGTTCCGGCTCGGGCACCAGGACACGGAACCGGCCGACACGACCGCGGTCCAGTTCGTCTTCGGCGCCCCGGACCTGCCGGTACGGGACCTGCCCCGGCGTACCTCGGTGGAGCGGGCGGTCGGCGACCATCTGCGGGCGGGCGGCCACTGGTATCTCGGACACGGGTGGTTCCCCTGGGGAGGGTGACGTCACCGCGGGAACTGTCGTGCGGGGGTGGGTCGTTGTCCGGGCATGACGGTTGAAATGCGTGAGGGGCACAAGGGGACAGGACCCGGTTCCATGACCCCGGACGGCTGCGCGGTGGAGCTCTACTCGCGGCTGGCGGTGGGGGACGAGCCGGACATCATCGAGGCGGCGGTCCCGGCCGGCGCCCACATCCTGGAGCTGGGCAGTGGCGTGGGGCGGATGACCCACCCGCTCCTGGAGCGCGGGTTCACGGTCACGGCGGTGGACGAGTCGGGGGAGATGCTGGAGCGCGTCCGCGGGGCACGCACGATACGCGGCTCCATCGAAGGGCTGGACCTGGGCGAGAAGTTCGACGTGGTGATGCTCGCGTCTTTCCTGGTGAACACCGGGGACGTGGAGGTACGCCAGGGCATGCTGCGCACCTGCGCGGCGCATGTGGCGGACGGCGGCTGCGTGCTCATCCAGCGGGAGGGCGCCGACTACCACTCGAACGTGCCGAGGGAGCGGGTCCACCCCAGCGGATACACGGTACGGATCGTGTCCGTGGAGCCGGTCGCGGACGGGGTGAACTCGGTGCGCGCGGAGTACGAGTTCCCGGACGCGGCCTGGACACAGACGTTCCTGGCCCGGCCGCTCACCGAGGAGCAGTTCGAGGCGGCCCTCGCGGAGGCGGGACTGCAGGTGACCGAGTATCTGACCGAGGACAGGGTGTGGGTGAGGGCGGTACCGGCGGCATAGCGAGAAGCGGCGGGCAGCCCGGAAATCCCGGCGGCAGTCGATGAGTTTCCCCACGGCGGCGGGTCTACCTCGGTGACAGCAACCGGGACCGCTTCCCCCAGGAGAACCCCATGCCCAAGCCGACCGCTTCCGTCGCGCTCGCCACCTCCACCACTGCCACCACCGCCCCCGTCGTCGCCGAGTCGGCGACGGCCCGTGGCCGCCGTGCCCGCCTGGCCCTGCGCACGGTGCAGGTGCTGCTCGCCCTCTTCTACGCCATCGCGAGCGCGCTGCCCAAGCTGATCGCGCATCCGTCGGCCGTCGAGTCCTTCGACAGCATCGGCTGGGGCAGCGCGGGCATGTACACCATCGGCGCGCTCGAACTGGCCGGCGCCATCGCCCTGTTGATACCGGTACTGCAGTCGGTGGCGGCGATGGCGCTGAGTGCGCTCATGCTGGGCGCGTTCATCGTCCAGCTCACCGTCTTCGACGGCCAGTACGCGGCGACCCCACTGATCCTGATCGTGCCGCTGGCCCTGATCGCCTGGGCCCGGCGCGGACAGAACGCGCGGCTGTGGGGACTGGTACGGCCACGTGCGTGACGCGCCGCCCCCGCCGAGCGAGGGGAACCGGCCCCGCGCCGGCGGTGCGCCCCGCCGGCCGGCTCAGCTGAGCCCCGCCAGCCAGCCGGTCCTGGCCCGCGAGCCCTGGCCGCCGGCCCCGCACCGGCGTAGCCCCGTCGTCCGGCCCCGGCCCGGCCGAGCCCCGTGGAGCCGGCCCCGGTGGATCACCGTCCGCCGGGGCGCCCACCGCTCGGCCGACCCATGCCGCCGGTTCCGCCCATGCCGCCGGTCCCGCCGGCTCCGCCCGTTCCTCCCATTCCGCCGAGGCCGCGCAGCCGCTCCAGCTCGCGGCGGTCGCGCTTGGTGGGGCGGCCGGTGCCGCGGTCGCGCAGGCCGATGGGGACGAAGGCCTCGCGGGGCGGCGGCGGGGGCGAGTTGTCGACATAGCACTGGGCGGCCACCGGGGCGCCGACCCGCTTGCGGATCAGACGCTTCACGATGACGACCCGCTCCCGCCCCTCGTGGCGCAGTCGCACCTCGTCGCCGACGCGCACGGAGTGGGCGGGCTTGACCCGCTCGCCGTTCACCTGGACGTGCCCGCCCCGGCAGGCGGTGGCTCCCATCGAGCGGGTCTTGATCAGGCGCACGGCCCAGATCCAGCTGTCGATCCGCACGTTCTCGCCGGGAGCGGGTGCCGCGGCCTCGGCGGCGGCGACGGCCGCGGCGACGGCCGCGGGGTCGGAGTCGGGGGCCTGGCCGGCCGGCGCCTCGGTGCCTTCGGCAGGCTCGGCCGAGGCGGGGGCGGGGGTTCCCGTCCCGCTGCTCTCCCGTTCCCTGCCCACGCCCGCGTCCTCAGAAGCCATGCCCCGACCCTAGCCCCCCGAGCCGGGAGAAACGGAGCCGATTTCCCGGAACGCCCACGCGCGCCCCATGCCCACGCGCGCCCCATGCCCACGCGCACCTCATGTCTACGTGCGCCATGCCCACGCGCCCGACGCCCACGCGCCCCATGCCCACGCACGCCCGCGCACTCCACGCACACCGACCGCATCGATCTCGCACGGCCAGGTCCGCCGGGCTCTACCGTGGACCTTGTGCCCCACCCGCCTCCACCCCCTCCCCCCTCTCCCACCCCTCCGGCCTCCCTCGACCCCCTCGGCCGCCTCGACCAGCGCGTCAGCGCATGCCGGGCCTGCCCTCGTCTGGTCGCCTGGCGGGAGGAGGTGGCGCGCACCAAGCGCGCCGCCTTCGCCGACTGGACGTACTGGGGCAGGCCCGTCCCCGGCTTCGGGCCGCCCGACGCCCCGCTGCTGATCATCGGCCTCGCCCCGGCCGCGCACGGTGGCAACCGCACGGGCCGGATGTTCACCGGGGACCGCTCCGGTGATGTGCTGTACCAGGCGCTGTACGACGTCGGGCTCGCCTCGCAGCCGACATCGGAGCGCATCGACGACGGCCTGGAACTGTACGGCGTGCGCATCACCGCGCCCGTGCACTGCGCCCCACCTGACAACAAACCGACCCCCGAGGAGCGCGACACCTGCCGGTCCTGGCTGGTCGAGGAGCTGACGCTGCTGCGGCCGACGGCGCGCGCCGCCGTGGTGCTCGGTGCCTTCGGCTGGCAGGCCGCGCTGCCCGCCCTGGCCGAGGCGGGCTGGAGTGTGCCCCGGCCCCGTCCGGCCTTCGCCCACGGCACCCGCGTCGACCTCGACGGGCTGGACCTCTTCGGCTGCTTCCATGTCAGCCAGCGCAACACCTTCACCGGCCGCCTCACCCCCGAGATGCTCCGCGACGTGCTGCGGACGGCGGCCGAGGCGGCCGGGTTGCAGTGACGGCGTTGAAGGCGTTGACGGCGGTGGGCTCAGACGATGCGGGCTGCCGCCACCGGGCGGTCGGTGACCGGATGGGTGCCGGTGGACGCGGAGGAGTTGACGCTCCAGCGGTAGCGGGAGAACGCGCCGGTGGCGTCGGAGGCGTAGAACATCATGTGGCCGATGCCGACGCCCTGGAAGTTCTCGCCCTCCACGGTGCCGACCATGCGGGTGTCGGGGTACCGCGGGTAGTTGCTCAGGCCGTACACCCCGTGCGTGTCGGAGGTGCAGTCGATGATCTCCACGGCGTACTGGGTCTCGTTCGGGAAGTCCGCGACCCCGCTGAAGACCCCCTTGACCTCGCGGACCACCACGATGTGCCCGGTGTTCTCGGCGTCCTGCCCGTTGTAGTCGACCGCGATCAGGTCGCCCGGCTGTAGGTCGGCGACCTTGCGGACGGGACGGAAGCGCGGGCCGCCGGTGTCCTTCAGGAAGGCCGAGCAGTAGTCGGCGGCCTCCGGGCCCTTCTCCTGGAAGTACTGGAGGAAGTAGGCGTCGGTCGCCCAGCCGTAGGTGTGTCTGAGCAGTGCCGTGACAAAGGAGGCGCAGCGGGCCCGGGCCACCCAGCTCGCGAGGTCGTCGGGGCGGCCCCAGGTGACGGTCGCCGTCGCGTTCATCAGATAGACGTTGTTGGCGCGTGCCGTAGCGCCGCTGATCAGGGCGATCTCGGCGGCGCTCAGGGCGCGGCCGTAGGCACGGACGTCGTCGACCGCGCCCTTGAAACGGTTGACGTAGCCGCCGTCCCAGCGGGCCCGGCCGATGCCGAAGCCCTGGGTGGCGGCCCAGGACAGGGTCGTTTCGGCGCTGCCTTCCAGCCCGCCGTTCACGTACAGCTGGACGCGTGTGCCGTCCCATACGCCTGCGAGATGGGTCCAGACGCCGGTCCTGGTGACGGGCGTGGAGCCGAGCGCGGAGACCTTGGCGCTCTGGTCCTCGCTGCGAACCTTGAAGGCCCAGGTTCCGGGGCTGCCGTCGTACTGGAGCAGGAAGCGGCTGGCGCTGCCGCCGTCCTGGCTCACGGCCGTGTACATGTCCGTCAGCACGGCGTCGTCGGCCAGCCGGACCCAGGCCGCGACCGTGAACGGGGCCGTGGTGTCCAGGACGGAGTCGGTGGCCGCGTAGGCACCCGAGGTCCCGTCGAGGCTCAGCTCACCGCTCGCCCGCAGACTGGTCCAGCTCGCCCCGGAGCCCAGCGTGACGGGATACTCCAGGCCGGAGCGGTCGGTGCCGGAGCCGTCCAGCGGCCAGTGTCCGGCCAGTCCCGTCGGCAGGTAACCGGCCGCCAGCATGCGTTGGTACTGCACCACCTGTTCGGCCTCGGCCAGATGCGGTGCGGCGACCGGGGTGAACGGTGTGTCCAGCGGCGGGTCGACCGCGGCGGCCCCCATGCCCGCCGCCATGCCGGCCGCCGCGCCCAACCCCATGCGCGCGGCTTCGCTCAGCAGCCCCCGCCTGCTCACCATGGTCATGCCCTCCCCGTGTGGTCCGACCTGTGTGGTCCGACCTGTGTGGTCCGACCTGTGTGGTCCGGCCCGTGTGGTCCGATCGGATCCGTTGCGATCTTCGCTGATGAGGAGAACTCTAGGAGATCTCTGTGCGAACTGGTGTTCCTGTGGACAACCCGGACAACCCGGTGCGAGGTCAGAGCCGCTGCTCGGGCTCCTCGCCGAAGAGGTGCCGTACCGTCGACCGGTAGTTGGCCTGGACGTGGCCGAGGGCGCGGGCGCGGGCGCGGTCCGGGTCGCCGGAGGCGATCGCGTCGTAGAGCTCCCGGTGTTCGGTGAGCAACTGCGGCCACTCCTCGTTCCGTCGGGTGAGCCAGCGCAGCCGGCCGTCGACCGGTTCCATCACCGAGATGAGCAGGCTGTTGCCGGCCAGGGCCAGGATCCGGTCGTGGAAGCGGGTGTTGATGTCGGTGATCGTCTCGGCGTCCCCGGCCCGCGTCGCCGCGGCGGCCCGGTCGAGCAGGTCCCGCAGCTCGGCCAGCGCCTGCGGGGTCGCCCGTGCCGCCGCCAGCCCGGCCGCGTACACCTCCAGTGCCTCGCGCAGCTCGAAGAGTTCCTTGACGTCGGTCGGGGTCAGCCGGCGCACGACGGTCCGGCGGGCCGACTCGAAGTGGACGAATCCCTCGGCGACCAGGGCCCGGATCGCCTCCCGGACCGGCACCCGGGACACCCCGAACCGCTCGGCCAGCTCGCGCTCGACCAGTCGGTCGCCAGGGCCCAGACGTCCCGCGATGATGTCCTGCCGCAGGGTGGCGAGGACGCGCTCGCGCACCGCGCCCAGGGGTTCGATCTTCGTGGTGGGGGATCCCATGGGGCCATCTTCGCCGACCTGAGGGGGCTTTTACGGAGCCGTAACGGGACGGACATCGGTCGGAACGCTTGACGGGAGGACCATGACGGCAGTTTGGTATACCAAACGCGCGCAGTACTCGGCATTCGCCCTCCGCCCTCCCCGTCCCCACAGGTCCCGCAGTCCCTGGAGTCCCTGGAGGCCCCGTGTCCCTGGCCGACCGCGCCGAAGCCACCGGCGCACCCGCGTTCGTCCCCGACCCCCGGCTCACCAACGAAGACCTCGCCCCCGCCGAGCAGCGGAACTGGAAGGTCTTCGACCTCTTCGCCATGTGGATGTCCGACGTCCACAACCTCGGCAACTACACCTTCGCCGCCGGACTGCTGGTCCTCGGCATGAACGTCTGGCAGGTCTTCACCTCCCTCCTCGCCGGCTTCGTGCTCATCTACATCGGCATGAACTGGATGGGGCGGATCGGCCAGCGCCACGGAGTGCCCTTCCCGGTGGTCAGCCGGATCAGCTTCGGCGTCTGGGGCGCCAACATCCCGGCGCTCATCCGGGCCGTGATCGCCATCATGTGGTACGGCATCCAGACCTATCTGGCGTCCGTCGCCGTCAACGTGATGCTGCTGGCGGCCTGGCCGGGCCTGGAGTCCTGGACGCACCACTCCTTCCTGGGTCTGGACGCGCTCGGCTGGACCTCCTTCGTCTCCCTCTGGCTGATCCAGGCTGCGATCATCAGCCGGGGCATGGAGACGATCCGCAAGTTCCAGGACTTCTGCGGACCCGCGATCTGGCTGGTCATGATCGCGCTCGCCGTCTGGATCCTGGCCAAGGCCCACTGGACGATCTCGCTCACCTCCACCCCGCACCCGGTCTCCATCGGCGAGCAGTGGCGGCAGTGGTTCGGCGCGATCGGCCTGATCCTGGCCACCTACGGCACGCTGATGCTCAACTTCTGCGACTTCTCGCGCTTCGCGCCGGACTACCGCACCGTCCGCCGCGGCAACTTCTGGGGCCTGCCCGTCAACTCCACGGCCTTCGTGGTCGTCTCGGTGATCGTCACGTCGGGTTCGCTGGAGGTCTTCGGCGAGGCCATCACCGACCCGGCCGAACTGGTCGCCAAGGTCGGCAACACCTGGGTCCTGGTCGTGGCGGCCCTGACCTTCGCGGTCGCCACCATGGGCGTCAACATCGTCGCCAACTTCGTCTCACCGGCGTACGACCTGGCCAACGTCTGGCCGCAGAAGATCAGCTTCCGGGTCGGCGGCATGATCAGCACGGTCGCCGCGCTGGTCGTCACCCCCTGGAACCTCTTCTCCAACCCCACCGTCGTCAACTACTTCCTCGGCGGCCTCGGTGCCTTCCTGGGACCGCTGTTCGGCGTGATCATGGTCGACTACTACGTGATCAAGCGCGGCAAGGTGGACGTCCAGCAGCTCTTCGACGCGGCCCCCGGCTCCCCGTACCACTACCGCAAGGGCGTCAACCCCAAGGCTCTGTGGGCGTTCCTGCCCTCGGCGGCGGTCGCGGCGGTGCTCGCGCTGGTGAAGACGTTCAGCCAGGTGGCGCCGTACTCCTGGTTCATCGGCACGGCGCTGGCCGCCGGGCTGTACGCGGCGCTCTGCCGCACCGACCGAGCCGTCGCACCCCGGGAGGTCTGACGACCGTGCGGATCGTCGTCACCAACTGCAACACCACGCAGGAGATGACCGAGGAGATCGTACGAGGTGCCCGGGCCGCCGCAGGCCCGGGCACCACCGTGACGGGCCTGACCCCGAGTTGGGGCCCGGAGTCGGTGGAGGGCTGGCTCGACAGCCACCTCTCGGCCGCGGCCGTCATCGACGCACTGCGGACCTACCACGGCCCGCCGTACGACGCGGTGGTCATGGCCGGTTTCGGTGAGCACGGGCGAGAGGGCGTACGGGAGTTGGTGGACGTACCGGTCGTGGACATCACTGAGGCCGCCGCCCATCTGGCCTGCCTGCTGGGACGCCGGTACGGCGTCGTCACGACCCTGGAGCGGTCGCGCGGGCAGATCGAGGACAGCCTGGAGACGGCCGGGGTGGCCCGCAACTGCGCGGCCGTGACGGGCACCGGACTGGGCGTCCTCGACCTCGCCGGCGACCCCGGGCGCACGGAGGCCGCGTTCCTCGCGGCGGCCGAACGGGTCCGGGACGCCGGCGCCGAGGTCCTGGTCCTCGGCTGCGCCGGGATGACGGGACTGCAGCGCGCGGTGGGGGAGAAGCTCGGGCTTCCGGTGGTCGACGGGGTCGGCGCGGCGGTGAAGCTGGCGGAGTCACTGGTGGCGCTGGGGCTCACGACCAGCCGGGCGGGGAGCTATGCGAAGCCGTTGCCGAAGAGGCGGGTGTGGGGGACCGGGTCGCCATAGCGGCGGTCGCGCCGGGAACCCGGGTCCCGTGAGAGTCCTCGGCGCCGACCTGATCGCCGGGGCGCACGCTCGGCCGGCACCGGCGGCGGGTCCCAACGCGTGGCTTCAGGGCCGCCAGACGTACCGCACGTCCGGCTCCCGCTCCTCGTTCCCGCTGCCGTCCGTGCGCTCGACGGCGAGGAAACCGTGCCGCTCGTAGAAGCGGTGGGCAGGCTTGTTGACCTGGAACGTCCAGAGCGTGAGCCCCCGCGGGGAGCGCTCCTTGGCCAGCGAGACGAACCGGTCACCGAGGCCCCGCCCCCGCCACTCGGGGGCCAGATACAACTGGGACAGCGAATCCTCCCCGAGCACCATCACGCCCACGACGCGACCGCCCACCTCCGCGAGCCAGGTCTCCCGCTCCGGCACCACGACATCCCGGAAGTACGCGCGCACCTCGTCGTCGGAGTGCGCCCGGACGACGGTGGGCAGGGCGGCGGAGTACGACCGCAGCCAGACGTCGGCGACGGCGCCGGCGTCCGGTCCGACCGCCCGGCGCAGCACGGCCTCGGCATTCACCCCTGAGCTCTCTCGGGCACGACGGCCGTGGCCGTGATCTCCACCAGCTGCCCGGTGTACCCCAGGCAGGCCACGCCGATCAGCGTCGACGAATGCGGCCCGGCGCTGAGCCCGGAGGCCTCGACGACCTCCCAGACGCTGGACAGCACCGCGGGCTCACTGCTCACGACGTACACATCGGTCGTCAGCACATGGTCCAAGTCGCTGCCGACGGAGTGGAGTTGCTCCCGCAGATTGGCGATCACCCGCTCGGCCTGCCGCGGTGGATCCCCCTCCCCGACGAGCCTCCCCTCGTCGTCCAGCGGAACGGAACCGGCGAGGAACGCGAGCTTCGTACCGGCCTCGACAACGGAGACGTGCGAGTAGCCGGGCGGCGGGAAGAGAGCGGGGGTGGTGACGCGCTGGATCACTGGGGCTCCTGAAGTGAACGGCGGACAACCCGCCGATCATCCGCGCCCCGACCGCGCGCCCGCACCTGAATTTCCGGACGCGGGCGGCACCGGGAGGGAAGGCCGCCGTACGGCACCCGCGACCAGCAGTCCTGCGACATCGCGGATGGCATCGTCTCGGGCGGCATGGGAGGCGGCGGAGTCGCCGGAGCCGCGGAAGGCGGTCCGGAGGGCGACGCAGCGGGCGCACTCGAAGGCACCGGCGTGCGAGCCGCCGAGGGCGACGCGGCGGACCTCGTGGCGGTGAAGCGGGCGAGCGCACGGGCGCGGGCCGAGGAGGCCGAGTCGGTGGCGGCCCAGCCCAGCAAGCCGACGGCCGGGACATCAGGCACTGCGCAAGGGGCATCGCGCGAGGCGCCGCAACAGGAATCGCCGTTCTTTGCGCCGGGAGACAAGCTGAACAACCTGGTTCCCAAGTCGAAGAAGCTACCGGGATACACGATGTGTGGATCCGCGGCTCACCCAATGGGGCGTCCCCCCAGCGTGGAGGATGCGGAGCCGGGCGGTGCGCGCGTGGTGAATCACCGGGTCTTCGCTCAGATGCTGAAGAACGATCCGAACCACAAGGGCGGCCCCATCCGGCTCTGCTCGTGTCAGACAGGCGCTCCCACGGGCAGCTTTGCGCAGGACCTCGCCAGGGCGTCGCGGTTCGACGGCCTCGTCTCCGCGTTCGGGTCCTGCGCCGCCGACCTTGTCCGGATCACGATGGCACTGTTGCCCTCGGAGCAGAGAACCCGGGTTCACCAACTTGTCGGCCAGAGCGTCCTTTCGGTGCCGCGTGACGCGTTTCCCCCACTCGAAAATACGTGGGAATCGGCCAGTTGCCGCTGCTACCGTCCTTCACGTGGCGAAACTCAATCAGATCATCGCGGTCGAGAAGGGCATCAAGTCCAAGGCTCATCAGGACCTGACGGCGGCTCATCACGGATTGCAGAAACCCGCTTTGCTGGCCGGAATCTCGCGGACGTATCAGCCGAAGGACGAGGAGGGCGAGCAACTGCCGCCCGAATCCACGCGGGTTCAGGTGCAGGCCGAGGACGTGTTGCGGCAGACCTCGGCCACGCTGACGCGGCTCTTCGACGTGACCGCCACCAAGGACTGGGCCAACTGCGAGGCCAGGGCCGATGTGAAGGTGGACGGGCGGGTGCTCGTCGCCGCCGTGCCCGTGGCCTATCTGCTGTTCCTGGAGAAGCAGCTCGTCGATCTCAATACCTTTGTGCGGAAGCTGCCCGTGCTCGACGCCTCCGAGTCGTGGGTGCAGGATCCCTCCACCGACGCCTGGAAGACCGAGCCGGTGCGGACCCTGCGTACCAAGAAGGTGCCTCGTAACCATGTGAAGGCCGAGGCGACCGAGAAACACCCGGCACAGGTCGAGGTGTACTACGAGGACATTCCGGTGGGGTACTGGACCACCGTGAAGTTCTCGGGCGCCCTGCCCGCCCGGCGTATCAACGAACTCCTCGACCGGGTCGAGAAGTTGCAGCAGGCCGTCAAATTCGCCCGCGAAGAGGCGAACGGCGCCGACGTCGTCGACCAGCGGGTCGGGGACGCCGTGTTCGGATACCTCTTCGGGTGATCGAGGACGACTGACACAGAAGACTCCCCGGTCCTTCGCGGCCGGGGTGCGCGAGGAGCGCAAAGCTGAAGCTGAGCCTTGTCGTGACGAGCGGTCGTACCCCACAGAACACGGGGCGGACCGCGTTGAATCTCAGACTCTCGCTCCAGACTCAGCATTCGCCGCCGATCGCCGGATCGAACGGGCCTGGGCCCCAGTACGTCGAAATGCAGGTTCAAGTCCTGCCCGCGCAGCTCGATGCGTGGTGGTCCAAAGGAAGGACGCGGCGACCTCACGACTGACCCGGGTTCTCAAGTGTGCCGGCGTGTGATGATGGGCGGCACTCCAGGGCCCGGGGGCAGGCTACGCCCCCGGGCCCGTTCCCGTTCGTCGTGGAGTCGTGAAATTGCGTTCATAAAGAACACGGCCCTTCGCCCCACTTGTCACACCTCGGAAATGCAAACGCACCGTTCCGTACGGGAACACGATCTACGGTGGACAGACCCAGACCGGAAGCCACGGCCGCCGTCGCCCGAAGGCATACCCCCGCCCTCGTCCGCCGTACAGGAGCCCCGTGTCCCGTCGTGTCGCCCCGCCGCCCTGGATCGCCCACGCCCTGCGCGCCCAGCGCGGGCCCGTGCCCTGGAGCGCCGTGACGAGAGGGGCGCTGGCCGCCGGGCCGCTGCTGCTCACCGCGGTCCTGCTCCACCACACCTCTCTCGGTGTGGTCGCCGCCATCGCCGCGATGCTCGCCGGGATCAACGACCGGCCGGGCAGCCGCCGGGCCGCCGTGCGACGACTCGGGGCGCCCGCGGCGGCCGGAGCCGTGGGCCTGCTCGTCGGGACCTACGGCGGTGAGCACCTCACCGCCGTACCCCTGACCCTGCTGCTCACCGGGCTCGGACTGGTCGCCGGCGGCATGAGTGCCGTCGGCCCCGTCGCCTCCGGGGCGGGGACGCAGTTACTGGTCGCCGCCGCCATCGGCGCCGGGATGCCGGTCGCCGAGGAGGGCTGGCAGCGGGCCCTCGCCTTCCTCGCCGGAGCCGGCTGGCTGCTGGTGCTGCGGCTCGCCCTGCCCACCCCCGGCGCCCTCACCGGCGACTACCGCTTCGACGGGGAACGGGACGCCGTCGCCGCCGTGTACGACGCCGTCGCCGACCTGCTCGACGCCGTCGGCGGCGAGGCCGCCCTCGCCCGGCGCAAGGCGCTGAGCACCGCCCTCGACCATGCCCAGGACGCGCTCACCGGGCCCCGGTTGCGGCGGCACGCCAGTTCCGCCGCCGAACGCCGGCTGCACGCGCAGTACGCCGCCGCACTGCCCCTCGCCGAGGCCGCCACCGCCCTCGCCTGGGCGGAGGAGCCGATATCCGCGCGGGCCGCCGAAGGGCCCCGGCGGCTCGCCATCGCGGTCCGGGAGAACGACGGCACCGGGCCGCTGCCCGCGCCGTCCCGGTCGGCGCCCGCCCTGCGTGCCCTGGACGCCGCCCTGCTGCGCGCCGCCGAGGCCTTCGACCGGGCCGAGGGCGCGCGGCACCGGCCGCCCGCCCGGCGCCGCAGCCCGAAGGAGGTGCTGCGGGCCGCGCTCGGCAGCGGCGGCCGGGAGTACGGGCTGCGGGTCGCCCTCGGCTTCGGGGCCAGCGCCGGCATCGCCCAGGCCCTGCACCAGGCCCGCTGGTACGGCGAGCACCAGCACTGGTACTGGCTGCCCGCCACCGCCGTCTTCCTCGTCAAGCCCGACCTCGGACCGCTCGCCTCCCGGGTGCTGTGCCGGGCCGCCGGGACCGTGCTCGGCGCCCTGCTCTTCGCGGGCCTCGCCGCGGTACTGCCCCGGCCCGAAGGGCTCATCGCGCTGGTCGCCGTCTGCGGAGCGGTCATCCCGGTGTCCACCCGGCACTTCGCCGCCCAGACCGCCGCCGTCACCGTCCTCGTGCTCGCCCTGGTCATGGTCGGCGGCGAACCACAGGCCTCCGCCGGCCGCATCGGCGAGACCCTGCTGGCGTGCGCGATCGTGCTGATCGTGGGGCATCTGCCGATGGCGGGGAAGCGGGGCGGCGGGGTACGGGCCCGGCTCGCGGCGGCCGGGCGGGCCGCGCACGCCTACCTCGACCACGTCCTGAGCGAGTCCGACGACCGCGGCGAACGCTGGGCCCTGCGCCGCGAGGCCTACCGCACCCTCGCCGAGGCCCGCACCACGATCGCCCTCGCCGCCGCCGAACTCCCCGCCCTCGCCCGGCGCACCGAGGGCACGGACGCGGTGGCCGCCGTACTCGAACGGCTCGTGGACACGACCACCGCGTGTGCCGTGCACCTCGACGAGACAGGCCGGCTCACCCCCCGGCACACCCGGCAACTCCAGGACCTGGCAGCCGAGTTGGAGCACGGCGGGCAGCGGCTCGGACTCACGGTGCCCCGGATGCCGGTCTCCGCGTAGGGCATTTTGTTCGGATCACCCCGAGCGGCCGCCGCGACGAAGCCGGTGGCCGCGTCGCTCGGCCGGAACGGGATCACCGCGCGGATCCCGCGCCTGCGCGGGTGCTCGCGATGCGTGCGTGAAGAATCCGCCTCGTCGGCCAGGACCTCGCCCGGCTCGGTGCGCGGCCGTACCCGCCGTCGTGGAGTCCACCGAGACGACCCCCGTCCTGCCTAGTCCCACCAGAACGACCAGGACGTCCGTCCCACGAGGTCCGTCGCGTACTCGGGGAACGGTGTGGGCGGGTCATCGACGATGTTGTCGGCGGTCGACAGCACGTGCTCCAGAGCGAGCAGGTTCGCGTGGCCCGCTTCAACGGGAGGTCTCGCGACCGATACGTACAGCTCGCTGCCGAACACCGCCACCACCCGGGCACCGAAGCGGTCCTCCCAGCTCCGCAGGAGTGCGCACAGCAGAGGCAGCGGTGCCTCCGAGGACCAGCCGGTCAACGCCAGAGCATCGCTGCCGCGACGGGCCGGGACGAGAACGAGGCGGCAATCGGCCAGCCCGTAATCGCCCCTCCTGATCAGCTGCCTCAGCAGACCGGACGCGGCCTCCTCGGGCGTCGGGGCCGCGGACGTTACCGGCATCTCCGGTGCCAGGCCCGGCCACTGCTCGAAAGGCGGTCCGGGGTCGTGCGGCCACGGCTCGATTCCTTCGGGTGCCGGGACCGGCGTCGGGTCCGTCCAGAAGGGCAGCCTCCTGCGGCGGTACTCGGCGAAGTCCGCCGCCAGCACCTCCTCCAGGCGGACGGCGTCGACATGACTCAGGCTGAGCGGACTGCCCAGGCCGCTGGGCCAGCACAGGAACGGAATCAGGCCGTGTGCTCCATGCTCGCTCAGCAGACGAGGCCACAGCCGTTCGACGTCGTCAGGGAACTCGTCGGAGATCCACACGTGTGCGGGACCGCAGGGCAGGAACCGGCCAGGAGGTAGATCGTCGGGCAGGGCAAATGACATGGTGGCACCGTAGACGGGGGGACTGACAGCGCGGCCGCCCGGAGAACCGAAGGGCGCCTTCGCCGTCCGTTGTCCCCACGAAGCCACCCAGGTCAGTGCCCCAGGTCGCCCTCCAGCACCGTGACAGGGACGAGCGGGCGGTCCCAGAGCGCGAGGATCTCGTTGGCCAGGGCCACGATCGGCAGCGGCCGCCGGCCGCCGTTCACCGTGCACCTCGACGGCAGCGGCCGCCGTTCGCCGAGCACCTCGACGGCAGCGGCCGCCTTTCGCTGTGCACCTCGACGGCAGCGGCCGAGAGGCCGCGCGGCACCGCCGAGGCGTCCAGCAGGACACGCGCGACGAAGGCCATGTCGTCGGCACCGGCCGCGGTCAGCGCCTCCTGCACCCCTCGCACCGCGTCGAACCTCTCCTGTACGTCCTCCACCTGAGCCACCCGGCCGGGCGGCGGAGCGGGACGGTCCAGCGGAAGACTCCAGCCGAACAGGCCGACAAGTCCGGCCACTTGACCGCCCGGCGCGGCGAGCCGTTCCGCGTGGGCGGTCCGCAGCAGCCGCAGCACCGGTGCCCAGACGGCGAAGTCGTGCAGTGCGGACACGGGGAGACTCCAGTCGTTCCGGGAGGGCGGCGATGCGACTGTCGCGGAGACCACCGCCGTCCCGGACGCTCCCGCCCGTCACCAGCCGGGGCCTCAGTCCTCGAACCGCGCCCACACCGGTGCGTGGTCCGACCCCGGCGCCCCGCGGCGCTCCGCCGGGTCCTCGCCCACCGACGGGAGGGACGGTGGCGCGGTGGTGCCAGGGAGGCCCGTGCCGGCCTCCGTCAGGCGGTGGACCAGGTGGTGGCTGAGGAGGATGTGGTCGATGAGTTCGCGGCGGCCGGAGTCGACGCGGGAGTAGCGCTGCTCGGCCGGAATCCGCGGGGCTGTGTCCCACAGCCGTACGGCGTCGCCCTTGTCGGCGTGGTCGTAGCCGGTGGTGCCGAGCTCGGAGCCGGGCGGGCCGAGGAGGATCTGGGTGGTGGCCGCCTGCACCTCGTCGTTGAGGTCGCCGAGCACCGCCACGTCCCTGGACTTGCCCTGCCCGGCCAGGAGTTCGTCCGCCAGCGCCCGCAGGGCCGTCGCCTCGGCGGCGCGCCGGAAGAGGGCGTACGCCCCGTAGCGCGCCCGTTCGCCCTCGTCGTGCGGGTAGAAGCGGTCGCCGGGGTAGGTGAGCAGCTTGGACTTGAGGTGGGCCACCGCCGCCGTCAGCGGGCCGGCCGGGGTCTGGACCGTCACGGCCAGGAAGCCGCGCCCGGCTTCGGTGACGGTTCCGCCCGAGTCGTCGGTCTGCACCGGGGCCAGCCGCGCCGGGAGGGCCGCCGTGTCGGACACCACCGTCAGCTCGGTGCGGGCCAGGAAGCCGACCCGGATACCCCGGCCGTCGGGGTGCGTGCAGAGGGCGACGCGCCAGTTCACGCCCAGCAGTCCGGCCAGATCCTCCAGGGCGCCGGGGTCTCCGACCTCCTGGACACCGAGCAGGGTCGGGTCGAGTGCGCCGATCACGGAGGCGAGGGCGGCGAGCTTCGTCTCGTACGCGGACTTGTCCTTGGGGCCGTAGGGGCTGCCGGGTCGGTAGAGGTTCTCGAGGTTCCAGGTGCCGAGGAGCATGCCCGGCTCCTTCCAGGAGGTGGTGCGGCCAGCGTGCTCGTCCGGGCCGGTACGCGACAGAGGCAGGACAGGATGAGCGGTTCGGCTCACGCGGGCCGACGACCCTGCCCTACGTTGGGGCGATGAGCTCCGCTCCCGCCGATCGAGGCTTCACCCCCGCCGGACGTGGCTCCAGCCCCGCCGATCGTGCTTCCGCTCCCGCCGACCTCGTCATCACCGGCTGTACCGCGCTCACGCACGACGAGCAGGAACGGATCGTCTTCCTGGCGGACGCCTCGATCGTCGTACGGGACGGAGTCGTCGAATCCGTGGGGGCGGGCGCCGACACGGCCGCCGTGGAGCGGATCGACGCGCGCGGGCAAGTCGCCATGCCGGGGCTCGTCAACTGCCATACCCACGCCCCGATGGTCGCGCTGCGCGGGCTCGCCGAGGACCTGCCGACCGAGGCGTGGTTCAACGACGTCGTCTGGCCCGTCGAGTCCAACCTCACCAGGCGGGACGTGGAGTTGGGGGCGCGGCTCGCCTGCGCCGAGATGATCCGGGGCGGGGTCACCTGCTTCGCCGACCACTACTTCCACATGGACGCGGTCGCCGCGGTCGTCGCCGAGTGCGGGCTGCGGGCCCACCTGGGAGAGGCGTACTTCTCCTCGCAAGGGCCCGAAGGGCGGGAGCGGTCGGCGGAGTTCGCGCTACGGCACCGGGGCGGCGCGGACGGCCGCATCACCACCGCCCTCGCCCCGCACGCCCCCTACACCGTCACCGACGCGGACCTCGCCGCCACCGCCGAACTCGCCCGCGCCCACGGCCTGCCCGTGCACCTGCACGCCGCCGAGAACCGCGACCAGACCGACACCAGCCTCGCCCGGCACGGCGCCACCCCCATCGAGATCCTGGACCGCGCCGGGCTCCTCGACACCGAGCTGCTCATCGCCCACGGCACCGGCATCCTCGACCGCGACCTGCCCCTGCTGGAGCGCACCGGCGGCCGCACCGCGGTGGCGACCGCGCCCCGCGGCTACCTCAAGTTCGGCTGGCCCGCCACCACCCCGGTACGGGCCCTGCGCGCCGCCGGCGTCCCGGTCGGCCTCGCCACCGACGGCGCCGCCTCCAACAACTCCCTCGACGTATGGGAGTCGATGGCGCTCACCTCGCTGATCCAGAAGTCCAGCGAGGGCGATCCGCGCTGGCTGACCTCCCGGCAGGCCCTGCACCACGCCACGCTGCAGAGCGCGCGGGCCGTCGGGCTCGGCACCCGCATCGGCGGTCTCGCCCCCGGCCACCGCGCCGACATCGTCCTCGTCGACCTCACCGGGCCGCACACCCAGCCCGTCCACGACCTCGCCGCCACGCTCGTGCACAGCGCCCGCGCGGCCGACGTCCGCACGACCATCGTCGACGGCCGCCTCCTGATGCGCGACCGCGAGCTGCTCACCCTCGATGTGCCCGCGATCGTACGGGAGCTGGAGGAGCGACTCCCCGCCCTCGTCGACCGCCGTCAGGGCCGGCGCATCCAGGAGTACGACACCTGACGGTGACGGCGGAAAAAAACTTCGGCCGCACCGATGAGTTCGCTCTCCTCCCGCGGTCACCACCCGGAACCGACCGTCGTACAGGAGGGCCCATGTCGCTTCCGGAGATCGTCTCGCGTGAGCGGTGGCGGGCCGCGCGCGAGGAGTTACTGCTGAAGGAAGAGGCGCTCACGCGTGCGCGGGACGTGCTCAACGCCGAACGGCGCCGGCTCCCGATGGTCGAGGTGGACCCCGAGTACGTGTTCGAGGGCGGTGACGGCAAGGTCACCCTGCTCGACCTCTTCGAGGGGCTGGCCCAACTGATCGTCTACCACTTCATGTTCGCCCCGGAGTGGGAGGCCGGCTGTCCCAACTGCTCCGCGTTCCTGGACCAGATCGGCCACCTCGCCCATCTGCGGGCGCGCGGCACCTCGTTCGCGGTGGTGTCCCGGGCGCCGTTCACCAGGATCCTGCCCTTCAAGGCGCGGATGGGCTGGACCCTGCCCTGGTACTCCTCCCACCACAGCGACTTCAACCGCGACTTCGGGGCGACCCTCGTGGTCGACGACGAAGCGGTCGAACGGCCCGGGATCAGCTGCTTCCTGCGGGAACACGACCGGGTCTTCCACACCTACTCTGCCCGCGACCGCGGCCTCGACGGCCTCGGCTCGACCAGTTCCCTGCTCGACCTGACGGCACTCGGCCGGGTGCCCGCGGGCAGCGACCGGGTGCGCTATCACGACGAGTACGAGGACTGACACAAGCAGTCACGAAAGTGGCCGAAAGTCAACGGACTCTCACCCTCCGCGCCGGTGACGTGTCGGCTATGTCTCAGTACCGTCACCAGGCGAGCCATTCGTGTTCTCCAGAGCGTTAACTCCTACACGTACGACGCACTTCTGGAGGTGCAGGATGGTGAACGGGCGAACCGTGCTCGAACGCTTTCCCGCAGGCGGACCGCGAGGATCATGGCCGGCGGAGGAGTTCGCGCACGCGCGGCGGCTCGAAGGCATGCCCGCGGAGGTCGTGATGGACCTGGCGACGGACACGTTCCTGGTCATCGTGCGCGGCGGCGACGGAGCCCGGGCCTAACCCGCCTTGCGGGCGGGCACCTTGGCCGTGAACTGGTCCGCCTGGAGCGCGTACAGCTCCGCGTAGACCCCGCCGCTCGCCAGGAGTTCGTCGGGGGTCCCGGACTCCACGACGCGGCCCTGGTCGAGGACGTGCACCAGATCGGCGTGGCGGACCGACGCCAGCCGGTGCGTGATCAGTACGACGGTCTGCCCGCTGCCCGCCAGCGCGCGGATCTTCTCGAAGACCTCCAGCTCGGCCCGGGCGTCCAGGGCGGCCGTCGGCTCGTCCACGATCAGGATGCGCCCGCGCCGGTAGGCGGCCCGCGCGATGCCCAGCCGCTGCCACTGACCGCCGGACAGTTCGTGTCCGCCGCTGAAGTTGCGGGCCAGCAGGGTGTCCAGGCCGCGCGGCAGGTCCTCGACCACCTCCTCCGCACCCGCCTCCGAGACCGACCTGGCGAGCCGCTCCTCGGTGAGCGGCGCCGACGAGCGGCCGACGGCCACGTTGACCTTGGCGGTGAAGGGCCAGCGCTTGAAGTCCTGGGCCACCATCGCGATGCGCTCGGCGAGCCGGTGCCGGTCGGCGCGCGCCGCGTCGACGCCGTCCCACAGGATGCGGCCCCGGTCCGGCTGGTAGAGCCCGGCCAGCAGCTTGACCAGGGTGGTCTTGCCGGAGCCGTTCTCGCCGACCAGGGCGACGATCCGGCCGAGCGGGAGGGCGAGGGTGACGTCGTCCAGGGCGGGCCGGGTGGCATCACCCGGATAGGTGAACGTGACGTTCTCGAAGCGGATCTCCCGCGGATCCTCCGGGAGCGGGTCCCCGCCGATCGGGATCGCCCGCTCGGCCGCCTCGACGTACAGCCGCTCCAGATCGCCCACGAACAGCGCCTCCTCGTGCAGCGTGTTGACCTCCAGCACCAGCGTGTTGAGGCTCGCCGAGCCGGTGCGGATCGCGATCACCGCCGTACCGGCCACCGACAGGGCCATCGCCCCGCTGAGCAGCAGCGCGCCCAGCGTCGCGTACGTCGCGACGGTCGCCAGGCCGGTCCAGGCCGCCGCGATCAGGCCGGTACGGGCGGCGAGCCGGGCCAGCCGGGCCTGCTCCGCCTCCGCCGTCTCCGACATCGCGCGGAAGTGCCGCAGCAGGAAGGGGCCGACCCCGTGCACCCGGATCTCCGGCGCCGCCTCCGGCTCGGTGAGCAGGGCGCTGATCAGATGGCCGGCGCGGGCGTGCTGGACCCAGGTGTGGAACGACTCGTAGCGGCGCCGGGCGTTGGTCAGGGCGCCCCAGGCGCTCGGGATCGTCATGGTGATCAGCAGCGGCAGCAGGGCCGGGTGCAGCACGGTCAGCACACCGGCCGCCGCGATCAGCGAGATCATCGCGTTCACCACGCGGGTGCCGTACATGATCATGCGGCGGGCGGAGGAGGCGCCGTACTGCGCGGTGTCCAGCAGCTTGTGGAAGGTGTGGTCCTCGATCGCGGCCAGCTCGACGGCCGCCGCGCGCTCCAGGTACATCTCGGTCGCCACCCGCTCGACCTTGGGTTCCAGGCGGCCCGTCGCGTAGGTGGACGCGGCTCGCAGCAGGGCCGCCAGGAACAGCACGGCGGCCATGATCACCAGGGCGGGGGCGGCGCCGCGCAGCCGTTCCTCGATGGTCCCGGTGCCGATCAGCCGGCCCAGCACGCTGTTCACGGCCAGCAGGCTCACGGCCTGGGTCACGCCGACGGCCACCTGCGCGGCCAGCACCACGCGCGCGGCGCCGGCGTCCGCCTGGCGGGCCAGCCGCAGGCTGGACATGAGCATGCCGGGCAGACGGGTGAGCATCGCGCGGAGGTCCAGCTCCAGGAAGGCGTCCCCGTGCTGGTTCCATCCCATGTCGTAGCGGAGCGGCCCTCCGAACAGCAGCCGCTCAGAGTCCGACACCTCGGACGCCGCCGTGTCCTGCCTCTTCGTCACCGAGTTCCTCCCCAGGGCCGTCGATGAACGGCCACTATCGCTGCCACGGCGCCCGCTGAGCAGGGCGTGCGACGGGGCTCGCGGGGCGCGGGGGAGCGCGCCAGGGGTGCGGGCGAGGCCGGAGCGGACCGGAGACGCACCGAACAGCCGAGCCGGCCCTTGCCCTGAACGGCCGAGCGGGTCCTCGGGCCGAGTGGCTGAGCGGGTCTTTGCCGCGGAGGGCTGAGTCGGTCTTCGTGCCGGACGGCTGAGCTGGTCCTCGGTTCGGGCGGCCGAGTGGTTCCTTGCGCCGGAGGGGTGAGTCGGTCTTCGTGCCGGACGGCTGAGCTGGTCCTCGGTTCGAGCGGTCGATTGGTTCCTCGCTCCGGACGGCCGAGCCGGTCCTCGCGTCGGACGGCCGAGCCGGTCTTCCGTCGGTCGGTGTCACGCCCCTGTCGACCGAAGCCGCGCAGCGGTCACGCAGCGGTCACGCGCTGAGTGGGCGGGACCACTCCGGTGTCGTCCCCGTCACCCGGCACAGGGCGAGGTAGAGCGGTATCGGCGGGGTGTACGGCACCGTGCCCGCGGGGCGGTGGATCAGCCGGGCGGCGCCGGGCAGCGGGGCCCCCGGGCTGTAGTGGGCCGGGGCAGGCCAGCCGAGGGCGTAGTCGGAGTCCGACGGGACGATCCACCACCAGTGCGTGCCGTCGGCGTACACACAGCCCACCCGCGGCAGCCGGGGTACCACCAGCGGCCCGAGACGCGCCGGTACGGCCACGGCGTCGCAGCCCAGCGGCGTCGTCATGCCCTCGGGCACCGGGAGCCGGTGGGCACCGTCCTCGACCGTCGGCCGCCGACCACGCTGCAGCCGGACCAGGGTGTCGAGGCCCAGCGACCGGCCGGAACCGGGGACGCCGTTCACGCCTGCCTCCGCCCGGGCACCGGGCGCAGCGCCGCCTCCGACTGCCCCTCTTCCCCGGAACCGGGCGAGGGACGGTGGACCGGGCTGTGCGCGGGCCCGTGCGACGGGTCGCGCGAGGGCCCGCGGGACGAGCCACGCGACGGGCCCGGGTCGGGGCGGGCGCCCCACCCCAGGTCGTTGCGGGGTTCGGCGGTGTCCTGGACGGCATCGGTCTGGCGCGGCAGCTCCGCCCAGACCAGCAGCCCGGGACCATGCTCCTGAGCCCCCCACGCCTGACACAGAGCCTCGACGAGGAGCAACCCCCTCCCGTGCTCCTCGTCCGGACGCTGCGGGGACGGGTGGGGCTCGTCGGGTGCACAGCCCTCGTCATGCACGGCTATCCGCACCGTGTCGTCGTGGTCGTGCAACTCGCACACCACGCGACTGCTCGCGGTGTGCACGATCGCGTTGGTGACCAACTCGGATATGACGAGTACGGCGGTGTCACAGGTGTCCGCGCAGACCGACCAGCCGGTCAGCCGGGCACGCACCAGGCGTCTCGCCTGGGCGGGGGAACCCGGATGAGCGGCCAACTCGAACCGGAACCGGCGCTCGGCAGCGCCCCTACCAGGGGCGACAACCGCGGCGGCGCCGAGACCGAGACGGTCGCCGACGGCGTCTGTTCCTAAGGGCGCGGACGGAATCACGCTTGCCACTATCGCCCCGCCGTGAACACTTGGCAAGAGTCACTCTGAAAAATGCAGAGTGCTGTGTGACGCGGTGAAGGGCCGTGGCACACTGCTCGCAACAGCATGTCGAGCGGCGCCAGTTGGGATCAGTGAGGATCCGGCGGACCGATCCGGCCAATGCGATCGATGCGAATCAACCGGGAGTTTCCGGTTGTTTTGGTCAATTCGGTCACTCTGTCGGCCTGGTCGTTCCGCCGGAGCCTCGAATGAGTCTTCGAATGGCGCCGCTGGGCTGTCAGCATGCCGCTGACACCTGTAGCCGGGTGACACCTGTATGTGGCGGCGGCTGTGCCGCCGACGCGCACAAGTGGCCGTCCGGTCAGGGAACTTCGTGGAGGTGGAGCGTGAGCGAGCCGCGGTCCGCGCCGACCGTGGGCCAGGTGGTCCTCGGCAGGCGCCTCCTTGACCTGCGCGAACGTGCCGGGCTCAAGCGCGAGGAGGCCGCCCGTGTGCTCCGCGTGGCGCCCGCCACCGTCCGCCGTATGGAGATGGCCGAGGTCGCCCTCAAGATCCCGTACCTCCAACTGCTCCTGAAGGCCTACGGGGTGACCGACGACGAGGCCGACGTCTTCGTCCGGCTCGCCGAGGAGGCCAACCAGCCCGGCTGGTGGCAGCGGTTCCACGACATCCTGCCGGGCTGGTTCTCCATGTACGTCAGCCTGGAGGGCGCGGCGAGCCTGATCCGTTCCTACGAGCCGCACTTCGTGCCCGGGCTGCTGCAGACCGAGGACTACGCGCGCGGGGTGCTGAAGTCGGGAGCCGTCGGCCAGACCCAGCCGGAGGAGATCGAGCGCCATGTCGCGCTGCGCAGGCAACGCCAGGATCTGCTCACCCGCGCTGACGCCCCCCGCTTCTGGGCCGTGATGGACGAGACCGCCCTGCGCCGCCCGGTCGGGGGCCCGGAGGTGATGCGCGCGCAGATCGACCGGCTGCTAGAGGTCACGAAGCTGCCCAATGTGACGCTCCAGGTCGCCCCGTTCGAGAGCGGGCCGCACCCGGGGACCTACGGGCCCTTCGTGCTGTTCCGATTCGCCATGCCCGAACTGCCGGACATGGTCTACAGCGAGTACCTGACCGGCGCCGTCTACCTGGACGCGCGTACCGAGGTGGCGACCCACCTCGAGGTCATGGACCGCATGGCGGCGCAGGCCGCTACGGCACAACGCACGAAGGAGATCCTCCGGGATCTCCGCAAGGAGCTGTGAATGGATCGCATCAAACCCCAGTCCGGACCACGGAACCGCACCGAACGGATCTACAACGGCATGCCCGCCCGGGAACTGGGCAGCGAGGGCTGGCACAAGCCGTGGAGCGGCGGCAACGGCGGCAACTGCCTGGAGGCGATGAAGCTGGCCGACGGCCGGATAGCCGTCCGCCAGTCGACCGACCCCGACGGACCGGCGCTGATCTACACCACGGACGAGATGACGGCCTTCATCGAGGGCGCCAAAGCGGGGGAGGCCGACTTCCTGCTCTCCTGAAGCTGCTCCTGTTTTCTTGTTCAACTTCTTTGTAATGGTGCTGAATTGATCATCGACCGTGTCAGACGCTTACGGAGAGCCTCGTGATCGACACCAGCAAGGCGCATCCCGCGCGGATGTACGACTGGTATCTCGGCGGAAAGGACAACTACCCGGTCGACGAGGAGATGGGCAGGCAGATGCTGGCCCTCGACCCGCGGGTGCCGGTGATGGCCAGGGTCAACCGCGCCTTCATGCACCGCTCCACCCGATGGCTGGCCGAGCAGGGCGTACGGCAGTTCCTGGACATCGGCACGGGCATCCCGACCGAGCCCAACCTGCATCAGATCGCCCAGGGCGTCGCGCCCGAGTCCCGGGTCGTCTACTGCGACAACGACCCGCTCGTGCTGGCCCACGCGGCTGCCCTGCTGCGCGGCACGCCCGAGGGCGCGACGGAGTACCTCCAGGCCGACGTGCGCGACCCGGCGGCGATCGTCGCCGGCGCGCGCGAGATCCTGGACCTTGACCGCCCGGTCGCGCTGTCGCTCGTCGCCCTGCTCCACTTCGTCCCCGACGAGGACGGGGCGCACGAACTGGTCGGCCGGCTGCTCGCCGAGCTGCCGTCCGGCAGCTACCTGACGATGACCCATGCCACCGCCGACTTCACCCCGGAGGAGTCGGCGGCGGCCACCGCGAAACTCAAAGCCGCGGGAGTCACCCTGGCGCTGCGCTCCCGGGAGGAGTTCGGCCACTTCTTCGACGGACTGGACCTGGTCGACCCCGGCGTCTCGGTGGTCCATCACTGGCATCCGGAACTGGGTGAGCCGGTACCGGGACAGGACGACGGGGTGATTCCGGGGTACGGGGCGGTGGGGCGCAAGCCGTAACGGCGTCTTCGGCCCGGGGCAGAGCCACGACCACAGGCGCCGGGGCGCGTCCACCGGCCGGCTGACGGCCACCACCGGGAACGGCGGCTGCCGCATCCGGCCGGGGCCGAGGCTCAGCCGGTAATGGATCTGTTCGATCGACGGCGGTCCGACCGCGAGATCGCGCCGGACCGCTGCCCCGGGCGACTGCTGCCCGGTCCCCACGAGATACGTGGCCGCCGTCGTCCCGGTCCCTCCGACCCCGGCGCCGCAGCGCACGAACACCCGCCCCGGCGCGTCCGCGACGACGCCCAGGAGCCGCTGGGCCCGGGAGGCACCGGGAGCCCGGCGCCGGCGGCCCGGGCGAGGTTGGCGGCCTTGGAACCGGCACGCGGGGGAAGCGCGGCGAGTGGCCGGTCCAGCGGTACGGCGACGGACTCCTGCGCCTCGACCAGCCCATGACGTTCGTCGAGCGTCGTCATCAACACCCTCCTGGACCGACCGCCAACAGGAGGGGACGCGCGGGGGTGGCCCTGCGCCTGACGGCGGAACGACGGAGGGGGCGCTCCACGACGACCCACTCCCGGCCGGTCGCGGCATGCCTGTGAAAGCCGTCATCCCACCGGCATCGAACCCCAAGCCGCTCGCAGTCCGCTTTCCGGCCCACCGGGAAGGGATTTCGTGCGCCGGGCGGAGAGCACGCCCCAGCGCTCCTCCTCCGGCAGTACTCCCGCCTCCTCCAGGGGACCTAGAACCCCGCATCCCGCCCCTCGTCTACACGGACATCGGCCGGTCGTACGGCGATATCGGCGCCGGCAGCTGCGAACTCCCCGTCAGGTAGCGGTCGACGGCCGCCGCCACCGCACGCCCCTCCGCGATCGCCCAGACGATCAGCGACTGCCCGCGCGCCGCGTCCCCGGCGGCGAACACACCGGGCACGTTCGTGGTGAACTCCGTATCCCGGGCGATCGTCCCGCGCGGCTCCATGTCCACCCCCAGCTGGTCGATGAGCCCGTCCTCCCGGTCGGGACCCGAGAAACCGAGCGCGAGCAGCACCATGTCGGCGGGCAGCGTGCGACCGGTCCCGTGCACCGGCTGCCGCGCCGCGTCCACCTCCGTCAGGTGCAGCGACCGCACATGCCCGCTCGCGTCGCCGGTGAAGCGGAGCGTCGACGCCGCGAACAACCGCGCGTCCGCGTGCGCGTCCGGCGCCGTCTCCAGGTCCCGCGCCTCCTCGTGCGCCGCCGACAGCCGGTAGATCTTCGGATACGTCGGCCAGGGCTCGACGTCCTCGTCCCGCTCCGCTCCCGGCTGCGCGTAGATGTCCAGCTGGGTCACCGACGCGGCCCGCTCCCGCACCGCCGTCCCCAGACAGTCCGCCCCCGTGTCACCCCCGCCCACGATCACCACATGCCTGCCGGCCGCCGACATCGGCGACCGGGCCAGATCCCCCTCGCCCACCCGGTTGGACAGCGGCAGATATTCCATCGCCTGGTGTATCCCGTCCAACTCCCGGCCCGGCACCGGAAGTTCCCGCCACGCCGTCGCCCCGGTCGCGATCACCACCGCGTCGTACCGCGCCCGCAGCTCCGCCGCCCCGATGTCCCGCCCCACCGCCACCGACGTACGGAACTTCGTCCCTTCGGCCCGCATCTGCCCCAGCCGCCGCTCCAGATGGTGCTTCTCCATCTTGAAACTGGGGATGCCATAGCGCATCAGCCCGCCCAGCCGGTCGTCCTTCTCGTACACGGCGACGGTGTGACCGGCCCGGGTCAGCTGCTGCGCCGCCGCGAGCCCGGTCGGACCGGACCCGATCACCGCCACGGTCCGACCGGACAGCCGTTCCGGGGGCCGCGGCGAGGCGAACCCCTCCGCCCAGGCCCGGTCGGCGATGGCGCACTCGACGTTCTTGATCGTGACCGCCGGCTGGTTGATCGCGAGCACGCACCCCGCCTCGCACGGCGCCGGACACAACCTCCCCGTGAACTCGGGGAAGTTGTTCGTCGCGTGCAGCCGGTCGCCCGCCGCCCGCCAGTCCTCGCGCGACACCAGGTCGTTCCATTCGGGGATCAGGTTGCCCAGCGGACACGCGTCGTGGCAGAACGGCACCCCGCAGTCCATGCAGCGGTCCGCCTGCTTGCTGATGATGGGCAGCAGCGCGCCGGGGACGTACACCTCGTCCCAGTCCCGGACCCGCTCCTCGACCAGCCGCCGCGGCCACTCCTCCCGTGGCGTGGTCATGAAACCCTTGGGATCGGCCATGGTCGACTTCCTCGTGTGCGATTGCCCCAGGCCGTGCGTCATCGGGCGGTGCTCTTTCGGCCACGATACGTCCGCTCGGATGCGCCCGCAGAGTGGCTGGCAGCGCCTTCTGCCGGGGCTTCCTCAGGCGATCGCCAGCCGGGAGCCAGCCGGGAGCCAGCCAGGGGTCAGCCAGGGGCCAGACGGAGGTCAGCCGGGCGTCAGTTTTCTCCCATGCCTCCCTCAGGACAGGGCCAGTACATAGACGACCGCCGCCGCGGCCGACGCGAGGGTGCGCACATGGTTCCACCGCGTCCACTCACGCACATACGCCGGCCAGTAGGAGGCGGCCTCCGGGGTGCCCGGATCCAGCCCGGCCAGCGCCTCGTTCCGGGGCACGTTCGCCACCAGGGTCAGCCCGAACGAACCGAACAGATACAGCGCGCTGCCCAGCAGCAGCTCCGTCTTCCCGTCGTCCGGCCACACCACGAACGTCACCACCGCGATCATCGCGCACAGCACCGCCGACCCGGCGAACACCAGCATGAACGCGGTGGTCACCGCGGCCCGGTTGATCGCCTTCATCGCGGCGACCCCCTGCGCCGGCGGCAACGCGGCCAGCCCACGCATCACAAACGTCGAGAATCCGCAGAACACCCCCGCCACCAGCCCGGTCCCCAGTACCCCCAGCAGGACCAGTACGTAATTCGGCCCGTCGATCACGATCACCACACTCACTCTCGCCCCTCGCCTCGGACACCGCCGCCACTCAAGTCCATGCCCACGCCCGCCCTGCCTCCTACCCGCGCTGCCCTGCCCTGCCCGGTCTCCGTAGGTCAGCTGCCCGCCCGGCCTCCACCGGTCAGCTCGTTCTGCCTCTGCCCGGTGTCAGCCGGTCAGGCGGATCTCCACCCCGGCCTCCCACTCCCGCAACACCGCCTCCACCGTCCTCGCGATCCGCCGCCGCGCCTCGTACCGTGGCACCCCGCTCATCAGCAGCTGGTCGTACGGCGTGTCCACATGCCGTACCCCCGCCACCACCGCCGAGACCACCGCCCCCTCCGTCAGCGCCCGCCCGGCCGCGGTCCGCCCCACCCGCCCGCTGCCCCGCAGCGAGGCGTGCGTCGCGATCGCCCGGGCCCGCTCCACCGGGCAGCCCGGGAACAGGCGCAGGATCTCCGCCGCGAAGGCCGCCGTGAACCGGACATCCTCCGCCGCCCGCCGCTTCGCTTCCCGCGCCCGGCGCCGCCGCCGCGCCTCGGCATCGGCCAGACACCGCGTCTCGGCCCGGGCCAGCGCGGCCTCCTCGACGAGGACGCCCTGCCGCTCGTACCGGCTCCTGCGCCGGTTGAACCGCACCACCACCGCCGAGAGCGTGCTCTCCTCCCGCGACCGCCGGGTCAGCGCGGTGTCCCCGCGCGGCAGGAACACCAGATGCCCGAGATCGGCACACTCCAGACACCGCGGCGCCCCATCCTCCAGCACCAGCAACGACAACGGCCCTTGCCGACAGGCCGCACACCGTTTGTGCCGAAGGGGCTGCACCACCAGAAGTCCACCGAGGTGAGGGGGAGTTGCGAGGCGCGTCATATGCGGTTCTTTCCCCTTTCGGACGAGGTATCCCACGTGCGTACGGCGGCGGCCGCACGACCGGCGGTTCGGCCGGGAGCGGGGGCACGACCCGGTCGCCGTGGGCCGTACCCGCGACTCAGGGCATCGGGCATCTTGACGCACCTCGCTGGGGTGCCCCGGCCCCGGCACGTCCGCAGCCCCGCCCACGCGGCATCATGACCCCGTGCGACTCGAAGCGATCACCTGGGACCGGCTCGCCGAGCGCCTTGCCGAGCGACTGGCCGAGCTCAAGCCCGCCGACGGGGGCGCCTGGCCG
This sequence comes from Streptomyces sp. NPDC031497, assembly GCF_055580905.1. NCBI lineage: Bacteria > Bacillati > Actinomycetota > Actinomycetes > Kitasatosporales > Streptomycetaceae > Streptomyces > Streptomyces sp. NPDC031497. Next base: position 200,624 of record NZ_JBVIKO010000017.1, read on the forward strand.
CGTGTCGCCCTCGACGGTGCCCCGGCCGCCCGGCCCGGGGACCTCGCGGAACGCGTCGCGGAGGCGTTGCGCCTGCGGGGCCGGCCTTCGGTCGTCGTGGGCGCCGAGGGCTTTCTGCGCCCCGCCTCGCTGCGTCTGGAACACGGTCGCCGCGACGCGGAGTCGTACTACGGCGGCTGGTTCGACACCAACGCCCTGTGGCGGGAGGTCTTCGGTCCCCTCGACCCCGGCGGGACCGGACGTGTCCTGCCCGACCTGTGGGACCCGGCCACCGACCGAGCCACCCGCAGCCCCTACGTCCACCTCCCGCCCGGTGGCCTCCTGTTGCTGCACGGACCGCTTCTGCTGCGGCACTGGTTCCCGTTCGACCTGACCGTCCACCTCCTGCTGTCCCCCGGCGCCCTGCGCCGCCGTACCCCCGAGTCCGAGCACTGGACCCTCCCCGCCTTCGAGCGCTACGAAGCCGAGAGCGACCCCGCCGGCACGGCCGACGTCCTGGTCCGTGCCGACGACCCGCGGCATCCGGCATGGAGCGGCTGAGCCACCCGCGACGGGCCCGGCGATCCGCCCGCGGCGGCCGGTCCGGCGAACCGCCTTCGTGGGGACCCGTGGCGGCCGCGGGGTCGTGGGGGTCGGTGCTGCCGGTCGTGGGGCTCAGAGCCAGCCGTTGCGCCGGAAGCCCCGGTACAGCACCAGACAGGCCAGGGATATGACGCCGATGACGAGCGGGTAGCCGAACCGCCAGTGCAGCTCCGGCATGTGATCGAAGTTCATGCCGTACACCCCGCACACCATCGTCGGCACGGCGATCACCGCGGCCCAGGCCGTGATCTTCCGCATGTCCTCGTTCTGAGCGACCGTCACCTGCGCAAGATGCGCCTGGAGAATGGAGTTGAGCAGTTCGTCGAAGGACGCGATCTGCTCCTTGGCCCGCATCAGATGGTCGAGCACGTCCCGGAAGTAGGCCTGTATCTCCGGGGCGATCACCCGTATCGGCCGGGTGGTCAGCTCCTCCATGGGCCTGCCCAGCGGCACCACCGCCCGCTTCAGCTCCAGAAGTTCACGCTTCATCTGGTAGATCCGCCCCGGATCGGCCCGCGCCCCGTTCTCCGCGAACACGTCCGCCTCGACCTGGTCGATGTCGGCCTGCACCGCGTCCGTGACGTTCAGATAGTCGTCGACCACATGGTCCGCGATCGCGTGCAGCACCGCAGCCGGTCCCTTGGCGAGCTGGCTCGGCGTAGCCTCCAGCTCCTCGCGCAGCGGCCCCAGCGAGCCGTGCCGGCCGTGCCGTACCGTGATCACGAACTCCTCGCCGACGAACACCATGATCTCGCCGGTGTTCACCACCTCGCTGGTCGCCGTCAGCTTCTCGTGCTCGACGTAACACACGGTCTTGAACACCGCGAACAGCGTCTCGCCGTACCGCTCCACCTTGGGGCGCTGATGGGCCTCGACCGCGTCCTCCACGGCCAGCGGGTGCAGGTCGAACAACTCGGCGATGCCCGCGAACTCGCTGTCCGTCGGCTCGTGCAGCCCCAGCCAGACGAACCCCTCGCCCTTCTTGCGCACCCGCTCCACGGCGGAGTACAGATCGCTGCACTCCGGGACCCGCACACCCTCCTCGTACGTCACGCAGTTGACCACCGAGGAGCCCAGCGGCGACCGCGCGTGATGGTTCAGGTCGACGCGGGGCCGCCGTCGGGCCAGCCGCGCCACCTTGCGCAGGCCGCCGGCCCTGCCCAGCTCTGTGACCTTCCGCAGATTCCCCGCCATCGTCATCCGGATCTCCTTGCATGGATCCCTTCGCGCAACGCTTTCGCGCCCTGCCGGGCAAGTCTGCCAGCCCGGCGTGAGACACGGGTAAGCCTGTGGGAGCAGCCGGTTCCGGTTGGTTCCCGCCTGTGGACAACCCGGTCTCGCGAGGCCTGTTCGCCTCCGCGCACCGGCCGGCCACGAGTTGCCCGTGCGCGGCGGACGCACTCCCGCCGTCCCTGAGTCTCGACCGGACCGGAGGCCTGACCGTCCCGGACAACCCGGGCAACTGGGATGATCGCTTCATGACACAAGCCGACGGATATCTCCTGGACAACCGCCAGAGCGAGGCCGGACAGCGCTTCGACGCCTTCGCCGCCCTCTTCGACCCCACCACCTTCCGGCACCTCGAGGCGTTCGGTCTCGGACCGGGCCGGCGCTGCTGGGAGGTCGGGGCCGGCGGTACCTCGGTGGTGTCCTGGCTGGCCGGGAAGGTCGGACCGACCGGCCAGGTCGTCGCCACCGACATCGACACCTCGCTGCTCGCCACGGCCGCCCACGCACCGGTCGAGGTCCGCACCCACGACGTCGGCGCCGAGGAGCCTCCGGGTGAGGGCTTCGATGTGGTGCATGCCCGGCTCGTCCTGGTCCACGTCCCAGACCGGGAACGGGCGTTGCGCTCCATGATCAAGGCCCTGCGCCCCGGCGGGCGGCTGCTGATCGAGGACGCCGACCCCGCCCTCCAGCCTCTGACCTGCCCCTACGAGTACGGTCCCGAGCAGCGGCTCGCCAACCGCCTGCGCCAGGGTTTCCGCAAGCTCCTCGCCGAACGCGGCGCCGATCTGTCCTACGGCCGCAAACTCCCGCGGCTGCTGCGCGAGGCCGGGCTGCACCACGTGGAGGCCGACGCCTACTTCCCCGTCGCCTCGCCCGCCTGCACCGCCCTGGAGTCGGCCACGGTCCGGCAGATCCGCGGTCGGCTCGTCACCGCGGGGCTGGCCACCGACGAGGAGATCGACCAGCACCTCGCCAACGTGGCGGCAGGCACCATGGACCTCGCCACGGCCCCGATGATCTCTGCATGGGGCCGCAAGGAGTAGACCCCGGGCAAAGGGCCGGGCAAAGGCGCCTGCCCGCCGATTCCGTCGCGGTGCCGTGTCAGCCGTGGACGGGCGGTCTGGCCCCCACACGTTCCACCGCCCTCGCGCCCGCCCGGCAGCCCCGCGCCGCCGCTTCCCCGGGAGCCGCGCCGGCCACCAACGCGGCGAGGAACGCCCCGGTGAAGGCGTCACCGGCGCCCGTGGTGTCCCGGGGCGTCGCCGGTTCGGCCGGAACCCGCGCGAGGACGCCGCCCCCCTCGGCGACCAGCGCACCGTCCGCCCCCGCCTTGGCCACCACCAGCGGCACACGGCGGCTCAACTCGGCCGCCGCGTCCGCCGGATCGTGCAGTCCCGTCAGCAGGCAGGCCTCGTCCCGGCTCGGCAGCAGGACGTCCACGCCCTCGACGAGCGTCAGGAAGCGGTCCACGCCCAGCGTCACGAGGAACCCGGCCGACGCCGGATCCAGGCTCACCGGCACGCCACGCGCGCGTGCCGACGCCAGGGCCACCGCCACCAGCGCCCGGCTCGGCTCGGAGAACAGCAGATAACCCGACAGATGCAGCCGGGCGACCCCGTCGAGCAGCGCGTCCGACCAGTCGGCGGGCTCCAGCCGCAGCGACGCCCCGCTGTCCGTGAGAAAGGTGCGCTCGGCCGAGTCGCCGTTGTCGACCAGGCAGATGACCGTCCCCGTCGCGGCCTCGGGGTCCACCACGAGCCGTGGCCGCACCCCGGCCGCGAGCAGCTCCCGCTCGTGCCACTCGGCCGCGTCCGCACCGACCCGGCCCAGCAGCCGGACGTCCGCACAGCCCGTACGGGCGGCCCAGCAGGCCACGTTCGCGCCCGCCCCGCCGGGCACGGTCCGGATCACGGCGGCCGTGTCCGTGCCGGTCGCGAGCGGACCCCGGTGGCGCGCGACGACATCGGTGACGACGTCCCCGACGACCAGCAGCGCGCCCTCTCGGGCCGCCATCACCCCCTGGCCCACGCCGACGCGATCCGCGCCGCCAGCCGTACGTTGCCGCGCACGGCCGCCAGGTTGGCCTCCAGCGAGGCGCCGTCCGTGTGCCGGACCAGATAGCCGAGCAGGAACGGCGTGACCGCCTGACCGGTGATCCCCTCCGCGTCGCACGCGTGCAGCGCGTCCGCGAGCACACGCGCGTGCAGCACGGGATCGAGCTGCTCCGCCTCCGGGACCGGGTTCGCGACGATCAGCGATGTGTCCACCGCGTCGAGCGCATCCTGTGCCCGCATGACCTCCGCGACCTGCGCCGGGGTCTCCAGCGTCCAGTCGACCGGATACCCGGAGTCGGACAGATAGAAGCCGGGAAAGCGGTCCGTGCCGTAACCGGCCACCGCCACGCCCAGGGTCTCCAGACGCTGCAGGGTCGCCGGCACGTCCAGGATCGACTTCACGCCGGCACACACCACGGTGATCCGGGTGCGCGCCAGCAGACCCAGATCGGCGGACTCGTCCTGGGTCACCGTCCACTCCCGGTGCACCCCGCCGAGACCGCCCGTCGCGAACACCCGGATGCCGGCCAGCGCCGCCAGCTGTGCCGTCGCGGACACGGTGGTCGCCCCGCTGGCCCCCGCCGCCACGGCGAGCGGGAGGTCGCGGTGGCCCAGCTTGCGGATCCCGTCCTCGTTGGCGACCCGCTCCAACTGGTCCTTGGCCAGGCCGACATGGGGCCGCCCGTCCAGCACGGCGATGGTCGCGGGCACGGCACCCTCGTGCCGTACCGCCTCTTCCAGCTCCAGCGCCACCTGGAGGTTGCGCGGGCGCGGCAGCCCGTGCGCGATGATCGTGGACTCCAGGGCCACCACTGCCCGGCCCGCGCCGAGCGCCTCACGGACCTCTTCCGACATCACCAGCACCACGCGCCTGCCTCCTGTCCGTCGGTCTTCCCTCATCTCTGGCGGGCGGCACACCCGGCTAAACGCTTGCGGCCTGTGCCGGACGCCACCAGCCTGGGCCGCATGACGCATCACATGGCACGTCTGGACCATGTCGTCCTCTGGGTCGCGGATCCGGTCGCCGCGGCCGGCTTCTACGAGCGCATGCTCGGCCTGGAGCCGATGCGGGTCGTCGAGTTCACCGCGGGAGAGGTGTCCTTCCCCTCCGTACGCGTCAACGAGGAGACGATTCTCGACCTGGCGCCGCACACCCTCGCCGCACACATGCCCGCGCTCCCCGGTACCGCCGACAGCACGGGCCACCCGGTGAACCACGTCTGCCTGTGCCTGGCGTCCGACGCGTTCGACGCCCTGCGCACCCGCCTCGCCGAGCATGCCGTCCCCATGACCGACATCGGCCATGACTCCTTCGGTGCCCGCGGGAAGGCCCCGCGCAACTTCTACTTCCGCGACCCGGACGGCAATGTCGTCGAGGCCCGGCACTACGACTGACCGCGGACTGACCGCCGCTCCCGCCGAGGCGCCTCAGAACAGCGGCTCCGGCAGGACGCCCTCCAGGGCGAGCAGCTTCCGCTTGGTCTCCAGACCGCCGCCGAACCCGCCGATGCCGCCGTCGCTCTCCACCACCCGGTGACACGGCACGACGACCGGCAGCGGATTGGCTCCCATCGCCGCGCCCACCGCCTGCGCCCCGCCGGGCTGCCCGACCCGCCCGGCCAGATCGCCGTATCCGACCACGCTGCCGTAAGGGACGCCGACGGCCAGTTCGCGCAGCACCTGCCGGTTGAAGCCGGAGATCAGCGACCAGTCCAGCGGCAGGTCGAAATCCTGCCGCTCGCCCGCGAAGTAAGCCCGCAGCTGGCGTATCGCCTCGGCCAGCACCGGCGCCGCGGCATCCTCGACGGGCTCGGCACCCAGCCGGGCCGCCAGCCGCTCCAGACTCCGCTCCCGCACCGCGTCCGTGGCGTGGAAGACCACGGTGACCAGGCCCTCGCGGGTCGCAGCCAGCAGCAGCGGACCGATGTCGGTGCTCACGACGGCCCACACCACCCGCTGCTCGTACTGCCCTTCGCTGTCCATGCGACCCACCGTACGACCCGCCACTGACAACGCCGCCCGCCCGCCCCCGCTCAGCTCGCACGCAGCGCGGCCCGGACCACGTCCGGCTTGTTGGTGATGATCCCGTCGACGCCGTAGCCGACGGCCTTCCAGGTGGTGGCCGCGTCGTTCACCGTCCAGGTGAAGACACGCAGCGGCCTGCCGTGCGGGCCGTCGAACGAGTGCACGGAGGCCACGTAACCGGCGGAGATCGACCCCACCGACGGGTTGATCAGATCCGTGAAGCGCGCGTACCCGTCCAGGGATGTCACGGGCGGTGTGCCGAGGTAGCCGGTCGTCACGGCGGGCCTGAGAGCATGCACGACGCGCAGGCTGTCCGCACTGAAGCTCTGCACGACGATCCGGCCGAGGTGCGGTCGGTCCAGCCAGCCCTCGTTTCCCAGCAGCTTGACGATCTGCTGTTCGATGCCCGGGTACAGCTCCGGGTTCTTGATCTCCAGGAGCAGTTTCTCGTGATTGTGCTCGATCCTGCGCATGTACTGCGCCAGCGTGGGCACGCGCGTGCCTGTGTACGAGGGGGAGAACCAGCTGCCCGCGTCCAGCCGGGCGATCTCCGCGGCGGTGAAGTCCTTCACCTTCCAGGGCGCCCGGCCGGGGAAGACCTGTTCGGCGTTCGTGGTGCGCGCGAGGCGGTCGTCGTGGAGGACGACCAGTCGGCCGTCCTTGGTGCGCTGGACGTCGTTCTCGACCCAGCTGAAGCCGAGCGCGGCCGCCTTGTCGACGGCGGCCAGCGTGTTCTCGGGCGCGTAGGCGGAGGCGCCCCGGTGGGCGAGCACCGTGGGCTCGCGTGCGTCGCCGGCCCGGGCGGCGGGCACAGGGCTGAGCAGGGCGGCCGTGCCCAGCAGCGCGGTGGTCGTGGCGGCGACGGCACGCGCGTGCATGCGTACTCCTCACGTCGGGCGAATACGGACAGCACAAGAGTGACAGCAGGGAGTCAACGGCGGCCGGGTACCGGATGGCCACAGATTGAATGGAGTTGCCCAAGGCCGCTCACCGGTGCCGCACAACTGCGGGAAGGCCGTGTTTCTTTGCCGGAAAATCGTTCGACCATTCCGGTGCGGGTCATACTCTCTGCGTCAACCTTGACCGCTCGGGCGGTCCTGGGACGGGGGCGCATATCAAATATTCCGGGACGCAAAGGGTGAAGGGCAGCCACGTATGCAGGGCACGGTCGACGGATTCAGCTACGGGGTCGTCACCCCGCTGGTGGCCTATGTGATGGCCTGCCTCGGCGGTGCTCTGGGGCTGCGCTGCACGACCCGGGCGATGCTGGTGGCCCAGTCCTGGCGGCCCGCCTGGCTTGCCCTGGGATCGGCCGCGATCGGCTCCGGCATATGGACCATGCACTTCATCGCCATGATGGGGTTCAGCGTCAAGGAGACGCCGGTCCACTACGACAAGACGATCACCTTTGCGAGCCTCGGCCTCGCCATCGTCATGGTGGGTGTCGGGATCTTCATAGTCGGCTACCGGGGCGCCACCGGAACCGCGCTCTTCACGGGCGGCACGATCACCGGCCTGGGCATCGCCTCGATGCACTACCTAGGCATGGCCGGTCTGCGCCTCAACGGGACCCTGGAGTACAACACGCTCACCGTGGGCGCGTCGGTCGTGATAGGGGTCGTGGCCGCCACCTCGGCCCTGTGGGCTGCCGGACAGATCCGCGGCTTCCTGTGGAGCGTCGGTGCGAGCCTCGTCATGGGACTCGCCGTCAGCGGCATGCATTACACCGGCATGGCCGCCATGAGCGTCCACCTCCACAACACCGGTGGCACGCCCCCCGGCGACTCGCCCGCCTCCCTGCTCGCTCCCATGCTGATCGGCCCGCTGGCCTTCCTCTGCCTCGCCGCCGCCGTCGTGGTGTTCGACCCCATGATGATCATCGGAAGGCCCGACCGGCTGCGCGTGGAGCACAAGCCGGGTGTCCCGGCCGACGAGGTCACCCCCCACCCGAGCCGCCGCCCGCAGCTGCGCATCGGCCCCCAGCAGAGCCACCACAGCTCGCGCACTCCGCAGAATCGCTGATCAGAGCCGGTTGTCAGTGCGGGGTCGTACGGTGGAACCCATGCGGCCCGTTTCCCACATCGAACGCACGGTGGCGCCCTTCGAGGTCGTCAGCCCGTACCAGCCCAGCGGCGACCAGCCGGCGGCCATCGCCGAGCTGGCCAAACGCGTCGAGGCCGGTGAGAAGGACGTCGTCCTCCTCGGCGCGACCGGCACCGGCAAGTCCGCCACCACCGCGTGGATGATCGAGAAGCTCCAGCGTCCCACCCTGGTGATGGCGCCGAACAAGACGCTGGCCGCCCAGCTGGCCAACGAGTTCCGCGAGCTCCTCCCGAACAACGCGGTCGAGTACTTCGTCTCGTACTACGACTACTACCAGCCCGAGGCGTACGTCCCGCAGTCGGACACCTACATCGAGAAGGACTCCTCGATCAACGAGGAGGTCGAGCGACTGCGCCACTCCGCCACCAACTCGCTCCTCACCCGGCGCGACGTCATCGTGGTCGCCTCCGTGTCCTGCATCTACGGCCTCGGTACACCGCAGGAGTACGTCGACCGGATGGTCCCGCTGCGCGTCGGTGACGAGATCGACCGCGACCTCCTGCTGCGCCGTTTCGTCGACATCCAGTACACGCGCAACGACGTGGCGTTCGCACGCGGCACCTTCCGCGTCCGCGGCGACACCATCGAGATCTTCCCGGTCTACGAGGAGCTCGCCGTCCGCATCGAGATGTTCGGCGACGAGATCGAGGCGCTGTCCACGCTGCACCCGCTCACCGGCGAGATCATCAGCGACGACCAGCAGCTGTACGTCTTCCCGGCCTCCCACTACATCGCGGGTCCCGAGCGCCTGGAGCGGGCCGTCAACGACATCGAGAAGGAGCTGGCGGAGCGCCTCGCGGAGCTGGAGAAGCAGGGCAAGCTCCTGGAGGCCCAGCGGCTGCGCATGCGCACCACGTACGACATCGAGATGCTCCGCCAGATCGGCACCTGCTCCGGCGTGGAGAACTACTCGATGCACTTCGACGGCCGCTCGCCCGGCTCTCCGCCCAACACCCTGCTCGACTACTTCCCGGACGACTTCCTCCTCGTCATCGACGAGTCGCATGTCACCGTGCCGCAGATCGGCGCCATGTACGAGGGCGACGCCTCCCGCAAGCGCACCCTGGTGGACCACGGCTTCCGGTTGCCCTCCGCCCTGGACAACCGCCCCCTGAAGTGGGAGGAGTTCCAGGAGCGGATCGGGCAGGCCGTGTACCTGTCGGCGACCCCCGGCACCTACGAGCTGTCCCGCGGGGACGGCGTCGTCGAGCAGATCATCCGCCCCACCGGCCTCATCGACCCAGAGGTCGTCGTCAAGCCCACCGAGGGCCAGATCGACGACCTGGTGCACGAGATCCGCAAGCGCACCGAGAAGGACGAACGTGTCCTGGTCACCACCCTCACCAAGAAGATGGCCGAGGACCTCACCGACTACTTCCTGGAACTCGGCATCCAGGTGCGCTATCTGCACAGCGACGTCGACACCCTGCGCCGCGTCGAGCTGCTGCGCGAGCTGCGCTCCGGCGAGTACGACGTCCTGGTCGGCATCAACCTGCTGCGTGAGGGCCTCGACCTGCCCGAGGTGTCCCTGGTGGCGATCCTCGACGCCGACAAGGAGGGCTTCCTGCGCTCCGGCACCTCGCTGATCCAGACCATCGGCCGCGCGGCGCGCAATGTCTCCGGCCAGGTCCACATGTACGCCGACAAGATCACCCCGGCGATGGAGCGGGCCATCGACGAGACCAACCGCCGCCGGGAGAAGCAGGTCGCCTACAACACGGCCAACGGCATCGACCCGCAGCCGCTGCGCAAGAAGATCAACGACATCGTCGCGCAGATCGCCCGGGAAGAGGTGGACACCGAACAGCTGCTCGGCTCGGGCTACCGCAAGCAGAAGGACGGCAAGGCGGCCAAGGCGCCCGTACCGTCGCTTGGCGAGAAGGCGGCCAAGGGCGCGAAGGCCGGCAAGGCGGCCAAGGGCAAGGCGAAGGAAACGGTGCCGACCGACCGTCCGGCGGCCGAACTCGCCGAGCAGATCGAGGAGATGACGGAGCGAATGCGTGCCGCCGCCGCGGATCTGCAGTTCGAGATCGCGGCCAGGCTGCGCGACGAGGTCTCCGAGATGAAGAAGGAACTGCGCCAGATGAAGGAGGCGGGCCTGGCCTGACCCCCGAGCCGCCACCGGACCCCGGCAAGGGTGCGAAGTGTTGCAACACCGACACAAACCGCGGGCCGGGGTTCGGCACTGTCCGTGGCGCTGCATAGGGTTTTGGACAACCGCGCACTTCGCGGCAACCGGGGACATCCGACGAGGGGACAGCAGTCGTGACCGTCAACATGACCAAGGGTCAGGCCATCAGCCTGGAGAAGAAGGATGGCGGCTCCCTGAGCGCGGTCCGCATGGGTCTTGGTTGGAAGGCGGCGCCCCGGCGCGGGCTGTTCGGCTCGCGCACCCGTGAGATCGACCTGGACGCCTCGGCGGTGCTGTTCGCCGACAAGGAGCCCGTCGACGTCGTGTTCTTCCGCCACCTGGTGAGCGACGACGGCTCCGTCCGGCACACGGGCGACAACCTAGTCGGCGGTGCGGGGCAGGGCGGCGACGACGAGGCCATCCTCGTCGACCTCGCGCGCGTACCGGTCCACATCGACCAGATCGTCTTCACCGTCAACTCCTTCACCGGCCAGACCTTCCAGGAAGTGCAGAACGCCTTCTGCCGGCTGGTCGACGAGACCAACGGCCAGGAACTCGCCCGCTACACGCTCGACGGCGGCGGCGAGTACACCGCCCAGATCATGGCGAAGGTGCACCGGACCGGCTCGGGCTGGACGCTGACGGCCCTGGGCGTGCCGGCCAAGGGCCGCACCTTCCAGGACCTGGTGCCCACGATCCGGCAGGTCCTCTAGGACAAGCCCCGCGGCGCACGACGACACGACACACAGGGGGACATGGGCGATGGCGGCCGAGCTGACGCGCGGGCAGAACCACCCACTCTCGCGGAACCGGATCGAGATCCGGATCTCGGCCGATGTGCCGGTCGTGGCCGGGGCCACCCTCGCCGACGACGGCGGCCGGGTGCGGGACGCCGACCGGGTGGCCCATCCGGGCGCACCCACCCTGCCCGGGATCGAGGTCTCCCGGCAGGCGGCCGCCGAACACCGGCTCGCCGTCGACCTCGACGCCCTGCCCGGGGCCGTGCACCGGGTCAGCGTCCTGATCGCCCTGCCCGCAGCCCCCGGCGGCCCGCTCCGCTTCGGCGCGGTCGCCCCGCCGCGCGCCGCCGTCACCGGCCTCGACGGCACCGAGATCGCCGGATACACCCTCGCCGGCCTGGACGCCGAGTCGGCCGTCGTGGCCCTGGAGCTCTACCGTCGCCAAGGCGCCTGGAAGATCCGCGCGGTGGGCCAGGGCTACGCGGAGGGCCTCACCGCGCTCCTCGCCGACCAAGGCCTGCCCCAGGCCGCCGAACTCGCCTGCGGGATCGAGGAGGCGGTGGCGCGCGGTGCGGCCCAGGCCGTCCCGGTGCGCACGGACACCGGCCGCTCCCGCCGTACGGTCGGCACCGTCGCCGGCCCCGATCCGTCCGGCGCCGCCCCCGCGTCCCCGTACGACGTTCAGGCGCCCGGCGACGGCGGCGATCAGCCGATCCTTTCCGGCGGACCTGGCGGACCTGGCGGACCTGGCGCATCGGAGCCGGTGCCTGGTGACGGCTGCTCCCCGGTCCCTGAGAGATCCGCTGCCGCCGACGCGGCCACGTCCGTCGGCGGTCCCATCGACTACACGCATCCGAAGCGCCGCCAGGCCTCGCCGTCCACGGCCCCGGCAGCCCCCGCCCCGGTCGACGGTCCCGTGCCGCCCGTCGCGGGCGACGCGGTCGGCTGGTCCATGGACGAGCGGCTGTACAACCAGGTCTGGGGCATGTTCGAGGACCTGGCCCGTTCCACCGCCGCATACCGCAGTGCCGTCGACTTCGCCGCGTCACGCATGGAGAAGGAGCTCGACCAGGTCCTCGCCGATCCACGCAGCCGCCTGGGCTCGACGGGAGACGCCGCACGCGAGACGGCCCGCGCCCGGCAGGCCCAGCTGGTCGACCAGGCCCAGGGGGTCCTCGACCGCGACCTCGCCCAGCTCACCGCCGAGTCCGAGGTCGTCGAGCCCGCCCTGCCACCGGCGTACGCACGCTGGGACAACCCCGTCTGGCACGCCTACCGGGTACCGACGGAGCCGCCGATGGCGGTGCGACTGGGCGACCTGCACCTCGCGGAGAGCGACCCGCTGCGTATCCCGCTGCTGGTCCGGCTGCCGCTGGAGCGGGGCCTGTGGATCGACAGCGGCCTCACCGCGACTCCCGACGATGCCTTTCCCGACGCCGGTGAGCTGCGGCACCTCGCTCTGCAGACGGCGGTGGCGCTCGCGGCCCGGCTGCTCGCCGTGCATCCGGCCGGGGAGTTCGGCGTACAGGTCATCGATCCGGCCGGTTCCGGTGCTTCCGCACTCGCTCCGCTGACGGGAGCCGGCGTGCTGGCCCGGCCGCCCGCGACAGGTGCGGCCGGTGTGGCGGACGTGCTGGGGCGGCTGACCGAGCGTGTCGACCTGGTACAGATGGCCGTGCGCGGCGGCGCGGCCGACGCCTTGCCGCCCGGTCTGGACACCTCGCGGCTGCTGCTTGTCGTCAACGAGTTCCCGCACGGTTTCGACGAGCGGGCCGTCACTCAGCTGCGCTATCTCGCGGACGAGGGTCCGGACGTCGGTGTCCATCTCCTGCTGGTCGCCGACCGCGAGGACGCCGCCGCCTACGGACCGTTGCTCGATCCGCTGTGGCGTTCACTGATGCGACTCACACCGGTACCGGACGACCACCTGGCCGACCCGTGGGTGGGGCATGCCTGGACGTACGAGCCCTGCCTCGCGCCGGCCGGCAGCCAGGTGCTCCAGCAGGTGCTCAACCAGGTCGCGATCGCTTACACCAAGCGTATGTAAAGTCCTCTGACCAGGTGATTTGGTCTTTCTTTTGCCAATCGCTTTACCTTTCCTTGGTGATTGGGGTACTGTTTTCCTCACGGAGGGGAGTACTCCCTGTCTGCTGCGGCGTACCCGTCAATACGGATCCGACCGGATCCCGGGGCGTCGGCCCGTCTCGGGTGGAAGAGACCTCCGGCAGCGATGACGCTGACCCTTTGCCATTCACGAACCGGAGGCACAGTGGATGTATCCGTGACCCTTTGGGTCCTCACCATCCTGGGTCTGGCCGCCCTGATCGCGGTCGACTTCTTCATCGGCCGCAAGCCGCATGACGTATCCGTCAAGGAAGCCGGAATCTGGACCGTCGTCTGGATCGCCCTGGCCGGGCTCTTCGGACTTGGCCTGCTCGTCTTCGGCGGCGGCCAGGCCGGCGGCGAGTTCTTCGCGGGCTTCATCACCGAGAAGTCGCTGAGCGTCGACAACCTCTTCGTCTTCGTCCTGATCATGGCGAAGTTCGCCGTGCCCTCGCAGTACCAGCAGCGGGTGCTGCTCGTCGGCGTCCTCATAGCCCTGGTCCTGCGGGCCATCTTCATCGCCGCGGGCGCCGCGATCCTCGCCAGCTTCTCGTGGGTGTTCTTCCTCTTCGGCGCCTTCCTGATCTGGACCGCCTGGAAGCTGATTCAGGAGGCCCGGGCCGACGAGGAGGAAGAGGAGTTCGAGGAGAACAAGCTGCTCAAGGCCGCGGAGCGCAGGTTCGGCGTGGCCGACCGCTACCACGGCACCAAGCTGTGGATCCAGCAGAACGGCAAGCGGGTCATGACCCCGATGCTGGTCGTGATGCTTGCGATCGGTACGACCGACGTCCTGTTCGCGCTGGACTCCATCCCCGCGATCTTCGGCCTGACGCAGGACCCGTACATCGTCTTCACGGCCAACGCCTTCGCGCTGATGGGTCTGCGGCAGCTGTACTTCCTCATCGGCGGACTGCTGAAGAAGCTGGTCCACCTCTCCTACGGCCTGTCGATCATCCTCGGCTTCATCGGCGTCAAACTCGTGCTGCACGCCCTGCACGAGTCCGGCGTCCACGTCCCGGAGATCAGCATCCCGGTCTCGCTCGGCGTCATCTGCGCGGTCCTGATCGTCACCACGATCACCAGCCTGCGGGCCTCCAGGAAGCAGGCGGCGGCCGAGGCGGCGCAGACCCGGAGCGAAGGCGCTCCGAAGGACAGCATCGACGTCTGACCACGTCGGACGTAGGAACAACCACCCCGTGGAGCGGTGCGAAGCGCATTGCCGACCCGCCGCTCCCGGTGCTTCGGTAGGTGGCGGAGCGTCCCCGGTCGGGGTGCTCCGCCACCCGGTGGAGGCAACCGTGACATTCGTCCAGATCATCGACTTCGAGACCGACCGAATCGACGAGATGAGGGCCCTCGCGGACGAGATGGGCAACCAACTCGCCGGCGGTGAGAACAGCCCGACGCGCCGGCTGATCCTCAGGGACCGGAGCCGGCCAGGCCACTACCTGGGCGTGATCGAGTTCAACTCCTACGAGGAGGCCATGCGCAACAGCGACGACCCCGAGACGACCAAGTTCGCCGAGCAGATGGCCGCCCTGTGCACCCGCCCGCCGTCCTTCACCGACTGCGACGTCGTCGACTCGACCGACTTCACGTAACCGTTCGACCGACCGCACCCGTACGACCCGGGGGCTGTGCCGCCCCGGCGGCACAGCCCCCGGGGCCCGAAAGGACTGGAATGCGAACCCCGGACGCCTCTGCCACCATCGCTGCATGATCACTCGGCTCAGGTCGCTCACCACTCAGTGGACGTTCCTCGTGCCGGTGCTCGCGGTCGTCCTGCTCCTGTTCATCTGGGGCCGTGATCTGCCCGGTGCGGTCGTCGCGCTGGTGACCGTGGTTCTCGCCGGATCCGTCCTCGCCGCCGTCCACCACGCCGAGGTCGTCGCCCACCGGGTCGGGGAACCCTTCGGCTCCCTGGTCCTCGCCATCGCCGTCACGATCATCGAGGTCGCCCTGATCGTCACCCTCATGGTCGACGGTGGCGACAAGAGTTCCACCCTGGCCCGGGACACCGTCTTCGCCGCCGTGATGATCACCTGCAACGGCATCGTCGGCGTCTGTCTCCTCGTCGCCTCGCTGCGCCACGGCACCGCGGTCTTCAACCCCGAGGGCACCGGCGCCGCCCTCGCGACCGTGGCCACCCTGGCCACGCTCAGCCTGGTCCTGCCGACCTTCACCACCAGCAGACCGGGTCCGGAGTTCTCCGGCGTCCAGCTGACCTTCGCGGCCCTGTCCTCACTGATCCTGTACGGCCTGTTCGTGGCGACCCAGACCGTGCGGCACCGCGACTACTTCCTGCCGATCACCCGGCAGGGTGAGGTGATCGACGGCGACGACCACGCCGAGGCCCCCTCCAAGCGCACCGCCTGGATCAGCCTCGGCCTGCTGGGCCTCGCCCTCGTCGGCGTCGTCGGACTGGCCAAGGGCGTGTCACCGACGATCGAGTCCGGCGTGCAGGCGGCCGGACTGCACCAAGCCGTCGTCGGTGTGATCATCGCCCTGCTGGTGCTGCTCCCCGAGACCATCGCCGCCCTGCGCTCCGCCCGCCGCGACCGTGTGCAGACCAGCCTCAACCTCGCGCTCGGCTCGGCCATGGCCAGCATCGGCCTGACCATTCCCGCCGTCGCCCTCGCCTCCATCTGGCTCTCCGGCCCTCTGGTGCTCGGCCTCGGCGCCACCCACATGCTGCTGCTCGCGCTCACCGTGGTGGTCAGTTCCCTCACGGTCGTGCCGGGCCGGGCCACACCGCTCCAGGGCGGCGTCCACCTGGTGCTCTTCGCCGCCTATCTGGAGCTGGCGATCAACCCCTAGATCGCGGTCACCCCGTGACCGGCTCGGCCGCCGCCACCGGCACCGGGCGCGTCTCCGGCAGCAGCGCGAAGCAGCCGAGGCTCAGCAGCGCGATCGCCGTCAGGTACGCCCCCACGGCCCACGGCACGCGCCCGCTGTGCTCCGCCAGTGCCGTCGCCACGATCGGCGTGAGCGCGCCCCCGAGGACCCCGCCGAGGTTGTAGCCGACGGCGGCGCCGGTGCAGCGCACCCGGGGCTCGTACAGCTCCGGCAGATAGGCGGCGATGACCGAGAACATGGTGATGAAGGAGATCAGCGCGCCCGTGAACCCGAGAAACATCAGCAGAGGCTCCCCGGTCGCCAGCAGCGCGACCATCGGGAACATCCACAGCGCCGAGGCCGTGCACCCCACCAGGCACAGCGGCCGCCGCCCGTAGCGGTCGCCGAGCAGGGCCATGACCGGAGTGAGCGAGCCCTTCACCACCACGGCGGCCATGATGCAGACGAGCATGACGGTACGGCTCACCCCGAGCCGGTCCGTCCCGTACGCCAGCGACCAGGTGGTCACGGCGTAGAACACCGCGTACCCGACCGCGAGCGCCCCCGCCGTCAGCAGCACCAGCCGCCAGTGATGCCGTACGACCTCGGCGATCGGCACGCGCGCGAGGTCGTCGAGCTCCAGGAACCGGGGGCTCTCGGCGAGCGACGAACGCAGCCACAGCCCGCTCAGCGCCAGCGCTCCGGCCGCCCAGAACGGCACCCGCCAGCCCCACTGCGCGAACTCCGCTTCGGACAGCGACGCGGACAGGGCCAGCATCACGCCGTTGGCGAGCAGAAAGCCGATGGCCGGGCCGATCTGCGGAAAGCTCGACCACAGGGCGCGCCGTCCGGGGGGTGCGTGCTCCGCGGTCAGCAGTACTGCCCCGCCCCACTCCCCGCCGAGCCCCAGCCCCTGCAGAAAGCGCAGCAGGAGAAGCAGCAGGGGGGCGGCGACACCGATCCTGTCGTACGACGGCACGAACCCGACCGCGACCGTCGAGGCGCCGGTCAGCAGCAGGGACGCGACCAGGACCGGACGCCGGCCACGCCGGTCCCCGATGTGCCCGAACAGCACCGAGCCCAGCGGCCGGGCCACGAACCCCACGCCGAACGTCCCGAACGCCGCCAGCGTCCCCGCGAGCGGCGAGAACGTCGGGAAGAACAGCGGCCCCAGGACGAGCGCCGCGGCCGTGCCGTAGACGAAGAAGTCGTAGAACTCGATGGCGGTCCCGGCGAGCGAGGCGGCCGCCAGCCGCAGCATCGAGGGAACCTTTACGGTGCGTACATCGCGCATGTCGCGTCAACTACCCACGGTGACCGTCGGTTACGGGGGCGCGCGGCGCCCTTCGCGGGCGCCTCGGCGCACCGTGATAAACCGGTCTGAGTCGCGGTCCGCCCAGGGCCGCTCATCGTCCGAATGGACCGGAGGAAGCGTGCCCCGCACCCTGGCCAACGCCCCGATCATGATCCTCAACGGGCCCAACCTGAATCTGCTGGGCCAGCGTCAGCCCGAGATCTACGGCTCCGACACGCTCGCCGACGTCGAGGCCCTCTGCGTCAAGGCGGCGGCCGCGCACGGCGGCACCGTGGACTTCCGCCAGTCCAACCACGAGGGCGAACTGGTCGACTGGATCCACGAGGCGCGCCTTGGCCACTGCGGGATCGTCATCAACCCGGGTGCCTACTCGCACACCTCGGTCGCCATCCTGGATGCCCTCAACACCTGTGACGGGATGCCTGTGCTGGAGGTCCACATCTCCAACATCCACCAGCGCGAGTCGTTCCGGCACCACTCCTATGTCTCCCTGCGTGCCGACGGCGTGATCGCCGGATGCGGTGTGCAGGGCTATGTGTTCGGCGTGGAGCGGGTGGCGGCGCTGGTCGGCGCCGCCACCGCCGAGGCGTGACCCCTCAGAGCCGTCCGGCCTCCACGATCCGCCGCAGGAAGCGCCGGGTGCGGTCCTGCTGAGGGTCGCCGAACACCTGCTCGGCGGTGCCGTGTTCGAGTACGACGCCGCCGTCGAGGAAGCAGATCTGGTCGGCGACATCCCGGGCGAAGCCCATCTCGTGCGTCGCCAGCACCATGGTCATGCCCTCGTCCTTCAGACCACGGACCACGGTGAGCACCTCGCCGACCAGCTCGGGGTCGAGGGCAGCGGTGATCTCGTCGAGCAGCAGCAGCCGGGGCCGTACCGCAAGGGCGCGCACGATCGCCACCCGCTGCTGCTGACCGCCGCTCAGCCGGTCGGGGTAGGCGCCCGCCTTCTCACCCAGGCCGAGGCGCTCAAGCAGCTCCCTGGCCCGCTCCTCGGCTTCCGCGCGGGAGACGCCGTGCACCCGGCGCGGTGCCAGGGTGATGTTCTCCAGCACGGTCATGTGCGGGAAGAGGTTGTACGCCTGGAAGACCACGCCGATACGGCGGCGCACCGCGTCCTGGTCCGCGCGCGGGTCGGTGATCTCCTCGCCGTCCAGCCAGATCGCGCCGTCGTCGATCTCCTCGAGGAGGTTGGCGCAGCGCAGCAGCGTCGACTTGCCGGATCCGGACGCGCCGATCAGCGCGGTCACCGTGTGCGGGGCGACCGCCAGGTCCACGTCCCGCAGGACCACCGAGCCGCCGAAGGTCTTGCGGACGGACTCCATGCGCAGGACAGGTGCGTCGCTCATATGGATCCTCCCTGGGCCCGCTGCCGGTCCATCCTGGCTGTCACCCAGTCCGTGAACCGGGTCATCGGGATGGTCAGCGCCACGAAGACCAGCCCGGCGACGATGTACGGCGTGTAGTTGAGGCTGCGGCCCACGATGATGTCCGCCGCGCGAACGGCGTCGATGGCACCGCCGATCGACACCAGACCGGTGTCCTTCTGGAGCGACACCAGGTCGTTCAGCAGCGGTGGCACCTGACGCCGTACCGCCTGCGGAAGCACGACATGGCGCAGGGCCTGCCGGTTGGTCAGGCCGAGCGAGCGGGCCGCAGCGCGCTGCGAGGGGTGGACCGACTCGATGCCGGCGCGGAACACCTCGGCGACATACGCCGAGTACGTCAGCGTCAGCGCCGTACCGCCCAGCAGCACCGGATCGACCGTCACACCCTGGAGTCGCAGCGCCGGGACGCCCAGGACCACGATCATCAGGTTGATGATCAGTGGCAGCCCGCGGAAGAAGTCGGTGTACGCCGCCGCGAGCGCTCGCAGCGGGAAGAACACCGGCCCGCGCAGCGTGCGCGCGATGGCGATCAGCATGCCGAGGACCAGTACGGCGGCACCGCATACGACCAGCAGCCGGACGTTCAGCCACAGCCCTTCGAGGACCTTCGGAAACGCTTCGCGCGCGTACTGCCCGTTGAAGAACGTCTCCTTGGTACGCGGCCAGCCGGGCGCGCTCACGACGACCAGATAGAGCACGGCCGCCGTGACCAGCGTGGAGAGCGCGGCGATCGCGGTGGCACGGCGGGCCCGGGCACGCCGGTAGCGCTCCCGTTCCAGCCGTCGTCCGGACGGGGTGTAGCCGTCGTCCCCGCGCTCGGACATGCCACTCGCGTCGTTCGCGCCCTCCCGCTCTGCCCCGTCCTTCGTGACGGTCACTTGAGCACCGGGGCGTCGACGGCGTCGGAGAGCCACTGCTGCTCGATCTTCGCCAGGGTGCCGTCCTTGCGCAGCGCGTCGACGGCGTTCGTGACGCACGAGGTGAGCGCGCTGCCCTTGTCGAGGACAAGGCCGAACTGCTCGGGCGTACCGCCCTGGTTCTCGAACTGGCCCACGATCTTCGCGTCGGTCACCTCGGCCGAGGTGATGTAGAACGCGGTCGGCAGGTCGACCACGATCGCGTCCACCTGGCCGTTCTTCAGCGCCGACTTGGCCTGGTCGTTCTTGGCGTACACGGCGGGCTGCTGCGACGGCTTCACCACGTCGGTGATGTAGTCGAGGCTGGTGGTACCGACCTGGGCGCCCAGCTTCAGCCCCTTCAGATCCGCGATGGTGGTCGCCTTCGCGGCCTTGCCGCCCTTCAGCGCGATGACCGCCTGGCGCACGTCGTAGTAACCCGACGAGAAGTCCACGGCCTTCTTGCGCTCGGCGCTGATGGACACCTGGTTGATGTCGAAGTCGAAGGTCTTCACACCGGGCGCGAACGCCTTGTTGAACGGCACGCTCTGCCAGACGACCGCACTCTTGTCGTACCCCAGCTGCTTCGCCACGGCGTACGCGACCGCCGACTCGAAGCCCTCGCCGTTGGCCGGCTTGTCGTCCTTGAACCAGGGCTCGTACGCCGGTTCGTCCGTCGCGATCGTCAGCTTGCCGGACGTCTGGGTGGCCAACTTGCCCTTGGCACAGGTGGTTCCGGCCGACGAGGAGGAACCGCCGGAGGCCTTGTCGTCCGGCTGCGGAGCACAGCCGACAGCGGTGGCGAGCAGGGCTATGGTCGCGGCGGTGACAGCGCGGCGCAGTGCGCTCGGGGCAGGGTGCATGGCGGGAGAGTGACAGCGAAGGCCGCGTTTGTCCAGGTCAAGAGGGTATTTGTCCGCATACTGGGAACCGGTGTTGCGGTCTTGTGAACGTTGCCTGCTGCGGGTTGCGAGGTGGTCACGCCGGGGCCGCCGGTCGAGGGCGGGGAATGGTGACCGGCGGCCCGTACCGCGCAGGAGCCGTCATCCTGTGCGGGGCTGTCACCAGTTGACCGCGCAACGACGCGCGCGGGGAGCGTGCGCCGGGCTCCGGCGCGTGCGAACTGTTCACACGGGGCGCGCGAAAAGTCCGCGCGGGGCGTGTGACGTCGTGCGCGCGGGGCGCTGGTGAAGGAGTGTGCGCCGGGCGCGAGTTGGGAACCGCGCGCCGGGCGAACTGAGCCTCGTGCGCCGGGCCGCGCGCTGGCGCGCACGGCTCAACCGGACGGCTCGCGGCCATGGCGCGCGTGCGCCTGGCGTTCACCACGCGCGCGTGCGCCCGTGCTCACCACCCGCACGTGCCTCCGCACTCACCACCCGCGCGCGTGCCACTCCGGCAGGTGCGGGCGCTCGGTGCCCAGCGTGGTGTCGTTGCCGTGCCCCGGGTACACCCAGGTCTCGTCCGGCAGTACATCGAAGATCTTGGTCTCGACGTCGTGGATCAGGCTGGCGAAGGCCTTCGGGTTCTTGCGCGTGTTGCCGACCCCGCCGGGGAAGAGGCAGTCCCCGGTGAAGACGTGCGGATGGCCGTGCGGGTCGTCGTAGACCAGGGCGATGGAGCCGGGGGTGTGGCCGACCAGGTGCCGGGCGGTCAGTTCGACCTGGCCGACCCGGATGACGTCACCGTCGTCGACGGCGACATCGGTGGTGACCGGGATGCCGGAGGCGTCCTCGCGGCCCGCGTACGTCCGTGCGCCGGTGGTGGCGACGACCTCGGCCAGTGCCTGCCAGTGGTCGCCGTGCTGGTGCGTGGTGACGACGGACGCGATGCCGTCGTCACCGATCATGCCCAGGAGTGTCTCCGCGTCGTTGGCCGCGTCGATCAGCAGTTGCTCGTCCGTGGCGCGGCAGCGCAGCAGATAGGCGTTGTTGTCCATGGGCCCGACCGCGATCTTGGTGATCATCAGGTCCTTGAGCTCGTGCACGTCCGCCGGTCCGCCGACCGTCACCTCTCCGCTGTACGTCATGGCGGTCAGCCTATAGCGGGGAGTGGCCGACGAGGTGCCGTGCGCTACAGCGGAGGAAGTGCGGGCAGCGTCCCGCCGGACACCTCCAGGGCGGCTTCCGCGCGGCGCCCGGCGAGCCAGCCCAGCAGGTCCGCCGGCCGGCCGGTGACGGTGACCTCGGGCCGGGAGGCCTGCCGTCCCGTACGCCACGCGCGCGTGCCGTCCGTGATCCTTGTCGCCGGGACGTCGGGGTGCGCGAGGAAGCGGTCCGCGAGGAAGTCGATCTCCCGCTCCGTGAACTCCTCCGGGAGGTCCTCCAGCTCGTACCCGATCCCGAGGTCGACATGGTGCAGCTCGACCTCGGCCCAGCGCCGGAACGGCACCCGTGCCGCCGCGTCGGTGACCCCGTTGCGCAGCTCCACCGTGCGTGTCCAGTCCGCGGGCTCGGCCCCTCTGGCC
The DNA here is from genome assembly GCF_055580905.1 of Streptomyces sp. NPDC031497. NCBI lineage: Bacteria > Bacillati > Actinomycetota > Actinomycetes > Kitasatosporales > Streptomycetaceae > Streptomyces > Streptomyces sp. NPDC031497. The sequence continues at coordinate 222,490 of NZ_JBVIKO010000017.1, forward strand.
CGGAACCGGGCGTCGCTCTCGCGCAGGTCGGTGAGCTGGGCGTCGAGCGGGCGCGGGGCGTCTCGCTCGATGTCGGCGTCCCGGGCCTCGCCGGAGACGTACATGGGATGTCCGTCGAGGACGTTGGCGAGCGCGTCCGCGTTGCGGGCGAGGTGGGCCAGGACGTGGCCGACCGTCCAGTCGGGCAGCCGTGACGGTCGCGCTACGGACGCGTTGTCCAGTTTGGCGACTGCGGTGAGGAGCCGGTCCGTCGCTTCCTGTACAGACGCCAGGTCATGAGCGTGATCAACCATGGGGCTGACAGTAGTCCCGCCACACCTTCGGGTGAAGGTTTCGCACGTGGTCCGTAAATCGAATGCGCGTGCTATATCGTCGATGGTGGCGTCGGGCATGCTGGATGGTCCGGGATTGTTTACGCATCCAGGAATCCGAACCGGCGTTGTCAGTGGCTCCCCCTAGTCTGAAGAAGCACGGGGCTCTGCCCCTGTCACTTCTCTCAAGAAAGGTGCGGACCGGCTGTGGCCGACCGTCTCATCGTCCGTGGCGCGCGCGAGCACAATCTGAAGAATGTCTCGCTCGACCTGCCTCGTGACTCGCTCATCGTCTTCACGGGGCTCTCCGGGTCGGGCAAGTCCTCCCTGGCCTTCGACACGATCTTCGCCGAGGGCCAGCGGCGCTACGTGGAGTCGCTCTCCTCGTACGCCCGCCAGTTCCTCGGGCAGATGGACAAGCCGGACGTGGACTTCATCGAGGGTCTGTCCCCGGCGGTGTCCATCGACCAGAAGTCGACCTCGCGCAACCCGCGCTCGACGGTCGGCACCATCACCGAGGTGTACGACTACCTGCGTCTGCTCTTCGCGCGCATCGGCAAGCCGCACTGCCCCGAGTGCGGCCGACCGATCTCCCGCCAGTCGCCGCAGGCCATCGTGGACAAGGTCCTGGAGCTGCCGGAGGGGAGCCGCTTCCAGGTGCTCTCGCCGCTGGTGCGCGAGCGCAAGGGCGAGTTCGTCGACCTCTTCGCCGACCTCCAGACCAAGGGTTACTCCCGCGCGCGCGTGGACGGCGAGACCGTGCAGCTCTCCGAGCCGCCGACGCTGAAGAAGCAGGAGAAGCACACCATCGAGGTGGTCGTCGACCGTCTCACGGTGAAGGACACCGCCAAGCGACGCCTCACCGACTCAGTGGAGACCGCGCTCGGTCTGTCCGGCGGCATGGTCGTGCTCGACTTCGTCGACCTCCCCGAGGGCGACCCCGAGCGCGAGCGCATGTACTCGGAGCACCTGTACTGCCCGTACGACGACCTGTCCTTCGAGGAGCTGGAGCCCCGCTCCTTCTCCTTCAACTCGCCCTTCGGCGCCTGCCCCGAGTGCACGGGCATCGGCACGCGCATGGAGGTCGACCCGGAGCTGATCGTCCCGGACGAGGACAAGTCCCTCGACGAGGGCGCCATCCACCCCTGGTCGCACGGGCACACCAAGGACTATTTCGGCCGTCTGATCGGCGCCCTCGCGGACGCGCTGGGCTTCCGTACCGACATCCCCTTCGCCGGCCTGCCGCAGCGCGCCAAGAAGGCCCTGCTCTACGGCCACAAGACACAGATCGAGGTCCGGTACCGCAACCGGTACGGCCGCGAGCGCGTGTACACCACGCCCTTCGAGGGCGCGGTGCCCTTCGTCAAGCGCCGGCACAGCGAGGCCGAGAGCGACGCCAGCCGTGAGCGCTTCGAGGGCTACATGCGCGAGGTGCCGTGCCCGACCTGTCAGGGCACGCGCCTGAAGCCGATCGTCCTCGCGGTCACGATCATGGACAAGTCGATCGCCGAGGTCTCGGCGATGTCCATCAGCGACTGCGCGGAGTTCCTGGGCGAGCTCAAGCTCAACGCCCGCGACAAGAAGATCGCCGAGCGCGTGCTGAAGGAGGTCAACGAGCGGCTGCGGTTCCTGGTCGACGTCGGCCTGGACTACCTCTCGCTGAACCGTGCGGCAGGCACCCTCTCCGGTGGCGAGGCCCAGCGCATCCGCCTGGCCACCCAGATCGGCTCCGGACTCGTCGGCGTCCTGTACGTCCTGGACGAGCCGTCGATCGGTCTGCACCAGCGTGACAACCACCGGCTGATCGAGACCCTGGTCCGGCTCCGCGACATGGGTAACACCCTCATCGTCGTCGAGCATGACGAGGACACCATCAAGGTCGCCGACTGGGTCGTCGACATCGGTCCCGGCGCCGGCGAGCACGGCGGCAAGGTCGTGCACAGCGGCTCCCTCAAGGAACTGCTCGCCAACGAGGAGTCGCAGACCGGCCAGTACCTGTCCGGCAAGAAGGCGATCCCGCTGCCCGACATCCGTCGGCCGCAGGACCCCACCCGACGGCTCACGGTGCACGGCGCCCGCGAGAACAACCTCCAGGACATCGACGTGTCCTTCCCGCTGGGCGTGTTCACGGCCGTCACGGGCGTGTCCGGCTCCGGCAAGTCGACGCTGGTCAACGACATCCTGTACACGCACCTGGCCCGTGAGCTGAACGGTGCGCGGAACGTCCCCGGCAGGCACACGCGCGTGGACGGCGACGACCTCGTCGACAAGGTCGTGCACGTCGACCAGTCGCCCATCGGCCGCACCCCGCGATCGAACCCGGCGACGTACACCGGCGTCTTCGACCACGTCCGCAAGCTGTTCGCCGAGACCACCGAGGCGAAGGTGCGCGGTTACCTGCCGGGCCGTTTCTCCTTCAACGTCAAGGGCGGCCGCTGCGAGAACTGCGCGGGCGACGGCACCATCAAGATCGAGATGAACTTCCTCCCGGACGTCTACGTCCCGTGCGAGGTCTGTCACGGAGCCCGGTACAACCGGGAGACGCTGGAGGTCCACTACAAGGGCAAGTCCATCTCCGAGGTCCTGAACATGCCCATCGAAGAAGCCATGCACTTCTTCGAGGCCGTCCCGGCGATCAACCGCCACCTCACGACGCTGAACGACGTCGGTCTCGGCTACGTCCGCCTCGGCCAGTCCGCGACCACGCTGTCCGGCGGTGAGGCGCAGCGCGTGAAGCTCGCCAGCGAGCTGCAGAAGCGCTCCACCGGGCGTACGGTCTACGTCCTGGACGAGCCGACCACCGGTCTGCACTTCGAGGACATCAGCAAGCTGCTGAAGGTCCTCGCCGGCCTCGTGGACAAGGGCAACACGGTCATCGTCATCGAGCACAACCTCGATGTGATCAAGACCGCGGACTGGGTCGTCGACATGGGTCCGGAAGGCGGTGCCGGCGGCGGACTCGTCGTCGCGGAGGGCACGCCCGAGGAGGTCGCCGCCGTCCCGGCCAGCCACACCGGCAAGTTCCTGCGCGAGGTCCTCGGCGCCGACCGCATCAGCGATGCCAGCTCGGTGAAGGCCCCGCGCAAGACGGCGGCGAAGAAGACGGTCGCGGCCAAGTCGGCGGCGAAGAAGACGGCGACCGCCACGACCGTCAACAGCACGGCCACGAAGAAGGCGGCCGGGGCCACCAGGAAGACGACGCCCGCGAAGAAGACGACGCGGGCCGGCAAGGCCTGAGGACCCCGGGCAACCGGAGCGGACAAATCCAGAAAAGTGCGGCGCCCCGTGGGAACTTCCCGCGGGGCGCCGCTCGTTCCATCATCAGCCGCCCGATCCTCGCGGCGATGACGAACCTTGACTCATCAACAGCGGAATCAGCGGTACGAGCACAACCGGTGAATCGGTGACGAAGGGCCGAACGTCCCCTACAGTTCCCCGAGTTCGGAGGCGTACGGCGGCTCCGCACCCGCCCGGGAGCAGGTGATCGCGGCTGCCCGCGCCGCGAATCGCAGCAGCTTCGTCCAGCCGTCGGTGCCCAGTCCCGCGAGCGCCTCGGCGGACAGGGCGTCCTGGGCGGCAAGTCCATGCAGCAGCGCCGCGTTCACGGTGTCGCCGGCGCCGATCGTGTCCACGACGTCGACCTCCTCACCGGGGGCGGCGTACACGGTGCCGTCGGGGATGAAGGCGCTGAGACCGTCACCGCCATGGGTGATCACCACTGCGGAGGGGCCCGACGCCAGCCATTCGCGCGGGGTGCCCCCCAGCCACAGCGCGTCCTCCTCCGAGAGCTTGAGGAGGGTCACCGAGGGCAGCCAGCTCTTGAAGCGTGCCCGGTAGGCGTCCGGGTCCGTGATCAGACCTGCCCGGATGTTCGGGTCGAGGGCGGTGAACAGACCCTGCCCGGCCGCGCCGCGCATCAGCTCCTCGTAGGCGCTCGCCCCCGGTTCCAGGGCGAGCGAGAGCGTGCCGAAGGAGACGGCACGGGCCGTGGCGGGAAGGCGGGCGGGGGCGGTGAACAGACGGTCGGCGGTGCCCTCGACATAGAAGGAGTAGGAGGCCGAGCCCTGCGCGTCGATCGTGGCGGCCGCGAGGGTGGTCGGTTCCGTGCCGCGCTCCACGAGGGAGACATCGACACCCGCGCGTCGCAGCCCGTCCAGCAGAGCCTCGCCGAAGGCGTCGTACGAGGTGCGGGAACAGAACGCGGTGGGGGAGCCGAGGCGGCCGAGGGCCACCGCCGTGTTGTACGGGCCGCCGCCGAGCGCCGGCTGCAGGGGCGCGAGGGCGCCCGTGCCCTGCGGTACCAGGTCGATCAGTGCCTCACCGGCGACGACGATCACGAGAGGGTTCCTTCCTCGGGGTACTCAGAATGCTGGTGGTGCCCGGATCGTCCGGACTGCACGGACCGCGGGACCTGCTCGGAGAGTGCGGACCCCGGACGCGACCCCGCCGACCAGGTCGACCGGGCCCGCGCGGTCGCCGCCACCCCGGCGTCCTCCTCCTGGCAGCCGCACGAGGTCCGGTGCATGAAGGTGCACGGAAGCCGTACGGTCCGGGCGGGCCGGTCGGGTACGGCCAGCCGTTCGAGGAGCAAACGGACCGCCTCGGCGCCGATCTCTCTGCTGGGCTGGGCGACGGCGGTGAGGCGAGGCGAGAACAGATCGGCCCAGGCGAAGTCGTCGAAGCAGCACAGGGCGATGTCGTCCGGCACGGAGAGGCCGTGGGCGCGCAGGGCGCGCAGCGCGCCGATGGTCATCGCGTTGTTGGCTGTGACGAGCGCCGTGGGCGGCACGGTGAGCGACATCAGGGCCGCGGTGGCCTGCTCGGCTCCGGCGGACTCGGAGTGGCCGGGGACGACCAGACCTTCGTCGAGGGGCAGCCCGGCAGTGGCGAGCCCCTGCCGGTAGCCGGTGATCCGTTCGCCGGTGGTGCTGAGCCCGGGCAGCCCCGCGACCAGGCCGATCCGGCGATGACCGAGACCGGCGAGGTGGGCGACGAGCCGGGCCGTCGGCTCGGTGCTCTCGGCGCAGACCTGGTCGAAGCGCGGGGCGGTGTCCGCGCGGCCGTCGATCACCCGGTCGAGAAGGACGGTCGGCACGGCGTGCCGGTCGAGGTAGGCGAGGAGTGCGCTCGGGTCGGCGGAGGGGGCGACGATCATGCCGTCGACGCGGCGCTCGTGCAGGAGCTGGACGACCTTGCGTTCGTGCTCGGGGTCGTCATGCGGGTCGGCGATGAGCAGGCTGTAGCCGTGTTCCAGGGCAGCGGCCTCGACGCCCTGGAGGATCTCCGTGAAGTAGGGGTTGCTGATCGCCGACACAGCGAGCCCGATGGAGCGGGTGCGGGAGGTCACCAGGGAGCGGGCGAGGGTGTTGGGTGTGTAGCCCAGTTCCTCGATGGCGTCGAGCACCGCCTGACGGGTGTGGGGCAGCACCGGACGCGTCTCGTTGAGCACATGGGAGACGGTCGCCACGGAGACACCGGCACTTCGGGCGACGTCGGCCATGGTGGGCACGGGGCTCCCTTCCTTCGCGTCCTGCCCTTGGGCAAGGCTCTCCCGTTTCCTCGCGGGTTACCGCGGGCCTTGGGCCTCGGCCGGGAAGCTACCCCATCCGGAACCGCCGCGTAAACGCTTGCGCAAGCGTTTACGTCCGATCAGGCGAACTCTCCCCGGCCATATTCACGCCTCCTCCCCCCGGTCCATCGGCTGTACTGATCGACCAACCCAGCCCCCACCAACGTCTACCGCGCCCACGGTCGGCCCGATTGCTCCCCCCGGCCCCCGGTTCCCCCTCCCGCGTGCCCCCGACCCACCCCGAAGCGGGACGATCCGCCCAGGTATCGTCGCTCTGCCTTACCGTCACCGCCCCTGCCTGCCCTGTCCTGCCCTGCGCCGCCTGGAGCCCCTCATGCCCTCCGTCCGCCCCTCCGCCAGCCGTCGTACCGTCCTGCGTGGGGCCGCGGTCACACCGGTCGCCGGGCTCGGGCTGGCCGCCTGTTCGGCTCCCGGCGGCGGAACCTCGGCAGACGCGACGCCGACCGCACCGGTCGACCTCGGGGCCGAGAGCGAGGTCACCAAGGGCGGTGCGAAGCTCTACCGGGAGCACAACGTCGTCGTCAGCCGCTCCGCCGACGGCGCACTGAAGGCGTACAGCACGATCTGCACGCACGCGGGGTGCCCGATCAACAAACTCCAGGGCACGACGCTGGTCTGCCCCTGCCACGGCAGTGAGTTCGACGCGGTCACCGGAAAGGTGGTCCGGTCGCCGGCCACCGAGCCGTTGAACGAGCTGCCGGTCAAGGCCGCGAACGGGCGGATCGTGGCGGGGCCGGGCGCCTGATCCCTGGGGGCCGGTTCAGCGCCGGGTCATTCCCAGTCCCAGCCGATCCCGAGAAGGCCCGGCCGTACCCGGGGCTCGACCAGGTGGACGGAGCGGTGCAGCCCGCTCAGCGGGAGGGCCTGCCGGCCGCTGCGCGGGGCCGCCGCGGAGTGCTGGGCGAACCGGTGGCAGCGCGTCGGCAGCGCGTCGGCGGCGAAACGCACCTGGAGGGTGTACTGGCCGCCGGGAAAGCCGAAGTCACGGACGTACTCGCGGGAGACACCGGCCGTGCCGTCCTCCACGGCGTAGCGGAAGAGAAAGGTGTCGCCGGAGCGCAGGCGGGTGCCGAAGAGGAGCTCGACAACGAGAAGGCCGGTCTCCGGGTCCGAACGGAGGCGTCCGGTGCGGCAGTTCTCCAGGGCGCGCACGGTCATATCCTGCGGGGCGCAGCCGGGGTCACCGTGGTGGACGGCCACGAAACGGTCGATGCCGTCCCGGTGGGCGCGCACGATGTGCTGCGATTCACGGGCGGCCAGTTCGCGGTGGGCGCCGATCCGCACGCGCTCGTGGTGTCCAAGGGTGTGCAGACCGCCGTCGAGGGACCACCCGAGCTCGGCCTGCAGACGGTCCAGGACGTCGGAGGCCTCGATCAGGGAGCGGTAGGAGCGGGCGGCGGGGCGGCGTACGGCAGGGCCCTGGTCGGTATCGGCGAGCAGCCGGATCAGGGACTCCTCCGGGAGCTGGAGTATCTCCTCCAGCGCGCGGACGGCCCGCAGCGACTCCGGGCGCTGCGGGCGGCGGGCCCCCTGCTGCCAGTAACTCAGGCTGGTGACACCCACTTTGACCCCGTAGCGCGACAGATGGTGCTGCACGCGCTGAAGCGGCAGGCCGCGGGCGGCGATCGCGGCGCGCAGGGCCACATGGAAGGGGCCGCCCCGCAGGGCCGAGTCCAGTTCCGCGGTGGCGACGTCCGCGTGCTGTGTGCCGTGCCGCATGCAGAGGGGCCTTTCTCTTGGGGGGTTCACAACGGCTGGTCAGGCCGTTGGCGCGGGTCCGGGGCCACCCCGTCGGCGTCGGGGCGGCCGCACCTGGGTACGCCGCGTCCGCAGGCCGCTGCTCACGGCCCCGAGTTCCCCCGCATTGAAGCGTGTTGACCAATCCCCGACAACACCTTCGGCAGGCCGAAGGCGCCCACCTGGCCGAGGCGTGACCCCGTCGTCGGAAGGACCGTGCGGGGGAGGGGGCGGCGTAGCCGCCCGGGAGACCGAAGCCGGTTCGCACGCAGGGCACCGATTTGGGGAGGAAGCCGCGCAAGGTCCGTGCAGAGTCCGTTGCGATCGGGCCAGTGGTTTCGCGCCGGTCATGGGGCGGGCTCGTGTCGGCGGAGTGCCTGGACGGCTGACGATGCCACCGAGGTGGCCGATTCCGAGATCCGCTCCCGGCGCGGGCGGGCGAGGCCTGACAGCGCCCGGAGCGCGAGGTCCTCCGATGCCGCCGAGCGGCACGGCGGGGGCCGCACGGCGAGGGGCTGCGTGATGGGGGACCGCACGGCGGGGGCCTGCGTGGGGGAGGGGCTGCGTGATGCCGCCGCCGGGTCTGCCCCGCGCACCGGGTCCGCCAGTGCCCCGCGCACCGGGTCTGCCGGGTCCGCCGGTGCCCCGTGTGCCGGGTCTGCCGGGTCCGCCGGTGCCCCGTGTGCCGGGTCTGCCGGGCCCGCCGGTGCCCGATGTGCCCGGTCCGCCGGAGCCCCGTGCGCCGGGTCCGCGGGGCCCGCCGGGTCTGCGTGGCGCCGCTGGTCTCGTGGTCTCGCGCCCCGGGACCCTGGCCGGTTCGCCGCCCCTGGACGCCCCAGGAGCCGCCTGCCCTGTCAGCCCACCATCACCGGACGCACCGATGACCTCCGAGCCGCCAGTAAATTTCCCTAGATGCCCCGATATCCCCCACGCTCCTCTGCCCGGTGTCCCCCGCCCACCTCGGGACCCTCTTCGCCCAGCGTCCGGGGGCACCCCGTGAGCCCTCGCCGCTCCGCAGCTACGCTGGCCCCGCCGTCTCCGTCGGCCCCGCCAGCGTTGTCCACAGGCTCGTCGCGGTGTCGGTGTGCGCCAGTAGGGTGTGAGACATGGTCGACCCCTCCAGCTACCGCCCCAAGCCGGGACAGATCCCGGACTCTCCCGGGGTGTACAGGTTCCGCGACGAGCACCGCCGGGTGATCTACGTCGGAAAGGCGAAGAGCCTGCGCCAGCGCCTGGCGAACTACTTCCAGGACCTGACGAGCCTGCACCCCCGCACCCGGACGATGGTCACCACCGCCGCGTCCGTGGAGTGGACCGTGGTGTCCACGGAGGTCGAGGCGCTCCAGCTGGAGTACTCCTGGATCAAGGAGTACGACCCCCGGTTCAACGTCAAGTACCGCGACGACAAGAGCTACCCGTACCTCGCGGTGACGATGAACGAGGAGTTCCCGCGTGTCCAGGTGATGCGCGGTCACAAGAAGAAGGGCGTTCGCTACTTCGGTCCGTACGGCCACGCGTGGGCGATCCGGGACACCGTCGACCTGCTGCTGCGCGTGTTCCCCGTGCGCACCTGCTCCGCCGGGGTGTTCAAGAACGCCACCCGTACCGGCCGCCCCTGCCTGCTCGGCTACATCGGCAAGTGCTCCGCCCCCTGCGTCGACCGGATCTCCCCGGAGGACCATCGCGAACTGGCCGAGGAGTTCTGCGACTTCATGGCCGGCCGCACCGGCACCTACCTCCGCCGTCTGGAGAAGCAGATGATGGAGGCCGCCGAGGAGATGGAGTACGAGCGGGCCGCCCGCCTGCGCGACGACATCGAGGCCCTGAAGAAGGCCATGGAGAAGAACGCGGTGGTGCTCGCCGACGCGACCGACGCCGACCTGATCGCCGTCGCCGAGGACGAGCTGGAGGCGGCCGTCCAGATCTTCCATGTGCGCGGGGGCCGTGTGCGCGGTCAGCGCGGCTGGGTGACGGACAAGGTGGAGGACGTCACCACCGGAGCGCTCGTCGAGCACGCCCTCCAACAGCTCTACGGCGAGGAGAGCGGGGACGCCGTTCCCAAGGAGGTGCTGGTCCCGGCGCTGCCCGAGCCGGTCGAGCCGGTCCAGGAGTGGCTCACCGGCCGCCGCGGGTCGAACGTCTCGCTGCGCATTCCGCAGCGCGGCGACAAGAAGGCCCTGATGGAGACCGTGCAGCGCAATGCCCTGCAGGCGCTCGGCCTGCACAAGACGAAGCGCGCCTCCGACCTCACCACCCGCTCCCGGGCGCTGGAGGAGATCGCCGACGCCCTGGACCTGGACAGCGCCCCTCTGCGTATCGAGTGCTACGACATCTCGCACCTCCAGGGCGACGACGTCGTGGCCTCCATGGTCGTCTTCGAGGACGGCCTGCAGCGCAAGAGCGAGTACCGCCGCTTTCAGATCAAGGGCTTCGCCGGCCAGGACGACGTGCGCTCCATGCACGAGGTGATCACCCGCCGCTTCCGCCGTTACCTCGCCGAGAAGGAGAGGACCGGTGAGTGGGCGGAGGAGGACGGCACGGAAAGCCCCGTCACGGACGCTGGCCCCCTCACGGACGCCGGCCCCCTCACGGACGCCAATGCGCCCACGGCCCCCGGCACCGCCCTCACCGCTCCCGGCGCTCCCACGGCCCCCGGCACCGCCCTCACCGCTCCCGGCGCTCCCACGGCCCCCGGCACCGCCCTCACCGCTCCCGGCGCTCCCACGGCCTCCGACACCGCCCTCACCGCTCCCGGCGCCCCCACGGCCCCCGGCACCGCCCCCACGGCCCCCGGCGCCCCCACAGTCGTCGGCACCGACAGCGACACCGGCCCGGTCGACGGTTTCAAGGACGACGACGGTCGTCCCAGGAAGTTCGCCTACCCACCCCAGCTCGTGGTCGTCGACGGCGGCCAGCCGCAGGTCGCGGCGGCCAAGCGGGCGCTCGACGAGCTGGGTATCGACGACATCGCCGTCTGCGGCCTCGCCAAGCGCCTCGAAGAGGTCTGGCTGCCCGAGGACGACGACCCCGTGGTCCTGCCCCGCACCAGCGAGGGCCTCTACCTGCTCCAGCGCGTCCGTGACGAGGCGCACCGCTTCGCCATCACCTACCAGCGCACCAAGCGTGCCAAGCGCTTCCGCTCCGGCCCGCTGGACGACGTACCGGGTCTCGGCGAGACCCGCAAACAGGCGTTGATCAAGCATTTCGGCTCGGTGAAGAAGCTGCGGTCCGCCACAATCGAGCAGATCCAGGAGGTGCCCGGGATAGGCCGCAAGACGGCCGAGACCATCGCCGCGGCCCTCGCCCAGGCGGCCCCGGCCGCGCCTGCCGTGAACACGGCGACCGGAGAGATCATGGATGACAGGGAAGACGAGGTGCCCGAGACGACGGCGGACGCCTCGGGGGAGCCCGTACCCGCGGGTGCCCCGGACGATCGGGGGCAGGAGAGATGACCGAGCGCGACGCACAGCACACAGCCCGGCGAGATCCGGCGTTCAGCGAAACGCAGGCTGCGCCCGAGGAAACGCACAACGAGGCGGGCCAGGATCAGCCGCAGGAAGCGGAAGCGGGCCAGGAAAACGGAGCAGAAGTGAGTACGGATGCCACTCCGGCCGGGGCGCCCGAGGCGGCCATCCCCGAGCTGGTGATCATCTCCGGCATGTCGGGAGCGGGCCGGTCGACGGCGGCGAAGTGTCTGGAGGACCTCGGCTGGTTCGTCGTGGACAACCTCCCGCCGGCCCTCATCCCCACCATGGTCGAGCTGGGCGCCCGCTCCCAGGGCAACGTGGCCCGGATCGCGGTCGTCGTCGACGTGCGCGGCCGGCGCTTCTTCGACAACCTGCGCGAGTCCCTCGCCGACCTCGACAGCAGGGGCGTCACCCGCCGGATCGTCTTCCTGGAGTCCTCGGACGACGCGCTGGTCCGCCGCTTCGAGTCGGTGCGCCGCCCGCACCCTCTCCAGGGCGACGGCCGGATCGTGGACGGCATCGCCGCCGAGCGCGAGCTGCTGCGCGAGCTGCGCGGCGACGCCGACCTGGTGATCGACACCTCCAGCCTCAACGTGCACGAGCTGCGCGCCAAGATGGACGCCCAGTTCGCCGGCGAGGAGGAGCCGGAGCTGCGGGCCACCGTGATGTCGTTCGGCTTCAAGTACGGCCTGCCGGTCGACGCCGACCTGGTCGCCGACATGCGGTTCCTGCCCAACCCGCACTGGGTGCCGGAGCTGCGCCCGTACACCGGCCTCAACGAGGAGGTGTCGGCGTACGTCTTCAACCAGCCGGGCGCCAAGGAGTTCCTCGACCGGTACGCCGAGCTGCTGCGGCTGATCGCGACCGGATACCGGCGCGAGGGCAAGCGCTACGTGACCATCGCCATCGGCTGTACGGGTGGCAAGCACCGCTCGGTCGCGGTGTCCGAGAAACTCGCTGCCCGTCTGGCCGCCGAGGGAGTGGAAACCGTAGTCGTGCACCGGGACATGGGGCGCGAGTGACCGGACGCTCTCCACGGCTGAGCAGGCTGCGCCGGGTCGTGCCCGAGTCCCGTTCGGGCCGCCCCGTCGAGGCCCGCGGCGCCCGGCCGCGCCGGCGCGGTGCCCAGCCCAAGGTGGTCGCCCTGGGCGGCGGCATGGGCCTGTCCGCCTCGCTCGCCGCGCTGCGGCGGATCACCGGCGACCTCACCGCCGTCGTCACCGTGGCCGACGACGGCGGCTCCAGCGGGCGCCTCCGCGACGAACTCGGCGTGCTTCCTCCGGGTGATCTGCGCAAGGCCCTCGCCGCGCTGTGCGGTGACGACGACTGGGGGCAGACCTGGGCCCGGGTCATCCAGCACCGCTTCCAGTCCAAGGGCGACCTGCACGAGCACGCGGTCGGCAATCTGCTGATCGTCGCCCTGTGGGAACAGCTCGGCGACCACGTCCAGGCCCTGGACCTGGTCGGCAAGCTGCTCGGCGCGCACGGGCGGGTGCTGCCCATGTCCGCCGTGCCCCTGGAACTCCAGGCCCTGGTCAAGGGGCACGACCCGGAGCGGCCGGAGGAGGTGGACATCGTCCGGGGGCAGGCCACGGTGGCGCTGACACCCGGTGAGGTGCAGTCCGTGCACCTGGTGCCGCACGACCCGCCGGCCGTGCCGGAGGCCGTCGCGGCGGTCCTGGACGCCGACTGGGTGGTGCTGGGCCCCGGGTCCTGGTTCTCCTCGGTGATCCCGCACCTGCTCGTCCCCGATCTCCTCGACGCGCTCACCGAGACCAAGGCCCGTAAGGTCCTGTCGCTGAACCTCGCACCGCAGCCGGGAGAAACCGAAGGCTTCTCCCCGCAGCGTCATTTGGAGGTTTTGGGCCGACACGCCCCTAAACTCGCCCTGGACGTGGTGCTGGCCGACGAGGCCGCTGTGCCCGACCGCGACTCGCTCACCGAAGCCGCCAAGCGGCTGGGAGCCGCGGTCGAGCTGGGCCCCGTGGCCCGGACCGACGGATCACCCCGGCATGATCCGGAGCTGTTGGCCGCCGCGTACGACCGTATTTTTCGGATGCATGGAAGGATCGGCCCATGGCGATGACGGCAGCGGTGAAGGACGAGATCTCCCGGCTACCCGTCACCCGGACCTGCTGCCGGAAGGCGGAGGTCTCCGCCATTCTGCGGTTCGCGGGCGGCCTTCACCTGGTGAGCGGGCGCATCGTGATCGAGGCGGAGCTCGACACCGCGATGGCGGCCCGGCGTCTCAAGCGGGACATCCTGGAGATCTTCGGCCACAGTTCGGAGCTGATCGTGATGGCACCCGGCGGGCTGCGCCGCGGCTCGCGGTACGTGGTGCGGGTGGTCGCGGGCGGTGACCAGCTGGCCCGTCAGACCGGACTGGTGGACGGCAGAGGCCGCCCGATCCGGGGCCTGCCCCCGCAGGTCGTCTCCGGGGCGACCTGCGACGCGGAGGCGGCCTGGCGCGGCGCCTTCCTGGCGCACGGCTCGCTGACCGAGCCCGGCCGCTCGTCCTCCCTGGAGGTGACCTGCCCCGGCCCGGAGGCCGCGCTCGCGCTGGTCGGGGCGGCCCGCCGGCTGTCCATCGCCGCGAAGGCCCGTGAGGTGCGCGGGGTGGACCGGGTGGTCGTCCGGGACGGTGACGCGATCGGCGCCCTGCTGACCCGCCTCGGCGCGCACGAGTCCGTGCTGGCCTGGGAGGAGCGCCGGATGCGCCGCGAGGTGCGGGCCACCGCGAACCGCCTCGCCAACTTCGACGACGCCAATCTGCGCCGCTCCGCGCGCGCGGCGGTCGCCGCCGGAGCGAGGGTCCAGCGTGCCCTGGAGATCCTCGCCGACGAGGTGCCCGAGCACCTCGCGGCGGCCGGGCGGCTGCGCATGGAGCACAAGCAGGCCTCCCTGGAGGAGCTGGGCGCGCTCGCCGACCCGCCGCTCACCAAGGACGCCGTCGCGGGCCGGATCCGCCGTCTGCTGGCGATGGCCGACAAGCGCGCGTCCGACCTGGGCATTCCGGGCACCGAGGCCAACCTCAGTGAGGAACTGGCGGACAACCTCGCAGGCTGAGGCACCGTCAGCGCACCGGTGCCGACGGCCAAGCGGTCGTCGGCACCGGCGTTTGCATCCCTTTTAGGCCATCGTTGACTGTCCGTGAGGCGCCCTTGACTCGATCATGAAGTGTCATGAGCCTGGCAGGGGTTCGCCGCCGTGGCGAATCACTGCTAGGGGGGTACATGAGACACAGAGCGAGATCGATCCTCGCTGTCGGCGCGCTTCTGATCGGCGGAGCCGCACTCGCACCCATGGCCCAGGCGCAGACCGGGGGTTCGGCGAAGCCCGACCCCGACGAGGTCAAGGTCTACCGTGCCGACGTCACCAAGAAGCAGATTCCCCTGCTGCTCAAGGCCGGCCAGGACGGCCATGAGCTCGGTGACCAGGTCACCGGATCCGGCAAGTCCGAAGTCGAGCTCTATCTCACCGGCGGGCAGGCCCGGACCCTGGAGAAGCAGGGTGTCGACCTCACCGAGCACACGCTGTCGGCCAAGGCGGAGAACCGTGTCGCGGACGCCTCCCAGGGCGTGTTCCGCCCGTACAGCGGCAGCGGCGGGCTCAAGGAGGAGATCCTCCGGACCGCGCAGGCCAACCCCGGCCTCACCAAGGTCGAGTCCATCGGCAGGACGATCAGTGGCCAGGACATCCTCGCGCTCAAACTGACCAAGGGTGCGAAGAGCTCCAAGGACGGCTCGAAGCCCTCCGTGCTGTACATGTCCAACCAGCACGCGCGCGAGTGGATCACGCCGGAGATGACCCGCCGGCTGATGCACTACTACCTGGACAACTACAGCACCGACAAGCGCGTCAAGAAGATCGTCAACTCGACCGAGCTGTGGTTCGTGCTGTCCGCCAACCCCGACGGCTACGACTACACCTTCCAGGACTCCGACGCCCGCCTGTGGCGCAAGAACCTGCGGGACGTCAACGGCGACGGCGCGATCAGCACCGGCGACGGCGTCGACCTCAACCGCAACTTCGGCTACAAGTGGGGCTACGACGACGAGGGTTCGTCCCCGAACCCCACCAGCGAGACCTACCGCGGCGCGAGCCCCGAGTCCGAGCCCGAGACCAAGGCGCTGGACGACTTCGAGAAGCGCGTCGGCTTCTCGTACGGCATCAACTACCACTCGGCCGCCGAACTCCTCCTCTACGGCGTCGGCTGGCAGGTGGCCACCCCGACTCCGGACGACGTCCTCTACAAGGCGCTGGCCGGCACCCCGGACAACCCGGCGATCCCCGGCTACCACTCGCAGGTCTCCTCGGAGCTGTACACCACCAACGGCGAGGCGGACGGCCACGCGTCGAACGTCAACGGGATGGCGATGTTCACCCCCGAGATGTCGACCTGCCAGACGGCCTCGAACATCGACCCGAACGACGCCTGGAACGCCGCCGACTGCCAGTCGGTCTTCAACTTCCCGGACGACGAGACGCTGATCCAGGACGAGTTCGCGAAGAACGTGCCGTTCGCGCTCTCCGTCGCCGAGACCGCCGCCCACCCCGACCAGCCGGTCTCCTCGGTCGGCCTGAGCGCCGCCGACTTCACCCCGGCCACGTTCTCCACGTCGTACTCGCGCGGCGCCGACCAGGAGGTCTCCGTCGTCGTCCGCAAAGCGATCCGCGACAAGGAGCTGAAGTACCGCGTCAACCGCGGCCGTACGCTCGACATGGCGCTCAAGCGCTGGAAGGGCGGCGAGACCTACGGCGGTGAGGACAACCTCTACTTCGACGAGTACCGGGCCAAGGTGAAGGACGGCGTGCCGGGCGACAAGGTCGAGGTCTGGTTCACCGGTGAGACCAAGAGCGGCAAGAAGGTCTCCAGCTCGCACTTCACGTACACCGTCGCCGAGCGACCCAAGGCGGACACCCTGGTGGTCGCCGAGGAAGGCGCCAAGGCCACCCAGGCGCAGACCTACGTCGACGCGCTGAAGGCGGCCGGGCACAAGGCGGTCGTCTGGGACGTCGCCACCCAGGGCGCGCCCGACGCGCTCGGCGTGCTGAAGCACTTCAGGACGGTCGTGCACTACTCGGGCACGAGCGGCCCCGGCAACGACACCCAGCTCCAGCTGCGCGCCTACCTCAACGAGGGCGGCAAGCTGATCGAGGCGGGCGAGCTGGCCGGCGGCAGCGTGAACCTCGGCGACGGCACCCCGTCGAACGACTTCAGCCAGTACTACCTGGGCGCCTACTCCCGTACGTCGACACCGGGCGCCACCGGCTTCACCGGCTCCGGTTCGCTGGACGGCTTCGGCGGAGCCCTCAGCGGCACCTCCGCCAACCCGCTCGACAAGGCCGGGACCTACTCCGTCACCTCCGACGAGCTCTCCACCGACACCTACCCCCAGTTCGCCAGCGCGGGCGCCGGCCAGTTCGCCGGGACCATCAACCCGTACGGGCCGTACGCGGGGTCCTACATGGCGGCGGCCGTCCACACCGACGACGCCTACAAGCGCCTCACCCGCACCATCGACCTCACCGGTGTCACCGCGGCCGACCAGCCGGCCCTGAGCGCCAAGCTGCTGTGGGACACCGAGCCCGGCTACGACCACGCGGTGGTCGAGGCGCACACCGTGGGCGCCGACGACTGGACGACCCTGCCCGAGGCGGGCGGCGCCACCAGCGACGCCGTGCCGAGCGAGTGCGGGGCCGGGTTCCTGATCGCCGAGCACCCGTGGCTCAAGCACTACCTGACCATCGGGAACAACCAGTGCACCGCGAGCGGTACCACCGGCTCCTGGCACAGCCTCACCGGCAGCTCCGCAGGCTGGCAGTCCGTGAAGTTCGACCTGAGCGCCTACGCCGGTAGGACCGTCGAGGTCTCCCTCGGCTACATCACCGACCCGAGCACCGGCGGACACGGCGTCCTCGTCGACGACGCCTCCCTCGTGACCGGCGGCACGGCCACCGAGACCGAGGGCTTCGAAACCTCCCTGGGCGCCTGGAGCGTCACCGGACCGCCCGCGGGCAGCCCGGCCGTCCTCAAGGACTGGGAGCGCACCGGAGCCCTGTTCAAGACGTACGGAGCCGTCACCACCAGCCGCACCGTGCTGCTCGGCTTCGGCCTCGAACAGGTCACCTCGGCCGCCGAGCGTGCCGCTCTGGTGAAGAAGGCGTTGACGGCACTCGACAACTGATGGCACCGGCACGCGACAAGTGAGCCGACCCGCTCACGAACGAGTGACAACGGGCTGAAAAACGGTCGGCATTCCGTGACAAAACGGTGTGAAACGACCCCCGATCCGAGGTGGTCCGTACCCCTACTGGCGGGTACGGACCGCCTCGCCGTGTATGGGGCATCTGGATGTCACCTCGGGAGTCCCAGGGAGGTAGGGTCGTGGGTGGTCGGGGACATCCCAAATACAGCTCGCCGGCACCGCATGGCCGGCGTACCAACGAGGAGATCGGTTCGTGACGATCCGCGTAGGCATCAACGGCTTCGGCCGCATTGGTCGCAACTACTTCCGCGCACTGCTGGAGCAGGGTGCTGACATCGAGATCGTGGCTGTCAACGACCTGGGTGACACCGCGACCACCGCCCACCTGCTCAAGTACGACACGATCCTTGGGCGCCTCAAGGCCGAGGTGTCGCACACCGCCGACACCATCACGGTCGACGGTCACACCATCAAGGTCCTGTCCGAGCGCAACCCCTCCGACATCCCGTGGGGCGAGCTGGGCGTCGACATCGTGATCGAGTCGACCGGCATCTTCACCAAGAAGGAAGACGCCGCCAAGCACATCGCCGGCGGTGCGAAGAAGGTCCTCATCTCGGCTCCGGCCAAGGACGAGGACATCACCATCGTGATGGGCGTCAACCAGGACAAGTACGACCCGGCGAACCACCACGTCATCTCCAACGCCTCCTGCACCACCAACTGTGTGGCGCCGATGGCGAAGGTCCTCGACGAGAACTTCGGCATCGTCAAGGGCCTGATGACGACGGTGCACGCGTACACGAACGACCAGCGGATCCTGGACTTCCCGCACAAGGACCTGCGTCGCGCGCGTGCCGCCGCCGAGAACATCATCCCGACCACCACCGGTGCCGCGAAGGCCACCGCCCTGGTCCTGCCCCAGCTCAAGGGCAAGCTCGACGGCATCGCCATGCGCGTCCCGGTCCCGACCGGCTCGGCCACCGACCTGGTCGTGACGCTGCAGCGCGAGGTCACCAAGGACGAGGTCAACGCCGCGTTCAAGAAGGCCTCCGAGGACGGCGACCTGAGCGGCTACCTGGCGTACACCGAGGACGAGATCGTCTCCTCGGACATCGTCGGCGACCCGGCCTCCTGCACCTTCGACTCCTCCCTGACCATGGTCCAGGAGGGCAACACGGTGAAGATCCTCGGCTGGTACGACAACGAGTGGGGCTACTCCAACCGCCTCGTCGACCTCACGGTCTTCGTCGGCAACCAGCTCTGATCGGCCAAGCAGGCACCTCGATGCGGTAGCAGGGCTCGGGCAGCGCACGGTCGCGCCGCCCGAGCCCTGACGCACGTAAGGATCGACCCGGCGTCTACGGTTCGATCAGCCCTCGTACGATCAAGAGCCCTCCTGGAGGAGTCCCCACACCATGAAGACGATCGACGAACTCCTCGCCGAAGGGGTCGACGGCAAGCGGGTCTTCGTCCGCGCCGACCTCAACGTGCCGATGTCCGACGGCCTCATCACCGACGACGGCCGCATCCGCGCCGTCCTGCCCACCGTCAAGGCCCTCGCCGACGCGGGCGCCAAGGTGGTCGTCGCCTCGCACCTGGGCCGCCCCAAGGGCGCCCCGGACCTGAAGTTCTCGCTGCTCCAGGCCGCCGAGCGGCTCGCCGAACTCCTCGGCGCCCCGGTCGCGTTCGCCCAGGACACCGTAGGCCCCGCCGCCCACGACGCGGTGCGGGGCCTTGAGCCCGGCCAGGTCGCGGTCATCGAGAACCTGCGTTTCAACGCCGGCGAGACCTCGAAGGACGACACCGAGCGCGGCGAGTTCGCCGACCAGCTCGCCGCCCTCGCGGACGTCTACGTCGGCGACGGCTTCGGCGCCGTGCACCGCAAGCACGCCTCCGTCTACGACCTCCCGGCCCGGCTGCCGCACTACGCCGGCTACCTGATCGCCACCGAGGTCGGCGTCCTGAAGAAGCTCACCGAGGACGTCAAGCGCCCCTACGTGGTGGTGCTCGGCGGCGCCAAGGTCTCCGACAAGCTCGCCGTGATCGACCAGCTGCTAGGCAAGGCCGACCGTCTCCTGATCGGCGGCGGCATGGTCTACACCTTCCTCAAGGCCAAGGGGTACGAGGTCGGCAGCTCCCTTCTCCAGGAGGACCAGCTCGGCACCGTCACCGAGTACCTGGAGCGCGCCGAGAAGACCGGCGTGGAGATCGTCCTGCCCGTCGACACCCTGGTCGCTCCCGAGTTCCCGGACCTGTCGGGCAAGGCCCCGTCCGACCACAGCACGGTCGCCGCGGACGCCATGCCGGCCGGTCAGATGGGCCTGGACATCGGCCCGGAGACGGCCAAGCTGTACGCCTCGAAGCTCGCCGACGCCGCCACCGTCTTCTGGAACGGCCCCATGGGCGTCTTCGAGCACCCCGACTACGCCGCGGGCACCCGGGCGGTCGCCCAGGCCCTCGTCGAGTCCAAGGGCTTCACCGTCGTCGGCGGCGGGGACTCCGCAGCCGCCGTGCGCATCCTCGGCTTCGACGAGAACGCGTTCGGACACATCTCGACCGGTGGCGGCGCCTCCCTCGAATACCTCGAGGGCAAGACGCTCCCCGGCCTCGCCGCACTGGAGGACTGACCCACATGGCCGCATCTATTTCTTCCGGGCGCACGCCGATCATGGCGGGCAACTGGAAGATGAACCTCAACCACCTCGAGGCCATCGCGCACGTCCAGAAGCTCGCCTTCGCCCTGGCCGACAAGGACTACGAGGCCGTCGAGGTCGCCGTCCTGCCGCCCTTCACCGACCTGCGTTCCGTGCAGACCCTGGTCGACGGCGACAAGCTCAAGATCAAGTACGGCGCCCAGGACCTCTCGGCGCACGACTCCGGCGCCTACACCGGCGAGATCTCCGGTCCGATGCTGGCCAAGCTGAAGTGCACGTACGTGGTCATCGGCCACTCCGAGCGCCGCCAGTACCACGCCGAGACCGACGAGATCGTGAACGCCAAGGTCAAGACCGCCTACAAGCACGGTCTGACCCCGATCCTGTGCGTCGGCGAGGAGCTGGAGGTCCGCGAGGCGGGCAACCACGTCTCCCACACCCTCGCCCAGGTCGAGGGCGGTCTGAAGGACGTCCCGGCCGAGCAGGCCGAGACGGTCGTGATCGCGTACGAGCCCGTCTGGGCCATCGGCACCGGCAAGGTCTGCGGTTCCGGGGACGCCCAGGAGGTCTGCGCCGCGATCCGCGCCAAGGTCGCCGAGCTGTACACCCAGGAGCTGGCCGACCAGGTCCGTATCCAGTACGGCGGCTCCGTCAAGGCCGGCAACGTCGCCGAGATCATGGCGCAGGCCGACATCGACGGCGCGCTGGTCGGCGGCGCCTCGCTGGACGCCGACGAATTCGTCAAGATCGTGCGCTTCCGCGACCAGTGAGGGGACCCGCCGGTAGGCGGTAGCGGCGATCCGTCGTACCCTTGCGGGGCCGAAACTGTTATCAGGAGTGTGTTCCGGGCTCCGGTCCCGGTTCCGGCCCCGCAGTCCATCCGTATCCGAGGAAGTTGGTCCAGCCGTGGTTTTGGGGTTCTCGATCGCCCTGATCGTCTTCAGCCTGCTGATGATGCTGCTGGTGCTGATGCACAAGGGCAAGGGCGGCGGTCTCTCCGACATGTTCGGTGGTGGCATGCAGTCCTCCGTCGGCGGCTCCTCGGTCGCCGAGCGGAACCTGGACCGGATCACCGTGGTGGTCGGTCTGCTGTGGTTCGCGTGCATCATCGTCCTCGGCATGCTGATGAAGACGAACAGCTGATCCGCGACTCGCACACACGCACAATCCGTACGTAAGGCCCCATGTTCGGTACGCGCACCTGAGCGCGGCCTATCATGGGGCTTGCGTCTAGGTGCGGGGGCGGTAACTCCCAACACTGGACGCGCGTTGGGCCTTACGTAGACTGAGGCGCTCGCAACGAAGCGACACGCCGACTCGCTTCGCGGCACCATCACGCAGGGAGTTACGACCGTGGCAAGTGGCAACGCGATCCGAGGTAGCCGGGTCGGGGCGGGGCCGATGGGCGAGGCCGAGCGCGGCGAGTCCGCGCCGCGTCTGCGCATCTCCTTCTGGTGCTCCAACGGGCACGAGACGCAGCCGAGCTTCGCCAGCGACGCGCAGGTGCCCGAGACCTGGGACTGCCCGCGCTGTGGCTTCCCGGCCGGTCAGGACCGGGACAACCCGCCGGACCCGCCGCGCACCGAGCCGTACAAGACGCACCTCGCGTATGTACGGGAGCGGCGCAGCGACGCGGACGGCGAGGCGATCCTCGCCGAGGCGCTCGCCAAACTGCGGGGCGAGATCTAGGAGTCGAGAACCGGCCGGGTGCCTGAGGGCGCCTGGCCGGAGCTGTCTCCGCGGCCGGCCCCGGGCCGTTGTCAGTGGTGCCCTCTACGGTTTGTGCATCGGCGAATCGTGAGGGGGCGATGATGACGGTGGAGGAGCGGGCGCCCGCGTGGCGCGGGGGATTCGGGCGGTTGTGGACGGCTGCCGTGGTCTCCCGGTTCGGGGACGCGTTACGGACGTCCGCGCTGCCCCTGCTGGCCGCGCGCCTGACCGACGACCCCCTCGCCATCGCCTCGGTGACCGCCTGCGGTTATGTGCCGTGGCTGCTGTTCGGGCTGCTCGGCGGCGCCGTCGCGGACCGGGTGGACCAGCGGCGCGCGATGTGGGCCGCGGACACCGTACGAGGGCTGCTCGTCGCCGCCTTCGCGCTCGCCGTGGGGCTCGGCCACGCCTCGATCCCGCTGCTGCTCCTGCTCGCCTTCGCGCTGACCACGCTTCAGACGCTTTTCGACAACGCGTCCACGGCCCTGCTGCCCTCCCTGGTCGACCGGCGGACACTGGGCGGGGCCAACGCCCGGCTGATGACGGGACAGCAGATCGCGGGCGGGCTGCTCGGCGCCCCGCTGGTCCCGCTGCTGCTGGCCGTCGGCGCGTTCCTGCCCTTCGCCGCCGACGCGACCACCTACCTGGCGGCCGCCGCCCTGGTCGCCTCCCTGCGGACACGGCCGCCGGAGCGGGCGCCACGCCCGGCCGGCAGCACCCTGCGCACCGAGATCGGCGAGGGCCTGCGCGCGCTGTGGCAGGACCGCGCCCTGCGGGCGGTCTGCGTGGCCACGCTGCTGTGCAACATCGGCATGGGCGCTCTGATCGCCACCCTGGTGCTGCACGTGACGCGCTGGCTGCACGCGGGCAGCGCGGGATACGCGGCGGCCATGACCGCCTACTCGGCCGGCAGCATCACCGGCGGCTTCCTCGCCCAGCGCGTCGCCCGCCGCACCGGGCGGTTACGCGCCCTGCTGGTCGCCGGAACCGTCCAGACGGCGTCCCTGGTCCTCATCGGCTCCGTCCGCCACCTCGGCGCCCTCGTCACCGGCATGCTGCTGCTCGGCGCCATGAACATGGTGTGGAACGTCAACCAGGTCACGCTGATGCAGCAACGCGCACCCGAGTCGATGACCGGCCGGATCGCCGCCGCCTTCCGGACCTCGTCGACGTCCGGCGCGCCGCTCGGCGCCCTCCTCGGCGGAGCCGTCGCCGGGGCGTACGGCCTGAACGGGCCCGCGCTGCTCGCCGCCGCCCTGTTCGGTCTGGCCGTCACCTCGTTGATACCGGTGCGCAAGCCGGACGTACCTGTTGTTGCGCCGCGGGACGGCGCGACAGCAGGCCGCGTCCCACGCTGATCAATTAGGTTGGAACGGCAGCGGGGCAGGCACGCAACAGGACAGGTGCAAGGAAGAAGGCTGAAGTCGCACATGAACGCAGACGGCCGTACCAGGCTCAACCAGACGCCCGAGTGGACCGCGCTCGCCAAGCACCGGGAGGAGCTCGCCGACACCCATCTGCGGGACCTGTTCGCCGCCGACCCGGCGCGCGGCACGGGCTACACCCTCCAGGTCGGTGACCTCCACATCGACTACTCGAAGCACCTGGTCAACGACGACACGCTGCGGCTGCTGCGCGAGCTGGCCGCCGCCACCGACGTCTTCGGCCTGCGGGACGCCATGTTCCGCGGTGAGAAGATCAACGTCACCGAGAACCGCGCGGTGCTGCACACGGCGCTGCGCGCCCCGCGTGACGCGGTGATCGAGGTCGACGGCCAGAACGTCGTGCCGCAGGTGCACGCGGTCCTGGACAAGATGAGCGGCTTCGCCGACCGGGTCCGCTCCGGCGCCTGGACCGGCCACACCGGCAAGCGCATCAAGAACGTGGTCAACATCGGCATCGGCGGCTCCGACCTCGGCCCCGCGATGGCCTACGAGGTGCTGCGCAGCTTCGCCGACCGCGACCTCACGGTCCGCTTCGTGTCCAACGTCGACGGCGCCGACCTGCACGAGGCCACCCGTGACCTGGACGCGGCCGAGACGCTGTTCATCATCGCCTCGAAGACGTTCACCACGATCGAGACGATCACCAACGCCACCTCGGCCCGCAACTGGCTGCTCGGCGAGCTGAAGGCCGGTCAGGACGCCGTCGCCAAGCACTTCGTGGCCCTGTCGACCAACTCCGAGAAGGTCGCCGACTTCGGCATCGACACGGAGAACATGTTCGAGTTCTGGGACTGGGTCGGCGGCCGGTACTCCTACGACTCCGCGATCGGCCTCTCGCTCATGATCGCCATCGGCCCGGACCGCTTCCGCGAGATGCTCGACGGCTTCCACCTGGTCGACGAACACTTCCGCACCGCGCCCGCCGAGTCCAACGTCCCCCTCCTGCTGGGCCTGCTCGGCATCTGGTACGACAACTTCCACGACGCCCAGTCGCATGCGGTACTGCCGTACAGCCACTACCTGTCGAGGTTCACCGCGTACCTCCAGCAGCTGGACATGGAGTCCAACGGCAAGCACGTGGCGCGGGACGGCAAGGAGGTCGAGTGGACCACCGGCCCGGTCGTCTGGGGCACGCCCGGCACCAACGGCCAGCACGCCTATTACCAGTTGATCCACCAGGGCACCAAGCTGATCCCGGCGGACTTCATCGGCTTCGCCGAGCCGGTCGCCGAGCTGAGCGGTGAACTCAAGGCGCAGCACGACCTGCTGATGGCGAACTTCTTCGCCCAGACCCAGGCGCTGGCCTTCGGCAAGACGGCGGAGGAGGTCCGCGCGGAGGGCGTGCCGGAGGAGCTGGTCCCGCACAAGACCTTCAAGGGCAACCGCCCGACGACCACCATCCTCGCCCGCACGCTGACCCCGTCGGTCCTCGGCCAGCTCGTCGCCCTCTACGAGCACAAGGTGTTCACCCAGGGCGCCGTCTGGAACATCGACTCCTTCGACCAGTGGGGCGTGGAGCTCGGCAAGGTCCTCGCCAAGCGCGTGGAACCGGCCCTGACGGAGGGCACGGAGGTCCCCGGCCTGGACGCGTCGACAAAGGCCCTGGTGGCCAAGTACCGGGAGCTGCGTGGGCGTTAGGCCCGGTCATGAAGGAACCCGTACGGCCGCGGGCCGTACGGGTTCCTTTTCAGGCCTTCGTCAGGGCGAAGCCGGCGGATACAGCGACCGAGGGAGTTGGGCCGCCGCTGCCGCGTCCAGGAGCCACAGGGTGCGCTGGCGGCCCCGGGCGCCCGCTGCCGGGGCCTGGATCTCGCCCGCGCCCGAGAGGGCGATGGCGACGGCCTCGGCCTTGTCCTCGCCCGCCGCCAGCAGCCAGACCTCGCGGGCCGAGCGGATGGCGGGGAGGGTGAGGGAGATCCGGGTCGGCGGCGGCTTCGGGGAGCCGTGGACGCCCACCACCGTGCGTTCCGTCTCCCGGACCGCGGGCAGCTCCGGGAAGAGCGACGCCACGTGGGTGTCCGGGCCGACGCCCAGCATCAGGACGTCGAAGGTCGGTACCGAGCCGTGGTTCTCCGGACCGGCCGCGCGGGCCAGTTCCGCGGCGTAGGACTCGGCGGCCGCCTCCACGTCCGTGCCCCAGGGGCCGTCCGACGCGGGCATGGCGTGCACGCGCTTCGGGTCCACCGGGACCTGGTCGAGCAGGGCCTCGCGGGCCTGGGTGTCATTGCGCTCCGGGTCGCCCTCGGGCAGGAAGCGTTCGTCGCCCCACCACAGGTCGAGCCGGCCCCAGTCGATGGCGTCCCGCGCCGGAGCCGCGGCGAGAGCCGCGAGCAGGCCGTTGCCGTTGCGGCCGCCCGTGAGGACCACGGACGCCTCGCCCCGGGAGGCCTGGGCGTCCACGATCTTCGTGATCAGGCGGGCCGCGGCGGCCTGCGCCATCAGCTCCTTGTCGTGGTGCACGACCAGCTGGGGGGTGCTCATGGTGCCTTCACCCTCTTCTTCAGCGGTTCCTTCGCCGCCGCTTCGGGTGCGGGAGCTTCCGCGGCAGCGGCTTCGACGGCCGGTTCTCCTTTGGCAGGCGCCTCCGGAGCCGGAGCGG
Source organism: Streptomyces sp. NPDC031497 (assembly GCF_055580905.1). Taxonomy (NCBI): domain Bacteria; kingdom Bacillati; phylum Actinomycetota; class Actinomycetes; order Kitasatosporales; family Streptomycetaceae; genus Streptomyces; species Streptomyces sp. NPDC031497. The sequence continues at coordinate 248,212 of NZ_JBVIKO010000017.1, forward strand.
CGGGTGCCTCCGGAACCGGAGCGGCCGACGCCTCCGGCGCCTGAGCGGCCGGAGCCTCCGGTTCCGCGGCCGGCGCGGCCGGCGAGGCCGACGCGTTCAGCCGCTCCACACCGAACCGCAGCGCCGACGCGTAGGTGTCGTCCGGGTCGAGCCGCCGCAGTTCCTCCGCGATCAGCTCGGACGTCTCCCGTCGCTTCAGCGCCACCGCGCGGTCCGGCTGGCCGTCGATGGACAGGGTGGCGAGGGAGCCGTCCGCGCGGTCGAGCGCGATCGCACCCTCGCTGGTGTCGAGACGGACCGCCGTCAGCCCCGGGCCGGACGAGAGGGAGCGTTTGACGGGGACGTCCAGCCGGTCCGCGAGCCACATCGCCAGCAGCTCGCAGCTCGGGTTGAACTCCTCGCCCTCCACCTCGACGGCCTTGACCTCGCAGACCACCTGGTCCAGGGCCGCCGCCAGCATCGAGCGCCAGGGCGTGATCCGGGTCCAGGACAGGTCCGTGTCGCCGGGGGTGTAGGCGTCCGCGCGAGCGGTCAGCTCCCGTACCGGCTGTTCGGAGGAGTAGGTGTCGGTGACCCGGCGCTGGGCGAGGGCGCCCAGCGGGTCCTTCGCCGGGTCGACGGGGGCGTTCACCGGCCACCAGGCGACGACCGGCGCGTCCGGCAGCAGCAGCGGCAGTACGACCGAGTCGGCGTGGTCGGCGACCTCGCCGTACAGCCGCAGCAGCACCGTCTCGCCGGAGCCCGCGTCCGCGCCCACCCGGACCTCGGCGTCCAGGCGGGACGCCGTACGGTCGCGGGGGGAGCGGGAGACGCGCTTGATGACGACCAGCGTGCGCGAGGGGTGCTCGTGCGAGGCGTCGCCGGCAGCCTTCAGGGCGTCGTACGCGTTCTCCTCGTCGGTGACGATGACGAGGGTCAGCACCATGCCCACGGCGGGCGTGCCGATGGCCCGGCGGCCCTGTACCAGTGCCTTGTTGACCTTGCCGGCCGTGGTGTCCGTGAGATCTATCTTCATGGCCGGCGCCAGCTCCGTCCGTCTCGTGCGAGCATCTCGTCGGCCTCGGCGGGCCCCCAGGTGCCCGACGGGTACTGGGCGGGCCTGCCGTGCTGGTCCCAGTAGTCCTCGACCGGGTCGAGGATCTTCCAGGACAGCTCGACCTCCTCCGTGCGCGGGAAGAGGTTGGCGTCGCCGAGCAGGACGTCCAGGATCAGACGCTCGTACGCCTCCGGCGAGGACTCGGTGAACGACTCGCCGTAGGCGAAGTCCATCGAGACATCCCGGATCTCCATGGAGGTGCCCGGCACCTTGGAGCCGAAGCGGACCGTGATGCCCTCGTCGGGCTGGACGCGGATGACGACCGCGTTCTGCCCGAGTTCCTCGGTGGCGGTGTGGTCGAAGGGGGAGTGCGGGGCCCGCTGGAAGACCACCGCGATCTCGGTGACCCGGCGGCCCAGCCGCTTGCCGGTGCGCAGGTAGAACGGCACGCCCGCCCACCGGCGGTTGTCGATCTCCAGCTTCACGGCCGCGTAGGTGTCGGTCTTCGACTTGGCGTCGATGCCGTCCTCTTCGAGGTAGCCGATGACCTTCTCGC
>NZ_JBVIKO010000018.1:0-244217 GCF_055580905.1 Streptomyces sp. NPDC031497
GGGAGAATGGAAGAGGGGAAAGCGGGGGAAGGGGCGGGTCTTCTGCTTGTTTTTTTTTTTTTCTTTGGGGGGGGGGGTGGGCCCCCCCCCCCCCCCCCCCCCCCCCCCCTCCCCCCCCCGCCGTCGTACCGCCCGAAGCCTCCGGGGCTTCCGAAGTCAGCCCTGGAGCCGCTTCCGAAGTCAGCCCTGGAGCGCTTCCGGTGTCAGCCCTGGAGCCGCTTCTTCACCGCGGCGGCGACGCGGCCGCCCTCGGCCAGCCCGGCCACCTTCGGGTTCACGATCTTCATCACGGCGCCCATGGCCCGCGGCCCCTCGGCGCCCGCCGCCTTCGCCTCCTCGACGGCCGCGGCGACGATCCCGCCCAGCTCCTCGTCGCTGAGCTGCTTGGGCAGGTACTCGTCGAGGAGCTCGCCCTCCGCCTTCTCCCGCTCGGCGCTCTCGGTACGACCGCCCTGCGCGAAGGCCTCGGCCGCCTCCCGGCGCTTCTTCGCCTCCTTGGCGATCACCTTGAGCACCTCGTCGTCGGAGAGCTCGCGCTTCTCCTTGCCCGCGACCTCCTCCTTGGTGATCGCGGCGAGCGTCAGCCGGAGCGTCGAGGAGCGGAGCTCGTCACGTGCCTTGATCGCGGAGTTGAGGTCGTCGTGCAGCTTCGACTTGAGCGTGGTGGTCATGGTTCCGATTGTCGCAGGTGCCGCACGCGGGCCGCCCGCCGTTTTAGCCGGTCCTTCTCCCCCGCCCCTCTCCTTCTTTCTTTGCACCGCCCGGTCTCTGGGCCCTCTCTCCGTCTGACACGATGGTCGTATGCGCGCTCGATACGGAGTACCCCTGGGAATCGCGGCGTTCGGTGCCGCCGGTGTGTTGTACGCGGCCGGCTTCGAGGTCCGTTCGTTCCGCCTGCGCCGGGTGACGGTCCCGGTCCTCCCGCCGGGGATGCGCCCGCTGCGCGTGCTCCAGGTCTCCGACATCCACATGGTGAGCGGACAGCGCAAGAAGCAGCGCTGGCTGCGGTCGCTGGCGGGTCTGCGCCCCGACTTCGTGATCAACACGGGCGACAACCTGTCCGACCCGGAGGGCGTCCCGGAGGTCCTGGACGCGCTCGGCCCCCTGATGGACTTCCCCGGCGCGTACGTCTTCGGCTCCAACGACTACTACGGCCCCAAACTCCGCAACCCCGCCCGCTACTTGCTGGAGAAGACGAGCGGCAATCACGGCCTGAACGGCAACCCGCCGGCGGTCGGCGTGATCCACAACCCGTGGGAGGACCTGCGGGACGCCTTCGACGGGGCGGGCTGGCTGAACCTGACGAACACGCGGGGTGCCCTGAAGATCGAGGGCGTCTCGGTGGAGCTGACGGGACTGGACGACCCACACATCAAGCGGGACCGGTATGTGCAGGTGGCGGGGGGCCCGTCCGGTACGGCCGACTTCTCGATGGGCGTGGTCCACGCCCCGTACCTGCGCGTCCTGGACGCGTTCACGGCCGATGGCTACCCCCTGCTCCTGGCCGGTCACACCCACGGCGGCCAGCTCTGCATCCCCTTCTACGGCGCCCTGGTCACCAACTGCGACCTGGACACGGAGCGGGTGAAGGGCCTCTCGCGGCACACGGCGGAGGGGCGTACGTCGTACCTCCACGTCTCCGCGGGCTGCGGCACGAACCGCTACACCCCGGTCCGCTTCGCCTGCCCACCGGAGGCGACGCTGCTGACGTTGGTGGGCCGGGAGTAGGAGGGAAGGGGAGAGGCGAGGCTACGCGGGGAGCCGGCGGGGGGTGCCCCACCCGGGAACCCACTCACCCGGGAACCCACTCACCTGACAGCCCAGCCACCCGATAACCCAGTCACCGGATAACCACCCACCGGGTAGCCCACTCGCCTCGTAACCCACCCGGCGTAGGCCAACATGCCGGTTATGCCCCTTCCTTTCTACCTTGAGGGCATGACGGCTCCGATACCCCGGGACATCCCGGACCTCCCCGCGGTCCCGGGCACGCCCGTACTGCTGCCCGGCTACGTTCCGGCGACGGCGGTGGTGGCCCCCACCCGACGCCCCCTGACCGCGGTGTTCCGCCTGCTGACGGCCGCACTGGCGTCGGCGGGCGTGGCCCTGGAGCTGCTACTGGGCAGTCCGGGCCAGATCATGAGCTACTTCGGGATACAGGCGGCGATCTTCCTGGCCCTGGTCAGCCTGGCCTCGGCCCGCCGCGCCTGGCAGGCGTCCCGCCCACTGTCCTCGTCCCTGACGGGCGCGGCGCTGCTCTACATCGTGATCTCCGGGTTGGTCTACCACCTGCTCCTGGGCCACACCACGCCCCCCTTCTCCATGACGGGCTCGACACACCCGCCAGTGGCCGGGCACGGCCAGTGGCTGGCCCTGCAGCTCCTCTATACGGCAGCACCCGTGGCGGCCCTCGTGGACTGGCTGATCCTCACGCCGCCCGGCCGCCTCCACCTCCGCCAGACAGCGGGCTGGATGTTCTACCCCTTGGCCTACCTGGCCTTCTTCCTCACCCGAGCGGAGCTGCTCCTCCCCGGCACGCCGGGCCGCTACCTCTACCCCTTCCTGGACGCGGAGCAGCACGGCTACCGCGGCGCCCTCGCCAACGCCCTCCTCCTGGGCCTCGCCTTCTACACCCTGGCGGTGCTCCTGGTAGCCCTGGACCACACCCGCCCGAACCCGGTCGGCCGCCGCCCATAAACCGGATTTCGTCTCCAGCCACCTGTGGGCTAAAGTAAACGACGTCGCCGCGACAAGCAGGACAGCAGCGACATCGGGGTGTAGCGCAGCTTGGCAGCGCGCTTCGTTCGGGACGAAGAGGTCGTGGGTTCAAATCCCGCCACCCCGACGCCGTAATACCAGGTCAGGGGCCTGATCCACGAAAGTGGATCAGGCCCCTGCTGGTTTGCGTGACTACGCGCGCCAATGCGCCCCCGGTACGACGCGTGGCTTCTCAGAGATCGCGCCCCGCAGGGTGGCGCATGGCGCTAGCGTGGTGCTCTCACGTTTCAGGGACTCAGGCGTCAGACCGACTAGGTCGGCCACGAGCTGCCGGAGAGGCCAGCTCGGTAGTTCGCGAGCGTCAGACCGACTAGGTCGGCCGCGACAGGTGTCTTTCGAGGTTCGTCCGGCGCCACGCAGCCGAGGTTCCGCGAATCACCCAGCCCATTTTCGTGAGGACCGTCGGAGTAGTGGCAGCTACACCACCGGCACCGCTCCTGTACCTTTCGTGATCTTCTGGCGCTGGCAGAACTCACCTCGACCGCGAACACGGTCGGGCTGAGCCTGCCCTAATGCCCAGTCTGGCCGTGCGATCCAGAAGGGAAACATGGCCAGTGGCTTGGGACGACAGTGTCAGCCTGTTGCTGCTCAGCATTTTCGGCGTCGTGACGCTCTTCCTCCTCCTACTGCCAGGACTGCTGGAAGCGTGCGCTCGCGTGATCAAGGCATTCCGAGAACTGCGTGACCTATGGCGTCGCGGGGATGGACCCCAAACCCCAAACGGCTGATGACTGTCCACGAGGCAGACAAAGCGTTGGGCGGCGATTGGCCCAGCAACCGCCGCCCGAACCAGCCTCGCGTCTAGTCGCGATTGGGAACCTTGAAAATCTGATCCATTGCCTTCGCACCTGTCTGGATGACGGGTCGGATCTGCTTTCGATAGACCTCCTCCGTCACGGCCGTGCCCGAGTGGCCTACGAGGCGGGAGATCTCCTCCAGCGGGACACCCCGACCTGAGAACAGAGACACGAAGCTGTGCCGGAGCTCCCTCAGAGTCCACTCGCCGGCGCTGATCCCGTCGACGTCCTTGAGCGCCTGGCGGAAGGCCCGGCGAACGTTGGCAGCGTCGAGCGGCTTGCCGACGGCCGAGGAGAAGACAAGCCCGTGTTCCTCCCAGGCGTCGTCAGCGGCGAGCCGATCCCAGCCCTGCTCTTCGAACTGCTGCCAGAGGGCTTCGACGCACCGCGCCGGCAGGGCGAGCGTGCGCCGGGACTTCCGGGTCTTGGTGTCCCCGCTCCACCGGACGGAGCGCCACACGGCGATGTGCGGGGGTTGCGGCGGGTCGAACTCAGGGCGCCCCTTCAGGAAGACGTGGTCCCAGGCGAGGGCGCGGAGTTCCTCGGTGCGGGCCCCAGTCAGCAGCGCCACGACGATGCAGGCGTACATCGAGGTCCTTTTGGCTCCCTTGAGCACCGCCTCAGCCTGAGCGAACGTAAGCGCCTTGGAAGGACGCCACGAGGCGCACCAAGGCGCCGTCACCAGCGGAAACGCTGACGACGGGGTCTTCGCGTTTGTGCAGCCGTATGCCACTCAGCGCTACTGCAGCTCCTCGACAGTGATCAGCAGAAAGAGGCGCGGGTTCCAACGAGTGAATCCAATCGGTCCGCAAGTAGTGGTCGATGCGACAGCGGGAAGGCCATTGCACACCAGACAATCGATCGGCAGGAGGCACGCCTGTGCCGAAGTTCCTAATTCAGGCCACCTATACGCCCGAGGGGACCAAGGGGCTGCTCAAGGAAGGCGCAAGCGGCCGCCGCGCCGCCGTCGACCAAGTCGTCACCGGCCTCGGCGGGCAGGTCGAGGCCATGTACTTCGCCTTCGGGGAGGATGACATCGTGCTCATCGTCGACTTCCCCGACTCGGTCTCCATGGCCGCGGTCAGCCTCACCGTAAAGGCCAGCGGAGCCCTCCACACCCGGGCCACCCCTCTCATCACCCTCGACGAGATCGATGAGGCCGCGCGCCGACAGGTCACCTTTCGCGCCCCCAGCACGTGAGCCCTCGGAGACGGGGACACATCTGCTCCCGCGATCCTCACCCCGCACCACAACCGCACCAGATCGAGCGGGGAACAGCGGGGACCCACGGTGAAAGCAACCGAGCGTCTAGAGCCACGCATCACCCGTTCGCCCAGTTCAGCCCACCAACTGACCCCAGAGTGCCGCAGCTTCCCAAGCTGATGGCTCAATGGTTGCTGCGCAACGATCAGGCATCGCCAAGACATCAGCTGTGAGTCTGGTGTGATGCTCTCGCCATGGTCAGCGAGGACACCTCAACTCACGAGAGCGGCGCGGGCACCCTCTCCCCCAAGGAAGCGGCTGAGCCCGTCGCCAAGCGTCAACGTGTCCGAGTGACGAGCCTGCTGGTCCTTACCGCGGCGTGTTGTCTAGCTGCCGGCGGCAGCATTGGCTACGTCATGGCGGACTCGTCTGGGTCGGTGAACGCCACGGCGTCTGGACAGGGAACTGCTGTTCTTTCCGGCGTCAGCGAGACGAACGTCTGCAAGCTCGTGAGTGGTGCGATGCAACAGCAGCTCAGCATCAGGGAGGCATCTCCGATGGCCGAGGAGAAGGGAGGGTCCTCCTGCTATCTGATGATGACGGAAGACGGCGCGTCTGAGCCAGCTGGGTTCGTAGTCGCCTTCTACCCCACCGCGGCTTCACTGCAGCAGACGGTGGATGGAACAGACGTAATCCCAGAGAAGGCGGAGCCGCTGATGGTCCAGGGGCGTGCCGCTGCGCGTCAAGTCCTTTACGGTGACGCCTGGAAGGCTCAGCTCACCGTTGACGTAGGTGACGGAGCAACGTTCTACGTTGAGCGGTTTGGGCCTAAAGACTCCCTGTCAGAACGAGAGCTGCGTCGCTCTGTCGACGACCTTGCCTCAAGTGTTCTCAAGGGTCAGAAGGGCTGAGGTCGGAGCGGCAGGCAGGGGCTCAGTACGTTGGAGCCAAACTCATCTGCGTGTCTAACTGCGTGACAACGCCGACGAACAACGGCGGACGAGTGCGAACGTCTGCGGGCCATCAGCGCAGGTGAAGGACTCGATGGCCCAAGACATAGTCCGCGCCCAAGTTGCTTCGGGACGAAGAGGTCGTGGGTTCAAATCCCGCCACCCCGACGCTGGTCAGAGGGGCAATCGCGTGAGCGCGATTGGCCCTCTGTTGTGCTCGGGGGGCCAATCGAATTTGATCAGGCCGCCGCGTCGGTGGGCTCCGTCGCAGACTCGTGCGACAACGCGATGGCCGAGGCCCTCAACGGCACTTCCAAAGCCGAACCGGTCGAACACCGAGGGCCCTGGCGGGGCGCTGACCAGGTCGAACGCGCCGTCGTGCAGTGGGTCGGCCGGTAGAGGAACGGGCGCCTGTACTCGGCCCTTGAGCCCCCGACCCAAGGAGTTCGAGGCGGCTCACTACCGGGTGGCTGGCTCGGCGATGGCCCACCGCGGTCTGCTGCGCGGTGTGGCTTGGTGCGGGCTGGGCTCCGGCGGGTTCGCCGCGGACGACGATCGGCGTCACTCGGGTGGGAGACCGCGCGATCCTTGCCGTTCGGCGTTTTTCTGGCCGCCCGGGGTGGGTAACATGCGGAGCTGCCAGGCGGTACTTACTTCCCCAGCTCGTCGCCCTTCCGCTCTCATGACCCCGGGGGTCTCGTGTCAGCCCTGCCACGCCCGGCGCCCATGGCGCGTGCCATCAAGGACGCCATGGGGGGCCTGCCGTCTCAGTTCTGGTGGTTGTGGGCGAGCACCCTGATCAACCGGCTCGGGGGCTTCGTCACGACGTTCCTCGCGCTCTATCTGACGACGGAACGGGGACTGTCCGCCAGCTTCGCGGGTCTCGTGGCCGCGCTGTACGGAGCGGGCGGCGCTGTCGCGGCCGTGGTGGCGGGGGTGCTGGCGGACCGGGTGGGCCGGCGGCCCACGCTCCTGATCTCCCAACTGGCCACTGCGGCCGCCATGGCGACTCTCGGATTCAGCCGGGAACCCGTGCTGATCGCGGTGGTCGTGACCGTTCTGGGGGTCACCGCCAACGCCGCGCGGCCGTGCATTCAGGCGATCATCGCCGACCTGGTGCCGGACAAGGACCGGGTCCGGGCCTTCTCGCTCAACTACTGGGCCGTCAACATCGGTTTCGGCGTGGCCTCGGCCGCTGCCGGACTGATCGCCGAGCACGGATACCTGCTGCTGTTCCTCGGGAACTCGGCGTCCGTCCTGCTGTGCGCCGTTGTCATCTTTCTCAAGGTGCCCGAGACCAGACCTCAGGACAGCCTGTCCGCCGACCCTGACCTGGCCGGCGGACAGGAAGAGACGGGCGGTGCGGGCGGTGCGTCCGCGGGTCCCGCGCCGAGCCTGGGCGCGGTGCTGCGGGACGGTCGCTTCTTGGCCGTGGTCTTCCTGTCCTTACTGGTCGCCCTGGTGCTGATGCAGTACACCACTTCGCTGCCGGTCAGCATGGGCAAGGAGGGTTTCTCCAGCAAGGAGTACGGCATCGTCATCAGCATGAACGGACTGATGGTCGTCCTCGCCCAGATCCCCGTCACCAGAGCCCTGAAGGACATCCAGCCCGTCACTGTCCTGATCATCGCCTCCCTGCTCTCCGGCTTCGGCTTCGGACTCACCGCCTTCGCTCACTCCGTGCCCTTCTACATCGTGACCGTCTGCCTGTGGACCATCGGTGAGGTCATGCACAACCCGACCAGCATGTCCCTGGCCGCGTCGCTCTCACCGGCGCACAGTCGAGGTCGCTATCAGGGCGTCTACACACTGGCGTGGTCCGGGGCAACCTTCGCGGGTCCGTTGCTCGGCGGTGTCGTCATCGACCGTTTCGGATCCGACGCCCTGTGGGCGGGGTGCGCCGTCGTCGGCGTGGTGGCCGCTGTGGGGTACGGGGTGCTGGCCGAGCCGCTGGGCCAGGTGGCCTCGCCTGCCGCACCGACCAGCACCCATCGGGAAAAGGAGCCCGAACTCAAGAGCGAGGGATGAGCCGGTGAAGCGGGGCAGACAGCCGTCCGACGCTCCGGACATGTGTCACGACCTCCGAGCAGCCGCCCGTGAACCGCTTCACGGCGTGGTCTGGGGTTCCTGACCTGCCCGTTCACCTCCCGGTTCAGGCGCGTATCGATGGGGGCGGAAGGAAGCACGCGGTGTCGTACGAACCCGGACCTGCCGCGGGTCTTTCCGGTGCCACGCCGCGCCGGCCGTCCCACTGGCGCCGAGCCTCCGGGCTCAAGGGCGCTGACGGAACGGACGTGCTTCCCGGCCGACTCCGCCTCTACCTGGCCGACCAGAGTTGTCTCAGGGGCGTATGACTCGTCATCAGTCGGTTCACGACGCTCCCGGCCGGGGCTCCTCGCCGTCGTAGGCCGCCAGCGCAGCCTGGCGGCACTCCAGCAGACTGCCGAGGATCTCGGGAGTCACGTGCTCCTGGGCCAGCGCCACCGTGGCCCTGGCCTCGACCGAGGCCCACGCGTGCCGGGCGCGCTTGTTGGCGCGGCGCCTGGTGTCGCTGCGCAGGAAGCCCGCTCCCGCCGCGAACCCGGCGGAGGTCAGAGCGGCGAGGGCGGCGGGAACGCGCGCGTCCGCGGAGGCCAGTCCTGCCGTTCCTGCCGTACCGGCGAGCAGGGCCGCGGGGAAACCGAGGGCGATGTCCATCTTGGTCCAGAACTCGGCCCGGCGGTGGGCGAGTGTCCTCTGGTGCGTCGCCTCGTCTCGCAGTCGCTCGATCTCGGCACGCAGGCGGTGCTCGGGCTCGTCCGGACTCAGGTGGGTGGTTCCGTCAGCGGGAGTGGCCATAAGGGCATTCCAACACGCCTGTGCCAGAAGGTACTTGGTGAGTCCGAACAGCCTTCGGGCGCGGCGGACGTGAGCTTTCCACGAATCGTGTCCCGCCACGCTTGGCAACCGATCCTGCCGACGATCTCCACCGCCGCTCGGCTGCGACCGGGTCGACCGGGTCGACCGGCGTGCTCGCACGGAATGCGCAGGCTGGCGTGCCGGCAGTCCGAGGGTGGCAGCGGGAGCCCGGGTTCCGGTCGTGAACTGGGGCTTTTCCCCTGTGTCCGCCCCACAGCGAGCCCTACGGTCACCTCGGCTTCCCAGGCTGAGAGCTGCCAGTGACGGCGGCTTTCGTGCTGGGCATGCGGTACGACCTGGGCCGGCTGCGTTCGCCTTCTCTCGCCGGTCCCACGCTGTGCTTCGCTCCGCCTCCTGGCCCTGGGCGTCTTCAAAGGCGGGTTGAAGGCCCTGCGTCACCGTCGCTGAGTCGGCCGGGCTCCGGTCGGCGTCCGCGTGCCGGGCTCACCGGGCCCTTGCCCGCGAGGGTTCGGCGGGCCACTGGCCTCCTCAAAGAACCGGGGAAAGAACTACCCGCCCACCCACCCTCCCCGCCGGGAAGGCGCCGGAAAGTCCCACGTCACCCGTCCGGGTGACCGGCTTGCGTGGCCCGAACGCGGGCGGTTACGTTCGCCGCGACAACCGCACACAGACGACGGCCCCCGGCCGGGACTGGCATCCCGATCGAGGGCCTGACCGATCAGGAAGTAACCGTCTTCCCGATGGCTGATCCGCAGTCTAACGCGCGCCTGCGCGCCGACGCCGGGGCTCCGACCTCTGGCGTGATCCACGTACGTACCCCTCTCGCGGCCGACTTCACCGTGGTCCCCAACGCCCTCGCCCAGCGACGCGGCAGCGCGGTCACGGTCGGCGTCGCGGTGTACATCCTGTCCCTGCCCGAAGGCACCCGCGTGAGCATCGCCGCCCTGTGCGAGCACTTCACCGAGGGCGAGATCCTGATCTCCCGTGCGCTCAAGGAACTTGAGGGGGCGGGCTATCTGGAACGCCGCCGGGAGCGCGGGCCCGGTGGGCACATCCGTACGCGGACGTACTTCCACAACGCGCCGGGGGACGTCGTACGCGGTGACGCGCGTGACGGCGATCCGGACTGCGCTCCGGACGGCGCTCCGGACGGCGCTCCGGACGACGACCCGGACGGGCCGCCCGAACCGCCGAAGCCGCCTCGACCGCGTAGGCCGAGGGGAGAGAAGCCGATTCCCGCTACGACCCGCGTACCGGCACCCTCCGCGGCACCGGACCCGCTTCCCTCCTCCGAGGCCGACCCGCAGGCCATGGCCGTACTGGCGTCACTGCGCCGGGTCGACCCCCGGCTCCTGCTGTCCGCGCAGGAAGCCGCCCGTCTCGCCCCGGCCGTGACCCAGTGGCTGGCGGCGGGTGTCCTGCCGACTCAGATCACCGAGCACCTGACCAACAGACTCCCGGATCAGTTGCTGGTCCGTCCGGCCGGCATCCTCGGCTTCCGGCTCAAGGAGACTCCCCTGACCGCGGTACCAGCGGCAGCCAGGATCGAGGACCGGCCCACGGCCCGCCCGGCCGTCCTGCCCTTCCAGACCTGCGACGGCTGCGAGCGCGCGTTCCGGGCGGCGGCACCCGGCCGCTGCCGGCGCTGCCGGGATCGCCAGTCCGAGGTCTGTGTCCGTGCGGCCGGTTGAGACGGCGAGGTGGTGGGTCATGGCCGACCGGTTCGAAGTCGATTACGCGAAACGCTCGGCTGGGAAATCCCAGCCGAGCGTCTGCGACAACAGCCCCTCGAATCCGCCGTCACGGATCGGGGCCTTTGACATCTATTTTCAAGCGAATACGGGCAAGGCTGCTACCAGCCGTGACCGCAGTCGGAACCGATGTCAGTGACCTGCGCACCTGGGCTGCCTTCGCCGTTGATCAGGTTGCCGCCCAGGCCGTTGAAGATGCCCACCTCACCGAGAATGTCGAGGTTCAGGTCGTGGGACTTGCACCCGCCACCGCCGCCGCCCCGCATGCTCTGCGCAGCCTGGGCGTTGGCAGGGCTGATGGCCACGAGGCTGACACCGCTTATGATGGCGGCCGCGACGGCGACCTTGCGGAAACTGTTCATTTCTCCTCCTAGGGCGAGTAGAGCGCACCATCAAAAGATCAATTCCGCGCTCATTTCGGAGGCTAGATCGACATCCGGCGGAGCGCTCATCGGGGAAGCCATCCGGGGTTTCTGAGGGCCAATCGGCTGAGGTGACCCCTTCGGCTGCCGCTGGCCCGCCCTCCGCGGGTTCGCTCGGTGTCGTCGATGCGGTGCGGTGCCGCAGCAGGGCGGGGCGGGTGGTCTGGCCGCCGTGGCCGGGCAGGGGGCACGATGCGTTCCAGAGGCCGAGCACTCTCATCGTGGACAGGGAGATCGTGTGGACGGTATCCGCTACGACGTCGCGCCTTCCGTGCGTGCCGTCTACGGGCCCCAGGACCTCAGCTCCGCACCGGCGTTCGCGGGCGGGTTCATCAACTTCGGCCACTGGGACGGGATTCCGCTCGACCGGCCGCTGACCACCGAGGACCGGGTGCGCAGTCAGCGGAATCTCTACCGCCGTGTGCTGGGCACGCTCGACGGGGCGGACGCCCATGCCGTCGAGGTCGGCTGCGGGCTCGGGCTCGGCGCCGTACTCGCGTTGGACGAGTTCGGGTTCGCCTCCGTGACCGGAATGGACGTTCATCCCGAGCAGTTGGAGCGGGCACGGCGGGCCAACGCCGAGCTTCTCGGCCGGGCGCCCGGCCGGCTTCGGTTCGCTCATGGGGCGGCGGAGGAAATGCCGTTCGAGGACGGCCGGTTCGAGTGTCTGTACTCCGTTGAGGCCGCCCAGCACTTCCGTGACCTGGCCGCGTTCGGCCGTGAGGCCGCGCGGGTCCTGCGGCCCGGCGGCCGGCTCGCCGTCACCAGTTTCTTCCTGCCGGTCGGGGCCGAAGGCGTGGGTGCGGAGCTGGCCGCGCGGCTGGACAGCTTCGCGTCCGGGCTGGATGTGGCCCACTCGCTTGTCTCGCTGCTCGACGCCCTGGACGCCGTCGGGCTGACCGACGTACGAGCCGAGTCGATCGGTGGTCATGTCTGGGCGGGCCTGGATCATTTCCTGTCCGGCATCGACCTGCCCGTGCAGTGGCCGCGGAACTTCCTGCCGGCCTATCGCGACGGGCTGCTGGACTACTACGTCGTCTCCGCGCGGCGCTGAAGGAGTCTCCGCGCGGCGTTGACGGAGGGGCGACCGCCGGCCCCGTTTCACCCCACCCCCTGACTACTCTGCACAGGTGACCACCGAGCTGACCCTGCTGCCCCGAGTCGTCTGCCGCGGACGGGAGATCACCGCGCCCCGGCTGCGCGGGCTGCTGGCGCTGCTCGCGGAGGATCTGCGCGGTGGCTGCAGCACCGGCCGGCTGGTGGAGGGGCTGTGGGCGGAGGAGCTGCCCGAACGGCCCGGCAAGGCCGTGCAGATCCTGGTGTCGCGGCTCAGGTCGCAGCTGGGTGCCGAGCTGATCGTGAGTACGCCGACGGGGTACCGGCTGGCGCTGGACGAGCCGCAGGTCGACAGTTCCGCTCTGCTGCTGCACGAGGCGGGCAGTGCCGAGCGGGCGCGGGCCGGGGACCACGAAGGCGCCCTGGCACAGGCCGAGGCCGGGCTGGCGCTCTGGGACGGGAGCGTGGGCGCCGGTGCGGGCGAGGACCTGCACGATCCGGTGGTGGCGCTGCGCACCGCGCGGGTCCGGGCGCATCGCGCGCTGGTCCGGGCGCGGGCGCTCGCACTCGCCCGGCTGGACCGGCGGGCGGAGGCCGCGGAACCGCTGGCCGCGCTGGCCCGGGAGCTGCCGCGGGACGAGGAGGTGCTGGCGGAGCTGCTGCGGTGCGAGGCCACGACCGCCGGGCGGGCCGCGGCGCTGACCCGGTACGACGCCTACCGCCGCCGGCTGCGGGACGAGCTGGGGACCGACCCGGGGCCCGGGATCAAGTCGGTGTACCAGGAGCTGGTGCGGGCGGACGTGCCCAGGGTCCGGCACGGGGTACCGCACGAGCCGAACCCCCTGGTGGGGCGGGACGCGGATGTCGCCGCGGTGGGCGGGTTGCTGCGCACGTCCCGGGTGGTGAGCGTCGTCGGCCCCGGCGGTCTCGGCAAGACCCGGCTCTCGCACGCGGTGAGCCGGGCCGCCGAGCAGCCCGTGGTGTACTTCGTCACCCTCGCCGGTGTCCTCGCCGACGACGACGTGGCCGGCGAGGTGGCCTCGGCCGTCGGCGCCGGGGAGGGCGGGCGGTTCAGCGGGGGCGGGGATCCGGTGAGCGGCATCGTCGCCGCGCTGGGCACGGGACCCGCGCTGCTGGTGCTGGACAACTGCGAGCAGGTGATCGCCGGTGCCGCCGGTCTCGTACAGGCGCTGGTCTCGCGGTCGAAGGAGCTGCGGGTGCTGGTCACCAGCCGGGCTCCGCTGGGGCTGACCTCTGAGTCCGTGTACGCCCTGCCGGAGCTCTCGGCGGCGACGTCGGTCGAGCTGTTCGGGCAGCGGGCGCGGGCCGCGCGGCCGGGAGTGGAGCTGCCCGCCGACCAGGTGGCCGAGATCTGCCGGCACCTGGACGGGCTGCCGCTGGCCGTGGAGCTGGCCGCGGCCCGGGTGCGGGTGCTGTCCGTGGCGGACATCGCGCGCCGACTGCAGGACCGTTTCGCGCTGCTGCGCGGCGGCGCCCGGGACGCGCCCGAACGGCATCGCACGCTGCGGGCCGTGGTCGAGTGGAGCTGGAATCTCCTGGAGGCCGACGGCCGGGCGGCGCTGCGCGCGCTGTCGGTGTTCCCGGGCGGCTTTACCGAGGAGGCCGCCGAGTACCTGCTCGACGAGGGCGGGGACACGTTGGCCCTGCTGGAGCAACTGGCCGGCCAGTCCCTGCTCAAGGTGGGCGACAGCCCGTCCGGGGTGCGTTTCCACATGCTGGAGACGCTGCGGGAGTTCGGTGCCGCCCGACGCGCCGAGGCCGGCGAGGAGGAGGCGGTGACCGGCCGGTTCCTGGTCTGGGCCCGGGCCTTCGGGCGGGCTCACCACGACCAGCTGTTCAGCCACCGTCCGGGGGCCGCCTGGAGCCGTATCGGCGCCGAGCAGGACAACCTCGTCCTGGCCCTGCGGTACGCGCTGGCCCGCGCCGACGGACCCACCACCGCGGCCGTCACCGCCGTACTGTCCTCCCTGTGGTCCACCGGCTCCCACTACGGCCGCCTGGCCTCGCTGGCCGCCGACACCGCGGGCCCCCTCTCCCACTTCCGTCCCGAGAACCCCGAGGACGTGGAACCGGCCCGCAGCGCGGCGGCGGTGTGTGCGGCGAGTCTCTTCATGGGCCACGGCCCGCACGCCGTACGCCAGTTGGTGACCCTGCGCCGACTGCCGCCCGCCCCGCCGGACACCGTGCTGCGGGCCCTGTCCGTCGTGCTGTGCGCCGTGCCGGAGATACGGCCGCCGGAGTTCGCCCGGCTCCAGGAGCTGTGCGAGGCCGACGAGCCGATGCTGGCGGGCATCGCCTCGGCCGTCGCCAGTTACGTCTGGGAGGCCGGGCACGACACGGAGCGGGCCCTGGAGAGCGCCCGCCGGATGCTCGACGCGCTCGCTCCGCTGAACAACCCGGCCATGCACCTGCTCAGCCACGGCCGGGTCAGCGAGCTGTGCCTGCAGTCCGAGCGGGGCGCGGAGGCGTACGACCATCTGCGTGCCGCGCTGACCGCGCTCGACGCGTTCGGCGACGGGTCGGACACGCTCGGCATCCGCTGGGGGCTGGTGCTGGCCTGTCTGCACAGGGGCGAGATCGACGAGGCCGAGTACTGGCTGGGCCTCGCCGCCGCGGACCAGCCGCCGGAGTCGGACCAGGTGTACAGCCCCGAGCTGCCGGCCAGGGCGGAGATCGCGCTGTCCCGGGGGCTGACCGAGGTCGGGCTCGGGCTGTGGCGCCGGGCCGCGGAGCGGGTACGGGAGGCCGGTGCGCTGTTCGCCGACGATCCCTTCGTGGACTCGTGGGTCCTTCAGCTGCAGTCGGCGGCGGTGGCCGCGCACGCGCAGCACGGCCGGCCGGATCCGGTGGCCGCGCTCACCGAGGAGTTGGGGGCGTACCTGCTCGGGCTGCTGTCCGGTGGCCCTGCCGACGGTTCACCGGCCGACGGGTCCCCGGTGGAACTGCCCGTGTACGGCACGCTGTTGCTGGCACTGGGACACGCCCGGCTGGCCAAGGGCGATCCGGCGGCCGTACGGCTGCTGGCGCTGTCCGAACGGATGCCGGTGGTGCGGGAGTTCCCCACCCTGTCCCTGACCCGCTCCCGGGCGGCGGCCGAGAACGCGGACCGGGCCGCGTACGCCGACGCGAGGTCGGAGTACGCGGCCCTGGGGCGGGATCAGCTGCGGGTCGTGGCCCTGCACGAGCTCACTGCCGGGGCTCGCGGGTGAACCGCGCCCGGGACCACAGGTAGCCCAGCACGGTCAGCCCCAGGCCCCAGGCCAGGGCCAGCACGGCGTTCTTCGTACCGATCTCACTGCCCAGCAGCAGACCGCGCAGGGTCTCGATGAAGGGCGAGAAGGGCTGGTACTCGGCGAACCAGCGGAACCAGCCCGGCATGGCGTCCACCGGCACGAACGCGCTGGACAGGAACGGCAGCATGACCAGCGGCGTCCCGATGTTGCTGGCCCCCTCGGGGTTGGGGCTGATCAGGCCGATTCCGACCGCGAGCCAGGTCAGCGCGAGGCTGACCAGGGCCATCAGCCCGACCGCCGCGATCCACTCCACCGGCGTCGCGTCGGGCCGGAAGCCGATGGCCAGTCCGATGCCGAGGACCAGCACCAGGGCCATCATCGTCTGGATCACGCTGCCGATCACATGGCCGACCAGCACGGAGGCGCGGGAGATCGCCATGGTGCGGAAGCGGGCCATGATGCCCTCGGTCATGTCGGTGCACACGGACACCGCGGTGCCGAGCGAGGTCATCGCCACGGTCAGGAAGAGGATGCCGGGGACGAGGTAGGCGACGTAGTCGGACCGGTCGGCGTGGCCGCCGGTGATGCCGGCGCTCATCACGTTGCCGAAGACGTAGACGAACAGGAGCAGCAGGATGACCGGGGTGAGCAGGAGGTTCAGGGTGAGGGAGGGGTAGCGGCGGGCGTGCAGGAGGTTGCGCCGCAGCATGGTGAGGTTGTCGCGGAGGGCGTAGGACCCGGTGCTCATCGGACGGTCTCCTTGGCGGTGTTGATGGTGCTGTCGGCGTTGTCGGTGGCGGCTGCGGGGTTGCCCGTCAGGGCGAAGAACACGTCGTCCAGGTCGGGGGTGTGCACGGAGAGTTCGTCGGCCTCGATGCCGGCGGCGTCGAGCCAGTCGAGGATGGCGCGCAGCTCGCGCTGGGTGCCGCCGCTGGGGATCTGCAGGGCGAGCGCCTCGTCGTCGCGAGCGGTCTCGCGCAACGCGGTGGCGGCCTGCTCGTAGGCCACCGGGTCGGAGAACCGCAGCCGTACGTGGCCGCCGGGGACGAGTCGCTTGAGTTCCTCGGCGGTGCCCTCGGCGACGAGCCTGCCGCCGTTGAGCACCGCGATGCGGTCGGCGAGCTGGTCGGCCTCGTCCAGGTACTGGGTGGTGAGGAAGACGGTGGTCCCGCCGGAGACCAGTTCGCGGATGATCTGCCACATGGTGTGGCGGGAGCGGGGGTCCAGGCCGGTGGTCGGCTCGTCGAGGAAGATGATCCGCGGGCTGCCGACCAGGGTCATGGCGATGTCGAGGCGGCGCTTCATGCCGCCGGAGTAGGTGGACGCGGGCTTCTTCGCGGCCTCGGTGAGGTCGAAGCGCTCCAGCAGTTCGGCGGTGACCCGCCGTCCCTCGCTCTTGGAGAGGTGGTGCAGGTCGGCCATCAGGAGCATGTTCTCCTCGCCGGTGATCAGGCCGTCCACGGCGGAGAACTGTCCGGTGACCCCGATGGCGGCCCGTACCGACTGGGCCTCGGCGGTGACGTCGTGGCCGGCGATACGGGCCTGGCCGGCGTCGGCGGAGATCAGGGTGGAGAGGATGTTGACCGCCGTGGTCTTGCCGGCGCCGTTCGGTCCGAGGAGGGAGAAGATCGTGCCCGCCGGTACCCGGATGTCGATGCCGTCGAGAACGGTCTTGTCCCCGTAGGCCTTGTGCAACCCGATGGCCTCGATGGCCAGTTCGCTGTCTGTCGTCGTCATGCCGCAGAGCTTGCGGCCACGGCGGTTCAGCACGGCTTCAGCCGGGTTTCAGCGCGGGCCGACCGGTTTCAGCGGAGGGCTCCGGCGCGGGCCGGCCGGTTTCAGCGGAGGGCTCCGGCGCGGGCCGGCCGGTTTCAGCGGAGGGCTCCGGCGCGGGATGGGCGGTTTCGGCGGGCGGCCTCGGCGGAGGCTCCGGCGCGGGACGGGCGGTTTCGGCGGGCGGCCTCGGGGAAGTGGAACAGGCCGTTCCATACCTTTCCCATAGGAATGGTGGTTAAGGTCCGCCCCATGGATTCCACCGGCCCGATCATCATCGCGGGAGCCCTGGTCGGCTTCGCCGTGGGTCTCACCGGCATGGGCGGCGGAGCCCTCATGACCCCGATCATGGTCATGGTGTTCGGGGTGAACCCCACGGCAGCCATCGGCAGCGACCTGGCCGCGTCCGTCTTCATGAAGCCGTTCGGCGCGCTGGTGCACCAGCGCGCCGGCACCGTGCGCTGGGACATCGTGCGTCGGCTGCTGCCCACCGCGGTCCCGGCGGCCTTCGGGGGCGTCTTCCTGCTCCGCGCCCTGGGCGACGGCGACGACCTGCAACAACGCGTCAAGTACGTCGTCGGTACGGCGCTGATGCTCGCCGTCGCCGGCATGCTCACCCGCCTGTGGCTCGACCGCCGCCGCGCCGCCACCGAGGACGACGCCGAGGACGCCCATGTTCCGGTACGGCCGGTGGCGACGCCGCTCATCGGACTGGTGGGCGGGGCGATCGTCGGGATGACCTCGGTCGGCTCGGGCTCCCTGATCATCGTGATGCTGATGCTGGCCCACCCGCGTCTCAAGGCGAACCATCTCGTCGGTACGGACCTGGTGCAGGCCATCCCCATGGTGGCCGCCGCGGCCCTGGGCCACCTGCTCGTCGGCGACGCCGACCTGGGACTCGCGGCGACCCTCCTGATCGGCGCCGTCCCGGGCGTCCTGCTCGGCTCCGTCGTCTCCAGCCGGGTGGCCGGAGGCGCGGTGCGCTGGGCGCTGGTCGTCCTGCTGACCGGGTCGGGCCTGTCGATGCTGAAGGCGTCGTCCACCGTCATCGTGCTCGGCTGCCTGGGGATGGCGCTGCTCGGCGGGATCGTCGGCATGCGCGACCGCCGTACCGCGCACCCCCGGACGACGGCCGGGACGCCAGCCAAAACCACAGCCAAAACCACAGCCGACACCACAGCCGACACCGCAGACGAAACCGCAGACGAAACGGCAGCCGAAACGGCGGGTGTGAGCGGCGGCTCGTAGCCGGAGCCGGTGATCTGACTCCGTCGCTCAACGCATCCGCGCAACAGACGCACAAGGAGACCGGGACCGCTGCGCGAGCGGGCGAGAGCGACCGCCACCGCACTCCCCTGCTTCCGTTCTCCCTCCTGCGGCGGCGAGTCCAAGTCGCGGAGATCCCCGCCCCCGCGCGACCATGGCATGAGCCGGCCTCGAAGGAGCGCGCATGCGACGGAACCGACTGCTCACCTCGGCCGCGGCCCTGAGCGCGGCCGCCGCACTGGGCCTGGCGGTGCCCCACACCGCCGCGGCCGCCACCGAGCACAGCTGTTCCTACGTGTCGTCGGGCTTCCGGCCCACCCTCACGTACGGTGACACCGGCGCGGCGGTGCAGCAGGCCCAGTGCCTCAGCAACGCCTGGGGCGGCGAGCCGCCCCAACTGGTCGCCGACGGGAACTACGGCAACCGCACGCTGAAGAAGATCGAGTGGATCCAGGTCTGCCACGGCCTCCCGGAGAGCGGCGTGATCGAGGGCCGCACCTGGCAGGCCCTCTACCACCCGGCCCTGGACTGCTACGTGCCGTACCCGAGCTGACGCCCGCCCGGCCCCCACCCGGGCCACGCACCGCCCTGCTCCGGCCCCTGCGCTCGGCCCCTCTCCCTGCTCCCTCTCTGCCTTCTCCCTGACCTCTCGCCTTCCGCCCCTCCCCGCACCGCTCGTCGGCGTTCATCGGTCGGCCGTTAGGGTGTTGGTTAAAGAAATCGCAAAGGGACAGCGGAACGAGACCGACGAGACAGGGGAGACAGCCTTGGGGGCTCCACGCCTGAGCAGGACGCCGTTGCCGGGAATCGGGGTCCGTTACGACCTCACCACGCGGGAGCGGCGCAGGCTGTCCGTGGTCGCGCACCGGGACGGTTCGCGGATCCTGAGCGCCTACCACCAGGACGACCCCGACGCCTGTGCGCTGTCGGTGCGGCTGTCCTCGGGCGAGACGGACGCGCTCATCGACGCGCTGATGCCGACGCACCACAGCCCGAACCTGCTCTCGACGACCGATCTGGGGCTGGTGGCCGAGCGGATCGAGCTGGGCACGGCGTCGTACTGGAACGGCCGGCTCCTCGGCGAGACCCGGATGCGTACCGAGACGGGGGTGTCCATCGTCGCCGTGCTGCGCCGCGCCGAGGCGGTCCCCTCCCCCACACCCGACTTCCGGCTCGCCGGCGGGGACACGCTCATCGTGATCGGCACCCAGGAGGGCGTCGACGCGGCCGCCTCCATACTCGGGCGGGAGTGAGGCCACCGTGCACGACTCCGCCGTCTTCCTGATCGAGTTCGGGGCGATCATCCTCGGCCTGGGCCTGCTCGGCCGGCTCGCCGGACGCTTCCAGTTCTCGCCCATACCCCTCTATCTGCTGGCCGGGCTCGCCTTCGGCAACGGCGGGATCTATCCGCTCGGCACGAGTGAGGAGTTCGTCGCGATCGGCGCCGAGATCGGTGTCGTCCTGCTGCTGCTCATGCTCGGCCTGGAGTACACGGCCAGCGACCTCGTCTCCAACCTCAAAACCCAGTACCCGGCGGGCCTGGTCGACGCCGCGCTCAACGCGCTGCCCGGCGCCGCCATGGCCCTGCTGCTGGGCTGGGGCCCGGTGGCGGCCGTGGTGCTGGCCGGCGTCACCTGGATCTCGTCGTCCGGCGTCATCGCCAAGGTCCTCGGCGACCTCGGGCGGCTCGGCAACCGGGAGACCCCGGTGATACTGAGCATCCTGGTCCTCGAAGACCTGTCCATGGCGGTCTACCTGCCGATCGTCACCGCGCTGCTCGCCGGTGCCGGACTGGCCGCGGGCAGCCTCACGCTGGCGATCGCCCTCGGAGTGGCGGGGCTGGTGCTGGTGGTGGCGGTGCGCTACGGCAGGCACATCTCCCGGTTCGTCTCCAGCGACGACTCGGAGAAGCTGCTCCTCGTGGTGCTGGGTCTGACCCTGCTGGTCGCTGGGATCGCGCAGCAGCTCCAGGTGTCCGCCGCCGTCGGTGCGTTCCTGGTGGGCATAGCGCTCTCCGGCGAGGTCGCGGAGGGCGCCCACCACCTGCTCGCACCCCTGCGTGACCTGTTCGCCGCCGTCTTCTTCGTCTTCTTCGGCCTGCACACCGACCCGGCGAGCATTCCGCCGGTGCTGCTGCCCGCGCTCGCCCTGGCCGTGGTCACCGCGCTGACGAAGATCGCCACCGGCTACTGGGCCGCGCGGCGCGCCGGGATCTCCGCCAAGGGCCGTTGGCGGGCCGGCGGCACACTGGTTGCCCGCGGCGAGTTCTCCATCGTCATCGCGGGCCTCGCCGTCACCGCCGGCATCGAACCCTCCCTGGGCCCCCTGGCCACGGCCTACGTCCTGATCCTCGTCGTCCTCGGCCCCCTCACCGCCCGCTACACCGAACCCCTGGCCCGCCGCCTCACCCGCGGGTCCGGGACGGCGGATCCCCTTCCGGCCGAGGGCGCGGTCCCCGTGCCGGCCGGCGCGGAAGAGCAGGACACGGTCGGCCGGGCCTGAACGGGACCGGCGCGGACCGCGGGACCACCGGACCGCCGTCAGCCGTTCCGGCTCTCCGGGGTCGGCCGGACCGCCTGGGACGGCTGCGTCGTCGACCACTGGAGCAGGAAGCGGAGTGCCTCGTACGACGCGGAGTCGGGTTCCGCGGTGTAGGCGATCAACTGCTGGTCGGGGTGGGTGTCCACGGAGAACTGCTGGACGTCGAGAGTGAGCGGGCCCGCCACGGGGTGGCGGTAGGTCTTGGTCAGCTGGCGGGGGCCGCGGACCTGGTGGGTGGCCCACCAGGTCTTGAAGTCCCGGTCCTGGGTGGTCAGTTCGGCGATCAGAGCGGTCAGCGCGGGGTCGTGCGGGGTCCGGCCCGCCTCCATGCGGAGAACCGCCACGCATTCGCGGGCCGCGCGCGGCCAGTCCGCGTACAGGGCGCGGAAGGTCTCGTCCAGGAAGGTCAGACGGATCAGGTTGCGCTCGGCCGGGGGCACCGCCGTGAAGTCGGTCAGCAGGGCGGCGGCCGCGCCGTTCCAGGCCAGTACGTCCATACGGCGGTCGAGGACCATCGCCGGGACGTCGGGCATGGTGGCCAGCAGCTGGCGCAGGTGCGGAGCGACCTCCGGCGGGCCCGGCCGACGGGCCGGACGCGTGGGTGCCGTCTCGGCGAGGGTGAAGAGGTGGTCCCGTTCGTCCGGAGCGAGTTGGAGGGCGTCGGCCAAGGCGTCCAGCACCGCGCGGGAGACCCTGCGGGTGCGGCCCTGCTCCAGGCGGACCACGTAGTCGATGCTCACGTGCGCCAGCTGGGCGAGTTCCTCGCGGCGCAGGCCCGGTACGCGGCGCGGCCGGCCGTCGTCCGGGAGGCCCGCCCGCCGCGGGGTGAGGGCGGCGCGGCGGGCGCGCAGGAACTCGCCCAGTTCGTTGTCGGAGGCGGCGGCACCGGGGCTGCTGGTCATGGGTTCAGTGTCCGCCCGGTCGGCCGCCCCGTGCCTGGTACTGGAGTGCATAGGCAGAGTCCTCCCTGGTAGCGACCGTTCGTGCGGGGCGAACGTGGGGGCATGAGGACCGACATCACCTTTCCCAGCGCCGGACTGAAGATCTCCGGCCATCTGTACCTTCCCGACGATGCCACCGACGGGGCCACCGCCGGACCGCGTCCCGCCGTCGTCGTCGGGCACCCCGGCACGGGGGTGAAGGAGCAGGCCGCCGGGCTGTACGCGCGGCGGCTCGCCGAGCACGGCTTCGTCACCCTGGCCTTCGACGCCGCCCACCAGGGCGAGAGCGAGGGCGAGCCACGGGGGCTGGAGGATCCCGCCCAGCGGGTCGAGGACCTCAAGGCCGCCGTCTCCTTCCTCACCACCCGGGAGGAGGCCGACCCCGACCGCGTCTCGGCGCTCGGCATCTGCGCCTCCGGCGGGTACGCCCTCGCCGCCGCCGCGACCGACCGGCGGATCAGGGCCGTCGCCACCGTCAGCGCCGTCGACATCGCCCGCCAGTTCCGCAACGGCGCCGACGGGGCCCAGGATCCCGCCGTCCTCCAGGGCATGCTGGCGGCGGCGGCCGCGGCGCGCACCGCCGAGGCCCGGGGCGAGGGGGTGGGGAGTTTCCCGCTCTTCCCCGCCACCGAGGAAGAGGCGCTGGCCGGCGGCGAGCACGTGTACGCGGGGTGGGAGTACTACCGCACGCCCCGCGCCCACCACCCCCGCTCGGCCGAGACCCTGACCTGGAACAGCGTCGACCGCATCGCGTCCTTCGACGCCTTCCGCGCCCTCGACCAGCTCGGCCCGCGCCCGCTACTGATGATCGTCGGACGGGAGGCGGTGACCTCCTGGATGAGCGTGGAGGCCTTCCAGCGGGTCTCCGGTCCCAAGGAACTGTTCTGGATCGACGGGGCGACCCACGTCGACCTCTACGACCAGGACGCCTACGTCACCCCGGCGGTCGAGAAGCTGGCCGGCTTCTTCCGGTGACCTCTCAGTTGTTCCAGGTCTCGTCGTACGGGTCGGCCGGCGTCGGGATCGGCTTGGCCGCGGTGACCTGGAGGAACGGGATCGGGCCGCCGTTCACCGGGTCGCGGGTCCGCCGGGCGGTGTAGGTGCCCGTCACCTGGAGCCAGGCGTCCGGCTGGAGGACCGGGGGGATCTTGCCGGTCAGGGCCACCTTCACCGGCTGGGCGTCCGCGGCGCAGCAGTTGAGGGCCATGCGGACCAGGTAGGGGGTGCCGGCGGAGTCCACGGCCACGAAGCCGGAGATACGGACGCGGTGGCCGTCCAGCGAACGGCCGTGGTCGTACACCGCCCGGCCCGCGTAGTCGACCAGGGCGAGCGGTATCGGGTCCCCGGTCGGCAACTTCGTGTAGCCGTACGGCTGTTGCAGGGCCGTGCCCGCGCGCAGGGCGCTGTAGGAGCCGAGCGCGGGCGGCGCGATGAGGATCAGGGCCAGGAGGGGGAGGACCAGGAGCCAGGAGATCCGGGGTTCGGGGTGGCTGTGGTCCGTAGCGGTGGAAGTAGCGGTGGAGGTAGCGGTGGAAGTTGCCGTGGAAGTAGCCGTGGAAGCGGTACGACGGCGGCTGCGGCGCCACTCGTACCACGCCGTCGCCAGGGCCGAGACGATCAGAACGACGCCCGCCGCCAGCAACAGCGGGCGTAGGCCCGCCTTCACATAGCGCAGATAGAGGTCGGTGGCGCCCGCGTGCAGCAGGGCCGCCCCCACCAGGAACATCATCGCCGCCTGGGCCTGCCGGTTCACAGCAGCACCGCCCCGGTCAGGACCGCGCCGGTGATCGCCGCGGCGAAGGTGGCCGGGGCGAAGCGCAGAGCGAAGCCGCGGCCGAAGGTGCCCGCCTGCATCGCGAAGAGTTTGAGGTCGATCATCGGGCCCACGATCAGGAACGCCAGCTTCGCGGTGAGCGAGAACTGGGTGAGGGAGGCCGCCACGAACGCGTCCGCCTCCGAGCAGATGGAGAGGAGTACCGCCAGGATCGACAGGGCGAGGATCGCGATCACCGGGTTGGCGGCGGCCGTCCGCAGCCACTCCGCCGGGGCCACCGCCTTCAGCGTCGCCGCCGCCATCGCGCCGAGGACCAGGAAGCCGCCCGCGTGCACGGTGTCGTGACGGACCGAGTCCCAGAACGCCTCCGCCCTGGTCTCGCCCTCGTGGTGCGCGTGGGCCGGCAGGCGCAGCCAGTCGGTACGGCCGAGGCGCTGCCACAGCCAGCCCATCCCGCACGCCACCAGCAGACTGCCGGCGAACCGCGCCAGCACCATCTCGGGGTTGCGCGGGAACGCCACCGCCGTCGCCGTCAGCACGATCGGGTTGATCGCGGGGGCGGAGAGGAGGAAGGCGATGGCCGCGGCCGGGGTGACACCCCGGCGTACCAGGGCGCCGGCCACCGGGACGGACGCGCACTCGCAGCCCGGCAGCACGGCGCCGGCCAGCCCCGCGACCGGAACGGCCAGCGCGGGGCGGCCGGGCAGGGCGCGGGCGAAGAAGGACGGGGGCACGAAGACCGCGATCGCCGCCGAGAGCAGCACGCCGAGCACGAGGAACGGGAGCGCCTGGACGACCACCGCCACGAACACCGTCATCCAGCTCTGCATCACCGGCGTCGACAGCGCGCCGCGCACCGGGCCCTGGAACACCACGACCAGGAGGAGGAGCAGGGTCAGGGCCAGGGGGGAGCTGAGATGCCAGCCCTCGCGATCGGGCGGGTCGGGGGTGGCGTCGGTGCCGGGGGTCCGGTCCTCGGGCGCGACGCCAGGCGGGGCGGCTTTCTCGGTGATGGCCACGGGTGGGATACCTCCGGCACTTCGGTCAGATCCGGGATTATGCTCCCTCCCCTTCCCTACGAGCGGTTCGGGTCGGCTGTTCACTTCGTTGCTGGAACCATGCGTCCCGTTGAGGCAGTCTTTTCCCTTGTGGCGAGCGTTCCGTATCAAGGTGGTGGCGCCCCGGCGCCCATGGTGGTCTGCGGCGACGACGGGCTCGCGCACCGGCTGGCGGCCGAGTTGCGTGTCGTGTACGGCGAGCAGGTCACCCTTGTCGTACCGCCGAACGTGCGGATCGCCAGGCCGCCGGTCGTCGGACGGGCCCGGGCCGCCTCGGCCGCGCTGCTCGACCGGGTGGTCAGCGCCGCCGTCGGACGGGCCAACGGGAACGGCAACGGCAACGGCGGTACCGGCCCGGTCACCGGTGAAGGCCCGCGCGGGGAACGGGTGCTGGAGGCCGTCGAGGCCACCGAGGCCGTCCTCGCCGAGGCGGGCGTGGAGCGGGCCGCCGCGCTCGCGCTCGTGTACGACGACGACGAGACCAACATCCGGGCCGCCCTCACCGCCCGCCGGCTGAACCCGCGGCTGCGGCTCGTGCTGCGGCTGTACAACCGGCGGCTGGGGCAGCACATCGAGGAACTCCTCGACCAGGCCGCCGTGTTGGCGGTCGGCGACACGGACGGCGGTGCGGGCGACACGTCCACGACCGTACTCTCCGACGCCGACACCGCCGCGCCCGCACTCGCCGCCACCGCGCTCGCCGGGACCGGCAAGGTCATCCAGACGGACGGGCTGGTGCTGCGGGCCGTTGACCTGCCGCCGGGGGCCCTCGCCGGGCCGGACGCCGACCAGGGGCTGTGCACGCTGGCGCTGTTCTCGGCGAACAACAACGGTCCCGAACCGGCCGAGGGCACCGGGGAGCAGGGGCCGCGGCTGCTGCCCGACGACGCGGAGGTACGGGCCGCGGGTGAGCGTGGCCTGATGGTGCTGGAGCAGGTGTCCTCGTCCTCGTCCGCGGCGGCGGCGCAGGACCGGCGCCGGGTCGGGGTCGGGGTCGTACCGCTGCTCGTCTCGCTGTTCTCGCGGCGGCTGCGGTGGTCGCTGGCCGGGGTCGTGGGGTGTGTGGTCGCGCTCGCGGTGGCGCTGTCGGTGGTGACGGGTATTCATCCGGTACGGGCCTTCTACTACACGCTCCTCGATCTGTTCGCCATCGACGATCCCGCGATCGGGCAGTCGCTCGGGCGGCAGATCCTTCAACTGCTGTCCGGGTTGATGGGGTTGCTGTTGCTGCCGGTGCTGCTGGCGGCGGTCCTTGAGGCGCTCGGTACCTTCCGGACGGCTTCCGCGCTGCGCAAGCCGCCGCGGGGGCTGAGCGGGCATGTGGTGCTGCTCGGGCTGGGCAAGATCGGCACGCGGGTGCTGACGCGGCTGCGCGAACTGCATGTTCCCGTGGTGTGCGTCGAGTCCGATCCGGAGGCACGCGGGCTGGCGGTGGCCCGGCGGCTGCGGGTGCCGGTGGTGCTCGGGGACGTCACCCAGGAGGGGGTCCTGGAGGCCGCCAAGATCCATCGGGCGCAGGCACTGCTCGCGGTGACCAGCGCGGACACGACGAACCTGGAGGCCGTGCTGTACGCGCGGGCGGTACGGCCGGACCTGAAGGCCGTGCTGCGGCTGTACGACGACGACTTCGCGACGGCCGTGTACCGGACGCTGCGGGCCGCGCATCCGCGCGCGGTCACCCGGAGTCGGAGTGTGTCCTATCTGGCGGCGCCGTCCTTCGCGGGGGCGATGCTGGGGCGGCAGATCCTCGGGGCGATTCCGGTGGAGCGGAAGGTGCTGCTGGTGGCGGCGGTGGATGTGATCGGGCATCCGCAGCTGGAGGGGCGGACGGTGGACGGGGCGTTCCGGGCGGGGGCATGGCGGGTGCTGGCGCTGGAGGGACGACCGGTCGCCGGGGACTATCTGCTGCGGGCCGGGGACCGGGTGGTGGTCGCGGTCACGCGCAGGGGGCTGGCGGAGCTGTCCGGACGCCGGGTCCCGCCTGCCCACCCACCCGACTCGCTCGGTTGAGAGGTGAGGGTGGGTGGGTTGCGGTGGTGGGTCAGTAGGGCGGGTGGGGTCGGTAGGGGCGGGTGGGTTGCGGTGGTGGGGTCGGTAGGGGCGGGTGGGTTGCGGTGGTGGGGTCGGTAGGGGCGGGTGGGGGCTTGGCGCGCAGTTCCCCGCGCCCCTTACGGGCGCGCCAAGCCTCGCGGAGTTGGCCAGTTGGCCAGTTGGCCGGTTCGGCCCTGGCCTGGTGCTTGGCCCAGCTCAGTCCGTCGGTGCTGTCGCCGTAGGCGCGAGGTGGGTTTCCGCGAACTCCATCTCCAGTCTCAGCTGCTTGATCCGTTCGTCGACGACGAGGGAGCCGTGGCCCGCGTCGTAGCGGTAGACCTCGTGGGGGGCCGAGCGGGCTGCCAGGCGGGCGACGTAGTTGTCGATCTGGCCGATGGGGCAGCGGGGGTCGTTGACGCCGGCCGAGATGTAGACCGGGGCCTTGACGTCGTCCACGTAGGTCAGGGGCGAGCTCGCGGCGAAACGGTCCGGGACCTCCTCCGGCGTGCCGCCCAGCAGCGTGCGGTCCATCGCCTTCAGTGACTCCATCTCGTCGTGGTACGCCGTGACGTAGTCGGCGACCGGGACGACCGCGATGCCCACCGCCCAGGAATCGGGCTGGGTGCCCAGGCCGAGCAGGGTCAGGTAGCCGCCCCAGGAGCCGCCGGTCAGGATCAGCCGGTCGGGGTCGGCCAGGCCGGACTCGATCGCCCAGTCCCGTACCGCCGCCACGTCCTCCAGCTCGATCAGGCCCACCCGGTGCTTCAGCGCGTCCGTCCAGGCGCGGCCGTAGCCCGTGGAGCCCCGGTAGTTGATGCGGACCACCGCGTAGCCGTGATCCACCCAGGCCGCCGGCCCCGCCGCGAAGCTGTCGCTGTCGTGCCAGGTCGGGCCGCCGTGCAGGTCGAAGACGGTCGGCAACGGACCTTCCGCTCCCGCCGGCTTCTGGATCAGCGCGTGGATACGGCCGCCGGGGCCCTCCACCCAGGCGTCCGAGACCGGGACGGACGGGGGGCACTTCATGCCCGGCGGGTCCAGGACCACCTCGCCCGTCGTCGAGCGGACCACCGGCGGCTCGGCGGCCGAGGACCAGAGGTACTCGACGGTTCCGTCGGGGCGGGCCGTGGCCCCGGAGACCGAGCCCGCCGGGGTCGGGATCGGGGTCAGCTCGTGCGTCGCCAGGTCGTAGCGGAACAGTTCGCTGCGGGCCTTGTTGCTGTGGGCGATCAGCAGCGCGCTGCCGTCCGGATACCACTCCGCGCTCACGTCGCCCGGCAGGTCGAGGGTCAGGTCCGTCTGCTCGCCGGTCACGACGTCCCAGACCAGCGGTTCCCAGCGGCCGCGCCGCTGGTGGCCGATGAGCAGCCGCGGGTCGCCGTCGACCGGGGCGAAGCCCAGCACCTCCAGGCCCAGTTCCTCGGTGCCGCCCCTGGTGTCGTCCAGCTCGGCGACCGGCGTGGCGTCCGGACGCAGCACGCGCAGCGCCGAGTGCATCGCGTCGCCGTGCTCGGTGTGCTCGATCGCGATCAGCGAGCCGTCGTGGGAGAGGTCGCCGACGCCCGCCGACTCGGCGTGGCGGTAGATCTCCAGCGGCGCCTTCCCCTCCTCGGCCAGGTAGATCGTCGTACCCTCGTCGTCCGTGGAGCGGCCGACGACCGCCGTACGGCCGTCCCGGCCCAGGGCCAGGCCCGAGGGGTAGGACGGCTCCAGGCCCGGCGTCGCCTCCTCGTCCGCGCCGCCGCCGAAGGGCTGGCGGCGCCAGACGCCGAACTCGTCGCCGTCCTTGTCGTCGAACCACCAGATCCACGCGCCGTCCGGGGAGAGCAGCCCGTCCGTCGTGCCGTTCGGCCGGTTCGTCGCCTGCCGCTGCTCCCCGCTCGCGCGGTCCCAGGCGTACAGCTCATACGTCCCCGTCGCGTTCGACACGAACAGGGAACGGTCGGGGGCGTCCTCCGCCCAGTCCGGAAGGGAGACCCGAGGAGCGCGGAAGCGCTTCTCCCAGTCCGGCATGTCGCTCTCACTCATGGCCGCAGTCATGGCCCCATAGTGCCCGCCTCCACCCACAATGCGCTGACGGGTGCCCTCAGCCTGTGGATAACTTTGCGAGCGGCCGCGCGCTCGGGGCCGACCCCACTCCCAACCCCCCGCAAAGCGCCCCGTACCGTGGAAGGCGTGTACCGCTTTCTGCTGACACCCCGTTGGTGGGGCATCAACGTCTTCGTGCTGCTCGCCATCCCGTTCTGCATCTTCATGGGGTCGTGGCAGCTGAGCCGCTTCGAGTCGCGGGTCGAGGCGCACCGCAGCGCCGACCGGCAGGTCGAGGCCGCCCGGACGGAAGCGGCCCGGCCCCTGGCCGACCTGCTCCCCGTCGACCAGTCGACCTCCGGCAAGCGGGCCACCGTCAGCGGCCGGTACGCAAAGCAGCTGCTGGTGCCCGACCGGCAGCTCGACGGCAAAGACGGCTTCTACGTCCTGACCCTGCTGCGCACCGACTCCGGCCAGGCCCTGCCCGTGGTCCGCGGCTGGCTGCCCGGCAAGGCCGACGCGGCCAGGGCGCCCGCCCCGCCGGCCGGCGAGGTCACCGTCACCGGCGCCCTCCAGGCCTCGGAGACACCGGGGGACAACGGCGTCAGCACCCAGGGCGGGCTGCCGTCGGGGCAGACGGCGGCGATCAGCGCGGCCTCGCTGGTGAACCTGGTGCCGTACCGGGTGTACGACGCGTGGATCACGCTGGAGAAGGCCGACTCGGGCATGACGGCCGTGCCGGCGACCGCGCCGGACAACTCGGGGCTCGA
The DNA here is from genome assembly GCF_055580905.1 of Streptomyces sp. NPDC031497. Taxonomy (NCBI): domain Bacteria; kingdom Bacillati; phylum Actinomycetota; class Actinomycetes; order Kitasatosporales; family Streptomycetaceae; genus Streptomyces; species Streptomyces sp. NPDC031497. The sequence goes on from NZ_JBVIKO010000018.1 coordinate 29,250, forward strand.
TCTGAAGGCGTTCCAGAACCTCGGCTACACCGGCGAGTGGTTCGTGTTCGCGGGGTTCGTGGTGTTCATGTGGTTCCGGCTGCTGCGCCGCGAGGCGGAGTTCGCCCGGGACGCGGCGCTCGGCCTGGTACCGGACGAGGAGCCCCTGGCCCAGCAGCCGACCGCCGTCTGAGGGACGCCGACGGCGCCGCCCCCGCGGCGCCGGTCACGCCCCCGGCAGAACCCCGGTCCAGTAGACCGTCCCGGCGCACGCGTTCGTCACCGTCGCGGAGCCGGTCGGGGACCCGGCCTCCGGGGTGTACGAGATCGCGACGCTGCCGTCGGCCGTGCCGTCCTCGGTGAGCAGCTGGGTGGTGGTGCCGTCCGACCCGGAGGTGGTCGTACCGGTGCTGCTGCCGGGGTCCTCGGAGGGGCTCGGGGAGGGCGTGCTGCCGCCGGTGCCGCCGGTGTCGGTGGAGCCGTCGGTGCCGGAGCCGCTGGTCGGGCAGGTCTCCAGGGGGACGAAGCCGAACTTCTCGTCGTAGGCCTCGCCGGGTGCCAGGACCAGGCCGGTCAGCTCGGTGGACGGGTCGGGGAGCCCGGCCGCCGCGTCGCCCGAGGTGTGGCGGACCTGGCTGAGCTTGGTGGCGTCGGCCGCGCCCTGCGGGAGCAGACCCACGCTGCCGGGGCCGCCGACGGTACAGCTCGTCTTCGAGACGTTCAGGACGCGGAAGGTGCCGTAGACGACACCCGTCGAGTCGGGGGCGTCGACGGTGGCGGTCGGGGTGGCGAGCTGGTCCGCGGTGCAGACCGGGGCCATGGTGTCGGCGCTGGCCGAGGGGACGACCTTGGTGCCGCCGACGGCGCCGGTGCTCTCGTCCTTGCCGCTGCCCTTGGTGCTGCCCGGACGCTGGCTGGTGGCCTGGCCGCTGGTGCCGCCCGCGGTGCTGGTGCCGCCGTCCGGGTTCTTGCCGCCGGTGGCGCCGCCCTGGGCCTGGGAGGCCTGGCCGGCGATGGAGGTGTTGGGGTCGATGCCGCCGGAGTTGGAGACGTGCACGAGGGCGGGGATCGCGGTGCCGATGAACAGTGCGGCGGCCGCCATGCCGACGGCGGCCTGGCGCTTGCGGGCGCGGCGGGCCGGCACCGCGCGGCGCAGGTGGTCGAGGACACCGTCGCGCGGTGCGAGATCGTCGACCGCGGAGTGCAGCATCCGGCGCAGGGCCAGTTCGTCGCCGCCGAGCCCGTCATGCCCGGGGCCGAGCCCGTCAGAGCCCTGTCCGAGCTCCTCGGGGCCCTTTTCGTCGGGGCCGTGGTTCACAGTTCCGTTCCCAGCGTGCGATTGCGTGTGCTCTTGCTCGTGGTCCCGCGCCGGCTCTCGCCGACCGGCAGGTTCATGATCCCGCACCGGCTCCCCCGCCTCGCGAGAACCCTGCGGCTCGTGACCGGCGCCGCGCGGAGCACCGTCCCCCGGTGCACCGTCCCGTGTCGGCTCGTGCCAAGCGTAGGGCTCGTGGCGATCATGTGAGTCGCCTCCCTCGGGGCTGTCCGTCATGCCAGCGACTCCATCGCCACCCGCAGCGCCGCGATGCCGCGCGAGCCGTACGCCTTCACCGAGCCCAGCGAGATGCCGAGCGTCTCGGCGACCTGGGCCTCGGTCATGTCGGCGAAGTAGCGCAGCACGAGGACCTCGCGCTGGCGGCGCTGCAGGCCCTTCATCGCCTGGATCAGGTCGCGCCGCTCCAGCTGGTCGTAGGCGCCCTCCTCGGCGCTCGCCATGTCGGGCATCGGCTTGGAGAGGAGCTTGAGGCCGAGGATGCGGCGGCGCAGCGCGGAGCGGGAGAGGTTGACGACCGTCTGGCGGAGATACGCCAGGGTCTTCTCCGGGTCGCGGACGCGTTTGCGGGCGGAGTGGACACGGATGAACGCCTCCTGGACGACGTCCTCGCAGGACGCGGTGTCGTCGAGGAGGAGCGCGGCGAGGCCGAGAAGCGAACGGTAGTGCGCCCGGTAGGTCTCGGTGAGGTGGTCGACGGTGGTACCGGCCGCCGCCGTCTCCTCGGAGCCGTCGCGCTGGCTGGGTATGCGGGTGGGCCGCGCTGCGGGCATGGGCGCGATCACCGGCATGCCGCCGGCCGCGCCGGACACGCGGGGGCGCAGGCCCGCGCGGGGCGGCCGCAAGGCCGTCGCGCCGAGGGGCGCACTGAGTTCGAGTACCTCTGCCACGCCAGTTGGACACGCCTACCCCCCTCGGGGTTGTACGTGTCGGGCATTACTTTCGCGTCAGGCGCGCCGGGCGGGGTCGCGCCGGGCATGCCGGGTCGGCCGGCCCGCGCGGTCCAGACCGTTCTCCGCGCGTCCGGCAGTACACCCGACGGTGCCTCAGATGCCGTCATGCGTCCCGCTCTTCCCTTATGTCCCATTTGAACGGACGTCCCCACGCCCAGATCACGGCGTCCCCACGCCAGGATCATGCGTCCCCACGGCCCGAAGGCCGGCCGCGTAAGCGCCCAGTAAGAGGGCGACCGCAAAGACGCTCCCCGCCGTCCGCGTGGTTGCGGAGGACGGGGAGGAAAATCTTCGAACGCCGAGGGGGCGGGATTCAAGTGGTTTGGACCATGCTCATGGCCACATTTCTTACGCCGACCCTACATGTGGGCCCGCTCCCACCCGGGACGTTTCCCGTGGTCACCGGCTGTTCACGCGAATTCCGCCGCACCTGAACGGCCAGTCAGTTCCGCCGCGACCAGCTCGGCGATCTGCGCGGTGTTCAGAGCGGCACCTTTGCGAAGATTGTCCCCGCAGACGAAAAGTTCCAGCGCGGTCGGGTCGTCGAGCGCCCGCCGTACCCGCCCGACCCAGGTCGGATCGGTGCCCACCACGTCGGCGGGCGTCGGGAACTCCCCGGCGGCCGGATTGTCGAAGAGGACGACACCCGGGGCGGTGTCCAGGATCTCCCGGGCCCCGTGGACGGTGACCTCGCCCTGGAACCGGGCGTGCACGGTCAGCGAGTGCGTGGTGACCACCGGGACCCGGACGCAGGTCACCGCGACCGGCAGCTTCGGCAGCCCGAGGATCTTGCGGGACTCGTCCCGCACCTTCATCTCCTCCGACGACCAGCCGTCCTCGCGCAGCGACCCGGCCCACGGCACGACGTTCAGCGCGACCGGCTCCGGGAACGGCCCGGTGAGGTCCCCGACGGCCCGCCGCACATCACCGGGCTTGGTGCCCAGCTCCGTACCGGCGACCATCGACAACTGGGCCCGCAGCGTCTCCACGCCGGCCCGTCCGGCCCCGCTCACCGCCTGGTACGACGACACCACCAGCTCGCGCAGCCCGAACTCGGCGTGCAGCGCGCCCAGGGCGACGATCATCGACAGGGTGGTGCAGTTGGGGTTGGCGATGATCCCGCGCGGCCTGCTGCGGGCGCAGTGCGGATTGACCTCGGGTACCACCAGGGGCACCTCGGGGTCCATCCGGAAGGCCCCGGAGTTGTCCACGACGATCACGCCCCGGGCGGCGGCGACCGGCGCCCAGCGCGCGGAGATCTCGTCGGGCACGTCGAACATCGCGACGTCGATCCCGTCGAAGGCCTCCTCCGACAGGGCGACGACCTCGACCTCCTCCCCGCGCACGGTCAGCTTGCGGCCGGCCGAGCGCGCGGAGGCGATCAGGCGGATCTCGCCCCAGACGTCCGCCCGCTGGGACAGGATCTGGAGCATGACCGTGCCGACGGCCCCGGTCGCCCCCACGACCGCGAGCGTCGGCTTTCCAGTCATCGGCCGGTGCCTCCGTAGACCACGGCCTCGTCGCTGTCGGAGTCGAGCCCGAAGGCGGTGTGCACGGCGCGCACGGCCTCCGGCACGTCGTCGGCGCGGGTGACGACCGAGATACGGATCTCGGAGGTCGAGATCAGCTCGATGTTCACGCCCGCGTCGGACAGCGCCTCGAAGAACGAGGCGGTGACCCCGGGGTTGGTCTTCATACCCGCGCCGACCAGCGAGATCTTGCCGATCTGGTCGTCGTAGCGCAGCGAGTCGAAGCCGATGCCCGGCCGGTTGCGCTCCAGGGCGTCGATGGCCTTGCGGCCCTCGGTCTTCGGCAGCGTGAAGGAGATGTCCGTCAGGCCGGTGGCGGCGGCGGACACGTTCTGCACGACCATGTCGATGTTGACCTGGGCGTCGGCGATGGTCCGGAAGATCGCGGCGGCCTCACCCGGCTTGTCCGGCACACCGACGACCGTGATCTTGGCCTCGGAGGTGTCGTGCGCGACACCGGAGATGATGGCCTGCTCCACCTTCTTGTCCCCAATCGGCTGACTGCTGACCCACGTGCCCTGAAGTCCGCTGAAGCTGGACCGGACGTGGATCGGGATGTTGTAGCGGCGTGCGTACTCCACACAGCGGTGGAGCAGCACCTTGGAACCGGAGGCGGCGAGCTCCAGCATGTCCTCGAAGGAGATCCAGTCGATCTTCCGCGCCTTCTTCACCACGCGCGGGTCGGCGGTGAACACACCGTCGACGTCGGTGTAGATCTCGCAGACCTCGGCGTCGAGCGCGGCGGCGAGCGCCACGGCCGTGGTGTCGGACCCGCCGCGCCCCAGCGTGGTGATGTCCTTCTTGTCCGCGCTGACGCCCTGGAACCCGGCCACGATGGCGATGTTGCCCTCGTCCAGCGCCGTCCTGATCCGCCCCGGCGTGACGTCGATGATCCGGGCTTTGTTGTGGACCGAGTCGGTGATGACACCTGCCTGGCTGCCGGTGAACGACTGGGCCTCGTGGCCCAGGTTTTTGATCGCCATGGCCAGCAGTGCCATGGAGATCCGCTCTCCGGCGGTCAGCAGCATGTCGAACTCACGCCCGGCAGGCATCGGGGACACCTGCTCGGCCAGATCGATCAGCTCGTCCGTCGTGTCGCCCATCGCGGAAACGACGACAACCACCTGGTTGCCGTTCTTCTTCGCTTCCACGATTCGCTTGGCGACGCGCTTGATGCCTTCGGCATCGGCAACGGAGGAACCTCCGTACTTCTGCACGACAAGGCCCACGTGCGCTCCTCGCTCGGTTTGTCTCTGTCGGCTCAGTTTAACGAGCGGTCGAATTCCACCAGCGTGCTCCCGCATGGTGAGACGTCCTGGCGGGGTGTTCCGCCGCTCGCTTCCGGGACGGAACATGCCCCGTGCACGGCCCACCACGCGGAAAGTGCCCCGGCTCACAGTGCCGGGCCCGCGTCCGGTCAGCCCCGCAGCAGGCTGACCCCGGCACCGAGCGAGACGACGCCCATGCCGACGGCGGTCAGTACACCCTGGCCGGCGTCCACGGCGAAGGGCGCGCCGGCGGCGACGACGAGGTTGAAGAGGAAGAAAAGGAAGAAGAAGAGGAAGAGGAACCACAGGACGGGGCGGGAGGAGAGCAGCTGCTCCGGAGGGCCGCGACGAGGGAGTGCGCTGCCCGACCGCTGGTGCAGGCGGGTACACCATGACGGCGCTGATCCTTCTCTCCGGCAGCGTGCCGCTGGGCGCGGGTGTGCGGTGGCGGTGGCCGACCGGCATGGGCTTCGCGCCGGCCGCCGTACCGGCCCTGATCCTGCTGCTCGGCCCGGCCGAGGGGTCGCCCCGGCGCACTGCGCGACGGGCGCGGCAGGCGCGGCAGGCGCGATCAGCGTGGCGGGCCTGGCGGGCGGCCGGCGCGGGGTCCGCCCGACGGCGATGGTCCCGCTGTGGGGGCGGCGGCTCAGGCCACGAACTCCTTGAGGGGCTCGGTGTCGGGGGTGAAGTTCACGGAACGTCTCGCTCGACGGGCTCGGCGGTCACGATGCCGTCGACATCCCGTGCAGCGCCGCGAGCTGGACCCGGTTCTCCACGCCGAGTTTGCGGAGGATCGTGCTGACGTGGGACTTGACGGTGGTGGGGCTGAGGAAGAGGGAGTGGGCGATCTGGGGGTTGGTGCGGCCCTCGACGAGGAGGGAGAGGACCTCTCGTTCCCGGGGTGAGAGAAGGGCGCGGGGTTCCGGGCTCACCGGGTGGGCGGCGAGGGAGCGGACGGCCGCCGCCAACTCGGCTGCGGAAGACGTGCAGTTCAGCAGGAGACGAGGGGAGCCTGACCGGTCGTCCCCGCTCTCACGGCTGCGCTGTCCCGGTCCGACGAGAACGAGCGGTGCCGTCTGCGCGAGGTGGTCGTGGGCCGCCCGGGCCCAGGGCGCGCCGGCGGCCTCGGCCAGGAGGACATCGGGCCGCACGCTGCCCACGAACTCCCGTGTGGGCCAGGCCCCGACAGCCGCGACCACGTGGATGCCATCAGCTCCCCGAAGTTGGCCCTCGACACGCGTACGCAGCAACAACTCGTCCATGGCGAGCATCACCCGGATCAAAGATTCCCCCTGGTAACTGCATTGAGTTGTTAAAAGGTCATGTACAGCGTAACTGCGGCCACTTGAAAGGTCCGCGAGATCTTCACATGCCACGGCATCGCCCATCGTCCGGGCGGAGGGGGTCGGTTGGCGGATACCGGTGGCGGTCTACCCGCGTAAGGATCTTCCTCGGCTCCGAAACCGCAGCGCAGCGCGGTCTCGTCACGCTGGTACCGCGACGAGACCGCTGTCCGTGGCCACGGAGCTTCCCACTTTATTGCTGACCGGGGCCGCTCGTGCCCCCAAGGAGTCATGTGATGAACCGGAAGCAGCGGATCGTCTCGTCGACGATTCTCGGCGCTCTGCTCGTGGGCGCCGGTGCGCCGATAGCCTCGGCCGCCGCCCAGCACTCCGCGCCGCGCACCGTCGCCGCCGTGTCCGTCGGCGCTCTCGCCGAGGGCGAGACGGGGATCGAGTACTACCCCGAGATCGAGTCGTCGTCCCAGGCGGAGGCGCAGGCCGAGGGCGAGCGGGTGGCACTGGGCAAGCTCAGTGCGCTCAAGACGCTGCTGAAGAAGAGCCCGGCGCTCTTCAAGGCGGCCGTGAAGGCGGCGAAGAAGGGCTACGCCGCCTTCATGAAGTGGGTGAACAGCCTCTCCAACTTCAACCCGGTGAAGTGGGCCATCAAGGCTTCGCCGGAGTACATCGTCGTCCAGCTCATCGAATGGCTGGTCAACCAGGTCGTCTGACCTCACGCACCCACCGGGGGCTCCTGCGGGAGCCCCCGGATCTTCAGCAGCCGACCAGGAGCGGACATGGGTCAGGACACGGGGCAGGACACGGGGCAGGACACGCCCCGGAAGTCGCGCGGGCAGATCGTGGCGGACAACCTCTGGGGTTCTCCCGCCCTCTTCGCCGGCTGCGCCTTTCTCTTCTTCTTCCTTCTGCGCAATGACACCGGCGAACGCATCGGGTGGACCCTGTACTTCTGCGGCTGGGTCCCGCCCCTGTGCATGGCCGTGTGGTGTGCGGTGACCCGGCAGAAGCCGGGCGTCGGAGGCGTGTTCGCGCCGGTGCTGCTGATCGCCGCCGGATTCGTCTTCTGGCTGAACCACGGTTGGCCGCTCTCGTGATCGACGTCAGCTCGCTCTCCAAGTCGTACGGGAAGAAGCGCGTCGTCGACGAGCTGTCCTTCACCGTGGCCCCCGGGACCGTCACCGGCTTTCTCGGCCCCAACGGGGCGGGGAAGACGACGACGTTGCGCATGCTGCTCGGGCTCACCCGGCCGGATGCCGGTACCGCGCTGATCGAAGGCCGGCCCTATCACGAGCACCCGGACCCCCTGCGGGTCGTGGGAGCCCTGCTCGACGCCCGCTGGACGCACCCCAAGCGGTCCGCGCGGGCGCATCTGGAGTGGCTGGCAGCTGCCAACCGGATCGAACGGCGGCGGGTCGGCGAGGTGCTGGAGCAGGTCGGCCTCACCGCCGTGGCCGACCGGCCCGCCGGGACGTTCTCCCTGGGCATGGCCCAACGGCTCGGTCTGGCCGTCGCGTTGCTCGGCGAGCCGCGTGTGCTGGTGCTCGACGAACCCGTCAACGGCCTCGACCCGGAAGGCATAGCGTGGATGCGCGGCATGATCCGGGCGCAGGCCGCCGAGGGGCGTACCGTCCTCGTCTCCAGTCATCTGCTCGCCGAGATGGCGCTCACCGCCGACCATGTCGTGGTCATCGGACAGGGACGTCTCATCGCCCAGCACAGCGTCGAGGAACTCACCGCCCAGGCCGCCGACCAGGCCGAACCGCCCGTCGTCCTGGTCCGCGCGGACGACCCGGCGCGGCTGCGCGCGGCCCTGGCCGAGGGGGGTGCCACGGTGGAGGACGCCGGACCACCGGCCCTGCTCGTACGGGGACTGAGCAGCGAGGAGATCGGTCGCCTCGCCCTGCGCGCGGGCATCGCGCTCTTCGAGCTCACTCCCCGTCGCGCCACCGTGGAGGACGCTTTCCTCCGACTGACCAGTCAGGCCGTCGAGTTCAGAGGAGACGTCCGCGCATGAGCAGGATGTGTTCCGTGGTCGACCCCGCGGGTGTGCGGGCGGAGTTCGTCAAGCTCCGTACGCTGTCCTCTACTTGGCGGTTCCTCGCGGTCACCGCGGTCGTCTCGCTCGCCTTCAGCGGGATCGGCGTGGGCGTGACCGAGAGCGGGCAGCGGCCCGGACTCGTCGACGCGATGACCGGCCCGGCGTTCGGCCAGTCACTGATGATGCTGCTCGCGGCCCGCACGGCCACCCAGGAATTCCGTACCGGAACGATCTGGGCGTCGTATCTGGCGGTGCCGGACTGGCGTCGGCTGATCGGGGCCAAGGCCGTGACGGCCGTCGTCGGATCCGTGGCCGTGGGTGCCGTGCTGTGTGCGGGCGGGCTGGCGGTGGCCGCGGTGGTGGCCCCGCAGGCGGATCTGGCGCCCGACACCGGCGCCGAGTGGCGCACCCTGTGCGGCATCGTTCTCACGTACGCGATCGGCGCGGCCATCGGCGTCTCCGTCGGCGTCCTGGTCAAGAGCGCCGGCCTCGCCATCGCCCTGCTCCTGGTCTGGCCGTTCGTGGCCGAGCCCGCCCTGGGGCCGCTGGCCGACTGGCTGCTGGGCACCGGCGTCTCGCCCTGGCTGCCCTTCACCGCGATGAACGCCGTCAGCGGCGACCCGACGGCTCCCCCACTGCCGGGCGGCGCGCTCACCGGCGTCCTGTACGTGACCGTACTGGCCGCCGCACTCCTCGTCTGCGCGACGGCCGTCCAACGGAGACGGGACCTCTGAGGCCCGCCTCCCGGCGCTGCTAAGGCCTGATCCCCAGCGACCCGCCGATCTCCTCCTGCATGACCTGGCCCGCCTCGAACTCCAGCGTCTCGTCGCCGATCGTGTCCTGGTCCGTGTCCAGGCCGTCCAGCTCCGCCAGGGGCTGGTTGAGGCGGACGTGGATGAGGATGGACTGGAGGGCGCGCAGGGTGGCGGAGGCGGTGGGGCCCCAGTTGGAGAAGTAGGAGAACTGCCACCACCACAGGGCCTCCGTGGTGCGGCCGGCCCGGTAGTGGGCCATGCCGTGGCGGAGGTCGGTGATGATGTCGGCCAGGTCGTCCGAGAGACGGGCCGGCACGGGCGCCCTGCGGGGCTCGTACGGGTCGAAGACCTCGGAGTAGACGTCGATGGGCTCCAGGAGGCGCGCGAAGTTCTCGCGGAGCTGGTCGACGTCCGGCTCGGGGCCCAGGTCCGGCTCGTAGCGCTCGTCGGGGACGATGTCCTCGTGCGCGCCGAGTCGGCCGCCGGCCAGCAGCAGCTGGGAGACCTCCAGGAGGAGGAAGGGGACCGCCGAGTCCGGCTCGTCGCCCTTCGCCACCTCCGTGACGGCCACCAGGAAACTCTCGACCTGGTCGGCGATCTGGACCGCGAAGTCGTCGGGGTCCTGGGCGGTCGCGTGCAGTGTGGCGTCAGACATCTAGGAGTCGTCTCCCCTCGAAGGCGCGGCCGAGGGTGACCTCGTCCGCGTATTCCAGGTCGCCACCCACCGGGAGGCCGCTGGCCAGGCGGGTGACCTTCAGGCCCATGGGTTTGATCATGCGGGCGAGGTAGGTGGCGGTCGCCTCGCCCTCCAGGTTCGGGTCCGTGGCCAGGATGAGTTCGGTGACCGCGCCGTCTGCCAGACGGGCGAGCAGCTCCCTTATCCGCAGATCGTCGGGGCCGACGCCCTCGATCGGGCTGATGGCGCCGCCGAGCACGTGGTAGCGGCCGCGGAACTCACGGGTGCGCTCGATGGCGACCACGTCCTTGGGCTCCTCGACCACACAGATCACCGTCGGGTCGCGGCGCGCGTCGCGGCAGATGTTGCACAGCTCCTCCTGCGCCACGTTGCCGCAGGTCGCGCAGAAGCGGACCTTCGCCTTCACCTCCAGGAGGGCCTGGGCGAGCCGTCGTACGTCCGTCGGCTCCGCCTGCAGGATGTGGAAGGCGATCCGCTGCGCGCTCTTCGGACCGACGCCGGGCAACCGCCCCAACTCGTCGATGAGGTCCTGGACCACGCCTTCGTACAACGGACTGCCCTTCCTGGAGTCTTTCGGTACGTACCGTAGTTGGCTGCCGCCTGTCCTAGGAAGGCGGTACGGGTGTCGCGCGGGCGACGAACATCAGAACGGCGCGATCGCAGCGGTGGGATCAGAACGGCAGACCGGGGATACCGCTGCCGCCGCCCAGGCCCTGTGCCAGCGGGCCGAGCTTCTGCTGCTGGAGCGCCTGGGCGTTCGCGTTGGCCGCCTGGACGGCCGCGACGACCAGGTCGGCGAGGGTCTCGGTGTCGTCCGGGTCCACCGCCTTCGGGTCGATCTTCAGCGCGCGCAGCTCGCCGGCGCCGGTCACGGTGGCCGTCACCAGGCCGCCGCCCGCCTGCCCGTCGACCTCCGTGTTCGCCAGCTCCTCCTGGGCCCGTGCCAGGTCCTCCTGCATCTTCTGGGCCTGCTGGAGCAGCTGCTGCATATTGGGCTGGCCACCACCGGGGATCACGATCAGCTCCTGGGTCCGCGTACGTGTCTGGTTCGTTCTGCTCTGCTGTGGATGAGCCTACGTGGTCGGCGCAGCCATCGCCCCGCCACTCTTTCGAGTGAGAATCCTGGCGGCCCTATACCTGATCAAGACCCACTTACGAGCGGAAAAGAGGCGAAAGCAAAGCCTTCGCCACCCGTTGGGCGGTAGGAAGGGTTCCCGTCGTCAGCATCCATTGTCACGTCCAGTGCGACGGCCGAGGCCATGCGCAATGACGGTCCGATATCACGGAACGTGATCGGTTGTGATCAGTAGGGAGTGCCGGGTGGGCCAGCCGGAGATGCAGCCCGAGGGACCGCCTCAGGACGGGCGGGGCGAGGGCGCGGCCGGACTGCGGCCGGGTGATCTGACCGGGCGGCCGTTCCCGCTCGGGGACTGGGGCGAGCCGGCCGAGCGGCTCGACGAGCTGTACCGGTGGGTGGAGCGCGGGGCGCTGGTGACCGCCGAGTGGTATCTGTCGGACCGGGTGTGGAAACGGCGGGGGGCCCGGGCGCTGCGGTGCGGGGCGGCCGTGGGCGCGGTACTGGGCGCCGCGCTGCCGCTGCTCGACCTCACCGGGGTGGTCAGCGGGGTCGCGCCCTGGGGGTATCTCGCGCTGCTGATGGCGGTGGCGTGCGTCGGCATCGACCGGTTCTTCGGGGTGACCTCCGGCTGGATAAGGGACATGGCGACCGCGCAGGCCGTGCAGCGACGGCTTCAGGCGCTCCAGTTCGACTGGGCGGCGGAGAGTGTGCGGGAGGTGCTGGGACCGGCGGAGGGCACGGCGAGCGAGGCGGCCGAGCGGTGCCTGGCGGTGCTGCGGCGGTTCTCGGAGGACGTGACCGAGCTGGTCCGCACGGAGACGGCCGACTGGATGGTGGAGTTCCGCACGGGCCCGGCACCGCTCGGCATGCAGGCGACGGTGACGGCGGGCCCCCGCGCGGACGCGGGACATCTGAACGGCCGCTTCCCGCTGCCCCCGGGCACGAACGGAACCCGCCCGAACATGCCCAGACAGCGGCCGCCGGAACCCCGGTGAGCAGATTTGTTAAGACGGCCTAATGTCTTGACATCGGCGGAAGCGGCCCCGCATCGTGAGCGGACAGTCTCCGGAACGGTCCGAAGAGGGGCAGCCACATGGTGCGAACGCTCGGCGTCGCCGTCGTCGGGTTCGGCTGGATGGGGCGGGTGCACACCCAGGCCTACCAGCGGGTCCCCCACCACTTCCCGCGGCTGTCCGTACGCCCCGAGCTGGTGACCGTCGCCGAGGAGGTGCCGGGCCGGGCCGAGGAGGCCGCCGCACAGTTCGGGTTCGCGTCCACCACCCGGGACTGGCGCGAGGTCGTCGCCGACCCGCGCGTGCACGCCGTCAGCATCACCGCGCCGAACTTCCTGCACCGGGAGATCGGCGTCGCCATGGCGGAGGCCGGCAAGCACCTCTGGATCGAGAAGCCGGTCGGGCTCACCGCCGAGGACGCCGGCGCGGTCGCCGACGCCGTCGCGAAGGCGGGCGTCCAGGGCACGGTCGGCTTCAACTACCGCAACGCGCCCGCCGTCGCCCACGCCCGTGACCTCATCGCCTCCGGCGACCTGGGCACCGTCACGCACGTCCGCATCCGGCTCTTCAGCGACTACGCGGCCCACCCGGACGGGGCCCTGACCTGGCGCTACGAGCGGGCCCGCGGCGGTGGCGGGGTCCTCGGCGACCTCGCCTCGCACGGCGTCGACCTGGCCCGCTTCCTGCTCGGCGAGATCACCGCGCTCGCCGCCGACACCGCCGTCTTCATCCCGGAGCGCGCCCGCCCCACCGGCGCCACCGCCGGCCATACCCTGGCCACCGGCGGCGCGCTCGGCCCGGTCGAGAACGAGGATTACGTCAACTGCCTGCTGCGCTTCGCCTCCGGCGCCCGGGGTGTCCTGGAGGCCTGCCGGGTCTCGGTCGGCGAGCAGAACAATTACGGCTTCGAGGTGCACGGCACCAAGGGCGCCGTCTTCTGGGACTACCGGCGGATGGGCGAACTCGGCGTCAGCCGCGGCACCTCCTACCAGGACCAGCCCGTCAGCACGGTCTACGTCGGCCCCGGACACGGCGAGTACGGCGCCTTCCAGCCCGGCGCGGCCAACGCCATGGGCTACGACGACCTCAAGGTCGTCGAGGCCCGCAACTTCCTGCGCTCCATCGCCGAGGACACCCCCTACGGCCCGACCCTGCGGGACGCCGTGCACAGTGCCACCGCCCTCGACGCGATGAGCCGCTCGGCCGCCCGGGGCACCTGGGTGAGCCTCGGCTGAACCGCCGCGGCTCACCGGCAGAGCGTCATCCCCACCGGGAGGTAGCAGGGCACATGCCCGTGCGTGCGGATCACGTCCTGGCCGTTGCCCTTGACGACGTACGACAGGAAGCTCGACGCCAGCGTGTCGGCCGCGGGCTGGCCATAGGTGTACGCGTACTCGATCTCGCGGTACGGGTACGGGCTGACGCCGCGCCCGATCGCCTCCACGGACGGGGCGTCGTGGTCCAGGGAGAGGGTGTGCAGGCCCTTCGCCCCGGCCGCCACGTTCAGCTCGGCGTAGCCGACCGACCCGTACGCCCCCTCGCAGTCCTTCTCGTACTTCTCGGCCGCCTGAGCGAATGTTCTTCGGACGTTCAACTACCCCAGGGGGCACGGGAGTTCACTGTTTGCTGTACGTGAGGCTCTCCCCGCCGTCCTTGCGGACCCGCTTCAGCCTGCCGTCCGACAGCAGGGTCACCTCGGTGGCCTCGCCGGCGCTGCACGACGAACGGGGCTCGCCCGTCGTGACCGTGGAAGGACCGATCTCCAGCGGGCCGCCCGAGCCGGGCTTCGCGGCGAGCTTCGCGTCGAACTCGCAGTGGTAGCCGGGGCCGTCGGCGACCAGGGTGAGGATCGTGTCGCCCACCGCGCCCTGGCGGATGGTCAGTTCGCGGGTGTTGTGGCCGGTGGAGTTGTCTATCGCGGTGGTCCAGGTGCCGAGGAAGGCGGTGGGCACGGTGCCGGCGGAGGGGGCCGAGGAGGAGGGCGACTCGCTGGGCGTCGGTTCACCCGAGGAGGTCTGGGCGGTCGCCGAAGGGGTGGGGGTGGGGGCGCCGCCCGCCTTGTCGTCGCCGCCGTTGTTCATGAGCGCGTACACGGAGCCGCCGGCGGCCAGCATCACGACCAGGGCGACGGTGACGAGAAGCGCGGTGGAACGGGGGGTACGGCGGGACTCGCCGACGGGGGTGGGGTCGTACGGCGGGGGTGGCGGGGGTGTGTAGAGCGGCTGGGTCGGCTCGGGGGTGGCGATGGTGGTGTGAGGGGTGGCGTGGGGGTCGGTGTAGGGGTTGTAGGGCTGCGGGTGCTGGTGGGGTTGCTGGTTCGGGTAGCCGTAGGCGGGGTGGGCCGGGGCGTGTTCGTGGGACGGCGGGTCGAGTGTCGGCTGCGGGTACGCCGGGGCTGGTCGCGCCCCCGCCGCGGCAGCCTCGGTTTCAGCGCCGCCCCGCACCCCTTGGCCGGCCGGGCCTCGCGCCCCTTCCTCCGCCACCTGCGGCCAGATCCCTTGTACCGTCGGATCCTCCACCTCCAGCAGCTCCACCGCGTGGCGGCCCAGTTGGGCCACCAGGGAGCCCGGTAGCCAGGGGTCCCGGGAGCGGCCCTCCTCGACCGTGTCGACCGCTCCCGTCCGCGCCAGGATCGCGTCCAGGGACGGGCGGGTCGCCGGGTCCTTGCGCAGGCAGTCGCGGACCACGTCGGCGATGCCCTCGGGGATCCCGGACAGGTCGGGTTCCTCCTGGGCGATGCGGAACATCTGCGCGTGTGCGCCGCCCTCGGTCGAGCCGAAGGGGAGCCGGCCGGTGGCCGCGTAGGCGAGCACCGAGCCGAGGCTGAAGACGTCGGAGGCCGACGTGATCCGGTCGCCGCGCACCTGCTCGGGGGCCATGAAGCCCGGCGAGCCGACGAGCGAGCCGGTCTGGGTGATGCCCTCGCCGGGGAGGGTCTCCAGGGCCCGCGCGATGCCGAAGTCGATGACCCGCGGGCCCTCTATGGTGAGCATCACGTTGGACGGCTTGAGGTCCCGGTGGACGATCCCGGCCGCGTGGATGTTGGTGAGCGCGTGCGCCAGCCCGGCAGCCAGGATGCGCACCGACCGCTCGGGCAGTGGCCCGTGGTCGTGCTCGACGACCCGCCGGAGACTCGGTCCGGCGACATAGCCGGTGGCCACCCAGGGCACGGCGGCCTCGGTGTCGGCGTCCAGGACGGGCGCGGTCCAGAACCCACCGACCCGCTGGGCGTTGCGCACCTCCTGCCGGAAGCGGGCCCGGAAGTCCTCCTGCGCGGCGAGTTCCGCCCGTACCAGCTTCACGGCGACGGTACGACCGCGCTCCGACCGGGCGAGATACACGTGCCCCATGCCGCCCGCGCCCAGCCGCGCCAGCAGCCGGTACTTCCCGATGTGCTGCGGATCCCCGGGCCCCAGCTTCTCCATGGCAGATCCGCCCCTTCTCCACACTTGTGATCGAGCCGAGAATATTCCGGCCGCTCCGGCAGCCGGGACCCGCCTTGTCTACGGTTCCGTAACAGGTACCGGCCGCTCCGGTATATCCACGGGCTGTGGACAACCTGTCGCGGAATCCCCATGGCCATGGAACATGTCGCCGATATCGCGTCCGCACCGGGCACTCCTAGGCTCGGCGCCATGACCCCTCAGCCCAGTCCACAGGCCGGAGCCGCCGTCAAGGCGGCCGACCGCGCGCATGTCTTCCACTCCTGGTCCGCGCAGGACCTCATCGACCCGCCGGCCGTGGCCGGCGCCGAAGGGTCGTACTTCTGGGACTACGACGGCAGGCGTTACCTGGATTTCACCAGCGGGCTCGTCTTCACCAACATCGGCTACCAGCATCCGAAGGTCGTCGCCGCGATCCAGGAGCAGGCCGCGAAGATGACCACCTTCGCGCCCGCCTTCGCCGTGGAGGCCCGGTCGGAGGCGGCCCGGCTGATCGCCGAGCGGACCCCCGGTGACCTGGACAAGATCTTCTTCACCAACGGCGGCGCGGACGCGATCGAGCACGCCGTCCGAATGGCCCGGCTGCACACCGGCCGCCCGAAGGTGCTGTCCGCCTACCGCTCGTACCACGGCGGCACCCAGCAGGCGATCAACCTCACGGGGGACCCGCGCCGCTGGGCCTCCGACGGCGCCGCCGCCGGGGTCGTGCACTTCTGGGCGCCCTTCCTGTACCGCTCCCGTTTCTACGCGGAGACCGAGGAGCAGGAGACCGCGCGGGCGCTGGAGCACCTGGAGACCACGATCGCGTTCGAGGGGCCGGGCACGGTCGCGGCGATCGTCCTGGAGACCATCCCCGGGACCGCCGGGATCATGGTGCCGCCCGCCGGATATCTGGCCGGTGTCCGGGAGATCTGCGACAGGCACGGGATCGTCTTCGTCCTGGACGAGGTCATGGCCGGGTTCGGGCGCACGGGTGAGTGGTTCGCCGCCGACCTGTTCGGGGTCGTACCCGACCTGATGACCTTCGCCAAGGGCGTGAACAGCGGGTACGTGCCGCTCGGCGGTGTCGCCATCAGCGAGCGGATCGCCGAGACCTTCGCCAGGCGGCCCTACCCGGGCGGCCTGACGTACTCCGGGCACCCGCTGGCCTGTGCCGCCGCCGTCGCCACGATCAACGTGATGGCGGAGGAAGGCGTCGTCGAGAACGCCAAGCGGCTCGGCGCGGACGTCGTCGGGCCCGCCCTGGCCGCGCTGGCCGAGCGGCACCCGAGCGTGGGCGAGGTGCGCGGCACCGGCATGTTCTGGGCGCTGGACCTGGTGAAGAGCCGGGAGACCCGGGAGCCGCTGGTGCCGTACAACGCGGCCGGGGAGGCCAACGCACCGATGGCCGCGTTCACGGCTGCCGCCAAGCAGCAGGGTCTGTGGCCGTTCGTGAACATGAACCGGACGCATGTCGTGCCGCCGTGCAACGTCACCGAGGCGGAGCTGAAGGAGGGCTTCGCGGCGCTCGACGCGGCGCTGAGCGTGGCCGACGAGTACACGGTGTAAGGGCGCCGATTTCGGGTGCGGGGCGGTGGGGGCTGAGCGCTCAGTTCCCCGCGCCCCTGAAGGGGCGCTCATGCAACCCGAACGCGTAAGGTGGCGTGCTCGTAGATGTACATGTAAGCGAGCACGTCACCCGAACGCGTGAGGAGAGGCACCCGACGATGCCCGGCAACGGCGCTGTGACCCGCAGTACCCTGCGCCAGCAGATCGCGGACGCGCTCCGTGACGAGGTGCTCGCCGGGCGCCTCCAGCCGGGCCGGGAGTTCACCGTCAAGGAGATCGCCGAACAGTACGGGGTCTCCGCCACACCGGTCCGCGAGGCGCTGGTCGACCTGTCCGCGCAGGGCGTCCTCGACGCCGACCAGCACCGCGGCTTCCGGGTCCCGGAGTACTCGCTCACCGACTACCGGAACATGATCGAGGCCCGCAGCCTGGTCGTCGACGGCATGTTCCACGCCCTCGCCGAGGGCCATCACCCCGCGTTCAAGGACCCCCAGGAGCCGCGGGTCGCGGCCGCCCTGGCCGCGGTCCGCCGACGCGGCGAGGAGGCCCAGCGCGCCGCCACCGCCGGCGACCTCACCGTGCTGATCGGCTACGACCTCCGCTTCTGGCGGGAGCTGGCCGCGCTGTTCGGCAACCCCTATCTCGGGGACTTCCTGCACCGGCTGCGCGTGCAGTCCTGGGTGTGCGCGGTGCAGCAACTGCGCAGGCTGCCCGATCTACGCGGGTATCTGTGGTCCCGGCACACCGAGTTGGTCGACGCGCTGTCCCGGCGGGACACCGAGGCCGCCCGGGGGATCGTCACCGCGTACAACACCCACTCCCTCGCCCTCATCGAGCGTCTGTCGGAGAACGGATGACCGCGCCCCCGGAGACCGTCGACCTGTCCGTGGTCATCCCCGCGTACAACGAGGAGGGACGGCTCGGCCCGACACTCGACGCCGTCACCCGCTACCTCGCCGACAACGAGTCCCGCTTCGGCACCTGGGAAGTGATCGTCTCCGACGACGGTTCCACCGACGGGACGCGCGAGGTCGCCGCCTTAGGGCATCCGCAGATCCGGCTGGTCGCCGCTGACCGCAACCGCGGCAAGGGCAACGCCCTGCGCCTCGGGGTCGCCGCCAGCGCCGGCCGCCGGGTGCTGGTGACCGACGCCGATCTCGCGGCCCCGATCGAGGAGCTGGAGCGGCTCGACAAGGCGCTCAGCGAGGGCAACGCGGCGGCGATCGGCTCGCGCGCGGTGGCGGGCGCGGAGATATCCGACCACCAGCACCGGCTGCGCGAGCTGCTCGGCCGCGCCGGGAACCTGCTGATACGGGCCACCGCGGTGCCCGGCATCAAGGACACCCAGTGCGGTTTCAAGCTGTTCGACGGCGACCGGGCCCGCGAGGCCTTCGCCGACTCCCGCCTCGACGGGTGGGGCATCGACGTCGAGGTCCTCCAGCATCTGCACCGGGGCGGCGGGTCCATCGCCGAGGTGCCGGTCCGCTGGAGCCACCAGCCCGGCTCCAAGGTCGGCCCGCTCGCCTACCCGAGGGTGCTCGCGGACCTGGCGCGCCTCCGGCTGCGCCGTCTGCGGCCGGCCGACCTCCTGGTCACGGTCCTCTTCCTGGCCCTGTCGATCGCCCTCTACTCGGGCCGCTTCTTCGACCCGGACCACCGCTATCTCACCGACTCCCTCCAGGACCAGAACCAGTGGGAGTGGTTCTTCGCGGTGACCGCGGACAACCTCGCGCACTTCCGCAACCCGCTCTTCTCCGACTTCCAGAACTTCCCCGACGGCGTCAACCTGATGGCCAACACGGTCATGCTGGGCGTCTCCGTCCCCTTCGCCCCGCTCACGCTCCTGGCCGGACCGGCCGTCTCGCTCTCCGTCTGCATGGCGCTGGGCCTGACCGCGACCGCCGTCGCCTGGTACTGGCTGATCATGAAGCGGGTGGTGCGGCACCGGGGTGCCGCCTTCGTCGGCGCGGCCCTCGCGGCCTTCGCGCCGCCGATGGTCAGCCACGCCAACGCGCACCCCAACTTCGTGATCCTGTTCATGATCCCGCTGATCATCGACCGTGCCCTGCGCCTGGCCACGGGCGCCCGGGTCCGGCGGGACGGGATCGTGCTCGGTCTGATGGCCGCCTACCAGATCTTCCTGGGCGAGGAGCCGTTCCTGCTGGCGGCACTGGGCATGGTCCTGTTCGCCGTCGCCTACGCGGCTGTACGACCACAGGTGGCGAAGGAGTCCTGGCGTCCGCTGGGCAAGGGCCTGCTGATCGCGGGCGCGGTCTGCCTCCCGGTCGTCGCCTTCCCGCTCTACTGGCAGTTCGCCGGGGCGCAGAGCTACCACAGCGTCCTGCACGGCGACAACGCCGGAAACAGCCCGCTCTCGCTTCTCGCCTTCGCCGAGCGCTCGCTGCTCTTCGGGGACGCGGGCCGCGCCAACGAGCTCGCCCTCAACCCCACCGAACAAAACGCCTTCTACGGCTGGCCGCTGGTCCTGCTCGCCTTCGGGATCGTCGTACGGCTGTGGGAGCGGCCGCTGGTCAAGGCGCTGGCGTTCACCTCCGTGGCCGCGGCCGTCCTGTCCCTGGGCCCGAAGATCCGCGTCCCGCTGACCGACACGGTGTATCCCGGCCCCTGGGCGCTGGTGCGGAAGCTGCCGCTCTTCGAGTCGGTGATCGAGGGCCGGGTGGCGATGATCTGCGCCCCGGCGCTGGGTGTGCTGCTCGCGCTCGCGATCGAGAAGGTGCTGGCCACCCGTCGTGCCGGCACCCAGTACCTCGGCCTGCTCGCCATCGCGCTCGCGCTGCTCCCGATCGTCCCCGCCCCGCTCAAGTCCGAGCAGCGGACGGCGGTGCCGGAGTTCATCGCGGGCGGGATGTGGAAGTCGTACGTGGGAAAGGGCGAGTCCCTCGTCCCGATCCCGCTCCCCGATCCCGGGTACGCGGAGGCGCTGCACTGGCAGACGGCGGCGGACCTCGGCTTCAAGCTCCCCGGCGGATACTTCAACGGCCCCTACGGCGAGGACCGCATCGGTATCTACGGTGCCGTCCCGCGCTACACCTCCAGCATGCTGCGGGACGTCCGCTACAGCGGGAAAGTGCCGGTGATCGGCAAGAACTGGCGGGCGCAGGCCGCGAAGGACTTCGCCTACTGGAAGGCGGGCGTCCTGGTGGTCGCCCCACAGCCCAACGACGACAAGCTGCGGCAGGCGGTCCAGGCTCTGACCGGAAAACCCGGTAAGTGGACCGGTGGGGTCTGGGTATGGGACCTGCACGAGGGGAGCTGACCGGCGCCGCACCGATTACTCTTCCCTGACCACCTAGCTGAGCACTTGCTGTGAACGCGCTGATATCGCGCTGATATGAGGAGCCCTCTTTGGCCTGTGACCTCTGGCTGGTACCGCTCGTCGACGTGTTGTGCCACACGCCCGACAACCCGTTCGCCGAGGAACTCGCGCAATACAACAAGGTGCTCGCCGAGGCCGGGCTGCCGCCGGTGCCGGTGTACCAGTACATGCCGGGCCTGTCCGGCGAGGTCGCCCCGGTGGCCGGCTTCGACTACGACGCCCTCCACTTCCTGCGCCGCGCCTATCTCCTCCAGGTCTGCGGCCTGCCCGTCTCCCCCGTGGACGACCTGGGCGGCGACTACGAGCAGCTCCTGGAGATGTTCGAGTCGACGGCCCAGCAGTCGCATCTGGTCTGGCACTACGACCACGCGGGCGCGTACGTCCCGGTCGACTTCCCGAACCCGCTCTCCAGCGACGAACTCCTCGCGAGCGGCGGCCCCTTGGGCTCCTCCCAGTCGCTGCTGCGCGAGCTGGAGTACGTCGCCCCGTCGATCGGCATCGACCCGGCGAACCCGCCGGCGGCCCCGCAGGCCCCTTCCGCCCCCACCGACCTGGAGGAACCGGCGAACCCGGCCCCCTACGACCCGAGCCCCTTCGCCCGCGAACGCCACGTCTGGCTCGGCCTGCACGCGGCGGCGACGCGGAGCCTGGCGCAGGGGTCGATGATCGTGTTCAGCTGAGGCGAAGGGGGCCGGCCTACGTCAGCTCTGCTCGACGATGCGGATGGTGCGGATGCCGGTGCCCCGGTAGCGCATCGGGGTCCTGGTCAGTACGGCACGGCCGCGTGGCCATTCGACGGTCGGCAGGGCGAGGTGCAGCACATGGGCGCCGCTCCAGTCGGGCTCGTCCTTGCCCTCCTCCGCGGCGCCCTTCGTGGCACGCAGGCGCTTGCCCACGGCGGTGGCCGCCGCGAAGTCGAGCGCTTCGATGTTGACCGACGGCAGGGCCCCGACATGCTCGGCGACACCGGCTCGCTCCCGCTCCGCGGCGGCCAGGCTCACCGCGGGGATGTAGACGCGCAGGGCGGGGTCCTTCTCGGCCTCGACGACGAGCCGCGAGGCCATGCTGTTCCCGGCGCCGAGCGCCAAGGCCGCCGTGTCGTCGAAAATGACGGCACGCGGCAGCGGGTAACGCTCCTCCCCCGTCACTGGACCTCCCCGATGCGACCCGACTCGATGTCGGCCCACAGCTTCTCGCCGGCCTTCTCGTCCTCTTCCGTATAGGGCCGGCCGAGGAAGTGCTCCTCGACGTACGCCCTGGTCTCCTCGTACCGCTTGCGCAGCTCTTCCTTGGTGGGCGTGGCCCCGGCCAGCTCCGCCACGAAGTCCCGCATGCTCATGCCGCGTTCCCTGGCGAGCTCCTGGAGGCGGTCACGGACGGCGGGGTCGACCTTGATCGTGGTGTCAGCCATGAGGACAGTATACTGACGGTATACCACCTCAGGGCGTGCGAGTGTGACAGTCATCGACGTTCCTTTCTCTGCTTTCTAGGCCGCCACGGGGTGAACTTTTTGCAATTCACCCACCGGTGGGCGAGATTCGTACGGCCTCTCGAAAACCTCGCAGGTCGTCGAGTACTGCCGCGTCACCGGATCCCGCCGCACCACCCGCCGCAGATAGCCCCGTTCCTCCAGCTCACGCAGGGAGGCGACGATCGACATGCACCCTTCCCGGCGCCGCTCGGCGAGGATGCGCTCCGTGATCCACGAGCCGCTCGGAAGACTCAAGAGGTACGCCAGTACGCCCGCCGCCGCCCAGGACAGACGTCGGTCCCCGAAACGGGAGTTGGCGAGGGCTGCGAAGGCGCGCAGGGGCGCCGTACGATGAACGCGCATCGGAGTGGTAGCTCCCGTGTCGAGCCCCCGGGTGTTGGCGCACCGCGGGGGCAATCTGTTGATCGTGACTTTAGGGCCACACAAAGCGGCGCGCGCAAGCCGGAATCCCCTTTTCCTGGCTGTTTGTTCGCGCATTTCACTCCGGCGAGTGAAGCGCGGTGCGCAGAAGTCGCGTGTGTACGAAACGGTCGGGGGCGGTCGGCCGGTAGCGCCAGGACAACGGCCAGGTCATGTCGTCCAGCGCGGGGATCGGGATGTACGACACCCGGGCCGGATCGGCGGTCAGTCTGGTCACCTCCGCAGGCCACGGCAGGTGGTCCGTACTCCCGGCCGGGACGAGGAAGTACACACACCGCCGCCTGCTCGCGACCTCGATGACCGGCCCCGGATCCCCGCCGGTCATCCACGCGAGCCGGTCGGCGAGCCGCCGCCCCCATTCCCCGTCGTCCACCCGCACGGCATCGAACTGCACACCGGCTTTGCGGAGTTGAACACCGGAGGCGGGCAGCCAGCCGAGGTTTAACTGGTCACTTTGCGTGTTCATGGAATCAGTGTCGGCACGTAGGGCTACCGTCGCCATAACTCAGAGTCAAGAGCAGCAAACTCTGGGAATTCGGGGTCCGGTGGTTTTGACCGTTTGAGTTCGGTTGAGTTCGGGGGTGACCGCAATGGCGCGGACTGAGAACAAGGCGGAGGCGGGCAGCACGGCACAGCTCCTCGCCGCTCTCGCGAAGGCCTTCCGTGAGCAACAGGAGCTGACGCAGGAGGAGTTGGGGAAGCGCATCGGCTACACCGGGTCCGCGATCAGCGCGATGGAGACGGGAGCGCAGCCCGCCAGCGACAAGATGCTCGCCAAGCTGGAGGAGGCGATCGGCGGCGGGCTGGGGATCTTCGAAAAGGCACGCAGGTTCGTGCTGCTGGACAAGTATCCGGCCCAGTTCAAGAACTTCGCGCTGGTGGAGCAGGAGGCGGTGACGCTGTCGTCGTACCAGACGTTCGTGGTCGACGGTCTGTTCCAGACACCGGAGTACGCGCGGGCACTGATCGGTGGCGGCTTTCCGAAGCTGCCGGAGGAGAAGGTGGAGGAACTGGTCGAGGCTCGGGTGGCGCGGCGGGCGCTGTTCGAGCGGGCGGATCCGTCCGCCATGATCGAGGTGATCCTGGAAGAGTCGGTGCTCCGGCGGCCGTTCGGTAGCTGGGAAGTGATGCGCGACCAATTGCGGTCTCTCGCGGAGGACGCGGAGCGGGACAATGTGAGTGTCCAAGTGCTGCCCACTGACCGAGGGTTGAGGGCCGGACACGCGGGCGCACGCGGAGACATGAAGCTGGTGGAGACCAAGGAGCACCACCGCCTGGTCTACATGGAGATCGAGGACGAAAGTGTGCTGGTCAGCGATGCCGCAAAGGTCGCTCGCCTCACTCACCGATATGCGAAGATCCGAACCCAGGCGCTGAGCTCGGACGACTCGCTGAGCCTCATCCGAAAGTTGGCAGGAGAAGAGCGGACATGACGACCCTGCGGTGGTTCAAGTCGAGCTACAGCAACGACAGCGGCGGGCAGTGCGTCGAAACCGCCTACACCTGGCGCAAGTCCTCCTACAGCAACGACAGCGGCGGCGACTGCCTCGAAATATCCCCCTGCCCCCACACCATCCACATCCGCGACTCCAAGACCGGCCCCGACGGCCCCCTCCTCACCGTCTCCCCGGCCTCCTGGGCCGCCTTCCTGGAGGGCGGCGCCTCGGCCCGCTAGCCGGACCAGTCGACCGGGCCCTCGAAGCCGGCGCTGTCGCAGTAGGCCACCGCACGCCCCTCGGCCCCGCGGTCGCCGCGAACCGCGTTGACGGTGTCGTCGAGGATGTGGGTGCCGCCGTGTTCCAGTCCGGCCCGGTCCAGCCTCTTCGCGGCCTCGATGGCCTCGTGCCCTGCCCATTCGGTGTTGTCGCTGGGGGTCGTGGCGTGCGCCGCATCCTGCCAGGACCCCAGCTTGGCGCAGTAATCGCCCTGCCACTCCTTGGCCTGCGCCGGATCGCCCGACGAACAACCGCTCATCAGGACAGCGGCAATGACAACGACCGCTGCTCGCTTGGTGTGCTGCATGGACATGCCCTCCCCGAAGCTGCCGACACAGGATATGTAGCGGTCACCGCACTAGGCGAAGACGGTGAACAGGGCGAGCGCGGGCCCGGCCGCGTAGACGAGTACGCCCACCGCCAGCGCGGTCCACGGCCTCCGCACCAGCACCGTCCCGAGCACGACCGTGACCACTGCGGCGGCCAGCGCGACCGTCGGCCCGAACATCGCCACCAGCATCCACACACCGGAGTCGTCGCAGAACCGCTGGGTCCCGGCCGAAGTACCGCAGCTGTCCCCGGCGAAGGCCATGCCGAAGAACAACAGCCCGTTGACCGCGACGGCGACCGCTAGCAGCAGCCCGGCCACCAGGGCGAAGACCACCCTGAGCGGACCGCCCGGCGCGGGACGCGGCGACGGGAACCCGGGGCCGTACGACGGCAGGGACGGGTAAGGGGGCGGCGGAAAGCTCATGCCCCCCATCTCACCGCCGTCGGCGCGTCTCCGCCTGAGTACGGCTACTCGGTTTCCCGGCCGGGATCGGCAGGACGACCTGGTCTGCATGGAGGGCCACCTGCGCCTGACCGCCTACGCCCTCGTCGGCTTCCCCACCGGCATCGAGTGCCTGATCGGCACCGCACCGGCCATGGGACGCTGGGCGCGGTAGCCGGTCGCCGCCGTCCTCTTCAGGTCACGGAACTAGGCCCTGCGGGCCGTCGCCGTGATGGTCGCCGTGCTGATCACGTGACTCGACATGGTGAACGTGGTGATCGCGGCCGGGGTCGCCGCGGGCAGTTGCAGGCTCGGGGTGTCCAGGGCGTAGACCGTGATCCGGTAGTGGTGGGTGATGTCGCCGACCGGCGGGCAGGGGCCCAGGTAGCCGGTCTGGCCGGCGCCGTTCGTGCCGGCCACCGCGCCGGTCGGCAGGGCGGCACCCAGCTGGGTGTCCGTGGCGGGGATGTCCCAGGTCAGCCAGTGCCACAGGCCGGAGCCGGTGGGGGCGTCGGGGTCGAACATGGTGACCGCGTAGCTGCGGGTGTCCTTCGGGGCGCCGTGCCAGGACAGCCGTATCTGCTGGTTGGCGCCGGAGCAGCCGAACGAGTCCGCGTAGGAGTCGGCCGGGATGGTGCCGCCGTTGCGGATGTCCGGGCTGGTGACCTTGAAGCGGGCGGCGGAGTCGGGGACGCCCTGGCGGACCCTGGTGTAGCCGTACCCTCCGTCGCCGGCCGGACCGGTGTGGGGGTGGCTGTCGGCGTTGGCGGTGGTCACGCCGGTGGTGACGGCGGCGGCGACCGCGGCCAGTGCGGCCGCGGCTCGGATCGGTGCTCTCATCGTGCCCTCCTGGACGGGTGGTGCCTGTCGGTGCGTCCACGATCAAGGACGCGGGGCGGCCGGAGGAAGGCGCTCGGGATCCTGGCATTCGGGATGCCAGGATCCGGGGTCGACAGGGCACGGCCCGGGTCAGGATCATGGCGGGCATGGCGGGCATGGCGAGCGACCGGGCACCGAAGCGGGCGGAACTGGGTGAGTTCCTGCGTGCCATGCGGGCGCGGCTGCGGCCCGAGGACGTCGGGTTGCCGGAGCTGGGCCGGCGCCGGACGCCGGGGCTGCGGCGGCAGGAGGTGGCGCAGCTCGCCGCCGTCAGCATCGACTGGTACATCCGGCTGGAGCAGGGCCGGGTCGGCACCCCGGGTGCCGCCGTGCTGGACGCGGTGGCCCAGGCGTTGCGGCTCTCGCCCTCCGAGCGGCACCATCTGCATCTCCTCGCGCGGGACGAGACCCCGGTGACCCGGCACCTGTCCGCTCCGGTCGGCGACTCGCTGCGTGTGCTGCTGGCGGGGATGCCGCTGCTCCCGGCGTATGTCGTGGACTTCCGTTTCGACGTGCTGGCGCACAACGCGGCCGCGACGGCCCTGTTCGGCGCGGACTTCGGCACCGCCGGGGAGATCACCGGCAACACCGCGCGCGTGCTGTTCCTGGAGCCGGGGATGCGCGCGGTCCAGCTGGACTGGGCCCGGGTGGCCCGCGAGACGGTCGGCAACCTGCGGGCGAACCTGGCCCGCCACCCGGACGACCCCCGGCTGCGTGAGGTGATCGCCGAACTGCGGGGCCGGAGCACGGAGTTCACCGCGTGGTGGGACGACCACACGGTGCAGCAGCGCGCCCACGGCCGCAAACGCCTCCGGCACCCGGTCGTCGGCGAACTGGCCGTCTGCTACGACACGCTGGCCACCCTCGACGACTCGGACCAGTGCCTGATCGCCGTCACCCCGGCCGACCTTGCGGCCGAGGCGGCCCTGCGCAGACTCATGACCGGCCCGGGTCTGCACGCCATCGGGGCCTGAGCCCCTGTGGGGTGCCGCGCGGGCGGGTGGCCAGGGTCCACCCGGCGCTGGTGAGTGCGGCCAGCGCGAGGGTGATCAGGAGCAGCGTGGTGTGGGAGCCGGCGCTGTCGGCGGCGCGGGCGACAGGGTTGGGCAGGCCGAGGCGGTCGACGAGCCAGCCGAGGGCCGCCACGCCGGTGAGCGCCGCGCCGGTCAGGCGGAGTGCGGGCTGGACGCGCAGCCGGGCCAGGACCAGGAGCGAGGGCAGGGTGAGGCAGACCAGCAGCAGTTGGACCAGTTCGATGCCCAGGTTGAAGCCGAGCAGGCTGGTCACCAACTGGCCCGTGGAGAGGTGCATCTCGGCCAGGACGAAGGAGAACGCCATGCCGTGGCCCAGGCCGAAGACGCCGGTCACGATCGCCTCCCGGCCGGGGAAGAGCGGGCGGATCGCGTGGATCGCGCCGACCAGGATGCTCGCCGCGATGAACGCCTCCACCGGCCAGGACGGGATCTGGAGGCGGCCCAGGGCAGTGGCAGCCAAGGCCACCGAGTGGCCCGCGGTGAAGGCGAGCGTGATGCCGCCGATGCGGGCCAGCGCCTTGCGAGGGCCCACCAGTCCGGTCCAGCGGCCGCCGGTCGCCGCCAGGGGGGCCGGCAGGAGCAGGATCAGCAGGAAGAGGAGGTGGTCGGTGCCGGTCAGGATGTGGTTGCCGCCGAGTTCTACCATCGCGACGAAGCCGCGCCAGGCGCTGCCGGGGCCGAGGTCGACCTTCAGGGCCGGGACCTTCATGTGCCGGACGTCGAGCTCGATCGTGCCGACCTGGGTGGTGCCCTCGCTGTCGACCTGGCCGTTCGCCCAGTCCTGACGGACCGTCACGAGGGTGACGTGGGTGACGACCTGGTGCACGATCACGTCGTAGTGGAAGGTGAAGTGGCGTACGTCGGCGCCGGCGGGCGGGGTGAGGACCGCGGCGACGGTCAGTTCGCGGTAGGGGCCGGTGGACGTCTGCTGGGTGGCGCTCAGGTGCATCGCGCCGATGCCGACCCGCCACGCCTTCCCGTCGGTCGTGGTCGGGTGGATGTGCCGGGCGAGGTAGGTGCGGATCGCCTTGACCCGCGCGGCCGGGACGGCCTTGCCGGTGACGCCGTCCAGGTCGATGCCGCTGGCCCGGGAGAAGTCGGAGACCGGCAGTTCCAGCCGCGCGGACACCGAGGACCTGTACACGTCCAGTTGCACCACCGAGTGCGGCATCGGATGCGCGGCGGCCGGCGACGCCCCGAGCAGGAGCGCCGCCGGTACCACGATCGCGATCCCGGCCACCAGGCGTGTCAGGACGGTGGTCAGCCAGTTTCGCGGTCCGGTCATGAGAAGGAGAACTCGTTTCCGTAGTCGCGGGTGTGGTCCCGGTACACGGTGTGGTAATGGACCTGGTCCCGGAACACGACGCCGTTCTGTACGACGAACTCGACCCACACGCTGGGACCGTCGATGCGCACGTAGTCGCCCTGGGTGTCCAGGCCGGTGCCGCCGGAGTAGGAGACGTAGGTCTGGTCGAGTTCCTTCGCGTACGTCTTCATCAGCCGGGCGGCGGTGGCGTCGTCCACGTCCGCGATCCACGGGTGGATAGCCGCCAGGACCAGCTTCTTCTGCTTCGGCGACAGCTCGCTGACCTTGATGCCCTCCTTGGTCTCCGGGAAGTCGCCGTCCTTGCCGGGGCCGAGCAGCACGTCGCTGAACGACTCCGACAGCTTGGCCTCGGCCAGCTGGGAGGTGCTCAGGCTGCCGGTCAGCTTCAGCAGGCCGTTGCGGAACTTCGCCAGCGGCGCGTACGTGGTGCCGTCGTCCGCTGTCCAGCTGGTCGGCTCGACGCCGGTGAAGAAGGGGCTGGCGCCGGAGACCTTGCCGTCCTTGTACGTGATGTTCACGGCGAGGTGGTGGCCGCCGAAGTGCAGCTGCCAGGAACCGGTCTTGGACGGGGTGCCGAGCAACGCCAGGTAGTAGGAGCCGCTGCCGTACGAGAAGCCGCCCGGGCCGCCGCCGGTACCGCCGGAGGGCGGGGCGCCCGTCGGGGCGGCGGCGGACGCCGTGTCGGTGGCCGTGGCGGAGGGGTCGGCCGAGGCCGAGTCGGTCGCCGTGTCGGTCGCCGTGGCCGAGTCGGTCGCCGTGGGCGCGTCCGTCGGTGCGTCCGTCGGCGCGGCGGAGGCGGAGCTGGTGCTCTCGGCCGAGGCGAGCACGTCGTCGGCCTTGAGGGTCTGCAGGACGTGCTCGTAACCGGTGTCCTTGCCGGTGCCCAGGGCCAGCTTCAGCAGGTGCTCGGCGGCGGCCAGCTGGTCGTCCGACAGCGTGCCGAACTGGATGCCGGGGCGGCAGGTCCCTCCGCAGGGGAGGTTCGACCAGGCGGTCGCGTTCGCCTGGGAGAAGTCCAGCAGGGTCGAGGCCTGCTGGTCGGAGGTCAGGGTGTTGAGGAAGGCGTTGGCGGCGCTGACGACGGCCGCGGTGCCCTCGGCGTGCTTGTCGACCGGACGCTGGACGCCCGCGGCCGATTTCTCACTGCTGGCCGTAGCCGCATTTGCCACGGCGAATCCGCCGCCGACCAGCGCCAGGGCCGCGGCGGCCCCGAGTATGGCCCTCCGAGTCCGCCTGGAGCGGACCATACGGGTTCTCTCTTTGCTCATGTACTACTCCTTTGGCATGCCGAACTAGCCACACGGAGGTACCCGTTGGCTTGGACGGAAGATCGAGGGAAAGCACGGCGGACATTACCAACAACAATGTTGACACTCAATGCGAAAACCCGACCGGATAACGGTTTCGAATTACAGTCGGTCCAAGATTTTCAGGATTCACAGAAACAATGGAATCCACAAATGAAATCGACAGGTCACTCTTATTCAGGGAAAAGAAAAAGCGGTGGCCCCACCCGAGGGGTGGGGCCACCGCACGTGGAGCTGTGAGGTACTAGAAGACGGGCGTGCCGCCCTGCGTCAGCTTCCAGTTGGTGGCCGCGAAGGCCGCCGGGTCGATGGTGCCCTTCGCCGTGGCGTAGGCGACCATCAGGTCGCGGACCTGGTTGGTGGAGCTGTAGGCGATCTCCGCGGCGGCGATGTGCGGGTAGCCGGAGCCGCCGTTGGCGCGGTAGTTGTTGACGGCGACGACGAAGACCTGGTCGTCGGCGACCGCGGTGCCGTCGTATGTCAGGTTCTTGATGCGCGAACCCTCGGCCGCCGCGATGTCGATCTCGTAGTCGACGCCGGCCGCCATGTCGTACATGTAGTCCCAGAAGCTGTTGGCGTTGGTGAGGGTCGCGGTGTCGACCGCCGTGCCGGACGGGACCTGGTGGTAGTACTTCGCCGCGTACTCCAGGTAGTCCTTGAGCTGGGCGCCGGTGAGCTTCTTGCCGTACAGGGTGTTCTCGTAGACGTACAGGCCCGCGACGTCGCGGATCGTGACGTCACCGGCCGGGATGGTGGCCGTGCGGCTGAAGCACGCGGCCACCGAGATCAGCGGGAGCGCGGCGTCCGCCGCCGACAGGCCCGCCTTCACCGCGTCCATCTGGACCTGCTGGATGAAGTCGATGGCGGGGACGTCCTTCCAGCAGGCCTCCGCCGTCGACATCGCCACGGTGCTGGTGCCGATCGCGGTGTTGACGTACTTCACCACCAACTCGTGGTCTGCGGTGAGGAGTTCGGTGATCCGCGGGTCCTCGGCCACCGTGTTGCTGTTCAGGGTGGTGGCGGTCTTCTTGGTGATCTTCCAGGAGTGGTTCACCAGCTCCAGCTCGAAGTCGAAGCGGGAGAGGCGGTAGCCGTAGCAGTACGGCTCGGAGAGGAGGACGTCCTCGCCCGTCTCCGCGTTCTTCACCGTGTACGTCGGGACGTCGACGTGGGTGTGGCCGACGAGGATCGCGTCGATGCCGGGCACCTGCTCGGCGACCAGGTTCGACGCGTTCTCCACGTAGGGGAGTTCGTCGCCCCACGACGTCGAGCCGTCCAGGCCCGAGTGGTCGGTGAGGAAGACGACGTCACAGCCGAGGGCGCGCAGCCGCGGCACGTACTTCTTCGCCTGCTCGACCAGGCCGGTGAAGGCCATCTTCCCGGAGACGTTGTCCTTGTCCCACAGGGCGATGCCCGGGTTGGTGAGGCCGAGGATGCCGACCTTGATGTCCGGGCCGTGGGGCACCTTGATGTGCTTGACGGTGTAGGGCCGGAAGGCGGGCTGCAGCGTCTTGGCGTCCAGGGCGTTGGCGCCGAGCAGCGGGAAGTCGCACTGCTTCTCGAAGGTGCGGACGACCTCGATGCCGTAGTTGAACTCGTGGTTGCCGAGCGCGGCCGCGTCGTAGCGCATCTCGTTCATGGCGATCGCCATGGGGTGCTTGGGGCCGCGCTTGCCGTTCTTGCCGGTGATCGGGTCGACGCTCGCGTAGTAGGAGGCGAGGGACGTGCCCTGGATGATGTCGCCGGCGTCGACGAGGAGGACCCGGCCCTCGCCCTTCTCCTTGCGGATGTTCTTCACCAGGGTGGCGATGCGCGCGATGCCGTAGGTGTTGCCCTTGGAGTCCACCGGGGCGGCGTTGGTGTAGTAGTCCCAGTTGAAGACGTGGCTGTGCAGGTCGGTGGTGCCCAGGATGGAGAAGCTCCAGGTCTTGGGCGCCTTCGGGGGCTTGGCATGGCCGTGCCCGGACTCGGCGGCCTGGGCGCTGCCGGCACCGACGGTTCCCGCGACGGCCACGGCCGCTCCGGTGACGGCCGACTTCTGCACGAACTCACGGCGGTTCATGGGATTGACGGGCATTCAGGACTCCTGGGAGGGCGGTGAGGACGGGCGTGGCGTGCGGGGCGGCGGGCTACCCGCGTAGATGCTTGCCGTACGCCGTGCCCGCGCGAAACCAGGAACAGGTCATGGCCGGGTCAACAAAGAGGAATGTGCGGGTGGTTGAGCGCCGCTCCGTCGACGCAGCCCGCGTGTGAGCGGGACAAGCGTGCCGCCCACGGCCCACACCCGGTCCGCAAGCGGCAGCACCAGGGCCGCCCCTGAGGGCGGTCAGTGTGTGGCGCGGGTGGTGATGGCTTCGCTGATCTGCGCGAGGGCCTGCTGTTGCTCGGCGGTGAGCGCGTCGAACACCAGATGTCGCACCGCGGCGACGTGGCCGGGTGCGGCATCCTCGAGCTTCTGCCGCCCCTTGTCGGTGAGCTGGGCCAGGCTGCTGCGTTTGTCGGTCGGGCACTTGATGCGCCGCACCCAGCCGGACTTCTCCAGCCACGTCATCGCATGGGACAGGCGGCTTTGCGACCAGCCCAGGTTCAGGGCGAGGTCGCTCATGCGCGGCGGTTCCTCCCCGCCCTCCGACAGGGCCACGAGGACCACGTAGCCGGCGAGCGTGATCTGTGAGTCGCGCTGCAACTGGCGCTCCAGCTGGTCATCGACCGTCCGAATCAGCGCAGTGAGTGCGCGCCAGATGCTCTGTTCCTGGCCGGTGAGCCATTGCGGTTCGGTCATGCAGCCATCATACCCAGGAACTTGACCCCTCAAGTAAACCGGGTCTAGAGTCCAGTTGAGGCCTCAAGTAAGTGTCTGTCAGATAGTTCCGCACAACCGCGGAGGCACCGCAGCCCGCCATGCCCCAGCGGATCGAAACCACCCAGGAGTAGAGACGATGAACCGCACGTACATCACCGCCCTCGCCGTCGTCGCCACCGCGGGCGCCGCGATCGCCCTCGTGCCCACGCTGGCCAGCGCCTCCGCGCCGAACGCGGCACCCACGTCCGCCTCCCGGAGCTCCTCCAAGGCGCTGGGCACCACACACTTCCTCACCGTCGCCGCCGCGAAGAAGGCGTCCGACGCCGCGCTGAACTCATGCCGGGCGAAGGGCTACCCCGTCTCGGTCACCGTTGTCGACCGTGACGGCATCACCATCACCCAGCAGCGTGCCGACACCGCCACCGGCGCCACCGTGCAGGTGAGCCTCGGCAAGGCCGTCGCCGCCGTCGGCTTCCAGATACCCACCTCCACGCTCCAGGAGGCCGCGAAGACCAACCCCGGAGCGGTCTCCATCCCGGGCTTCAACATCCTCCCCGGGGGTCTGCCCGTCTCCCTCGACGGCAGCGTCGTCGCCGGCATCGGCGTCTCCGGAGCCCCCAGCGGCGACATCGACGCCTCTTGCGCCACCGACGGCATCAAGGCCATCTCCTGACACACCGACAGTGCGGACGCCGCCCGACCCGAAACCGGCCGGGCGGCGTCCGCGCGTAGCGTCGCACCCGGCAGCAACGGCGACAGCGCGGCGCGAAACGCCCGATCCGCTGGACGGAGCGCGGCCCTGACCCGCCGAGCCGGCACCTTGGTGCCCCTGTCCCCTTTGTTCGCGAAGGGGATCGCCTCCGCTTCGACGAATGAGCCGCGCGCCGAGATCGCAGAAGCCTGCCGTGGAGCGGCAGCGACAGGGTGCGGTGTGCTGATGGAGTCGGCTACCTACCTCGAACTCGACCGATGCGGCGTTGAATCATTGGTCATCAGCGGCTGGTTCTGCGTCGTAGGGCTCGAATTCGATGTAGTCGAGGGGGTCCTCGTCGCGGCGTCCGAGCGGGGGCAGGCCCTCGGTCGCGTACCGGCCGCGCAGCCACTCCAGCAGGGTTTTGGTGAGGTCGGTGTTGAGCGGTGGGCCTTGGTCGGCATGGCGCGGTACGACGATCAATGGCCAGTCGTCCGGCGTGGCACCTTCGGTCAGCCAGCACAGTTGGTCGCCGTCGATGGAGTCGGCGAAGGGCAGGAATCCCCCGGGCTCGGGATAGACAGCCAGGGGATGATACTCAGGGAACTCGGCCCGCTGCCCCTGGTAGGTCTCCGCGTACCACTCGGCCCACGGTGCGAGCGCGTACTGGTCCTCGCCGAAGGGGATGTTGAAGCGCAGCCAGCCACACCAGGAGCCGGCCCCGTACCGCTCCATCAGTCGTACGTACTCGCCGGGCAGAGGTGTACCCAGCCGTTCGTACAGCCAGTCCCAGTGGTGCTTACCGAGCGCGGGTGTCTCCGGCGGCGGGACGAGTGCGATCAAAGTCTCCAGCCCGCTGCCCGTGGTGAGTGCCGCCCGCTGCTGGGCGCTTGGCTCCGGTCGCCGAGGCGGCGGTGTCCACGGGGTGCGCTCCAGGTCGGTTTGCATGCCACTTCGGGCGGCCACCGGGCGCATGCCGTCGGTCACGAGCCGGGCCAGCGTCGGCACGAGCGGGGTCGCGAAGCGCCGCCAGGGGTCGCGGCCCGCGTTCTCGTCGTCCTGACAGTGCATGATGACCGGCCACTGGTCGGGGTCGTCGGATGCAGTGGTGTCCCAGTAGAGGGTATCGGCGGTACGGGTGGCGCCGAAGGGAAGGACGCCGGGGGCGTTGCGCCGAGTCTGCTGGACCCAGGTCCCGTAGTCGAACCAACCGCGGTTGACGCATGGCATGTGAAGCCAGAGCCAGGCGCCGATGTCGAGCGGGCCGTACGCGGCGGCGATGGCCTTGTAGTCGGCGGGCAGGCTCGTCCCCAACCAGGACTCGACTGCCGCCCAGTCGACGGGTACGGCGTAGTCGGCCGGCGGATCGCCGAAGATCTCGGCGAAGGCGTTGACGTGCGGGTCTGAAGCATTCACGGGTCTAGAGACCTTTACCGGGAGCGAACGGGTGTTGACCGGGAGGGCGGGGCAGCACATGAGCTCCTTCCAACCTGCCGCAAGGACAGGGCGGTTGGGCTGACAATGCGGTAAAGCCCCTGGTAGATGGGTTTTCGACCAAGAGAACCGTCTCCACCAGAGGCTTCGCATGCCTGTCTATCCGTCGGGCGCCAACGTGTCCAGTTCTGTCCTACGCTTCCTGTCCACCCGTCCGCAGCAGCACCGTCGCGCGATCGGCTCCCACCGGCGGCGTCCGAGCGCCGGCCGGCAGGCCCTGCCCACGCTCGCCCCCCCGGTGGAAGCGGTTTCGGGGGCGTGGCGGGTCGTCGTCGAATGCAACGGCGGCCGGCGGTCTCCGCCGGCCGCCGTTGTTCGGCTGGTCGCCCGACTACAGGAACGAGTTGATCTCGATCGTCTCGTCGCGGCCCGGGCCCACGCCGATCGCGGAGATCGGGGCGCCGGACATCTCCTCCAGCGCCTTGACGTAGTTCTGCGCGTTCTTCGGGAGGTCCGAGAAGGACTTCGCCTTGGTGATGTCCTCGGACCAGCCGGGCAGGGTCTCGTAGACCGGCTTCGCGTGGTGGAAGTCGGTCTGCGAGTACGGCAGCTCCTCGACGCGCTTGCCGTCGATCTCGTAGGCGACACAGACCGGGATCTGCTCCCAGCCGGTGAGGACGTCGAGCTTGGTGAGGAAGAAGTCGGTCAGGCCGTTGACGCGGGTCGCGTAGCGGGCGATCACCGCGTCGAACCAGCCGCAGCGGCGGTCCCGGCCTGTGGTGACGCCCCGCTCGCCGCCGATCCGGCGCAGCGCCTCGCCGTCCGCGTCGAACAGCTCGGTCGGGAACGGACCGGCGCCGACGCGGGTCGTGTAGGCCTTGAGGATGCCGATGACCCGGCTGATCTTCGTCGGGCCCACGCCGGAGCCGGTGCAGGCGCCGCCCGCGGTGGGGTTGCTGGACGTGACGAAGGGATAGGTCCCGTGGTCGATGTCCAGGAGCGTGCCCTGGCCGCCCTCGAAGAGGACGACCTTGTTCTCCTCCAGGGCCCGGTTGAGGACCAGGACCGTGTCGGCGACGTACGGAGCGAGCTTCTCCGCGTAGCCCAGCAGTTCCTCGACGACCTGCTCGATGGCGATCGCACGCCGGTTGTAGAGCTTGGTGAGCATCTGGTTCTTGACGTCGAGGGCCGCCTCGACCTTCTGGGTCAGGATCGACTCGTCGTACAGGTCCTGGACCCGGATGCCGACGCGGTTGATCTTGTCCGCGTAGGTCGGCCCGATGCCGCGCCCGGTCGTGCCGATCTTCCGCTTGCCGAGGAAGCGTTCCGTCACCTTGTCGACGGTGACGTTGTACGGCGTGATGATGTGTGCGTTACCGCTGATCAGGAGCTTGGACGTGTCGACGCCACGCTCGTTCAGACCGCTCAGCTCGGAGAGCAGGACCGAGGGGTCGACGACGACTCCGTTGCCGATGACCGGAACACAAGTAGGCGAGAGGATTCCGGAAGGGAGGAGGTGGAGCGCATACTTCTGGTCGCCGACGACGACCGTGTGGCCGGCGTTGTTGCCACCCTGGTAACGCACCACGTAGTCGACGGAGCCGCCTAGCAGATCCGTCGCCTTTCCCTTGCCTTCGTCACCCCACTGAGCACCGAGCAGCACAAGTGCGGGCACGCGCGTACACCCCTTCCGGGCGGGGCATGTCCAAGGTCAGGGGCGTACGCGTAAGGTTCGGCGCCGCGTACCACCGCGACCGTCGTTGGCCGCACAACCGTCGGACCGGATGCCCCGGAATAGACGAAGCCCCTGGCGCAATAGCGCAAGGGGCTCTTGCACAGTGATGCTACCCGAGGAAGCGAGGCACGACCGAGGTGGCGACATTCGCGACGTCCGATCAGCTGCTGGTGATCATCGATCCGGCGGCACGGCAGACGGACGGTGAGTCCGTCCGGATCGTGAAAGACGTGCTCAGCGCGGGTGCGACCACGAAGGTGTGTCTGCCGGACGGGCCCGAGGAATTCGCCCGGGTACTTTCCCGCAGGGGGTCGCGGCGGCCGGTGGTGGTGGGCGACGACGGTGCGCTGATCCGTGCGGTGACCTTTCTGCACCGGCAGCGGGAGCTGGCCGGATGTGTGCTGTCCGTGGTCCCGGTGGGAGGCGCGCTGGGCGTCGCGCACGCGCTGGGGGTGCCCACCGGTGCGGTGGCGGCGGCGCGGGCCGTCCTGGACGGGGTGGAACGGCGCCTGGACCTGCTGGTCGACGACAGCGACGGGGTGGTGCTCGGCGCGCTGCGGATCCCGCCGCTGGCGGCGGTGCCGGAGGCCGCGGAGTCGGTCGCGGCCCGGGGCTGGCTCCGGCCGTACCAGACCCTCGTACGGTCCCTGTCCGCCCGCCCGGCCCAGGCCGTGCCCCGCCTGGGCCCCGCGCGGCTGCGGGTCGAGGTCGACGGGCGGACGGTGGTGGACCTGGACCAGCCGGTGGAGGGGATCTCGGTGACGCCGGGCGGCCGCGGCGGGCTGGCCGAGGTGGAGGTACGGCCGCTGTCCGTGGGCGCGGAGGCCACGCCGGTACGGGCCGC
Organism: Streptomyces sp. NPDC031497; assembly: GCF_055580905.1. Lineage (NCBI taxonomy): Bacteria > Bacillati > Actinomycetota > Actinomycetes > Kitasatosporales > Streptomycetaceae > Streptomyces > Streptomyces sp. NPDC031497. The sequence goes on from NZ_JBVIKO010000018.1 coordinate 65,975, forward strand.
CGGGCGGACGGTGACGGTGACGGGCGCGGACTTCCGGTACCGGGCCGACGTGGCGGTGGCGGGTCCGGTACGGCGGCGGACCTGGCGGGTGGTGGAGGGGGCCTGGGGGCTCACGGTGCCCGGGGCCCCGTAGCAGCGGGCTCGGCGGCACGGGGGACTCCCCGTGGCCCCGTAGCAGCGGGCTGCGGCACGGGGGACTCCCCGCGCGCCCCGCGGCGCGGTAGAACTCCGCGTGTCGCTCCGCGGCGGGGCGGGAGAACTCCCGGTGTCGCGGGCCGGCCGTGACTCAGTGGATCCGCTCGGGCACGTTCCCGTGATCGGACGCGGACTCGTCCTTCAGCGCCACGCCCGTGACCCCCAGCTCCCGCGCCCTCACCATCAGCGTCGCCAGCTTCCCGGCCGCCGCCTCGTACGTCAGACCCAGCGGCGGGCGGATGTTGCTCAGGCAGTTCCGGTCCGCGTCCGTGGTCGTGCCCGGCACCGGCCGGTACGTCAGGTACGCGCCCAGGGAATCCGCCGCCGACATGCCGGGGCGTTCACCGATCAGGACGACCACCAGGGCCGCGCCCATCGTGTGGGCGATGTCGTCGCCGAGGGCCACCCGGGCCTGTTCGGCCAGGACGACCGGGGCGACGCGCCAGTCGGGGAGGCGGGTCGCCGTGGCCCGCACCACCGCCGCCGCGTGCTCGTGCACCGCCCGGCTGGACAGCCCGTCGGCGACGACGAAGACGACGTCCCAGTCACCGGCCGGCAGGTGCGCCCGGTCCATGGGGTGCAGGCGGCGGCCCAGGTCGGGGCGCTGGAGGTAGGCCGGCCGGTCGCCGGCCGCGCTGCGGACCCGTACCGTCGGCAGCCCCGCCAGGCCCGCCGCCACCGCGTCCGGGTCGAACGGCGAGTGCACCGCGTCCCGGGCGGCCGCGTGCGCGGCCTGGAGGCCCAGCCGGTGGCGGGTGGGAAGCGCGGAGCCGGAGCGGCCGAGGCCGATCCTGGCCTGGGTGTGGCGGCGCAACAGCGACCACAGATCATCGGAGCCGACGCCGGCCACCTCGGGCACGTCGGCCACTTCGACCGCGCCGGTCACCTCGGGCGCGTCGGTCGCCTCGGCCGTGTCGGTCGCCTCGGTCATGCGGTCAGTTCCCTTCCGATCGCTGTCAGCGGATGGCCGCTGACCTCGCGCAGGCCGCCGTTCCCGTCCAGCAGTCCGATCGACTCCAGCCACGCCTCGAACTCCGGCGCCGGGCGCAGGCCCAGCACCTCCCGCAGGTAGAGCGCGTCGTGGTAGGAGGCGGACTGGTAGTTGAGCATGATGTCGTCGCCGCCCGGTGTGCAGATCACGAAGGAGGCGCCCGCGACGGCGAGCATGGTCAGCATGGTGGCGATGTCGTCGTCATCGGCGTCGGCGTGGTTGGTGTAGCAGATGTCCAGGCCCATGGGCAGGCCGAGGAGCTTGCCGCAGAAGTGGTCCTCCAGGGCGGCCCGGAGGATCTGGCGGCCGTCGTAGAGGTACTCCGGGCCGATGAAGCCGACGACCGTGTTCACCAGGAGGGGCCGGTAGCGGCGGGCCACGGCGTACGCCCTCGCCTCCACCGTCTGCTGGTCCACGCCGTGGTGCGCGTCCGCCGACAGGGCGCTGCCCTGCCCGGTCTCGAAGTACATGACGTGGTCGCCGACCGTCCCCCGCCCCAGCCCGCGGGCCGCCTCGTACGCCTCGTCGAGCAGGCCGAGGGTGACACCGAAGGAGGCGTTCGCCGCCTGCGTACCGGCGATGGACTGGAAGACGAGGTCCACCGGGGCGCCGCGCTCCATCAGGTCCACGCTCGTCGTGACATGGCACAGGACGCAGGACTGGGTGGGGATCGAGTAGCGGTCGATCACGTCGGCCAGGAGTTCCAGCAGGTCACGGACCGCCTTCGGGCTGTCGGTCGCCGGGTTGATGCCGATGACCGCGTCGCCGGAGCCGAGGAGGAGGCCGTCCAGGAGGGCGGCCGCCACGCCCGCCGGATCGTCGGTGGGATGGTTCGGCTGCAACCGCGTCGCGAGCCGCCCCGGCAGGCCGATCGTGGAGCGGAAGGCGGTGACCACCCGCACCTTGCGGGCGACGGCCACCAGGTCCGCGTTCCCCATCAGCTTGGACACAGCGGCGGCCATCTCCGGGGTGAGTCCGGGCGCCACCGCGGCCAGGGACGCGGTGTCCGCCGCCAGCAGCCACTCCCGGAACTCGCCGACCGTCAGCCCGGCCACCGGCGCGAACGCCACCGGGTCGTGGGTGTCGAGGATCAGCCGGGTCACGTCGTCGGTCTCGTACGGGATCACCGGCTCGGTCAGGAAGGCGGTGAGCGGCACCTCCGCGAGCGCCCAGCGGGCGGCGACCCGCTCCCGTGCGCTCGCGGCGGCGAGGCCGGCCAGCCGGTCGCCGGAGCGTTCCGGACTCGCGGCGGCCAGCAGGCGGGCCAGGGAGTCGAAGCGGTGGCGTTCGCCGCCGAGGGTGGCCGTGTACGTGCTCATGGCGGCGACCGTACGAGCCGGGTGTTGCCGACAGATTGCGTCAGATTTCTAAAGGTCTGGTTGACAAACATTTAACGCCCCGAGACCCTCTACCGACTCATTCGGGCTACAGAGTTCCGGTCCAGTACAGCCAGCGAACAGCAGGAGAGGGGCCACCCCGATGGCAGTGGACGAGGGAGTCGCCCCGGCGACGGAACCGGACGGGAAGACAGACGGCGACGGCACGGTCCACCGGCTGAAGCCCAACGCGATCGGCCTGCTCGGGGTGGTCTTCATGGCCGTCGCGACCGCCGCGCCGATCACCGCGATGACCGGCAACGTGCCCTTCATGGTGTCGTCGGGCAACGGCATCGGCGCTCCGGCGAGCTATCTCGTGGCAATGGTCGTCCTGGCAATCTTTTCCGTCGGTTTCACGTCGATGGCGAAGCACATCACGTCGACGGGCGCCTTCTACGGCTTCATCTCCTACGGTCTGGGCCGCACGGCGGGCCTGGCCTCGGGGCTGCTCGCCACCTTCGCCTACGCCGTGTTCGAGCCGGCGCTGATCGGCATCTTCTCGGTCTTCGCCAACACGACCCTGAAGGACCAGACGGGACTCGACGTCCCGTGGTGGGCGTTCGCGATCCTGATGCTCGCCGTCAACGCGACCGGCACCTGGTTCGGCGTCAGCGTCGCCGAGAAGCTCCTCGTCGTCCTCCTCGGCACCGAGGTGACGGTCCTCGCGGCGATGGCGATCTCGGTCGCCCTGCACGGCGGCGGCCCGCACGGCTTCACCTTCGGCCCGGTCAACCCGGTCAACGCCTTCAAGGGCACGTCCGCGGGGCTCGGCCTCTTCTTCGCCTTCTGGTCGTGGGTCGGCTTCGAGTCGACGGCGATGTACGGCGAGGAGTCCCGCGACCCGAAGAAGATCATCCCCAAGGCGACGATGATCTCGGTCCTCGGCGTCGGCGTCTTCTACGTCTTCGTCTCCTGGATGGCCATCATCGGCAACGGCGAGACGGAGGCCGTCAAGGCCGCCTCCTCCGCCAACCCCCTCGCCCTCTTCTTCAACCCGACCGAGCACTACGTCGGCCACTGGGCGGTCGACCTCATGCAGTGGCTGATGGTCACCGGCTCGCTGGCCTGCGGCATGGCCTTCCACAACTGCGCCGCCCGGTACATGTACGCGCTGGGCCGGGAAGGGGTCCTCCCCTCGCTCCAGAACACCGTCGGCCGCACCCACGCCCGGCACGGCTCCCCGCACATCGCGGGCCTGGTCCAGACGGTGATCTCCGCCGTCCTGATCGGGGCGTTCTGGGCCGCGGGCAAGGACCCGTACAACGCCCTCTACGTCCTGCTCGCCATCCTCGGCACGATGGCGATCCTGGTAGTGCAGGCCGTGTGCTCGTTCGCGGTGCTGGCGTACTTCCGCAAGAACCACCCCGAGAGCCGGCACTGGTTCAGGACCTTCACCGCCCCGCTCGTCGGCGGCGTCGCGATGCTCGCCGTGGTCGTCCTGCTGGTGTCCAACATGGGCGTCGCGGCGGGCACGGAGTCCGGCTCGCTGCTGCTGAAGGCGACGCCGTGGCTGGTGGCGCTGGTCGCCGGGACCGGCGTCGGCTACGCGCAGTACCTCAAGCGCAGGTCGCCGGAGCGGTACGCGCTGCTGGGGCGGACGGTGCTGGAGGAGACCAGGGAGCGGTAGTACGGCGACAGCGGGGGCGCCGGGGACGGCGGAGGCGGCCGGTCATGGAAGTGCGGTGAAGTTTCCGCCGTTCCACCGGCCGTCTCCGGCGTGGGTCCATAAGGTGCGGCCATGTCGGATGAACTGCCAACTGGCCTTACCGGCCCGGAAGTTGGCTTACGCAGGAGCGCCGGGCTCCGTACGGCGGCCGCATTGGCCGCCGTCCTCGGCGTCGTTCTCACGGAGGGGGCCGGCAGCGCGGGCGCGGCTTCCGCCACGGTCCGGTTCGCCTGTACGTTCTCGGGTCTCGGCGGGGCATCGATGACCGCGTCGATCGTGTGGAACGCCTCGGACACCTACACCGTCGGCCGTTCCACCCCGCGCGTGCCGATCGAGGCCACGACGGCGGTCGACCCTCTTGTCCCGCAGTCGCTCCGGGCCTTCGGGGCGACCAGTATCCAGGGCTCCGCCGAGGCCGCCACCGTCGTCACCGCGCCCGGCGGGGACATCGACAGGACCCTGCCGCTGGACATCCCGGTGACCCAGCTCCCGTCGTCCGGCCCGCTGACCCTGAAGGCGAACGGGGCCATGCCGCCGCTGCGCTTCACCCGGGCGGGCACGGCGAGGGTCGCCGTCGGCGATGTGACCCTGCACCTCACCCCGCGGAGGGCGGACGGCAGCCCGACCCAGCTGGGCACGGTGAACGCGTCCTGCCAGGTGGACTCCGGGCAGAGCGGCACCGTGACGTCGCTCCGGATCCTGCCCGCGCCCCGGCCACAGCCGACGCCGACCGGGTCGGGTGCGGCGGGCGGGGGCGCCGGATCCGGTTCGGGTTCGGGTCCGGGTTCGAGCGGGGGTGCCTCCGGTGCGGGTGCCGGCCGGGGCACTTCGCGCGGCACCGGGCCCTCCGGCAGCCCCGGTCCCTCCCGCACCCCCGACCCGAGCGGCTCGGTCACCGCGAGCGGTACGCCGAAGGCGTCGAAGGCGGCCGTACCCCGTGGCGCCCCGACGGTCGGCTCCCCCGAGGCCACCTCCGACCTGCGCACCTCCGCCCAGGACCGCACTCCCCTCCCGGCCTGGCTGCGCGCGGCGGCCGGGGTGCTGGCCGTGGCAGCGGTCGCGTTCGCGAGCGCGCTGTGGTTCAGGCGACGCCGGGGTGAGGATGGCTGAGGAGAGGGACGGGCGCGAGCGGTCCGAGGACGACGCGCAGGCGCCCCGCAGCATGCACGCCGAACAGCACGGCGACGGAACCATGGTCGTCGCCGGCATCATCCACGAGCTGAACATCCGCCTTCCCCCCAAACAGCCGCTGGACGAACTTGTCGGAACGACCCGTGAGCTGGTCAGGCTGGCCGACGGACTGGTCATCGGAACCCACGCACTGGCTGGAGGGACCCGCGAACTGGCCGGGGCCGTGGCCGAGTTCACCCAGGCGGTCGACCGGTTGTGCTGGGAGGTCGACGAGTTCGTCCTGGTGCCCGACGACCTGGCCAGGGTGGCCGACAAGCTGGCCGGTGCGCTCCACAGACGCTGGCAGACCGAGGCGGAGCAGCGCGGGATCCAGGACGCCGATCCGTTGCCCGTGCGCTGGACGTCCGTGGACACGAAGCAGGTGGAACTGGATCATTCGGAACACGTCTGGGGCGATCAGACCGAGGTGGACCTCAGCGGGTCTCTGGACCAGATCGCAGAGGTCCACCGGCGGCTGCCGTACCGCCGTCTCGTGGTGCTGGGGCCGGCCGGTTCGGGAAAGTCCGTGCTGGGCGTGCGGTTCGTGCTGCGGCGGCTGGAGCATCGGCGCCCCGGCAAACCCGCCCCCGAGATCTTCAGCCTCGGTTCGTGGAACCTGGCCGATGACTCGCTGGACGAGTGGCTGAGCCGCCAGCTGAGGCGCGACCAGCCATGGCTGGCCGAGGCCGCCGCCGAGGGGCGGACGACGCTGGCCGAGGAGCTGGTGAAGTGGCGGTTGATCCTGCCCGTCCTGGACGGATTCGACGAGATCCCCGAGCCCCTGCGCGACCGAGCCAGGCAGCAGCTCTCCAGGACCTCACTGCCGTACGTCCTCACCAGCCGCCACGAGGAGTACCGCACGGCCGTGGCGGACAGCAGAGGACTGCATCGCGCCGCCGTGGTCGAACTGGCCGAGCTGTCCCCGGACGACGCGGTGGAGTATCTGCGGTTGCGCAGCCCCCAGCGCGCCACGCCCGACTGGAACCGGGTGCAGGCCGAGATGAAGGGCAACCCCGACGGCCCGCTGGGCCGGGCGCTGTCCACGCCCCTGATGGTCGACCTGGCCGCGATCGTCCACGGCGAACGGGGAACGAGCGGGGCCGGCAAGGCGGCGAGCGGACCGGCGGAGCTGCTGACGGACGAACGCTTCGCCACCCGCGAGGGGATCGAGGACGACCTGCTGGGCGGCTTCCTGCATGCCGTCTACCGGGACCACCCCGAGGAACACCGTGAACGCGTCGAGGAGTGGTACGGCTACCTCGCTCACCACCTCGGCGACTCGCCCGACCTCAAGTGGTGGGAGCTGGGCAGCAGAACGCTGAGCCGCCCCGCGCGCATGGTCGTGGTCGGAACGGTGACCGGGCTCGCCTTCGGGCTCCTCGACATGCTCGTGCTCTGGTCGCTGATGCCGTTCGTGACGCCCAAACCCCCGTACTGGATCGCGGCCGTGCCCCTGAGCGGAGCCTTCCAAGGGCTGCTGGCGGGTACGGGGTTCGGGCTGGTCTACGCGCTCACGGACGGGGGGAGGGCGCGTGAACCGTCCGGCGTCAGCATGCGGGTCCTCGGCGGAACGAGGCCGTCCCGCCGGACCTTCGCCCGTCGGCTGGTGGTCGGGCTCACCGGCGGATTCGGGTTCGGGTTCGTCACCTGGCTCGCGATCGGGCTCGGATACGGCGTCGTGACGGGAATGGCGCTCGTGCCGACCCTCCTGTCCGGGCTGCGCAACGGGCTCGCGGGCGGCCTGGTGTCCGGGCTGGCCCTCGGGCTCGCCTACGGCGGCGGCGCGGGCGGGCCGGAGGAGAAACGCCCCCGGCTCAAGGGCGTGATCCGTCACTTCCGGCAACGGCTCGGACCGCGGCTGACGATCGGATACGCGGGCGGGTTCTCGGCCGGGCTCGTGTTCGCGATCGTGGGCCCGCTGGTGTCCAACCTGGCGACGGGAGACAAGGCCGGACTTGGGACCGTGCTGGCGTTCGCGTTCCTCGGCGGCCTCAGTTACGGGGCCGTGATCGGACTCCCGTACGCCCTGACGGCGGCGCTCGCCGCCCCGATCCCCGCCGACTCCATGAACGACCCCGCTCACCTCCTGCGGACCAGCCGCACGGCGGTACTCCAGCAGGCGCTCGTGAACACGCTGGTCTTCGGGGTGGTGGGCTGGCTGTTCTACGGGATCGTCGGCAATATCCCGGACTGGGTGTACTTCACGCTCGTCCACGGGTTCGGAATCGCCCTCGCCTACGGGCTCGCCCTGACCGCCTGGGGCCACTGGATGGTCCTGGCCCGCGTCTGGCTGCCGCTGACCGGCCGGCTGCCGGGGGCGGTGAACGCCTTCCTGAAGGACGCCCACCGCAGGGGCGTGCTGCGCCACTCGGGCGCGGTGTACCAGTTCCGCCACGCCCGGCTCAAGGAACACCTGGCGCGGACCTACGAGGAGACATCACGGGCGTACGACAAGGACTAGCGGACGTACGACGAGGGTCGGCGGACGTACGACGAAACCGAACGCACCTCAGCCCGCGCCGAACAGCTCGTCCCGGTGCACCCGCCAGCGTTCCATCATCTCCGCGATCTCCCCGTCCACGAACTCGAAGAACGCGAGCGTCTCGGCCATCCGCCGCCCCGCCGGGGTGTCGGCGCCGAGGCTGCTCACGCCCTCCCGCAGCGCGCCCTCCCACCGCTTGATCACGGCCTCCCGGTTGGTGAGGGCCTCGTACCACTGGTTGCTGTGCACCCGGTACCGCTCCCGCCGGGAGCCCGGCTCCCGCTCGCGCGCGACCATGTGCTGCTGGGCCAGATAGCGCACTCCGCCGGACACCGCCGCCGGGCTGACCTGCAACTGCTCCCCCAGTTCAGCCGAGGTCAGGGTGCCCGAGTCGGAGGACAACAGGGCCGCGAAGATCCGGGCCGGCATGCGCTGCATCCCGGCCTCGACGAGCTGCGCCGCGAAGCTCTCCACGAACTTCGAGACGGCCTCCTGATCGCGCCCCGTCGCATCCGTAGTCATGGTCACCAGCCTATCCGGGATTCACTCACTTTCTACGCTTCCTTAACTTCACAACTTTCTGAAGACCGCGTACGTTCTGAACCATGACGAAGGCAATCACGGTGGCCGGGCTGCACAAGTCCTTCGGCCGCACGCAGGCCCTGGACGGCCTCGACCTGGACGTCGAGGCGGGCGAGGTGCACGGCTTCCTCGGCCCCAACGGGGCCGGCAAGTCCACGACCATCCGGGTCCTGCTCGGCCTGCTGCGCCCCGACTCCGGCGCCGCGCAGCTCCTCGGCCGCGACCCCTGGAAGGACGCCGTGGAGGTGCACCGCAGGATCGCCTACGTCCCCGGAGACGTGACCCTCTGGCGGAACCTCTCGGGCGGCGAGGTCATCGACCTCTACGGCCGGTTGCGCGGCGGCCTCGATCCGCGTCGCAGGGCCGAGCTCCTCGACCGCTTCGAGCTGGACCCCACCAAGAAGGGCCGCACCTACTCCAAGGGCAACCGCCAGAAGGTCGCCCTGGTCGCCGCGTTCGCCTCGGACGTGGACCTGCTGATCCTGGACGAGCCGACCTCCGGTCTTGACCCCCTGATGGAGGAGGTCTTCCAGCGCTGCGTGGAGGAGGAGCGCGACCGAGGCCGTACGATCCTGCTCTCCTCCCACATCCTGAGCGAGGTCGAGGAACTCTGCGACCGCGTCAGCATCATCCGTAACGGCCGTACGGTCGAGTCCGGTTCACTCGCCGACCTGCGTCATCTCACCCGCACCAGCGTGACCGCCGAACTCGCCGGTCCCCCCGACGGGTTGGCCCGCCTCCCCGGGGTGCACGACCTCGACGTCCAGGGCCGGCGCGTCCGCCTCCAGGTCGACTCCGAGCAACTCACCGCCGTCCTGCACTCGTTGGCCGGGACCGGCGTACGCTCCCTGACCTCCACCCCGCCCACCCTGGAAGAACTCTTCCTGCGCCACTACCAGGACGAGGCGGCCGTCCGATGACCACCCTCACGGGCACCGGCACCCTGCTGCGCTTCGCGCTGCGCCGCGACCGCCTGACGACCCCGGTCTGGGTCGCGGTGAACGCGCTGATGGTCCTCTCCATGCCGAACACACTGAAGACCCTGTACGGCACGGAATCCGAACGCACCGACCTCGTCCGCCAGTTGGAGACCAACGCGTCCTTCCGGGCCCTGATCGGCCCGCTCTACGACACCTCGCTCGGCGGTCTGACGGCGTGGCGGGTGGGCGTGTACGCCGGTGTCCTCGCGGCCGTCACCAGCCTGCTGGTCGTCGTACGGCACACCCGTGAAGAGGAGGAGGCCGGCCGCGCGGAGCTGCTGGCCTCCGGCGCGGTGGGCCGCCGGGCGGCACTGACGGCGGCCCTGCTGGCGGCGGCCGTGGCCAACGCCGTACTGGCCCTGCTGATCACGGCGGGCCTGGCGGGGCAGGGGGCCGCCGGGGCACTGTCCTTCGGGCTCGGCCTGGCCGGAACCGGCATGGTCTTCGCGACGACGGCGGCGATCGTGGCGCAGCTGACCGAGAGCGCACGGCTGGCCAGGGGCCTGACGTCGGCGGTGCTGGGCGCGGCCTTCGTGCTGCGCGCGGCGGGCGACTCCGCGGACGGTGCCGGGTCGTCACCGCTGACCTGGCTGTCGCCGCTGGGCTGGCTGGAGAACCTCCGGCCCTTCGCCGCCGAACGCTGGTGGGTGCTGGCGCTGTTCACGGCCGCGGTGCTGGTGCAGGCCGGGGTGGCCTACGTCCTGGCCGGCCGCCGTGACCTGGGGATGAGCTTCTTCCCGACGCGCCCGGGGCCGGCCACCGGCCGCCTCGGCTCCGCCGCCGCGCTGGCCTGGCGGCTCCAGCGGGGCGGCGTGCTCGGCTGGTCGCTCGGGTTCTTCCTGGCGGGGATCGTCTTCGGCGGACTGACGGACGGGGCCGCCGACCTCGTCGGCGACAACGCCGACGCCCGTGAGATCTTCGAGCGGATGGGCGGGCAGAGCGGAGTGACGGACGCGTTCCTCGCCTCGATGGTCGGGATGCTGGGCCTGATCGCCGCGCTGTACGTCGTGGCGTCGGTCCTCCGGCTGCACGGCGAGGAGACCGCGGGCCGCGCCGAACCGCTGCTGGCCTGTGCGGTGGGCCGGCTGCGCTGGGCGGCCGGGCATCTGACCATCGCCTTCGGCGGCTCGGTCCTGATCATGCTGCTGGCGGGCCTGGGCTTCGCGGTCGGCTACGGCAGGGAGGTGGGCCCGCTGCTGGGCGCCTGCCTCATCCAGCTCCCGGCGGTCTGGGTGGTCGGCGGCCTGGCGCTGCTGCTGTACGGGGTCGCACCCCGGCTGGCCCCGGCGGCCTGGGGAGTGGCGGTGGCGGTGCTGCTGATCGGGTGGGTGGGCCCGGCCCTGAACGCCCCCCGACTCGTCCTGGACCTCTCCCCCTTCGGCCACCTGCCGAAGCTGCCGGGCGCGGGGATGGCGTGGGGGCCGGTGCTGATCCTGCTGGGGCTCGCCGTGCTGCTGGCGGGCTGCGGGCTGGCGGGACTGCGGAGGCGGGACCTCACCAGCTGACGACGACTGCTCAGTCGAGGTAGTCCCTGAGCTCCTCGGTGTCGAGTTCGATGCCGACGGGGTCCGGGAGAGTGACCTTGGCCCCGAGCTTCACGACATGGATGTCCCGATATCCGTCTTCCGGATCCGGATCGCTGTGGACCAGAATCGAGAGAGCGTCGCGGTCGATCAGGAGGTAGACGGGAATCCCGGCCTCGGCGTAGGCCTTCGGCTTCTCCACACGATCACGGTTGTGGGTGTCCGAGTCGTAGGAGGTGATCTCGACTGCCATCAACACACCCTCGGGGTCGGCCCAGTCGCCCTTCCCGCTAAAGTGTCCCGTCGGCGCGAGTACGGCGTCGGGCTCGGCGCGGCCCCTGCGATACGCCTCTACCTTCAGCCCCTGACCGGTTGGGTTCAGGGTGAGGTCGGGCCGTGCTTGCTTGCAGTGGAAGACCAACCACATCGCGATCTCGCCGTGGCTGCCGTTCGTCACCTTCTTGACCCCGATCCGTCCGCCGATGAACTCGAAACCGACGGTCTCGTCTTCACGGGCGGCGAATTCGGCAATCTGCTCGAACACGTCCACGGACAACTGTGACGACGCGCGCTCTGCCATAACCGTCATGGTGCCTCCTCTCGCAGGCAGGCACCAGCTTGACCGGTCATTCGCGTCCATCTGCGGGAGTAGCGGTGATCATCCGAACGGGTGATCACCTCACCTCCACGCTCAGCCCCTCCAACCCCCGGATCACGAAGTTCGGCTTCCGCTCCGGCTCCGCCGCCAGGCTCAGCGTCGGGGCCTTCTCCAGCAGGGCCGTCATGGAGGCCGCCAGTTCGATACGGGCCAGTGGCGCGCCGATGCAGTAGTGGATGCCGGCGCTGAAGGAGATGTGCGGGTTGTCGCGGCGGGTGAGGTCGAGGTCGTCGGGGCGGTGGAACACGTCGGGGTCGTGGTTGGCGGAGCCGAAGAGCATCGCGATCTCCGCGCCCCTCGGGATCGTCGTGCCGTCGATCTCGATCTCGTCCAGCACCCAGCGTTCGAAGAGCTGGAGCGGGGTGTCGTAGCGCATCAACTCCTCGACGGCGGTGGGGACCAGGGAGTGGTCGGCGCGCAGGGCGGCGAGCTGGGCGGGGTTGCGGAAGAGGGCGTACCAGCCGTTGACCGTGGCGTTGACGGTCGCCTCGTGGCCGGCGTTGAGGAGCAGGACGGCCGTGGAGATCATCTCCTGCTCGGTGAGCCGGTCGCCCTCGTCGTGGGCCTCGATGAGCCCCGAGATGAGATCCTCGCCGGGCTGGACGCGCCGCTCGGCGATCAGCTCCCGCAGGTAGTCGGAGAACTCCACCGAGGCCCGCACCGCCCGCGCCGCCGTCTCCTGCGAGGGGTTCAGCTCGTACATTCCGCAGATGTCCGCCGACCAAGGCCGCAGCGGGGCCCGGTCCGCCTCCGGGATGCCCAGCATCTCGGCGATGACGGCGACGGGCAGCGGTTCGGCGACGTCGGCGAGCAGGTCGCCGCCGCCCTTGTGGACCAGGCCGTCGACGAGTTCGCCGGCGAGCTTCGCCACGTACGGCTTGAGCCGCTCGACCGTGCGCGGGGTGAACGCCTTCGACACCAGGCGGCGGATGCGGGTGTGGTCCGGTGGTTCGAGGTCGAGCATGCCGTGGTCGTTGAGCGTGTGGAACGGCTCGTGCTCCGGCGGCGGTGCGGTCCGCCCGAAGTCCTCGTGGGTGAACCGGTGCTGGTACGCCCGCCCCAGCCGCCGGTCCCGCAGCAGCGCCGAGACGTCGGCGTGGTGCGGGACCAGCCACTGGTCGGTGGGCTCGTAGTACTGCACCCGGCCCCGGGAGCGGAGCTCGGCGTAGGAGGGGTACGGGTCGGCGAGGAAGTCCGGGTCCCAGGGGTCGAAGGCTGCCATGGACGGACGTTAGACCGCCGGTCCCCCTCCTGACCAGGGGTGTCTCAGGGCTTACGGGTTGGGCAGGGTCCACCACTGCCAGGTGTTGGAGCCGCAGTTGCGGACGTTGATCCCCGCGTGCTCGCGCTGGTCGCCGTTGTTCTGGATGCTCAGGCACTGGCTGTTGACGTCCGAGCGCAGCCAGTTGCCGTCCTTGTACCAGCGCTGGTTGGCCAGGCCGTGGCAGTCGCCGACGACCTGGGCCGCGGCGTCGACCTCGCCGTTCTTCACGTCGAGACAGTGCTGCTCGGCGCCGTTGACGAGCTTCTTGCCCGACCAGTACCAGAGCTGGTTGCCGGTGCCGGCGTTGCAGGTCTGCACCTCGACGTTGTCGCCGTTGGAGGCCAGGCACTTGCCGTTCAGCTGGGTGGTGATCTGGAAGTACTGCGGCACCGCGGTCGCCTGGAGGGGCAGGCCGGTGAGAAGAAGGGGGACAGCGGTCAGCGCGAGCGCGATGAGGCCGCGCTCCAGATGCTTGATCATGTCTCTTGATGTAGCGGGACCGGTTCCCCCGCCGACAGGCTCCGAGCAGGGGCTTCACCCGACTGGCGGATCGGTTTCACCGGCCTTGAGGTGATCGTTGCGGGGGGGGGCACCGAGCGCGACGAGGAGACCCGAGGACGTCAGGACATGAAACGCCGGGTCGGCACGGGCTCCGGGCGGCTGGTGGGCTGCCGGTCGGACTGGCCGCCCACGACCTCGGGGTCGAACATGACGATCGCCCCGGCCAGGACCAGGGCCGCGACCGGGCCGGCCAGCATGACCAGGAGGAAGGACAGCAGGCTCGTCGAGGACTGGCCGCCCGTCTGCATCTGCGGGATGTGGACGCTCACCGCGGCCATGCCGGTGTAGTGCATGGCCGACACCGCCGCGCCCATCACCAGGCTGGCCACCACGGTCGCCCACACCGCGCTGATCGACACCGCCGCCCAGAGCGCGGCGGTCGCGGCGAGCACGGCGATCACTACGGAGAGGACGACGACCATGGCGTCGTAGCGCACGGTGCCGCCGGTGTGCATCGCGGTCATGCCGAGGTAGTGCATCGCCGCCACCCCGAGACCGGTGACAACGCCCGCCGCACCCAGGGTGACGGGGCCCGAGCCCCGATAGCCGACCAGGAAGACGCCGACGGCGACCACCGCGATGGCGACGAGGAGGCTCAGCAGCGTCCGGCCGGCGTCGTAGTTCACCAGGGCACCGTCCACGCTGAAGCCGATCATCGCGATGAAGTGCATGGTCCAGATGCCGCAGCCGAGGGAGATCGCCCCCAGGGCGAGCCAGCCCAGCCGCCGCTGGCCGCGCCCCCGGCCTAGCGAACGGGTCGTGCAGCGCAGAGCCAGCACGGCACCCAGACATGCCATCAGATACGCGGCTATCGGGGTGATCAGGCCGTAGTGGAACTCGGACACGTCAGCGGTCATCGCGGGCAACTTTCTTCACGCGAAACGGGGGCGACGGCACCTCCCGCCGGAGGCAGCGGGAGGGAGGCGAAAGAGTGTGGAGTGAAGGGGGGAGGAAAGAGAGGAAGGGGGGAGGGGGGAAGGAAAGGGGAATCAACAACGCGGCCGAAACAAGCCATCTGACTGATTCCTTCACTAGTCAAACACAACCTGATCACAGCGGGTCCACGGCTGTGCGGCTCGGGACCGAATCGCAACAACGATCATGCTTGTGGCATGTGCGCCCTGTTCGGCTCCCCGTTCGGCCCCCGGCTCGCGCCCTTCGGCCGCTAGCCCGGTGTCACCAGGCGTGCCTCGTAGGCGAAGACCGCCGCCTGGGTCCGGTCGCGCAGGCCCAGCTTGACCAGGATGCGGCTGACGTGGGTCTTGATCGTGGACTCGGCCACCACCAGGCGTTCGGCCATTTCGGCGTTCGAGAGGCCCTGGGCGATGAGGACCAGGACCTCCGTCTCTCGGTCGGTGAGGTCGCCGTAGGCCGCGTGGGCCGTGGGCATCAGACGCGGGGTGCCGGAGAGTCTGGAGAACTCCGTGATCAGGCGTTTGGTCACCGACGGGGCGAGAAGGGCCTCGCCCGCCGCCACCACCCGTACTCCCTCCGCCAGTTGGCGGGCCGAGGCGTCCTTGAGGAGGAAGCCGGAGGCTCCGGCTCGCAGCGCCTGGTAGACGTACTCGTCCAGGTCGAAGGTGGTCAGGACCAGGACCTTGGCCGTGTTGTCGACGGCCACGATCTCCCTCGTGGCCTCGATGCCGTTCAGCTCGGGCATCCGGATGTCCATCAGGACCACGTCGGGGGCGAGTGCACGGACGCGGTCCACCGCCTCACGGCCGTTGACCGCCTCGCCGACGACCTCGATGTCCGGCATCGCGTTCAGCAGGACCGAGAAGCCCTCGCGCACCATCATCTGGTCGTCCGCGATCAGCACGCGGATGGTCATGCGTCACCTTCGGTCAGGGTGACGGCCGGCAGGAAGACCGTCACCTCGTAGCCTCCCTCGGCCGTCGGGGCCGCTGTCATCTCGCCGTTCAGCATCGACACGCGCTCCCGCATGCCCGTGATGCCGTGGCCGGCGCCGGGAGAGGGCTTGAGGAGGGCGGGCCGGGGCGGGGGACCGTTGACCACGCGCAGCCCCAGGCCGCCGATCACGTATCCGATCTCCACCCGGGCGGGCGCACCCGGCGCATGGCGCAGGGTGTTGCTGAGAGCCTCCTGGACGATGCGGTACGCCGACAGCTCCACGCCCTGCGGGAGTTCACGGACCGCGCCGGTCACCCCCTTGTCGACGGTCAGACCCGCCTCCCGCACATTGGCGAGCAGCGCGTCCAGGTCGGCGAGGGTGGGCTGCGGGGCGTCCGGGGCCTCGTAGTCCTCGGCACGGACCACGCCCAGGACCCGGCGCAGCTCGGTGAGCGCCGCCACCGCGTTCTCCCGGATCGTGACGAACGCCTTCTCCAGCTCCGGCGGCGGGTTCTCCACCCGGTACGGGGCGGCTTCCGCCTGGATGGCGACGACGGACATGTGATGGGCCACCACGTCGTGCAGTTCACGGGCGATCGTCGTGCGCTCTTCGAGGAGCGTGCGCCGGGAACGCTCGTGTGCCGTCTCCGACTGCTGGGCGGTCACCGTCTGCTCGGCCTCCCGGCGGATCTGCCGGACGGTGACGGTCAGCAGGGCTATCGCTGAGACGACCAGCATCGGGCCGACGTCGTCGGTGTAGTGGACCGTGCCGACCGAGACGAACGAGACGCCGTAGACCGCGGTGATCGCCCACATCCAGGCCGCCGTGCGCGGACGGGTGCGGACCGCGACGACCGTGAGCACCACCAGGTGCGAGATGAAGTGGCCCAGCGTCCACGGCCAGTCGTCCCAGGATCTGCCCAGCAGGGTGCCGGCCCAGCTCGCGGCGAGCGACAGCCAGAAGGCGGCGACCGGACGCGCCAGCGTCAGCAGCACGGGTGCCACGACGATCAGGCCGGCCAGCAGGCCCCCGGCCGTTCCCAGCGGACGGTTCGTGACGGTCGCCAGCAGCGCCACCAGGCCGGCCGCGGCCACCGCGAGATGCGGGGTCCAGACCGCGTACTCCCGCACGCGGCCGGACAGACGGCGGATGCGCGGGCCGTCACTGCTCAACGGGGGCAACGGCCGGTAGGCGAAGGCGTCCTGGAACAGGTCCTGCCGCAGCCTGCGCAGGGCGTCCATCACCGCCCGGATCTCCGGGCTGCGCGGCTTGTACGGCTCGAACGCGCTGTCCGGTGGCTCCGATGGCATCGTGTGCGTCTGGGTCGTCTCGGTCACATACACGACGGTAGGCGGCGGCCAGGGTCACCGTCGTCACCAGTGAGTCGGTCCTTCGGCGTCCCTCTCAGGTACTACGAGGGCCCACCGACGATCCGCCGGGGATCCGCCGGGGATCCGCCGGGAGGGTCACCACGAGGCTCCGGGCCTTCCGTGTCCCGACGGCCGTACCAGCCCCGACTCGTACGCGAACACCGCCGCCTGGGTCCGGTCCCTGAGGCCCAGCTTCACCAGGATGCGGCCCACATGGGTCTTCACGGTCTGCTCGGCGACGACCAGCCGCTCGGCGATCTCCGCGTTCGACAGCCCCTGCGCGATCAGCGAGAGGACCTCCGTCTCACGCTCGGTCAGATCGCCGACGCGCGTCTTCAGCGGGGCGCGCACCCCGCCGCCGTCGAGCTGGGAGAACTGGGCGATCAGCCGACGGGTGACGCCGGGCGCGAGCAGCGCGTCACCGGCCGCCACCACCCGGACCGCCTCCGCGAGCTTGTCCGCGGACGCGTCCTTGAGCAGGAACCCGGACGCCCCGGCCCGCAACGCCTCGTACACGTACTCGTCCAGGTCGAAGGTGGTCAGCACCAGCACCTTGATGTCGGGGCGTTCGCCGACGATCCGGCGGGTGGCCTCGATGCCGTTGAGCTCGGGCATGCGGATGTCCATGAGGACGACGTCCGGCGTGAGTTCGGCGACCTTCACCACGGCTTCCAGCCCGTCCACGGCCTGGCCGACCACCTCGATGCCGGGCTGGGCGTTCAGCAGCACGGTGAAGCCCTGCCGGACCATCTGCTGGTCGTCGGCGATGACCACCCGGATGGGGCTGCCCTTGCTGCTCGTCATGCGCGGCCGTCCTTCGAATCGAGGGCAGGGAGGGTGCCGGTGCGCTCGGTGGCACCGGGCGGGATGGCGGGCGTGCGGCGGGGTGCCGGGATCTCATCGGTGCCGGCGGCCGGGAGCCGCACGAAGACCTGGTAGCCGCCGTCCGGCCGGGGTCCCGCCGTCAGCGCGCCGCCCAGCATCGCCGCCCGCTCCCGCATGCCGAGGAGTCCGTGCCCGGCACCCGGCGACGGCGGAGCGGGCCGGGTCGGCCGGGTGTTGCCGACCCCCACCAGCAGCCCGTACGCCATGTACTCGATCTCCACATGGGCGGTGGCTCCCGGCGCGTGCCGCAGGACGTTGCTCAGCGCCTCCTGCACGATCCGGTACGCCGACAGCTCCACGCCCGGCGGCAGCGGACGGCGGTCGCCGACGATCCGTGCGGTGACCGTCAGACCGGCCGCCCTGGTGTTCTCGACCAGCGCGTCCAGCCGGTCCAGGGTGGGCTGCGGGCTGTGCGTGCCGACGCCGGCGTCGTCGGGCGCGTCCTCGTCGGGGCTCTCCGAGCGCAGGACGCCCAGGACTCTGCGCAGTTCGGTCAGCGCCTCCACGGCGTTGTGCCGGATGCCGTCGAGGTTCTCGCGCAGCTCGTCCGACGGGTTCTCCACCAGGTGGGGGGCGACCTGGGCCTGGATGGAGATGACCGACATGTGGTGGGCCACCACGTCGTGCAGTTCGCGCGCGATCCGGCTGCGCTCCTCCAGCAGGGTGCGCCGGGCCCGCTCCTCGGCGGTCAGCGTGGCCTGGTGACTGAGCTCCGCGCGTGCCTCGCGGCGGCCGCGCAGCGCCGCGCCGAACGGGACGACCAGCGCGGACAGGGCGATGGTCACCACCGCAGTGGACTCGTGCGGTCGCGCGCCCAGTTGTCCCTCCAGGAAGAGGGTGACGAGCGCGGTCAGCACCAGCGCCTCGACGGCCACCCGGAACCGGACCCGTAGCGAGAGGAGCAGCAGGACCAGCAGCTGCGCGATGATCCCGGACACCGTCCACGGCCAGGCGAACCGCGTTCCCGGGGGTATGTCCAGGCGGTCGAGCAGCGTCACCGCGCCCACCAGCATGCCGCCCGTCGACAGCCACCACGCCGGGATCGGCCGCCACATGGCGAGAACGACCGCGCCGCCCTGCGAGAGCGCGATCAGGAAGGCGCCGCCGAAGCCGAGACGCCCGTGGTTCTGCAGCTCGGCCAGGCCGCCGAACGTGATGCAGGCCGCCGCCAGCCACAACACCCCGTGCGGCAGCCAGCGCAGCCACACCGAGGGGGGCAGGGGGTCCGTCCGGACGGTGCACAGATCGTCGCGCAGGATCCGCAGCCCGAGCAGGACACGGCCCGCGAACCCCCGCCGACTCCCCGTTTCCGTCACGTCGGCCAGCCTAGACACGACGGGCTCCGATCGTTGCCGGCCGACCGGAGAGCGCGGTACGGCGTGGCCTCTGGCACGGCCCCCCGGCACCCCCGGACAGACTTCTCCCGCTCCCCGGTCGGCACCGTCGGCCCCCTCCCCCCGTCGCCCCCGTCGCCCCCGTCATGGTCGTTTCCTTCCCGTTCAGTTCGCCCGGCCGTCGGACCTGTCTGATCAGGAAATTACGGAACGGGCGACGCCGTTCGCATCCCGCCGGAGAGCTCACCTGGCAGGTAGCTCTCAGGTATTACGGGTATGGGGGGACGGGCTCAGGGGCAGGTCGTCACGGGACCGGCCTGGTTCACCAGGCCAGTTGGGCGATCTCCTCCGCCACCACCGCGCACGCGTCCGCCGCCGGGTCGATCAGCGGGAAGTGGCCGACGTCCTCCAGCAGCGTCAGCCCCACCACCTCGCCGGCCTTCGCCGCCGCCTCCGCGTAGGACTCGGCGACCGCCTGCGGGACGACGTCGTCCGCGCGGCCCTGGACCAGGGTGGTCGCGATGCCGGTGGGAAGCAGCAGCGCCGGGTCGGCATAGCGCTGCCGGTCGGTGAACTGGTCACCGCCGCCCAGGAGTTGGAGCGCCGCGTGGCCGCAGACCTCCAGCTTCTCCGCCACCGCGAAGTCCGCGATCGGGGCCAGGGCCACCACGCCCCGCAGCGGCACCGGGCCGGAGGTGCGCCACGCGGCGTCCGCCGGGAGGACGTGCCGGGCCGCCGTCCACAACGCCAGGTGGCCGCCGGCCGAGTGGCCGGTGAGGACCGTGCGGCGCAGGTCCGCCTGGGGCAGCGCCTCGCGGGCCAGCGCGGGCAGGGCGTCCAGCGCCGCCGCGATGTCGTCGAAGGTGTCCGGCCAGCGGCCGGCCACCGGGGCCGAGCCGCCCTGCGCGGGCAGCGTCGCACCGCGCCGGTACTCGACGTTGGCCACCGCGAAGCCGCGCCGGGCCAGGAAGTCGGCGAAGGGGGTGACATGGCCGCGGTCGTACGGTGCCCGCCACGCGCCTCCGTGCAGGATCACGACCAGCGGGGCCACGGTCTCGCCACCGCGCGGGACGTAGAAGTCGATCACCTGGTCGGGGTGGTCGCCGTAGGCCGCCGTGGCGTCGGGCTCGACGTGCGGGTGCGAGAAGGCCGACTCCTCCTCGGCGGCGGCCCGTTCTGCTGCGGCGTCGTCCGGCATGCTCCAACCTCTCAGCGACGATGGGGATACCTCCCAGGCTTTCGGCACTGGGGGAGACATTGGCGGACCAGGTGGGGAATCGCCGTTGGCCGGGACGGTATCAGGCCGGTGACGTGCGGCGACACGTGGATGTCACGCACGGTGAGGATTACACGGTTCTGTACCGTCCCGGCCTTTCCCAACCGGGTCGTCGTATCCGTATGTCGACTCGCCGCGGGGTGCTACACGAC
Source organism: Streptomyces sp. NPDC031497 (assembly GCF_055580905.1). Taxonomy (NCBI): domain Bacteria; kingdom Bacillati; phylum Actinomycetota; class Actinomycetes; order Kitasatosporales; family Streptomycetaceae; genus Streptomyces; species Streptomyces sp. NPDC031497. The sequence continues at coordinate 86,292 of NZ_JBVIKO010000018.1, forward strand.
CTCCGCCAGCACCCGCGCCGCCCGTTCCGCGTCCGCGAAACCGACGTACAGCGGGGTGAAGCCGAAGCGGAGGACGTCGGGATGCCGGAAGTCCCCGACCACCCCCCGCTCGATCAGCCGCTTCATCACGTCCCCGGCGTCCGGGCAGCGCAGCGCGATCTGGCTGCCGCGCTCCTCGTGCGCCAACGGGGTCACGCACTCGACGCGGCCCGCCGGCAGGTACGCCTCGACGCACTCCAGGAAGAAGTCCGTCAGGGCCAGGGACTTGGCGCGTACGGCGGCCACCGGCACCCCGTCCCAGACCTCCAGCGCCGCCTCCAGGGCCAGCATGGAGAGGATGTCCGGGGTACCGACGCGGCCGCGCACGGCGCCCGCGGCCGGTTCGTACCCCGATCGCATCCCGAACGGCTCGGCGTGCGAGTTCCAGCCGGGCAGCGGCGAGTCGAAGCGGTCCTGGAGGTCGCGGCGGACGTACAGGTACGCGGGTGAACCCGGGCCGCCGTTCAGGTACTTGTAGGTGCAGCCGACCGCCAGGTCGACGCCGTGCTCGTCCAGGCCGACCGGAAGCGCGCCCGCGGTGTGGCACAGGTCCCAGACGGCCACGGCCCCGGCCGCGTGGATCGCGGCGGTGAGGGACGGCAGGTCGTGCAGCCGGCCCGTGCGGTAGTCGACGTGGTTGAGCAGGACGGCGGCCGTACGGTCGCTCAGCGCCGTGCGCACGTCCGCCGGCGCCACCGGCCGCAGCGTACGGCCGGTGAGCCGGGCCGCCGACTCGGCGATGTAGCCGTCGGTGGGGAAGGTGGTCGCGTCGACCAGGATCTCCGTACGCCCCTCCCCCGCGAGCCGTACCGCACCCACAAGTGCCTTGAAGACGTTGACACTTGTGGAGTCGCCCACCACGATCTGGCCGGCCGCCGCGCCGACCAGCGGGGCGATCCGGTCGCCGATCCGCTCCGGCGCCGTCCACCAGCCGCTCTCGTCCCAGGACCGGATGCGCAGTTCGCCCCACTGCCGCCGGACGACGTCCTCGACCCGGCCGGGGACGTGCGCGGGCAGGGCGCCCAGCGAATTGCCGTCCAGGTAGACCACCTCGTCGAGGACGAAGCGGGAGCGCACCCCGGCGAGTTCGTCCGCCGCGTCCAGTTTCGCTGCCCGCAGGGCCGGTTCAGACATGGGACCTCGCCGTCCACAGCTCCGGGAACACGTTGTTGCGGGCGCGCTTCTCCAGCCAGGCGACCCCGGCCGAGCCGCCGGTGCCGGCCTTGGCGCCCATGGCGCGGCGGGTGGCGACCAGGTGGTCGTTGCGCCAGCGCCAGACCAGTTCGGCCACGTCGGTCAACGCCTCGCCGAGCCGGGCGAGTTCGGCGTCCCCGTCGCCCGAGTAGACGGCGGCCCAGGCTGCCTCGACGGCGTCCGAGGCGTCGTACCGCCGGGACACGTCACGGTGGAGCACCGCGTCCGGGACCGGGTGTCCGCGGCGCGCGAGGAGCCGTACCACCTCGTCGTACAGGCTCGGCTCGTACAGGGCCTTCTCCAGTTCCGCGTGGACGCGGGGGGCGCCGCGGTGCGGGACGAGCATGGACGCGGACTTCTCGCCGAGCAGGAACTCCATCCGCCGGTACATCGCCGACTGGAAGCCGGAGCCCTCGCCGAGAGCGGAGCGGTAGGAGTTGAACTGGGCGGGGGTGAGCTGGCCGAGCGGTTTCCAGGAGGCGTTCAGCGCCTCCAGTTCACGGGTGGAACGCTTCAGCGCGTTGATCGCGGTGGGGATGTCGTCGCCGCGCAGGGCGGCCGCCGCGGTCTCCCACTCGTGGACGATGACGGTGAACCACAGCTCCATGACCTGGGTGGTGACCAGGAAGACCATCTCTCCGGGATCGTCGGAGAGGGTGTGCTGGAGGTGGGTGAGCACGTCCGCCTTGACGTAGTCCTCGTACGGCGTCGTGCCCGCGAAGTCGAGATGCGGGGTCTCGGGCTCCGAAGCCTCGTCGGGCTGAGCCTGAAGGGACATCGCTGTCTCCTGTTGTGTACTCCGGGTAGCGGTCCGCCCCTGCCGTTGTCGACACGGGGGCCCCGGTCCCCACCCGCATCTTCCGCAACGTACCCCGCACACGGCAAGACCCGCCCGCTGCCAGACGGGCCACACCCGTCACCACCGGCACCGGACCACCCGGTCGGCCGAGCGTTCCGGGCCGCCGGAACCGGCTGGGCTACGACCGCGCGCGGATCGTCCGCCCCCGGTGCAGCCGGCCGGCTACGCCGGTGAACTCCAGGTCCAGGCCGACCCCGTCGCGTTCGGCGTGGATGTGCAGGTGGGGTTCGGTGGTGTTGCCGCTGTTGCCGACCTCACCGAGCGGCTGTCCGGCCCGGACCGTGTCGCCCGCGGCGACCGTCACCGAGCCGGGGCGCAGATGGGCGAGCTTGACGATCTCCCGGCCGGTGTCCAGGAAGACGTGGTTGCCGTAGGGCGGCTGGTAGCGGATCTCGCCGGGGTTCTGGTCCCGGACGGTGTCGACGGCGGAGATCACCGTGCCGTCGCAGGGGGAGCGCACCGGGCGCCCGTAGGCGGCGTACGCGGTCAGTTCACGGCCCCGCCGGGTACGGGTGCCGTACCGGCCGAGCGCGACCAGGTCGAGGGCGCCGCGCTGCTCGGGCACCCGGGTGTGGTGGTTCAGCAGGCGGCCGCCGCCCTGTACGACGTACCAGGAGCCCTCCAGCGGGAACAGCAGCGGCCGGGACAACGGTGCCCGCCGGCGGTGCAGCCGGGCGGCGCCGACCGGCCATCCGACGGCGGCAAGGAGCAGTGCGCCGACGGCGAGGCGGAGCACACCCTGTCCGGTGGGCAGGCCGGGCAGCCGCCACGCGGACGCGAGGGCCACGACGGCACCCGCCTCGACCGTGCGCCGCAGCAGGCGGGGCTGCATCGCGGGCGCGCCCCAGCCCTCGACGACCACCCAGCAGGCGGCGAGGATCGCAAGGTCACCGGTCCAGGCCAGGCGGTCGGCGGCGGTCCAGAGGGCCTGGGCGTTCCAGAGGACGGCCAGGCCCGCACAGACCGCCCAGGTCAGGGCCGCCGACAGGCGCGGGCGGCGGCGGGGCGGGGTGTAGGGGGCGCCTTCGATGCGCAGCGCGGTGAGTTCACCGTCCGGGCCCGCCTGGGCCCAGGCCCGCACCCGGCCCGTGCTGCCGGACACGATCAGCCCGTCCGGACTGTCCGTGACGGTGCCGAACCCGCCGGTCCGGGCGGCCGTGGCGTGCACGATCCGCTCCAGCGTCGCCATCCCGACCGCCTCCGTCACCCGCGGGGCGAGCCGCGGCCACTGCTCCGGGTCCGCGGCGAGGAACCGGGCCAGGACATGGGCCTCCGGCGGCTGCCCGCCGGGCATTGGATCACGCACGTGTGCTCCCCCCTGCCGTCACGTACGGGGCGGCGGTCTGGAAGACGGCAGGACGCGGGGCGAGGTTGCCCCGGCGCCCCGCCCGGCGCACCCACCCGGCGCACCCCCGCCCGGCGCCCTCCCCGGGCTCCGGCGCGGGCGGCGGTGGCAGACTGGCGCCATGACGACGCACACGAACCTGCTCGGCGGCCCGGAGCCGACCTATCTGCCCGAGAACGAAGAGGCGTACCGCCTGCTGGGCGAGGAGAAGCTGGCACCGGTCGAGGTGGCGGCCAAGTTCCCGACCTTCTCGCTGGCCTGGGCCCTGCTCGCCGACGACGCGTTCGAGCGCGGCGCGGTCGTCGAGTCCTACGCCTACGCGCGCACCGGCTACCACCGTGGGCTGGACGCGCTGCGCCGCGCCGGGTGGAAGGGACACGGTCCGGTTCCCTGGGACCACCGGGCGAACCGCGGCTTCCTGCGCTGCCTGGCCGCGCTCGGCCGGGCCGCGGGCGAGATCGGCGAGCAGGACGAGTACGAGCGGTGCTGGCAGTTCCTGAAGGACAGCAGCGCGGAGGCGTACACCGAGCTGAAGGGATAGCGCGCGGACAGGCGGAGGGCCCGGCCACCGGCCCTCCGCCTCCGGTCACCGGCGGCCCTCCGGCCCTCCGGCCCTCCGGCCCTCCGGCTACAGGCTCTTCGCCTCCAGCGGTGGTGAGGTCACGTTTCCGTGGGTGCGGCATTCCGGGCGGACACAGCCCGGGGCCGGCCTGCGGACCAGCGCGAACGCCAGGGCCGACCCCACCACCAGCACCCCCGCGCAGATCGGCATCGCCCGGTCGAACGCCGCGTCGAAGGCCGCGGGCGACCGGTAGGCCTCCGGACCCATCCCCGCGAGCAGCGGCAGCGCCGCCACCGCGATCAGGCTCGCCGCGCGGGCTGCCGCGTTGTTGATGCCGCTGGCGATACCCGCCCGGGCGGTGTCCACGGAGGCGAGGACCGAGGCGGTGAGCGGGGCCACCAGGGTGACCATGCCGGCGCCCATGACCAAGACCGCCGGGAAGACGTCCGTCAGGTAGTTCGCGTGCTCGCCCACCCGCAGCATCAGCATCATCGCCGTGGCGCAGAGCAGGGGTCCGACGGTGAGCGGCAGCCGGGGCCCGATCTTGTCGGCCAGCGCGCCGGAGCGGGCCGAGAAGAGCAGCATCAGCGCGGTGGAGGGCAGCAGGGCCGTGCCGGCGCCCAGCGCCGAGTAGCCCGCCACCACCTGGAGTTGGAGCGCGGTGAGGAAGAAGTAGCCGCCGAACGCGCCGTACACGCACAGGGTGACCACGTTCAGCGCGGTGAACTGGCGGGAGCCGAAGATGTCCAGCGGGAGCATCGGGTCCCGGCGGCGCTTCTCGACGTACACGAAGGCCACGCCGGTCGCGAGGCCCGCGAGGGCGAGCAGGGACGTGGTCCCGGCATCGATCAGCGCGTAGGTCACGAATCCGAGGGTCAGGGCGGCCAGCACCGCGCCGAGGACGTCGAAGCGGCCGTGGGGCCGCCCGTCGGTGGACTCCGGGACATGGCGCAGCGCGACGGGAACGCAGAGCAGGGCCAGCGGGACGTTCAGCAGGAACACCCAGCGCCAGCCGGGGCCGTCCACCAGCCAGCCGCCCAGGAACGGGCCGACGGCCGCGCCGATGCCGCCGAAGCCGGACCACAGGCCGACCGCCTTCGCCCGGTCGTCGGGGTGGAAGGACGCCTGGATGAGGGCGAGGGACCCCGGTGTGAGCAGGGCGCCGCCGATGCCCTGGAGGGCGCGGGCGGCGATCAGGACGATGTCGTCGGGGGCCAGGCCGCACAGCAGCGAGGCGGCGGCGAACCAGACGACCCCGAGCACGAAGATCTTCCGGCGGCCGTACTGGTCGCCGAGCGAGCCGCCGAGCAGAATCAGCCCGGCCAGCGTCAGCATGTACGCGTTGACCGTCCACTGCAGGGCCGAGAGGCTGGTGTTCAGGTCACGGCCGATGGTGGGCAGGGCGACGTTGACCACGGTCGAGTCCAGCAGCACCATGCTGGAACCGAGGACGGTGGTGAACAGGATCCACTTGCCCTGCGAGGAGGCCAGCCGCACGTCGGACATGGGTCCAGGTATACAGCGGACCCGGCGCCGTAGCACCGGGTCCGTGGAAATGCCTGGCTCTGCGCGACTACTTGATCTTGTTGCCCGCCGAGCGCAGGTTCTGCGTGGCCTCGACGACACGCGCGGCCATGCCCGCCTCGGCGAGCTTGCCCCAGGTGCGCGGGTCGTAGGTCTTCTTGGAGCCGACCTCGCCGTCGACCTTCAGGACGCCGTCGTAGTTCTTGAACATGTGGTCGGCGACCGGACGGGTGAAGGCGTACTGGGTGTCCGTGTCCAGGTTCATCTTCACGACGCCGTTCTCCAGCGCGGTGCGGATCTCCTGCTCGGTGGAGCCGGAACCGCCGTGGAAGACGAAGTCGAACGGGGACTGCTTGCCGAACTTGGCGGCCACGCCGTCGGCCAGCTCCTTGAGCAGGTCGGGGCGGAGCACGACGTTGCCCGGCTTGTACACGCCGTGCACGTTGCCGAAGGAGGCGGCCAGCAGGTAACGGCCCTTCTCGCCCAGGCCCAGCGCCTCGGCGGTGCGGATCGCGTCCTCGACGGTGGTGTAGAGGGAGTCGTTGATCTCGTGCGAGACGCCGTCCTCCTCGCCGCCGGTCGGGGTGATCTCGACCTCGAGGATGATGTTGGCCGCGCGGGCCTGCTCGAGCAGCTCCTGCGCGATGGCCAGGTTGTCCGCGAGAGTCTCGGCGGAGCCGTCCCACATGTGCGACTGGAACAGCGGGGTCAGACCGGCCTCGACGCGCTTCTTGGAGATCGCGATCAGCGGACGTACGTACCCGTCGAGCTTGTCCTTCGGGCAGTGGTCGGTGTGCAGCGCGATGTTGACCGGGTACTTCTCGGCGATGACGTGCGCGAACTCGGCGAGCGCGACCGCGCCGGTCACCATGTCCTTGCTGTACTGGCCGCCGAGGAACTCGGCACCACCGGTAGAGATCTGGACGATGCCGTCGCTCTCCGCCTCCGCGAAGCCGCGCAGCGCAGCGTTCAGGGTCTGGCTCGAGGTGACGTTGATGGCCGGGTAGGCGAACTTGCCTGCCTTCGCCCGGTCGAGCATCTCGTTGTAGACCTCGGGGGTTGCGATGGGCATTGTCCGCTCCTTGAGTGTGCGGGTCGGCTTACTGCTGGTTCTCTACGGCCCTGACCTAGACCTTGAGGTACGACGTCATCGTCGTCCCCATCTTTCCAGACATGACCCGATGCTCCGGGCGCCGGGCGCCGGTCGCGTCCGGGTCAATCCCACTCGTCGACCGGGGTGTCAGTCCAGCCCCAGTTCATCCTTCGAGAAGGCGAACAGATACGGCACACCAGCGCCTTCGCGGATCTTCTCGTCGGCGCCGGTGGCCCGGTCGACGATGGTGGCGACGGCGACCACCTCGGCGCCGGCCTCGCGCACGGCCTCCACGGCGGCGAGCGGGGAGCCGCCGGTGGTGGAGGTGTCCTCCACGACGAGCACCCGCCGGCCCCTGATCTCCGGACCCTCCACCCGGCGCTGCAGCCCGTGTGCCTTCGCCGCCTTGCGGACGACGAAGGCGTCGAGGCGGCGGCCCCGCGCGGCGGCCGCGTGCAGCATCGCGCCGGCGACCGGGTCGGCGCCCATGGTGAGGCCGCCGACGGCGTCGAACTCCAGGCCGTCGGTCAGGTCGAGCAGCACCTGGCCGACCAGCGGGGCGGCCGTGCCGTCGAGGGTGACGCGGCGGAGGTCGACGTAGTAGTCCGCCTCCAGCCCCGACGACAGGGTCACCCTGCCGTGCACCACGGCCTTGTCCTTGATCTGTTGCAGCAGCTCAGCGCGTACGTCCGTCATGCCGACCAGCTTAGAGGCGGCGCCAGGTCCACGTGGTCGTGGCTTCCAGCGGCTCCAGCGGGGTGACGAGCCTGGGGAGCGTGTTGAGGCCGTTCGGCGGGCCGGTCTGCGGCTCCACGCACACGGCCGCCTCCTGCTCGTCGTAGACCACGACCCACTGCTCGCGGCTGGCGACCTTCAGTTCCAGCTGTCCCGGCCAGGTGAGGGTGACGTCGACGCCGTCGGGCATGCCGAAGCAGTCGTCCCAGGGGCCGGGCCGGGGGTCGACGCGGTTGCCGGTGGGCAGGTGGTCGGCGCCGCGCTCCTCCTGCCAGGCGGGGGTGAAGTCGATCCGGGCGTCCTGGCCGCCGAGGTTGCGGTTGAACCAGGGGTGCCAGCCGATCTGCGCCGGGAAGGAGTTGTCGTACGTCTCGACAGCCATCGTCAGCGTCAACGAGTCCTCGGCGAGCCGGACCACGTGTGTGACGCGGGCGGGATGCGGCCAGGGATCGCCGAGTTCGCACGTGATCACGGCCTCGTCCGCGGAGCGGCGGGCGGTGCGCCAGGCGCCGTCGCGGGCGGTGCCGTGGATGGCGTGCGGCGGGGAGTTGAGCGGCATCTGGACGATGTCGGCGCCGTCGCGGAAACGGCCGTCCCGGATACGGCCGCACCACGGCACCATCGGGAAGCAGCCGAAGCGGTCGCCCTGGCGGAGGAGTTCGAGGGAACCGACTTCTAGTCCGGCGATACGGCCGCCGTTGCCGGGGTGCAGGTGGAGGGTGGCGTCGCCTGCGGTCAGCGTGATGTCTTCGTTACTCACGGGATGAGAGTAGTGGGGAGGGGCGGTTCGGTTTCGGGTGCGGGTCGGTGGGGGTTGCTCGCGCCCACGGGGCGGACCGCACATCGATCACAGCCCCGCGCCCCTTACGGTGCCCGTCGTAGCCGCGGGCAGTCGTGCCTCCCCCGGTGCCTCAAGGCCTGGGAGGTGCCCCCAGGCGGCACGGATGGGCGCAGCGGCACCCGCGAGCTCGGGCGAGTGGGACCCCCTCCTGCGGCGGCCTCGCTCAGCGGCGTCTGCGCAACGCCCTCGTCACCACGATCGCCGACGCCAGGGCCAGTGCCGCCGCCGGGGCGGCCCACCGCAGGGCCGAACCCGCCGCCACCGTCTGCGGCGCCGGCACCGGCGCGTAGCGGCCGCGGGGCGGGGCGTGGTCGACCTCCTCCGCGCTGCGGCCGATCATCGTGCGGCGGGCGTGGGCCGCCTCGGCGAAGATCTCGGGCAGCGGCTCCTCGACCGGTTCGGGCGCCAGGGACGGCGGCGGGACCTCCGCCTCGAAGAGCGACACCGGTTGGTCCGGAGGCTCGGGCCGTGCCTCCCCCAGGCCCTCCACGAAGCGGGTGAGCAGCCGCGTCGCCGCCGACTCCACCGCCTCCGGCGCCAGTTCCGCGACCCGCCCGCCGGCGGACGCCGTGCCGGTCACCGTGACCTCGCAGCCCTCGTCGGTGTCCGCGAGGCGGAGCGTGAGCGCCAGCTTCACCGTGCCGGTGCCGCGGGCTTCGGTGGCGTCGCCGTCGAGCGCGTAGGAACCGTCGTCACGGGCGGTGACGCGCAGGGAGCCCCGGTAGGTGATCGAGTGGCTGCCGACGCGGACCTTGACGCGGCCGGTGCCGGGGGCGGCGCCGGTGTCCTGCTGGAGGCCGGGGAGCGCCCGGGCGACCCGCGCGGGGTCGGCCAGCGCCTCCCTGAGCCGCGAGGCCGGGGCCGGGACGTGTACCTGGTGCTCCATGCCGACTGAGCCTACCCAGGAGTCAAGCCGACGTACCCTCCGCGACGCACGGCACGCTGCCGGGTGTGGGGCTCCCCGTGGACGGGCCCGTGCTCAGTACCGCGGATCCACCAGCGTGGAGGCCGGCAGTCGGGTCGGCGGCGTCTCCAGCGCGTCTCCGCGCAGGTCCCGCCCGGTCAGGGTGTGCAGCCGCGGACCGTCGCCCGGCAGCCGCAGCCGGGGCCCGCGCGAGGCCTCCGCCGCCAGGATGAAGCCCCAGTCGTGCGGGGCCCTGGACTCGCCCACCGAACGGTCGGGGCCGGCGGTGAAGGCGGGGTCGCGGCCGAGGACCCGGTAGGGGGTCGTAGCCAGGCCGGCGGCGCGCAGGGTCGCGGCCACCGTCCAGAAGTCACGGGGGCGGGCCCGGACCGGGCCGGCGTGCACGACCAGGCGGCCGCCGGGGGCGAGGGCGCGGCGGGCCAGGCCGTAGAACTCCTCGGAGTACAGCTTGGTGCTGGCCGTGATGCCGGGGTCGGGCAGGTCGGCGATCACGACGTCGTACGCGGCGTGCGGCGCGGTCCGGCGCAGCCAGCAGAAGGCGTCGGCGATGGCCACGTGGACGTGCGGGTCGTCGTAGGCATGGCCGTTGAGCGCGGAGAGGGCGGGGTCCTGGCGGGCGAGGCGGACCAGGCCCGCGTCGAGTTCGACGACGTCGACGCGGTCCACGCCGGGGTGGCGGAGCACCTCGCGCGCGGCCATGCCGTCACCGCCGCCGAGGATCAGCACGCGCGCGTGCGGGCCGTTCATCGCCGGGTGGACGAGGGCTTCGTGGTACCGGCGTTCGTCACGGCCGCCGACGCGCAGCCGGCCGTCGAGGAAGAGGTCGAGGGGGCGGCCGTGGGTGCCGCCGGTAAGGACGACCTCCTGGACGTCTGTCTGGAGGGCGACCCGGACGTCGTCGCCGTAGACCGCGTGCCGTGCGGCTCGTTCGAAGTCGTCGACGTGGGCGGCGGCGGAGGCGAGGACGCCGAGGACGGTCACGTTGGCGACGAGGAGGGTCCAGCGGGCCCGGCGGGACAGGTCGCGGCGGAACAGGCCGAGGACCAGGGCGCCGCCGACGACGACGTTGACCGTGCCGGTGAGCAGGGTGCCCGTCAACTGGCCCAGGAACGGCAGCAGGAGGAAGGGGAAGGCCAGGCCGCCGACCAGCGCGCCGACGTAGTCCGCCGCGAACAGGTCGGCCACCGCGCCGCCCGCGTCCTGGCGGCGGATGCGCTGGATGAGTTCCATCAGCAACGGCACCTCGGCGCCGATCAGCAGGCCGATGGCGAGGGAGAAGGCGACCAGGAGGCAGCGCGGGCCGGCCGACCACAGGCCACCCCAGCCGCCGGTCCAGGCGAAGACGGCGTACAGGGCCATGGCGCTGCAGCCGCCGACCAGCGCCAGCGCGGCCTCCACCGCGCCGAATCCGGCCGCCGCGTGCCAGCGCAGCCGCTTCGCGGCCAGCGAGCCGACACCCATCGCGAAGACCATCACGGACAGCACCACGGAGGCCTGGGTGACCGAGTCGCCGATCAAGTACGAGGCGAGTGCCACGAGTTCGAGTTCGTACACCAATCCGCAGGCCGCGCAGACGAAGACGCACGCCAGGACCAGGAACCGGCCCGTCCCCGGCCGCACGGGCAGCGGCGCGGGGGCACCCCAGGGCGGCGGTGCGCCAGGAGGGGCGGGTGCGTGCGGATCGATCACTCTGCGACGTTACGTCACTCGCTCGGTACGCTTCGTCACCCACACGTGTGGAAATCAGCCGCCCTTGACGCCCTGTTGGTTTATGTCATCCGGGGAGAGGTCGGGGCACCGGGACCCGTACGCCGACCCTGGTCCGGGTCGCCACCAACTGGCCGTCCTGCGGGTATGCGTGCCAGGTCCGCCAGTGCACCTGGCCCTGGTGGCGCTGGGCGAGCAGCGCGGTGAACGCGTGCGGGCTGCCCGGGAAGACTCCGGCGAGGCCGTGCGGATGCTCGGAGACGAGGGCGAGCAACTCCTGGGCGCGGCCCGCGAAGGAGCCCGGTGACAGCACCTCGACGCGGGCGGCGAACTCGTACTCCCAGTCGCCGATGCGCTTGGCGACCCCGAGCGGCAGGGGGGTGCTGGACCCCGGAATGCACGCCACCGTCTCCGAACAGCCGCCGCACTCCTCCTCCAGGAGCACCTGGTGGGACGCGCCCAGCAGTCTGAGCTGGAGTTTCGCCCCGGACAGTTCCAGGTCGAGGGTGGCCAGGGCGGGCAGCGGCTCGCGCCCCAGGGCCCAGGCGAGGTCGGCCGCGCGCGTATCGGTGTAGGTGGTGTTCAGGGTCGTGAGCATGGATCGGCTCCGCTAACACGCAAATGGGGAGGAGGGTGGTCCGGCACACCTCGGTGGACACCGGGAGATCGGCCCGGCCGGCCCAGCCGGGGGAGGGTGTCGTCAGGACGTCCGAGGCGCTGCTTTGGTGATTTAGAGGGAATCATGAACTGTGGCGCTACCACAGCGTTTTTACCCAACTTCGTGGGGTTTCCATCCCTCAGAGGGCTCCACAGCTCAACTGTTCAACCACGTTGTGCGCCCTGCTCCCTCTGGCGCACGCCGGGGCGCCCGGGGGAAGAGCTCCCCGCTCTCCGCCCGGACGCCCCGGTCCCCTCGGATCCCCGGGCTCCCCCGGCCCCCGGATCCCCCGGATCCCCCCGGTCAGCTGCCCCCGCCGCAGCCGCCCCCACCCCCGCAGGACGAGCCGCCGCCGCAGGAGGAGTGCCCTCCGCCGCACGAGTGACCCCCGTGTCCCCCATGCCCGCCGTGGTGGCCGCCGTGGTGGCCTCCGTGCGAGGACGACGATCCCGAGTCCCCGGCCCACCAGCTGCGGGAGTCGTCGTAGGAGGAGGACCCGCCCCTGCTGAACGCCGAGCCCCCGGTCAGCCCGCCCCTGCGGACCACGGCCCGGACGATCACGAAGCAGACGATCGCGGCCGCCGCCACGATGAAGACGATGCCCATGGCGTCACCTTCTTTCCGTTCGCGCGGAGCGACCCCCCGTGGGCGCCCCGGCCGCCGCGTCACCGCGGCGTGAGCCGGTGATGCCCGGCCCCGCCGACGGCCAAAGCCGAGTTGAGGAACTTCTGAGCATCCCCGCCCGAAAAAGGCCCCTGACCTGCACGGATTGACGGATCAGGGGCCGTTCGGGTCTCACTGGGCCGCGTGTGGGCCGTGATCTTCCTGGGCCATGTGCTCCGAGACGGAGGGGCGCCGTTCGCGAGTGCCGGCCGGTGAGTGGCATGCGTGGGGAGCTCCCATCCCGTCTGCCATCGACCCAGGCAGAGCCGAGCAGACGCGGCCTCTGGCTTCCAGGGACAGCACCGCCTAGGCGATATTGGCTCTGCCCGCGACGTTTCCGGCAGCAGGGGAGGGCACAAGTTGAGTGGGTCCGGAAGTTGGTTCGTTGTCATCGAGCAGATCGGACGCGAGGTAGGTGCCGTCGACACAGTTGCGGTGGAGGGGGGCGCCGAGGAGGCCTGGGATGCGGCGCTAGAGGTCGCCCGGTCGCACCGGTACTCTTCACCGCCTGATGCCACGCGCGAGATCTACCGGTTGTCCGAAAGAGAGCTCATGGTGGCTCTCCGGGAGATACGGAACCCTGAGTCGCTCTTCTGCGTATCAATCATCGTTGAATCCTTCCGCATATCAGTCGCAGAACTCGCCGAAGTGCATGAGCCGCCTGAGCCACAGGAGATTGAGGAACCGGCCGATCAGAAGCGTCGTCTGTGGCGTCGCTCGCGCCCATGACCCACATCGTCATGGGCGGGCCTTGGAGGCTCTGAGCCGGGCCGTCTGTGGGCCGTCCGGGGGCGACCGAGGCGACAACCGACGACAGTCGACGACAGCCCCGCCCCTGCTCAGCGGCGGCACACCGTGAACTGGCGCAGGTGCCCATCAGCGAAGGCAAGTTGAGGAACTCCAGAGCTTGGGCGCAGGATGACCGGCATGACCTCCAGCGAACGCCCCCTCCTGAACCGCCGGCTCGCAGAGTTCGGGACCACGATCTTCGCCGAGATGTCCGCCCTGGCGCTGAGCACCGGGTCCATCAACCTGGGGCAGGGCTTCCCGGACACCGACGGCCCCGAAGAGGTCAGGGAGGCGGCCGTGCGGGCGCTGCGCGAGGGGCGCGGCAACCAGTACCCGCCGGGGCCGGGCGTCCCCGAGCTGCGCACCGCGATCGCCGCGCACCAGGAGCGCCGGTACGGGCTGTCGTACGACCCGGACGCGGAGGTGCTGGTCACAGCAGGCGCGACCGAGGCGATCGCGGCCGCCCTGCTCGCCCTCGTGGAGCCGGGTGACGAGGTCGTCGCCCTGGAGCCGTACTACGACTCCTATGCGGCCTGTATCGCGATGGCCGGCGGCACCCGGGTCCCGGTCACCCTCCGCCCGGACGGCGCCGCCTTCCGCCTGGACCTCGACGAACTGCGTGCCGCCGTCACCCCGCGCACCCGGCTCCTGCTGATCAACACCCCGCACAACCCGACCGGCACGGTCCTCACCCACGCCGAGCTGACCGCGATCGCCGAACTGGCGGTCGAACGGGACCTGCTGGTCGTCACCGACGAGGTCTACGAGCACCTGGTCTTCGACAAGGCCGGGCACCTCCCCCTCGCGACCTTCCCCGGTATGCGGGAACGCACGGTCACCATCGGGTCGGCCGGCAAGACCTTCTCCTTCACCGGCTGGAAGGTCGGCTGGGTGACCTCTACGCCGGAGCTGGTCACGGCGGTGCGCTCGGCGAAGCAGTTCCTGACGTACGTCTCCTCGGGCCCCTTCCAGTACGCGGTCGCGGAGGCCCTCGCCCTCCCGGACGCCTACTTCGAGGCCTTCCGCGAGGACATGCGGACCAAGCGCGACATCCTGGCGGCGGGCCTCGCGGAGGCGGGGTTCAAGGTCTACGACACCGCCGGCACGTACTTCATCACCACCGACATCCGCCCTCTCGGAGAGGACGACGGCTTCGCCTTCTGCCGTTCGCTCCCGGAACGGGCCGGGGTCGTCGCCATCCCGAACGCGGTCTTCTACGACCACCGGGAGGCGGGGGCCCCGTTCGTGCGGTTCGCGTTCTGCAAGCGTGCCGAGGTCCTGCGCGAGGCGGCGGATCGGCTCCGCAAGGCATTCGCCCACTGATTCCGGCGGGGGGCCGGTCGCGGCTCGCCGGCGAATCCGCCCGGGACGACGGCATCGCCGAAGCCTGAGCGGACCGCCGAACGCTCCGGAACCTCCCCCGCGCGATGTCGCCCTTGGCCTGCGCGCCGATGAGCAGGCCGTTGGCCGCCGCGACATGTTGACTGAACTCGGAACAGTGCTTTCGCAGTTCAGGGGCCCGCCTGCCGGCTTCCGGGCATGGCGGACGTGAAGGAGCTCGGCAGGGATGCGAGTGGTCTCGTGCTGCCCGAAGTCGGGTACCTGGTCGAGACCGGGGACGCGTGGAAGCCGTACCGTAGGTGGGATCGGGGAATTCGGCTGCCGGTGACAGAGCACTGCCTGAGGTCGGAGGGGATCGGGAGGTCCAGGTGCTCCGCGGTGCGACTGGCGATGTCGCGGAACTCGGGGATGCCGAGGGGGACGGTGCCGGCTCGACGGGCCATCCCGGGTCGGGTGCCCGCCATAGCCCTCGGTCTTCAACTGCGACTCATCACCGACGCGCTCCACGCCACGGGAGGCCCTTCGCGTCAGCGGGCGTCCGGCTCCGGCTCCGGGCGCGGGAGTTCGTCGAGGTCGAGGGTGAAGGTGCGGCCGTCGGCCAGGGGGATGGGGAGCTTGCCCGTGCCGTACTTGTGGGTGTGTGCGGCGATGTAACCGGTGGCGGTCGGCTGGGTGTGAAGGACGACTTCCTGGGCGTAGGGGTCCACGACCAGGTAGGTCGGGATGCCGTAACGGCCGTACTTCGCGGTGCAGTCGTCGTAGTCCTTGCGTGCGGAAGAGGTCGAGACGACCTCGGAGATCAGCAGGACGTCCTCGAAGCCGTAGCGCTTGCCTTCCTTGCGTGCGTCCTCGCGCAGGATCGCGAGGTCGGGGGCAGAGTTCTCGTCGGCGGGGAAGTCGATGTAGACATCGGAGGTGACCTTCGCGTGACGGCCGAGGGCAAGAGCGGAGTCGATCTGCATCGACCTGATGGTGCTGGAGTGCTCTTCGCTCTGCGGGGTCATGATCACCTTTCCGTCGGCCCCGAACAGGACCGTGTACCCCTTGGGGAACTCGGTGTGCACGATCGCGTCGACGCTCATGGACGGCTCCTTCCCGTGTGCGGTCAGGATACGACGGACAGGGACGCGTCACCGAGCCCGCCGGTACGGCCGGCAGACCGGTCCGGACATGTTGTGCGGCCCGCTCACCGCCGGTGCCGGAGATCCGCGGCGGGGCCTGTTCAACGACATGGGAACAGGTGGGCCAAGGAGGTGTCGCCTGGGTGACCTCGGCGCCGGAGCTGGTCACGACGGCAGTGCGCTCGCGGTCAGGGGCGGCGTAGCCGATGACGTGGCTCAAGGGTGGACGTGGTGACCGTGGCGGCCCGTCAAGGAGCTCCCGGCGGATGATCGGCTCGTGCGCGGAGACCAAGCGGTTCCCGTGATCCCGTCCGTAGCAGCCGTGCCCGTTACCACCCCCAGGCTCGTCGGCGGCCCGCGCCACGCCAGGAGGCGTGCCCCTCCGCTACCCCATCGGGCGCATATCTCTCGCACTTCGCCCCGGTCCCCCGCAGGGTGCGAATGTGAGCCACGCCAGCACCACCGCCAGTACGACCGCCACTACGACCACCGGCACCGCCGCTCTCACCCCGTCCCTCGTCACCGCGGGCGGTGTCGCGGTGGGGCTGTTCGCGGCGGCCCGGCTCACCGGCATGGCCGTGGTCGCGCTGGCCGCCTGGGCGGGCGGCAGGCATCCGCTGACCCTGCTCGGCCGGTCCTGGGACTCGGTCTGGTACCTGGGCATCGCGGCGCACGGCTACGGCCGCACCCTGTACTTCCGCCCCGACGTCATCCACAGCGACCTGGCGTTCTTCCCGCTCTACCCGGCCCTGATCCGCATCCTCACGGCTGTCACCCCGCTCAGCGGGGCGGGTGCCGGCCTGCTGGTTTCCTGGACGGCCGCCGGTGTCGCCGCCGCGGGCATCTACGCGGTGGGCGCCCGGCTGCACGGCCGCGCGGTGGGCACGGCCCTCGTCCTGCTCTGGGGCCTGCTCCCGCACTCCGTGGTGCTGTCCATGGCGTACACGGAACCGGTCCTGACCGCGTTCGCCGCCTGGTCCCTGTACGCGGTCCTGGCCGGAAACTGGCTGTGGGCGGGCACCCTGGCGGCCCTGGCGGGCCTGTCCCGGCCGAACGGCTTCGCGGTCGCGGTGGCCGTGCTGCTCGCCGCCGTCCGCGAGATACACCGTTCCCGCGGCCGGGTTGCCCACAGGCTGTGGACGGGCGCGGCACTCGCCCCGCTCGGCTGGCTCGCGTACGTCCTGTGGGTGGGGCGCCGGGCCGGCGATCCGCTGGGCGGCTACTTCGGCGTACAGCGCCTGTGGGGGTCGCGCTTCGACTTCGGCCGGGGCTCGCTCCGCTTCGTCCGCGACCTGCTGCTGCGCGGCGACCGCTTCGTCTTCCCGATGGCCCTGGTGATCGTGGCGACGGCGGTGGTCCTCTTCGCGCTCCTGCTGCTGGACCGGGCCCCGCTGCCGCTGCTCGCCTACACCGCCGTACTCCTGCTGATCACGCTCGGCGGCTCGGGCTTCTTCGAGTCCAAGCCGCGCTTCCTCCTGCCGGCCTTCCCGCTCCTCCTCCCGCTGGCCCGGGCGCTGGTCCGCACGGCGAGAGCCCGGCCCTGGCACGCGTCCGTGGTGGTCGCGGCCCTGGCCGGGCTCTCGTTCGGCTACGGCGCGTACCTGGTCGTCGTCGCCGACACGCCCCTGTAGAGCTGCCTACTCCTCGTCGTCGCCCTCGGGCTGGTCGGCCCCGTTGACGGCCTCCTCCAGACCGAGCTGCTCGACGAGCCACTTGTCGAACTCGATCGCGGCCCGCACCCAGCTGACCGTGGACGACACGAAGTGGTTGATGTCGACGCCCATGCCGATGAGCATCTGCGCCTCACCGATGAGACGGACGGCGCCGTCGTCGTGGGTGTGGGTGTAGACCTTGGGCCACAGCGTCCGACGGTTCCAGTCGTCGATGGACTCCAGGAGCTGGGGCTTCTCGTCGATCTTGTGGGGGCGGTCGTAGAACGTCCGCACCGAGAAGACCGACTGCTCGTCCTCGCCACGGAACATGAAGTACGTACGGAACTGCTCCCACGGCGCCGCGAGGTCACCCTCGTCGTCGACGACGTACTTGAGCTCCATCTGGTCGAGGAGCTGCTTCACAAGATCCTGATCCGGGACGACGGGGCCCGCCGGTCCTTGGGGCTGCGGCTCGGGCTGGCCCCCGAAGTTCGGAATCGAGGACGGGTCGATGGTCACCGTGATTTTCCCTTCATACGGATCCCGCCATCCTCCCCCATCCGGGGAGGGGGGTGGCAACCCCCGCCCCGGCGGGTTCATCTCCCGTTGGCGGAATTCCGCTCAGAGCGTTTTTCCGGTCTCCTGACCGGTGCTTTCGACGGCTTCCCCGGCCGTTTCACCGGCCGTTTCACCGGCCGATTCCCCGGCCGCTTCCTCCGCCGTCACCGGGCCCACGATCAGGCCCTCACCGAAGGCGTCCACCCGGATCGTGTCGCCGTCCTTGACCTCGCCGGACAGGATCTCCTTGGCCAGACGGTCTCCGATGGCGGTCTGGACCAGGCGGCGCAGCGGCCGGGCACCGTACGCCGGGTCGTTGCCCTCCTCGGCGAGCCAGGCCAGGGCCTCGGGGGTGATCTCCAGGGCGAGGCGGCGGTCGGCCAGGCGCTTGGCCAGCCGGTCGATCTGGAGCCGGGCGATCCGGGCCAGCTCGTCCTTGGCCAGGGCGGAGAAGACGACCAGGTCGTCCAGGCGGTTGAGGAACTCCGGCTTGAAGGAGTGCCGGACCGTCTCCAGGACCTGCCGCTTCTTCTCCTCCTCGCCGAGCACCGGGTCCACCAGGTACTGGCTGCCCAGGTTGGACGTCAGCACCAGGATGGTGTTGCGGAAGTCGACCGTGCGGCCCTGGCCGTCGGTGAGCCGGCCGTCGTCCAGCACCTGGAGGAGGATGTCGAAGACCTCGGGGTGGGCCTTCTCCACCTCGTCCAGGAGGACCACGGTGTAGGGGCGGCGGCGGACCGCCTCGGTCAGCTGGCCGCCCTCCTCGTAGCCGACGTATCCGGGCGGGGCACCGACCAGCCGGGCCACGCTGTGCTTCTCGCTGTACTCCGACATGTCGATCCGGACCATCGCCCGCTCGTCGTCGAAGAGGAAGTCGGCGAGCGCCTTGGCCAGTTCCGTCTTGCCGACACCGGTCGGGCCGAGGAAGAGGAAGGAGCCGGTGGGGCGGTCCGGGTCGGCGATACCGGCGCGGGACCGTCGTACGGCGTCGGACACCGCGCGTACGGCCTCGGTCTGGCCGATGAGGCGGCGGCCCAGCTCGTCCTCCATACGGAGCAGCTTCTGGGTCTCGCCCTCCAGGAGACGCCCGGCGGGGATGCCGGTCCAGGCGGCCACGACGTCCGCGATGTCGTCGGAGCCGACCTCGTCCTTGACCATGGTGTCCCGGGCGGTCTCCTCCTCCGCCTCGGACGCGGCCTCCAGCTCCTTCTCCAGCTGCGGGATCTCGCCGTACAGCAGCTTGGAGGCGGTGTCGAAGTCGCCGTCGCGCTGGGCGCGTTCGGCGGTGCCACGGAGTTCGTCGAGCTTCTCCTTCAGCTCGCCGACCCGGTTCAGGGACTGCTTCTCGCGCTCCCAGCGGACGTTGAGGCCGCGCAGGTCCTCCTCCTTGTCGGCGAGGTCGCGGCGCAGCTTCTCCAGGCGCTCCCGGGATGCCGGGTCGGTCTCCTTCTCCAGCGCCAGTTCCTCCATCTTCAACCGGTCGACGGAGCGCTGGAGTTCGTCGATCTCGACGGGCGAGGAGTCGATCTCCATGCGGAGCCGCGAGGCCGCCTCGTCGACCAGGTCGATGGCCTTGTCGGGGAGGAAACGGGAGGTGATGTAGCGGTCGGAGAGGGTCGCGGCGGCCACCAGCGCGCTGTCGGCGATCTGGACCTTGTGGTGGGCCTCGTACCGGCCCTTGAGCCCGCGCAGGATCGCGATCGTGTCCTCGACGGTCGGCTCCGCCACCAGCACCTGCTGGAAGCGCCGCTCCAGCGCCGGGTCCTTCTCGATCCGCTCCCGGTACTCGTCGAGGGTGGTCGCGCCGACCATGCGCAGCTCGCCGCGGGCCAGCATCGGCTTCAGCATGTTGCCGGCGTCCATGGCGGAGTCACCGCCGGCTCCGGCGCCGACGACCGTGTGCAGCTCGTCGATGAAGGTGATGATCTGCCCGTCGGAGTCCTTGATCTCGGCGAGGACGGTCTTCAGCCGCTCCTCGAACTCGCCCCGGTACTTCGCGCCCGCGACCATCGCGCCCAGGTCCAGCGCCACCAGTCGCTTGTTCTTCAGCGACTCCGGCACGTCCCCCTTCACGATCCGCTGGGCGAGCCCCTCGACGACGGCGGTCTTGCCGACGCCCGGCTCGCCGATGAGCACGGGGTTGTTCTTGGTACGGCGGGACAGCACCTGCACGACCCGCCGGATCTCCTGGTCCCGTCCGATGACGGGGTCGAGCTTGCCGTCCCGGGCGGCGGCCGTGAAGTCCGTCCCGAACTTCTCCAGCGCCTTGTACTGGCCCTCCGGGTCGGCGGTGGTCACCCGGCGTCCGCCGCGCGCCTTCTGGAAGGCCTCCACCAGCTTCTTCGCGGTGACCCCCTGCCGGTCGAGCACCTCGCCGGCCGCGCCGCCCTTCGCGGCGATGCCGATGAGCAGGTGCTCGGTGGAGAGGTAGTCGTCACCGAGGTCACGGGCGCGGTCGGCCGCGTCGGCGAGGACCGCGAGCAGTTCGCGGTTGGGCTGCGGGGGCGCGACCGTGGAGCCGGTCACGCTGGGCAGCGCGGCCAGCGCGCGCTCGGCGCCCTGGCGTACGGCGGCCTGGTCGGCGTCGACGGCCGCGAGCAGGTCCGTGATGTTCTCGTTGTCCTGCCCGGCAAGCAGAGCCAGCAGCAGGTGAACAGGCGTCAGATCCGCGTGCCCCTCGGTCACGGCCCTGCTGCTGGCCGCGTTGATCGCGTCCCGGCTCCTGTTGGTCAGCTCGGCGTCCACGTTCGCGTTCTCCTCCTCGGCATCGTTCGGCTGACTCAGCCAACGTACACAAAGTTGAGTCTATTCCACTCAAGGTAGAGACGGGAGCCTTTCCGGGGACCAGCTTCGGGGGTGCGGGGGCTTGGCGTGACGAGGGGGTGGGGACGGAGGAGACCGCGCGGGCGGCGGGGGCGCCGGGGGGACACCGGAGGCGGCGGACGCGAGACGCCGTGCGGCGGGCGGCGGGCGGCGGGGGAGAGACGGGACGGAGGGGGCGAGCGAGCGGCCGGGAAGCGTGGGGAGGGGTGGCCGATGGCCGGGACGGGGCGGTGATGGCGGTCGGGGCCGGGGGGCGGTACGGGGAGCGAGTGGCCGATGACCGGGGGGAGGTGCGGAAAGCGGGTGGCCGATGGCCGGGACGGGGCGGTGACGGCGGCCCGGGGCGGGGAGTGGGTGGGAGAGTGCTCTCGGTGAGGGCGGTGCCCTCCGCGGCGGGCACCGAAGGTGAGGCGGCGTGGGTGCCGGGGCACGGGGGGCGGGATTGAGTCGGCACCCCGGGGCGGCCGCCCTGTTCTACCGGGGTTCCACAGACGGGTTTCAGCCACCGTGAACCTTGGCCGAAACCGGCCGATACACCGAAATATCCCCGGAAAACTGCAGCGGGGGGGGGGGGGGGGGGGGGGGGGGGGGGGGGGGGGGGGGGGGGGAGGGGGGGGGGGGGTTTTGGGGGGGGGGGGGGGGGGGGGGGAGAGGGGGGTTTGTGGGTTCCCCGGAATACGCAAAGGCAGACACCCCCCCCCCCCCCCCCCCCCCCCCACGCGCGCGTGCCGTCAGCTGCCGACGGTCTCCAGGGCCGGGCCCGGCTCCCTCTCGGTCACCGTCCGCGCGGTCCGTCGCCGGCCGGGGATGAGCAGGGCCGCGATCCCGGCGAGGGCGACCACGGCGGAGCCGGTGACCAGGGCGGGCCGCAGCCCGTCCACGAAGCTCTGGGCGCTCTCGTAGCCGCCCTGGGCGGCGAAGATGGACGACATGACGGCGATGCCGAGCGCGCCGCCGACCTCGCGCAGCGCGTTGTTGGCTCCGGAGGCGATGCCCTGTTCCTGCGGGCGCACGGCGGACATCACGAGGTTGGCGGCCGGGGCGAAGTACAGCGCCATGCCGATACCGCTGATGATCAGGCCGGGCAGCTGGATGCCGTAGGAGGCGTGGGCGGTGACCACGGAGGCCATGTAGCCGAGCCCGGCGGCTTGCAGGAAGAGTCCGGCGGCGGCGACCGGGCGGCCGCCTATCCGGTCGGAGAGGATCCCGGCGATGGGTGCGACGAGCATCGGCATGCCGGTCCAGGGCAGCATCCTGAGGCCCGCCTCGGTGGGCGAGTAGCCGAGGACGCCCTGCATGTACTGGCTGAGCAGGAAGATCGAGCCGAACATCCCGAGGAACATCAGCAGGCTGGCCGCGTTGATCCCGGAGAAGGCCCGGGAGCGGAAGAGTCGCATCGGCAGCATGGGGTTCTTGGCGCGGCTGCCGTGGATGACGAAGCCGACGAGCAGGGCGCCGCCCGCGAACAGCCCGGTGAGCACGAGGGGGCTGGTCCAGCCGTCGGCGGGGCCGCGCACCAGGCCGTAGACGATCCCGAAGAGGCCGCCGCTGGCGAGCAGGGTGCCGGGGAAGTCGAGCGGGGCGCCGGTGCCGTGGGACTCGGCGAGACGGAGACGGGCGAGCGGCAGCAGGGCGAGGCCGAGCGGCACGTTCAGCCAGAAGATCCAGTGCCAGGACACGTGTTCGGTGAGGCTGCCGCCGATGAGCGGCCCCGAGGCGACCGCGAGCCCGTTGACGGCGCCCCAGATGCCGTACGCCATCCCGCGCCTGGCCTCGGGCACGGCCGCCGTCAGCAGGGTGAGCGTCAGGGGCATCATCACGGCCGCGCCGACGCCCTGCACCGCTCGGGCGGCGATCAGTGAGTCGATACCGGGCGCCATGGCCGCGGCGGCGGAGGCGATGGTGAAGACGGTGATTCCGGCGAGGAAGAGCCGGCGGCGGCCGAAGCGGTCGCCGAGGGCCGCGCCGAACATCAGCAGGACGGCGAAGGTGAGCGTGTAGGCGCTCACGGTCCATTCGAGGTCGTCCAGGGCGCCGCCGAGGTCCTTGCGGATGGAGGGCAGTGCGGTGGTGACGACGAGGTTGTCGAGGGCCGCCATGAATCCGGCGACGCTGGTGATGACGAGCGCCCATGCGGCGCTTCCCTTGCGTGCGGTCTGCTGTGCGGACTGCTGTGACATCGCTCCCCCAGAGCGTGGCCTTGCGGAAATTATTAGTTATCGGTCACTAAGTTTCTGGCCCATGAAAAGGCCAGGCCGGGGAAGGGCGAACCGCCCCCTCACCCGTCGCTGCACTTCCCCAGCCCGGTGACCCCGGCGTCCTGGTACATCCCCTGCCAGACCCGGTGTTCGGGCGGAAACCCCATGGCCGCATAGGTGTTGATGAGCATTCCCTTGGCCAGGAAGGTCGTGGTGCGGTCGACGTCGGCGCCCGAGAGCAGATGGACGGTATCCCACAGCCGCCCCCAGCCGGCCCGCACGAGCTCGCCGAACTCGTGCTCGCCTTCCGCCTCGGCGGCCGCGACCGTGATGTACGTCTGCATCTGCATCTGGAGCCGTTCCGGCCGCTCCTGGATGATCCGCACATACGCGTCCCCCATGGCGTGCAGGGCCTCTTCGCCCCGCAACCCCTCGGCGGCCTTCTCGAAGAGCTCACGCATCTCGTCGATGCAGCGCTGCGAGGCGGCGGCGAAGATCGCCTTCTTGCCCGGGAAGAGCCGGAAGAGATAGGGCTGCGAAACCCCGACCCGTTTGGCGATCGCCTCGGTGGAGGTCCCGTAGTAGCCCCTCTGCGAGAACTCTGCGATCGCCGCGCGGACGACGCTCTCGCGCCGCTCCTCAGCACTCATCCTGACCATGCGAGAAAGTTAGTACTCAATCACTAACCAAGTCAAGGGACCGGGAACGCCCCCTCCTCGCGGCCCGTTTCATGGGTAGGGGTCGTACGCGCGTAAGGGGCGCCCCACCATGGGGAGCGCCCCTTACCAGGCCGTGGAACTCGCCGGGTTACCAGGCCGTGGAACTCGCCGGGCTCAGCCCAGCCGTACGACCGCCCGCGACATGCCCAGCACCTTCTGCCCGGCGCTCGTCGCCGTCAGGTCGACGCGCACGGTGTTGTCGTCGAGCTTGGCCGCTACCTTGCCGCTGACCTCGATCAGGGCGCCCTGGTCGTCGTTCGGCACGACGACGGGCTTGGTGAAGCGGACGCCGTAGTCGACGACCGCGCCCGGGTCACCGGTCCAGTCGGTGACCACGCGGATCGCCTCGGCCATGGTGAACATGCCGTGCGCGATGACGTCCGGCAGGCCCACCTCCTTGGCGAACTTCTCGTTCCAGTGGATGGGGTTGAAGTCCCCGGAGGCGCCCGCGTACCGCACCAGCGTGGCGCGGGTCACGGGGAAGGTCTGGGCGGGCAGTTCGGTGCCCACCTCGACGTCCTCGTACGCGATCTTCGACGTCATCGGATCCTCACGCCTCGCCTTCTTCGGCGTCCGCCGCGCGGGCCACCAGCTTGGTCAGGGCGCTCACCACGAGCTCGCCCGACTCGTCATGGACGTCGCCGCGGATGTCGATGATGTCGTTGCCCGCGAGGGACTTGATGGCCTCGATGGTGGAGGTGACGGTCAGCCGGTCGCCGGCACGCACCGGACGCCGGTATGCGAACTTCTGGTCGCCGTGCACCACCCGGCTGTAGTCCAGGCCCAGCTGCGGGTCCTCGACGACCTGCCCGGCCGCCCGGAAAGTGATCGAGAAGACAAAGGTCGGCGGGGCGATCACATCGGAGTAGCCGAGTGCTTTGGCGGCCTCCGGGTCCGAGTACACGGGGTTGGTGTCGCCGACCGCCTCGGCGAACTCACGGATCTTCTCCCGGCCCACCTCGTAGGGCTCGGTGGGTGGGTAGGTCCGTCCCACGAAGGACTGGTCGAGCGCCATTGGCCCGGCACCTCCTGATGTCTGCTGTGATGCCCCACAAACTAGCGGGAAGCCGACGGCCGAAACGCCGTGAGGCCGCCCCCGAGCCGGGAACGGCCTCACGAACGAGCCTGTTGTTATCGCGTTTCGCGATGCGCGGTGTGCGCATTGCAACGCGGGCAGTGCTTCTTCATCTCAAGACGGTCCGGGTTGTTACGCCGGTTCTTCTTGGTGATGTAGTTCCGCTCCTTGCACTCCACGCAGGCCAGCGTGATCTTCGGGCGGACGTCGGTGGCAGCCACGTGAGTGCTCCTAAGACGAACGGATGGACTGATTCAACGCAAAAAGAGTAGCCGATCGAAGGACCGACCCCGCAATCGGCTACTGTCAGTAGCGGTGACCGGACTTGAACCGGTGACACAGCGATTATGAGCCGCTTGCTCTACCGACTGAGCTACACCGCTTTGATGAGATCAGTCCCGCCTCGCGACGGGACCTCTCACACCAGAGCCCCAATACGGAATCGAACCGTAGACCTTCTCCTTACCATGGAGACGCTCTGCCGACTGAGCTATTGGGGCGAGCGATGAAGACATTACACGCTCGGCCGCCGTTCACCCAAATCCGTTTCCCGCCGCCCCACCGGTCCTCTTCCGCCCGGCTCACGGCAGCCTCTCGGGCCCCTTCCGACGCTCCTCACGCGCGCGTGCCGAACCGTTCCCGACCGGTCCGACGAGGCCGGTACGACTATTGCGCTCCTCCCCGCCGCACGCGGTTCGCCACCCTAGGCTCGACTCACTCTGCGTGATCTTGAGTCCCCGCCCGGACCGACCTTCATGGAGCGCGATGCCCGACAGCCAGCCGCAGCCGCCCTCGTCGTCGTCCAACTCCCCGGGCTCCTCGGGACAGTCCGAGCCGACCGGGCTCCTGCTGTGCGGGGCACGGCTCACCGACGGCCGGACCGTGGACGTACGGCTGGGCGGCGGACGCATCGAGGCGGTCGGTACGGCCGGCAGCCTGGCACCGGGTCCGGCCCGCGCGGGCGGCGCGCGCGTGGACCTGAGTGGCTACCTCCTCCTCCCGGCCCCGGCCGAACCGCACGCCCACGGCGACACCGCGCTCTCCGCCGATCGCGGCGGTCCCGTCTCGTACGACCCCGACGACGTCCAGCGGCGCGCCACCGAGGCGGCCCTCCTGCAACTCGGCCACGGCGCTACGGCGGTACGCGCGCACGTGCGCGTGGGCGACGTCCAGGGGCTGGCCGCCCTTGCCGCCGTGCTCCAGGCACGCCGCTCGCTGCGCGGGCTCGCGGAACTGACGGCGGTCGCGATGCCGCGCGTGCTGACCGGGGTGGCCGGCGCCGAGGGGCTGGCGATACTGCGGGACGCCGCGAAGATGGGCGCGTCCGTGCTGGGCGGCTGCCCCGATCTGGACCCCGATCCCACGGGCTATGCGGAAGCCGTCCTGGAGGTGGCCTCCGAGCACGGCTGCCCGGTCGATCTGCACACGGACGCCGTCGACCCGGCCCGGCTGGCGCGGCTCGCGGCGATGGCGGGTGGCATGCGCCCCGGCGTGACGCTCGGCCCGTGCGCCGGGCTCGCGCGCCTGCCCGCCGAGGCGGCCGCCCGGGTCGCGGACCAGCTCGCCGCAGCCGGCGTCACGGTGGTGTGCCTGCCCCAAGGCGGCTGCGGCTCCGTGGACCGCCGCGGCACGGCTCCGGTACGGCTGCTGCGCGCGGCCGGAGTACGGGTCGCGGCCGGCAGCGGCGCCCTGCGCGACCTGTCGAACCCCGTCGGCCGGGGCGACCCGCTGGAGGCGGCCTACCTCCTGGCCTCCCGCCACGGCCTGCGCCCCGAGGATGCCTACGACACCGTGAGCGCCTCCTCCCGGGCCGCCCTGGGCCTCCCCGAGGTCCGTGTCGAGGCCGGCTTCCCCGCCGAACTCCTCGCCGTGCGCGGCGACCATCTGGCCGGGGCCCTCTCCCTCGCCTACAGCCGGATCGTGGTGCACCGGGGGCGCGTGGTGGCACGCACGAGCGCGGTCCGCGAGTACTGCAACTCGGCGGCGACAGCGGAGCTGGGGCTGCCTCGGCAGGGGCGGGGCGAGGTGTCCTGAGGGGTGCGCGGGAGCGTGCGGCGCGAAGGGGCGCGTCCACAGGGACGGTCCGAACCCGGCGGGCGCTTCCAGGGACCTGCGTGAGCACGTGGGGCGCATGAAGTCGTGCAGCGGATGCGGGGCTTCGGGCGTACGGTCGGAAACATGCGCATTGTCATCGCTGGTGGTCATGGTCAGATCGCGCTGCGGTTGGAGCGGCTGCTCTCCGCGCGCGGGGACGAGGTCGCGGGAATCATCCGGAAGGCCGAGCAGAGCGACGATCTCCGGGCGGCCGGTGCCGAACCGGTGCTGCTCGACCTGGAGTCGGCGTCGGTCGAGGAGGTCGCGGCGCCTCTGCGGGGAGCGGACGCGGCGGTGTTCGCGGCGGGTGCGGGCCCGGGCAGCGGCACGGCCCGCAAGGAAACGGTGGACAAGGGCGCGGCGGTGTTGTTCGTGGAGGCGGCCGTTCGCGCGGGCGTGCGCCGTTTCGTGATCGTCTCGTCGATGGGCGCGGACCCGGCGCACCAGGGCGACGGGGTCTTCGACGTGTACCTGCGGGCCAAGGGCGAGGCCGACGCGTACGTCAGTCGGCAGAGTGCCCTGGACTGGACGATCCTGCGGCCCGGTTCACTGACGGACGACCCGGGCAAGGGCCTGGTGCGTCTGGAGGCACACACGGGCCCGGGTTCGGTCCCGCGCGACGACGTGGCCGCCGTCCTCGCGGAGTTGGTGGACACGTCGGCGACGGCGGGTCTGACCCTGGAGCTGATCGGCGGTTCGACGCCGGTCTCGGTGGCCGTGAAGTCGGTGGCCGGGAACTGAACCCACCGCCCTGGCCGTTGGGACCTGTGACGGTGACGACGGCCGGGCGGGTTCCTCAGAACAGCGACAGCTGTCCGGGAAAGTCCGGCACGGCGTAGCCGTCCAACGACGGCTGGGCCGCCCCCAGTTGGGCCTGCCGCCGCGAGCCGGAGCAGGAGACCAGATCGCCGGTCTCCCGCACCCCGGGCGGGTCGTGCCGCGCGAAGCGTCCCGCGACGACGGCGATCTCACGGCGGCACACCGGACAGGTTCTACGTCGGGAGGACATGTGCCCAGTGTGCCCCGGGGCGGGGCACATGTACCGGGGGCCGTGGGGGTCCAGGGGCGGTTGATCCGGGCTTCCCCCGGTGTCGGTGGTGCGGGCGCCGGCACCGCGCCCGCACGGGCCTGCCGGCCGATCACGAGAGCCGGCTTCATGCCCACGCCGGGCGGCGACGGCTCCGGGGCGCGGGTGTGCTCAGGGGCCCTCGGTCCGGCGCGCCTCCGCGTTCTCGCAGGCTTTGGCCGGCGGCCACTTCGCCCCCGCTGCGGGGCACGTCACGCCTCCGCCCGACGTCACTCATGACGCAACGTAGAGACCCCCTCCGGACTGTGTTTCCACAGTCCGGAGGGGGTCTTCCCCAAAGTGGCGGCGCCAGGATTCGAACCTGGGAAGGCGAAGCCGGCAGATTTACAGACTCCGGCGATCGATCATGAACGCCACGCTATCCATGCAGGTCAGACGCCTTGATCGTCAGATCGGGCAGGGTCCTGCTTCTCGTCGTGCAACTTCCGTGCCACGTCATCCTTGATCGGCTTCACGTTCTTCGCCTTCCTGGCACGGGCCCGCTGCGCCTTCTCGTGATCGGCGTTCAGCCCCTTTGCGATCTCTACGTCCTGACCGTCACGCGACCGGGCGTAGTGGCGAGTCGTGACGCTCGCATTGGCGTGGCCGAGCCGCTTGGCCGCAGCCACGAGCACTGGCTTCGCCAAGAACGCAGAGCCGCGTACGCGGAGATGCTCAAAGACG
Source organism: Streptomyces sp. NPDC031497 (assembly GCF_055580905.1). Taxonomy (NCBI): domain Bacteria; kingdom Bacillati; phylum Actinomycetota; class Actinomycetes; order Kitasatosporales; family Streptomycetaceae; genus Streptomyces; species Streptomyces sp. NPDC031497. Next base: position 114,557 of record NZ_JBVIKO010000018.1, read on the forward strand.
CTGAGGAGCACGAGATGAAGGTGGCCCAGCTTGTGAGCTACGCCGAGAACGGGGGCACGGACGCACAGCCCCTGGAGACGATGGCGGACGTCCAGTCATCTCAAATACGAATCGTCCGATGGATCGGACCGGTGATGACTATCGCTAGCCGTGACGTGCGCGATGCATATAGAACATATATGGAGATGTGCAGGCGAACATCCGCATTCCTGCTGGGGCGACAGCCCTCGGACGTTGGCGGCGATGAGGCGAGTCAGCACTACCGGGCCATAGTGCTGCGCGGCAGCGTACTCACGATGACGGTGGCGGCAGATATCCAAGCAGCACCAACCGTGCCGACCGGCGAGTAACGAATCAGAAGGCGCCCGTGCCCCTTCCGTGCCCGATCCACCGGTATCTGACGGGGAACCACGCTGGTTGACGGACAGCGGGCATGAGAACGGCCCCCAACGGATTTACCTGGTCAGGGGCCGTTCTTCTGCGGTGGGTGTGAGATTTGAACCCACGGTGACATCGCTGCCACGACGGTTTTCAAGACTGCGTGCAGGACACGGCTTGCCGACGCAGCCCCCATGCCCTGAACCGGCCACTCACGAAGATGCCGACGCCGGCGGACAGCGCAACCAGCACGACGGAGGCCCCGCCCTCCACTGTGACGTGGCGGCCCTGGGGCGCCGATGCCACCAGAAGAGCGCTGATCCCGGCGAAAGTCGCGGCGGCTACGGCAAGGAAGATCGCCATTTCAGCCCACCACATTGCCTGCGTCGGTCGAGTCGTCATTGCGTAGTTGTACCTCACGCCTTCCTCTCGTACAGCAGCGAGGTACAGCAACCATCGCGACCGGGACCAACCGCGAGCAGCCCCGCATGATCGTCTGACCAGCCGAGCAGACCACATCGACCGTCGCGCCCATAGTTCGCATCGAGGGGCGCACCGCGACACCACACGGTCCTTGGGGCCTGGTAGTCAGTGATCAAGGTCACGACACGTGCCACGACCGCGCCAGAACGGGCGGGGAACACCGGGGAACGGCGGGTACTGACGTGAGCCGACAACGAGAACGGCCCCCGACCAAACTCACTGGTCAGGGGCCAATCCCACTTGCGTGGCGGCGCCAGGATTCGAACCTGGGAAGGCGAAGCCGGCAGATTTACAGTCTGCTCCCTTTGGCCGCTCGGGCACACCGCCGGGGTTTGCCACCAAGTCGAACCGTTTTTCGGCGGTGCTCCCTGGCAACGACGTAAACAATACCCGATCCCGAGGGGTGCTCCGCCACCCGATTGATCTGCGCTCGCGAGACCTGGGGTGGCTAGGCTGGTGCGGATGCGGCCCGGTCCCCACACCAGGCGCGGCCGCCGTCGCGCGCCGGAAACGCATCCCGTTACGCCCCCAGATACAAGGAGCCACAGGACATGGCCGACTCCAGTTTCGACATCGTCTCGAAGGTCGAGCGGCAGGAGGTCGACAACGCCCTCAACCAGGCCGCCAAGGAGATCTCGCAGCGCTTTGACTTCAAGGGCGTGGGCGCCTCGATCGCCTGGTCCGGCGAGAACATCCTGATGCAGGCGAACTCCGAGGAGCGGGTCAAGGCGATCCTCGACGTCTTCCAGTCGAAGCTGATCAAGCGCGGCATCTCGCTGAAGGCGCTGGACGCGGGTGAGCCGCAGCTCTCCGGCAAGGAGTACAAGATCTTCGCGTCGATCGAGGAGGGCATCTCCCAGGAGAACGCGAAGAAGGTCGCGAAGATCATCCGCGATGAGGGCCCCAAGGGTGTGAAGGCCCAGGTCCAGGGCGACGAACTGCGCGTCAGCTCCAAGAGCCGCGACGACCTCCAGGCCGTGATCGCGCTCCTGAAGGGCCAGGACTTCGACTTCGCGCTCCAGTTCGTGAACTACCGGTAGTCACCGCCGGCCGAGGTACGAGGAAGGGTGGGCACCCCTGGTACCCGCCCTTCTCGTCTGCCGGCCTGCGGTAGGGGCGCTCAGTCGCGCGAATTACCGAACAGAAGGCGGTAGACGATCAGCAGGACCAGCGAGCCTCCGATCGCCGCCACCCAGGTCGCGCCGTCGTAGAAGTTCTTGGTTATGGGGTGGTCCAGCCAGCGGGCCGATATCCAGCCGCCGAGGAACGCGCCCACGATGCCGATGAGGGTCGTGCCGATGAAGCCGCCCGGGTCGCGTCCCGGCAGCAGGATTTTGGCGATGGCGCCGGCCAACAGTCCCAGGATGATCCAACCGATGATGCCCATGCCCTGAACCTGCCCTTCCGCGCTGTGTTCGCACTGTTCCGGCCCTGTGTTTTCGTTCTCGGCCGGCTGTGCCGGACAGGCCGTCCGGGAACGCCCCAGACAGCCGTCGCGCGTCTGTTCGTGCGCTGTCGATGACGAGGACGCCCCGGCGACTCCTCACGGTTGCGGCGATCCGTAGGGTGCGGCGCATGGTCTCCTCCTCTCCTGGCCTGCGGCGCACGCTGGGCGTACGCGACGCGGTGGTCGTCGGTCTCGGCTCGATGATCGGGGCCGGCGTGTTCTCGGCCCTGGGCCCGGCGGCCCACGCGGCCGGGTCGGGGCTGCTGCCCGGGCTGGCCGTCGCCGCCCTGGTCGCCTACTGCAACGCCATGTCCTCGGCCCGCCTCGCCGCCCGCTACCCGCAGTCGGGCGGCACCTACGTGTACGGGCGGGAGCGGCTCGGCGCCTTCTGGGGATACCTCGCGGGCTGGGCGTTCGTCGTCGGAAAGACGGCGTCCTGCGCCGCGATGGCACTCACCGTGGGCGCCTATGCCTGGCCGGAGCAGGCGCACGTGGTTGCGGTCGCGGCCGTGGTGGCGCTGACCGCCGTGAACTACGGCGGCATCCAGAAGTCGGCCTGGCTGACGCGGGTGATCGTGGCCGTGGTGCTGGCGGTCCTCGCTTCCGTGGTGGTCGTGTGCCTGACGTCCGGGCGGGCGGACGCCGGGCGGCTGGACATCGGGGTGTCTTCGGGTGTGGGCGGCGTGCTTCAGGCGGCCGGCCTGCTGTTCTTCGCGTTCGCCGGGTACGCGCGGATCGCGACCCTCGGCGAAGAGGTGCGGGACCCGGCGCGCACCATCCCGCGCGCGATTCCACTGGCCCTGGGTATCGCGCTGGTGGTGTACGCGTGCGTGGCGGTGGCCGCGCTCTCCGTGCTCGGCGCCGAGACGCTGGGACGGGCGGGGGCACCGCTGACCGACGCGGTGCGGGCGGCCGGGGTGCCGGGGCTGGTGCCCGTGGTGCGGGTGGGGGCGGCGGTGGCCGCGCTCGGCTCGCTGCTGGCGCTGGTCCTGGGCGTCTCACGGACCACGCTCGCCATGGCCCGTGACGGCCATCTGCCCCGGGCGCTGGCCGCCGTGCATCCGCGTTTCCAGGTTCCGCACCGTGCGGAGCTGGCCGTCGGCGCGGTGGTCGCCGTGGCGGCGGCGACGGTGGACGTCCGGGGTGCCATCGGTTTCTCCTCCTTCGGCGTGCTGGCGTACTACGCGGTGGCCAACGCCTCGGCGTGGACGCTGGACCCCGCGCCGCGGGCCCGGCTGGTCCCGGTGGTGGGGCTGCTGGGGTGTGTGATCCTAGCTTTCGCGCTGCCGGTGGCCTCCGTGGTTGCGGGGGCGGCCGTACTGGCGGTGGGTGCGGCGGCATACGCCGTACGGCGGTGGGTGGCGGCCCGGTAGACACGGTGGTCGCCACAGCGACAGCGGTCGCGAGGTGCGGCGTGGAACTGCGGCGGCCGCGCTCGGGAGACCCCGCCTCTCAGACGGCCTGCTCCGGGGCCGTGCGGGTCCGGATGTCGGCCCAGAGCGCCAGGTCCGTTCCCTCGTCGGTCTCCTCGTACCAGCCCGTGCCCTCCAGCCAGATGCGCAGCCAGTCGGCAAGGCTGGGCGCGTCCACGAGCCAGGCGCCCTCGGCGTCGTCTGCGTTGGGCTCGTAGAGCAGGACCGTGGCCCGCGGGTCCCGGCAGTCCACACACGCGTACATGCCACAGCCCCAGTGGGATATCGGCAGGATGCCCTCGGGCCAGGGCCAGTCCGGGTTCCTGCGGCCGTACTCGCGGTTGGTGAGGTACTGGGCGACGGCGGCCGGTTCCCCCGAAGGCGCGGAGTCGAGCAGGGGCAGCAGGCCGTAAGAGGGGCCGAAACCGCCGTCGCCCACCCGTTCGTAGAGCGCGGCGAGGAGGGGCGGCAGCGGGAAGCCCAGGGTCTGACCGGCGCGGTCGATCGTGGCTGCGTCGACGGGCGCGGGAAGCGAAGGCCAGCCCCACGGACGGGAGTCGCGGGCCTGGACGGCCACCCGTGTCAGCAACTGCTCGATCTCGGTCATGGCTTCATGATGCAGGCCGCCACTGACAATCGCGGCGGCCTGTGGACAACCCTGGGTCCGGGTGCGGGCCTGTGGACAACTCGTGTGCGGCGAGCGTCGGATGAGGTGGGGTCAGCGGGTCGCGAACGGCTGGTCCGTGGGCACGATCTCGCGTCCCAGCGGAAGCAGGGAGACCGGGATCAGCTTGAAGTTGGCGATGCCGAACGGGATCCCGATGATCGTCAGGCACATCACGACACCGGTGACGATGTGGGCGAGGGCCAGCCACCAGCCTGCGAGGACCAGCCACAGGACGTTGCCGACGCAGGAGGGGGCGCCGGCGTCCCGCCGCTCGACGGTCGTGTACCCGAAGGGCCACAGGGCGTAGACGCCGATACGAAAGGCCGCTACGCCAAATGGAATGCCGATGATCGTGATGCAGAGGATCACGCCCGCCAGCAGGTAGCCGAGGAACAGCCAGAAACCGCTCAGGACGAGCCAAATGACGTTCAGGATGGTCTTCACTGCGGGCGACCTGCCATCTTCTCCAGTCGGGCGATCCGCTCCGCCATGGGCGGATGCGTCGAGAACATCTTGGACAGTCCCTGGCCCGGGCGGAAGGGGTTCGCGATCATCATGTGGCTCGCGGTCTCGATCCGGGGCTCGGGGGGCAGCGGGAGCTGCTTGGTGCCGGCCTCCAGCTTGCGCAGGGCGCTGGCGAGGGCGAGCGGGTCGCCGGTGAGCTGGGCGCCGGAGGCGTCCGCCTCGTACTCCCGGGAGCGGCTGATGGCGAGCTGGATGACTGTGGCGGCCAGCGGGCCCAGGATCATGATCAGCAGCAGGCCGAGGAAGCCGGGGCCGTCGTCGTCGTCCGAACGGCCGACCGGGATCAGCCAGGCGAAGTTGACCAGGAACATGATCACCGAGGCGAGGGCGCCGGCGACCGACGAGATGAGGATGTCGCGGTTGTAGACGTGGCTGAGCTCGTGGCCGATCACACCCCGCAGTTCGCGCTCGTCCAGGATGCGCAGGATGCCTTCGGTGCAGCACACGGCGGCGTTGCGCGGGTTGCGGCCCGTCGCGAAGGCGTTCGGGGCCTCGGTCGGGGAGATGTAGAGGCGGGGCATGGGCTGGCGGGCCTGGGTGGAGAGGTCGCGGACCATCCGGTACAGGGCCGGTGCCTCGAATTCGCTCACCGGGCGCGCGCGCATCGCGCGTAGCGCCAGTTTGTCGCTGTTCCAGTACGCGTACGCGTTCGTGCCGAGGGCGCCGAGGACCGCGACGATCAGACCCGTCCGGCCGAAGAAGCTGCCGATGACGATGATGAGTGCCGACAGTCCTCCGAGGAGGACTGCCGTTCTGAGTCCGTTGTGCCGGCGGTGCACGGTACGCCCTCCAAGTCGTGCGGCAGGGGAACCCTTTGCCTGCGGTGCTGCCTTCCGATCTGCGATGCCACCGGTGTCGTGGTGTCACGTCCAGTGGACCCTTCCGCACTGGTCAACGCCAGGCGACGGCCGCTAGTTCCCTTGTGTCCGCTGTGCGGCGCGTGAGCCGTCCGGGTGAGGATCCGCGCCCCGCCCGTGCCGGTGGTCCGCACGCGCGCGTGGAGGGCGTCAGAACAGGCCGGTGGCGGCGAAGCGGAGCACCAGTTGGGGCGCGCCGGAAAGCGCGACGCCGAGGGCGCCGGTGAGGGCGAGTGCGGCCGTGAGGGGGGCCGGAAGGCGGTGCCTGGCGGTGTCGCCTTCGGGGGCGCGGAACAGCAGGGCCGTCCACTGGAGGTAGTAGTAGAGGGCGATCACGACGTTGACGGCCATGACGACGGCCAGCCAGCCGAGGCCGGCGTCGACGGCCGCGGAGAAGACGGTGACCTTGGCGAACAGTCCGATGATGCCGGGCGGGAGTCCGGCCAGGCACAGCAGGAAGAACGCCAGGAGCAGTGCGGTCAGCGGGTTCTTGCCGTAGAGGCCGCGGTAGTCGGAGAGCCGGTTGAGTTCCTTGGTACGGCCGACCAGGGCGGCCACCGCGAAGGCGCCGAGGTTCACGGTCGCGTACATGAGGGCGTAGGCGACGGTGGAGCCGACGGCCTTCTGGGGGTCCTTGGCGTATCCGGCGGCGGCGATCGGCACGAGCAGGTAGCCGGCCTGGCCCACCGACGACCAGGCGAGCAGTCGTACCGCGCTGTACGCGCGCGTGGCCTGCTGGCGCAGGGCCGCGACGTTGCCGACGGTCATGGTGAGGGCGGCCAGGGCGGCGAGTGCGGGGCCCCAGACGTCGGCGTACGACGGGAAGGCGACGACGGTGACCAGGATCAGGCCGGAGAAGCCGACGGCCTTGCCGACGACGGACAGGTAGGCGGCGATGGGGAGCGGGGCACCGACGTAGGTGTCGGGGACCCAGAAGTGGAAGGGAACGGCGGCTGTCTTGAACGCGAAGCCCACAAGGGTGAGGACGACACCCGTCTGGGCGAGGGTGTGCAGCTGGCCGTCGACGTGCTGGATGCGGTCGGCGACCTGGGTGAGGTAGAGGCTGCCGGTGGTGGCGTACACGAAGCTGATGCCCAGGAGGCTGACGGCGGTCGCGGTCACCGAGGACAGGAAGAACTTCAGGGCGGCTTCGGAGGACTTCGCGTCGCCGTGCCGGATGCCGACGAGGGCGAAGGCCGGCAGGGAGGCGACCTCCAGGGCGACGATCAGGGTGGCGAGGTCGCGGGAGGCGGGCAGCAGGGCGGCGCCGGCGGCCGAGGAGAGCAGCAGGAACCAGAACTCGCCCTGGGGATAGCGGCGGTTGCCGTCCTTCAGGGTGGTGACGGACAGCAGGGCCGTGAGCAGGGCGCCGCCGAGCACCAGGAACTGCACGACCAGGGTGAACCGGTCGGCCGTGTAGCTGCACGCGCGCGTGGCGCCCGTCAGGCAGAAGGTGCTGCGGTCGTGGTCCAGGAGCGGCAGCAGCAGGCCGGCGGCCGCGGCGAGTCCGGCGACCGACACCCAGCCGAGGAGGGGCTTCCTGGCCTCCGGCACGAACAGGTCGGCGACGAGGACGGCGAGGCCGACGACCGCGGTGAGGGTGGGCGGGGCGATGGCGAGCCAGTCGACGGACTGGACGAGGTTCGCGGCCTGTGGCTGGGCCAGGGCGCTCATCGGGGGCCTCCTGCGAGGAGCTGCTGCACTGCCGGGTCGGTGAGCCCGAGCAGGGCCTTGGGCCACAGTCCGGCGACGACGGTGAGGGCGACGAGTGGGGTCCAGGCCGCGAACTCGTAGGTGCGTACGTCGGCGAGTTCGGGCATGGCCTGCGGTACGGCGCCCATGCAGACGCGGCGGACCACGGTCAGCAGGTACGCGGCGGTCAGCAGGGTGCCGAAGGCGGCGATCGCCATGAAGGTGAGGAAGGCGGGGCGGCTGAGGCCGACGGCGGGTTCGAACGCGCCGAACAGGGCGAGCATCTCGCCCCAGAACCCGGCGAGTCCGGGCAGTCCGAGCGAGGCGACGGAGGCGAAGGCGAGGAGCCCGCCGAGGCGCGGCGCCTTGCCGTACAGAGCGGCACCCGTCTCCTCGGCCAGAGTGTCGAGGTCGGTGGTGCCGGTGCGGTCCTTGAGGCCGCCGATCAGGAAGAACAGCAGGCCGGTGATGAGGCCGTGGGCGATGTTGGCGAACAGGGCGCCGTTGACGCCGGTCGGGGTCATGGTGGCGATGCCGAGCAGGACGAAGCCCATGTGGCCGACGGAGGAGTAGGCGATCAGGCGCTTGAGGTCGCCCTTCGCGCCCCGTTTGGCCAGGTTCAGACAGGCCAGGGAGCCGTAGATGATGCCGATCACGGCGAAGGCGGCGAGGTACGGCGCGAAGGTGCGGAATCCGTCCGGCGCGACCGGCAGCAGGATCCGGACGAACCCGTACGTGCCCATCTTCAGCAGGACGCCGGCCAGCAGGACCGAGCCGACGGTCGGCGCGGCGGTGTGGGCGTCCGGCAGCCAGCTGTGCAGGGGCCACATCGGGGTCTTGACCGCAAGCCCGATCCCGATCGCCAGAACGGCGATGACCTGCACGGATGTGGTCAGTGACCGGCCGTTGTCAGTGGCGAGTGCCACCATGTCGAACGTGCCTGCCTTGATTCCGATCAGGAGCAGGCCGAGCAGCATGACGACGGATCCGAGCAGGGTGAAGAGGATGAACTTCCAGGCGGCCCGGGTCCGCCCCGCGCCGCCCCAGCGGGCGATGAGGAAGTACATCGGGATGAGGACCATCTCGAACGCGAGGAAGAACAGCAGCAGGTCGAGGACGGCGAAGCTCGCCAGGGTGCCGGACTCCAGGACGAGCAGCAGCGCGACGAATGCCTTCGGGGACGGGCCCGCCGGCATGTTGAAGTACGAGTAGAGCGCGCAGAGGAAGGTCAGCAGCGCGGTCAGGACCACGAGGGGGAGGGAGATGCCATCGATGCCGAGGTGGATGCGCACGTCGAGTGCGGGGATCCAGCTGATGTCGGTCGTGGCCTGCATCCTCGACGGATGGTCGTGGTCGAAGCCGAGCGCGAGGACGATCGCGGCGATGAGGATCGCACCGGTCACCGTCACTCCGTGGCGGAGTACGGCCTGCTCGGGTGACTTCCCCTTCAGCCCGGGCGGGGCGGGGAGCAGGGCGGCGACGGCGCCGAGGAGCGGACCGACGACGATCAATGCCAGAAGGAACTGCATCACGGACTCGTTGATATCGATCACGCCTGCTCACGCTCCCGTGGCGACGAGGAGGACGGCGACCGCCAGGACGACGGTGCCGGCGAGCAGCGCGCTCACATAGGTCTGGACGTTGCCGGTCTGGGCGCGCCGTACGGCGGCGCCGAGCAGGCGGGGTGCGGCGGCCGCGCCCCGGATGTAGGTGTCGACGACCTCGCGGTCGAGGAACTGGACGAGGCTCGCCGCGGCCAGGACCGGGCGGACGAACAGCACGTCGTACACGGCGTCCAGGTGGAAGCCTTCGGCGGCGTGCCGGCGCAGCGGGCCGAGCAGCAGCCGGGCGGGGTCCGCCGGATCGGGTGCGTAGGCGATGTCGCCGAACGCGGGCTCGTGGGCGGCGATGGCCTCGGCCTCGACCAGTCCGGCGTCGCCCTCGGGGTGCGCGGCGACGGCGCCGATCGGGGCGCGGGCGGCCAGCGCCCTGGTCCGCTGCCAGGCGCCGTAGGTGACGAGTCCGCCGACGAGCGCGAGGCCGGTGCCGAGGATCGAGGTGGTGAGGGTCGGGGTGAGGTCGCGGCCGTCGAACCAGCCGGGCAGCGACCGGTAGGCGAGCCCGCCGAAGGCCAGGGACGGGACGGTCAGGACCCACAGCACGACCGTCATGGACAGCGGCTGCCGGCCGTGGTCCGGGGCCTCGGTGCCCCGGCCCCGGAAGGCGAGCAGCCACAGCCGGGTCGCGTACGCGGCGGTGAGTACGGCGGTGACCAGGCCGGCGACGAGGACGATCCAGCCGGCGCTGCCGGGGGCGTGCGTGGTGTGGCCGGTGGCCGTTCGCTCGGCGGCGCCCAGGACGGACTCCTTGGAGAAGAAGCCGCTGAAGGGCGGGATCGCGGCCAGTGCGAGTAGCGCCACGGTCATCGTCCAGTAGGCGTCCGGGACGCGTTCGCGCAGTCCTGAGGTGCGGGACATGACGGCCAGCGAGTTGGTGCCGGCCGCGTGGATGATCACGCCGGCCGCGAGGAACAGCAGCGCCTTGAAGGCGCCGTGGGACAGGAGGTGGAAGACGGCGGCACCGCGGTCGCCGACGGCGAGGGCGCCGGTCATGTAGCCGAGCTGACCGATCGTCGAGTAGGCGAGGACGCGCTTGATGTCGTCCTGGGCGAGTGCGGCGAGGGCCGAACCGACCATCGTGACGGCGCCCATGGCGGCCAGGACGACCATCACGGCCGCACTGGCCTCGAAGACCGGAAGGAGACGGGCGACGAAGTAGACGCCGGCGGCGACCATCGTGGCGGCGTGGATCAGCGCGGAGACGGGAGTCGGGCCCGCCATGGCGTCGGGGAGCCAGGTGTGCAGCGGGAACTGCGCCGACTTGCCCGCCACACCGCACAGGAGCAGCAGCCCGACCAGGGTCGGGTGCTGCAGTCCGCCGTTCGCGACGGTGCCGAGGATCGTGGTGATGCGGAAGGAGCCGGCGTCGGTGGCGAGCGCGAACAGGCCGATCAGGAACGGCACGTCGCCGAGCTTGGTGACCAGGAAGGCCTTGATGGAGGCGGCGCGGGCCTCGGGGGTCTCCCAGTAGTGGCCGACCAGGAAGTAGGAGCAGATGCCCATGACTTCCCAGCCGACCAGCAGCACGATCAGGTCACCGGAGTAGACGACCAGCAGCATCGCGGAGGTGAAAAGGGAGACGAGGGCGGCGTACGAGGGGTAGCGCGGGTCGTCGCGCAGGTAGCCGGTCGAGTAGATCTGCACACAGGTGGCGACGAAGGCGACCAGGACGGCGACAAGGGCGGCGAAGCCGTCGATGTGCAGGGCGAGTTCGATCGGGACGGAGCCGGTCGGGGTGAGCTGGGTGTGGGCGTCGACGGCCCGGCCGCCGCCCTGCTCCACGGCGACCGTGATGGCCAACGCGAACGCGGCGAGGGTCGGCAGGACCGCGAGCGGGCGGACGAAGCCGGGGGCCGTGCGCCCCACGAGCAGGCCGGCCGCGGCGGCCAGGAAGGGCAGGAGGGGGACGAGGACGGCGAGGTTGGTCGTGGTCACGCGGTGGCCTCAGCCTTCTCGTCGGCCGTCCCGTCCGTGGGCGTGCCGTGCTCGTGGCCCTCGGCGGTGTCGCGGAGCCGGTCGATGGCGGAGGTGCCTCGGTTGCGGTACACGGCGAGGACGATCGCCAGGCCGATGCCGATCTCGGCGGCGGCGATGGCGATGGTGAACAGGGTCAGCGCCTGACCGGAGTGCAGGGTGTCCCGGGCTGCCCTGCTCAGCCACACGTCGAAGGCGACGAGGTTGAGGTTGACGGCGTTGAGCATCAGCTCGACCGACATCAGGACCAGGATCGCGTTGCGGCGGGCGAGGACGCCGTACAGGCCGGTGCAGAAGAGGAGGGCGGAGAGGACGGCGGGATAGGCGAGGTGCATCAGCGGGCGCCTTCCTGCTCGGTCTTTTGCTCGATCGGGTGAATCCCGGAATCCGTGACCGAAGGGGAACTCTGCGTGACGGCCCGGCCGTTCACAGGGGGCGGGGCCGAGTCCGCCTTCGCCTTCCGGGACAGGACGATGGCGCCGACCAGGGCCGCGAGGAGGAGGACGGAGAGGGCCTCGAAGGGCAGGACCCAGTTCTGGAAGAGGCTCTCTCCGGTGACCTTCGTCGAACCGGCGGCAGGGCCGTCCAGGTCGATCCAGGTGGCACGGAAGGCGTCCACGACCACCCAGACCAGGGCCGCCGCGGCGGCCACGGCGACGGCCGACGCGGCCCAGCGGTTCCCGGAGTCGGCGTCCGGGGAGCGGCCGATCGGGGCCTTGGTGAGCATCAGCCCGAAGAGAAGGAGGACGACTACGGAGCCCACATAGATGAGGACCTGCACCCAGGCGATGAACTCGGCGGTGAGCAGCAGGTATTCGACGGCGAGGCCGCCGAGGGTGACCACCAGCCACAGGGCGGCGTGCACGAGTTGGCGGGTGGTGACCGTGACGAGGGCGGCGCCGAAGGTGACCAGGCCGACGAGGAGAAAGGCGATCTCCACGCCGGTCGGGGACAGGAAGCCGTGCGGTGCCTGGGCGAGGGGGCTCACGACTCCTCCTCCTGCGGCTCGGCCTGGGCGGCCGCGAGCTTCTCGGCGGTCTTCCGGGCGGCGGCGATCTCCTTCGGTTCCTCCGCGCCGGGGTCGAGGGCGGGCGGGGCCGGGACCGTCCACATCCACTCGCGGAGCTTGTCGCGCTCGTGGGTGAGTTCGTGGATGTCGGTCTCGGCGTACTCGAACTCCGGCGACCAGAACAGGGCGTCGAAAGGACAGACCTCGATGCAGATACCGCAGTACATGCACAGGGAGAAGTCGATGGCGAAGCGGTCCAGGACGTTGCGGCTGCGTTCACGGCCGCCCGGGGCCGCCGCCGGGACGGTCTCCTTGTGGGAGTCGATGTAGATGCACCAGTCGGGGCACTCACGGGCGCAGAGCATGCAGACCGTGCAGTTCTCCTCGAACAGACCGATCACACCGCGGGTGCGCGGCGGGAGTTCGGGCAGGGCGTCCGGGTACTGCTCGGTGACCGATTTCCGGGTCATCGTGCGCAGGGTGACGGCCAGGCCCTTGGCGAGGCCACTGCCGGGAATGGGGGCCACGGTTAGGAGATCACCACCTTGACGATGCCGGTGAGGGCGATCTGGGCGAGGGAAAGGGGGACGAGGAGGGTCCAGGAGAACTTCTGCAGCTGGTCCTCGCGCAGCCGGGGGTAGGTCACGCGGAGCCAGATGACGACGAAGGCGAGGAGCGCCGTCTTCACAAGGGTCCACAGCCATCCGAGGCCGTCGGCTCCCCACGGCCCGTGCCAGCCGCCCAGGAAGAGGACGGTGGTCAGACCGCACAGGACGACGATCCCGGCGTACTCGGCGAGCAGGAACAGGGCGAAGCGCAGGCCGGTGTACTCGGTGTAGGCGCCGAAGATGATCTCCGTGTCGGCGACGGGCATGTCGAAGGGGGGCCGCTGGAGTTCCGCGAGGCCGGCGATGAAGAAGACCAGGCCGCCGGTGAGCTGCCAGGGCAGCCACCACCAGTGGAAGGCGCCGACGATGCCCGGCAGGGAGACCGTGCCGGCTGCCATCGCCACGGAGGCGGCGGCGAGCAGCATCGGGAGTTCGTAGGCGAGGAGCTGGGCGGCGGTACGCAGACCGCCGAGGAGGGAGAACTTGTTGGCACTGGCCCAGCCGGCCATGAGCGAGCCGAGGACACCGACGCCCATCACGGCCAGCACGAAGAAGACACCCGCGTCCAGGACCTGGCCGACGGCACCCTCGCCGGGGCCGATCGGGATGGCGAGCAGCACGAGCAGATACGGGAGGAGGGCCACCGCGGGCGCCAGCTGGAAGATACGGCGGTCCGCGCCCGCCGGGACCACGTCTTCCTTCTGCGCGAACTTCACGCCGTCGGCGATCAGCTGGGCCCAGCCGTGGAAACCACCGGCGTACATCGGGCCGAGGCGGCCCTGCATATGGGCCATCACCTTGTGCTCGGTCTGACCGACGATCAAGGGGAAGGTGAGGAAGACGACGAACACGACGAGGAGTCGCAGGACGACGTCCATAGCGTCGTTCACTGCGGGCCTCCTGGGCGCTCTTCGCGAGGGGCGGGTTGTTCGGGGGTGGCGCTGCCCGGAGGCGGGACCGGGGCGTCGGGGGCGGGGTCGTCGGACGCCGGGGCCTCAGGGGCGGGAGCATCGGGGGATGAGGCGTCGGCGGAGTCGGGGGGTGAGGTTTCAGGTCCGGCGTCCAGGGAGGCCTCGGCGTCCTCGGAGGCCTCCGGCTCGGCAGCCTCCGTCTCGGCCTCGGCCGGTGCGGTCGGCTCGGACACGGCCGACTCAGGCCCGGCCAGCTCAGGCCCAGCTGACTCCGGCGCCGCCGGCTCACGTCCAGCCGGGTCCGACCCCGTCGGCTCCCCCGCTTCCGGCTTCTCGGTCTCGGGCCGCCCAACCCCGCGTACCTCGGTCGGCCCAGTCGGCTCCGTCGGCTCGGCCGGCTCGGCCGGCCCCGTCGGCGTACCGTGCCGTTCCTCGGCTCCCGGTTCGTCGAAGGCCGGTCGGGCGTGGTGCCACGGGGCGTCGGCGCTGCGTGGGGTCGCGGGGCGGGCCGGGGTGGCCGGTTCTGCCGATGGTGCCGTCTGCTGCGCGCGCTGCGACGCGGAGCCACCCGAGGCGGTACGCGCCCGGCGCGGCCCCCGGGGAGCGGCGGCCGTCGGCTCCTCCGCCGGAGCGGTCTCGTCCGCTGCGGATGCCGCCCGCTGTGAGGCGGAACCCTCACTCACGCTCCGGCCCCGGCGCGGACCCACAGACGGCTGTTCCCCGGAAACCGCCCGCTGGGAAGCAGACCCCTCGGTCGCGCTCCGTGCCCGGCGTGGGGTGGACGTCGGCTGGGCCTCGGCGGATGCCGCCTCCACAGCCGGCGCCGTCTCCGCCGCGGGCGTCGGCCCGGCCGGGGCTCCCGCCGCGGCCGTCTGGCTCGCCGAGCCCTCCGCTGCCGTGCGGGAGCGCCGTACCGGGCGTTCGCCGGGCGTACGGGTCGGGCGTTCGCCGGGTGAGCCGGCCGGGCGTTCGCCGGTGGGGCGTCCCGCTGCCGCTCGGGCCGGGCGGGCGGGGGCCGCGGGGAGCCGGCCCTTCAGGGGGCCCCATTCGTTGGGGTCGGGAACGCCCGGGGGGAGCATCTGGCGGCGCCTGGGGCCGCCGTGGTCGGACTCGCCGGGTTCCTTGGCGCCGGGCCAGGCCTTGGCGACGCGGGCGGCCAGGACGAAGTCCTTGCGGAGGGGGTGGCCCTCGAAGGTTTCCGGGAGGAGGAGATGGTCCAGGCCGGGGTGGCCGGAGAAACGGACGCCGAACATCTCGTGGGTCTCGCGTTCGTGCCAGCGGGCGCCCGCGTAGACGCCGACGGCGGACGGGAGTTCGGGGGCGGAGTGGGGCACGGTCGTCCGCAGGAGCAGGCGGCGGACCGGGGCGAGGGCGACGACGTGGGCGGAGACGCGGAAGCCGGTGCCGGGTTCGTCGACCGCGCTCAGCCAGTCGAAGAAGGTGCAGTTCAGGGTCGTACGGGCGGTGTCCAGGGCGGCGAGCCAGGAGGCGGGAGGGACGTCGACCGTGAGGACCTCGTAGGACTCCTCGGCCGTGGCGTCCGGGCCGAAGATTTCGTCCACGGGGGCGGGGAGCCAACCGGTGGGGGCCGTCATCGCGCGTCCCCTTCGGCGGCGGGGGCCGGTGGCCGCACCAGGTCGCTCTGGAGGGCGGCGGCGGACGGGCGGGGGGTGCCGTAGCGCTCGCCCAGGGACTCCGCCGCGATCCTCTCCTGGAGTTTGAGGATGCCCTGGAGGAGGGCCTCGGGGCGCGGCGGGCAGCCGGGGACGTAGACGTCGACCGGGATGATCTGGTCGACGCCCTTGGTGACGGAGTAGGAGTCCCAGTACGGGCCGCCGCAGTTGCTGCACGCGCCGAAGGAGATGACGTACTTGGGCTCGGGCATCTGCTCGTACAGGCGCTTGATGGCCGGGGCCATCTTGTCGGTGACCGTGCCCGAGACCACCATCAGGTCGGCCTGGCGGGGACCCGGCGCGAAGGGGATCACCCCGAGGCGGATGAAGTCGTGGCGGGCCATCGACGCGGCGATGAACTCGATCGCGCAGCAGGCGAGGCCGAAGTTGAAGACCCAGAGCGAGTACCGGCGGCCCCAGTTGAGGACGACCTTCATCGGCTCGGGGGCGAGACGGGCGAGCGTGCCCAACCGTTTCGGTTCCGGTAGCAGCACGGGCTCCGACGGGGTCACGTCCATGTCAGGACGCCCTTCTTGTATGCGTACAGCAGGCCGATGGCGAGGAAGCCGAGGAAGACGAACATCTCCACGAGCGTGGTGGCGCCGTAGCCGGGGGCGGCGAAGACCGTCGCCCAGGGGAACAGGAAGATCGAGTCGACCGCGAAGATGACGTAGAGGAAGGCGTAGACGTAGTAGCGGACCTGGGTGTGTGCCCAGCCCTCGCCGACGGGGTCGACACCGCACTCGTAGGTCAGGAGCTTCTCGGGCGTGGGCACCACGGGGCGCAGCAGTCGGCCGGCTCCGAAGGCGGCGGCGACGAAGAGCACGCCGACGAGGGCCAGCAGTCCTACGACCGAGTAGGACGCGAAGTAGTCCGCGGCGACGACCACGGTCGGCTCACCGCTCACCGTCTCCCACATCGTCCGTCCCCTCACTCCCTCGACAGACAAGGGTCCTGTCCCGGTCCCGCGTCGTGACCCCAGTCAACTCTTGATTCGACGATCTGTACGCACGGGAGTCTAGGCCCTGATAAAGACACGGTAAGCAGCCCGTCACGCGGTGAGAGGTGACACCGGGGGCGACGGTGGGGTTTTCCCCAGGGTGACCCGGGCGGTGAACTCCATGGCATCGCGTCACGGCACACGGCACGCTGGCGCATATGACCGCACCAGCACCCCGTTCCCGCAGCCTGGCCGACGGCGGAGAAGACCGCGACCGGCTGCCGCCCGTCCGCTTCGCCTACGACGGTCACACCTGGAAGGAGATCGCGCACCTCCTGCTGAACCTGCCGGTATCGGTGTTCGGCTTCATCTATGTGTTCACGACGGTGTGGGTGAGCGCGGTGCTGACGATCACGGTGGTCGGCATCCCGCTGCTCGCCGGCACGCTGCTGGGCGCCCGGCAGCTGGGCAAGCTGGAGCGGGCACGCGCGCGTGCGCTGCTCGGGGTGCGGGTGGAGGAGCCGACTCCGCTGCCGTTGGGCAAGCGGGGTGGGGGCACTGGGCGGCTGTGGATGGCGCTGAAGGATCCGGTGGGCTGGCGGACGCTGCTGTACGACTTCATCCGGCTGCCCTGGGGCATCCTCACCTTCTGCATCGTGTTGACGTCGTTGTTCGTGCTGTGGCCGGTGCTGCCGTTCATCGCGCGCGGCCTGGCGAACGCGGACCGGGCGATGGTCCGGGGTCTGCTGTCGCCCTCCGACGAGCTGGAGCGCCGGATCGCCGAACTGGAGTCGGACCGGGGGGTCGTAGTGGACACGGCCGCCGCCGACCTGCGGCGTATCGAACGGGATCTGCACGACGGCGCACAGGCGCGCCTCGTCAACCTCGCCATGGGGCTCGGTCTGGCGAAGGAGAAGCTGCTGGAGGACCCCGACGGGGCCGCCGCGATGGTCGAGGAGGCGCACGGCGAGGTGAAGCTGGCCCTGCAGGAGCTCAGGGACCTCGCCCGGGGCATCCACCCGGCGGTGCTGACCGACCGCGGGCTGGACGCGGCGCTGTCCTCGGTCGCCTCGCGGTGCACGGTACCGGTCCAGGTGACCGCCGACCTGCCGTCCAGACCGGCGCCCGCGATCGAGGGCATCGCCTATTTCACCGTCTCCGAGCTGCTGCAGAACATCAGCAAGCACAGCGGGGCGCGTAGCGCGTCGGTCGACGTGTGGCGCACCGACGACCGGCTGCTGATCCAGGTGACGGACGACGGGCACGGCGGCGCGAGCCTGGACGGCGGCACCGGGATGCGCGGGCTCGCCGACCGGCTGGGCGCGGTGGACGGCCTGTTCGTCGTCGACTCACCGGCCGGCGGTCCCACGACGGTCACCGCCGAGCTGCCCTGGCGCGACCGGGGGTAGGGAAAACCCCCCGTCCAAGATGCCGACGGCCTCCATGGTCCGTGGAGCGGCGGCACAGCAGGGTGGAGGTACGGCAGGGACACGCCTGACGGGACGAGCCGGCGCAGCCGGAAACAGACAGCACAGGGACGGACGGGACGGCACCGATGGCCACGGAGTACGGGCACGGGCACGGATACGGGCAGGACGACGGGCACGGATACGGCTACGGCCACGGGCAGGGCCACGGGTACGGCTACGACCCGTACGGTGAGCGTCGGCACCGGGTGCCGGCCGTGCTGCGGGCGCCGTTCGAGGCGCGCGCCTGGCGTGAGTTCGCCTATGTGCTGCTGGGCCTTCCCATCGGCGTCGCGCTGTTCGTGTGGACCGTGACGATGGTGTCCCTCGGCGCCGGTCTGCTGGTGACCTTCATCGGAGTCCCCCTGCTGGCCGCGGCCCTCGCCGGCTGCCGGGGCTTCGGGGCACTGGAACGGGCGCGGGCGCGCGGGCTGCTGCGCCTGGAGGTGGCCGACCCGGAACCGTTGCGGATGCGCAAGCCCGGGGTGATGGCATGGATCGGCGCGGTGCTGAAGAGCGGCACGTCCTGGCGCCATCTGCTGTACGCGGTCCTCCAGTTCCCCTGGTCGATGTTCTCCTTCGTCGTCGCGCTCAACTTCTGGGCGTACGGCTGGGCCCTGCTGACGTATCCGCTGTGGTTCTGGGTCTTCCCGATGTACGCCGGGCAGGGCGGTCTTCAGCTGTACGGCGACGCGCATCACAGCGTCTACCTCGACAACCCGTTCGAGATCACCGTGACCGCGCTGGTGGGGCTGTTGTTCACGCTGGCCACGCCGTGGATCGTACGGGCGCTGACGCTGGTGGACCGGCTGATGGTGCACGGGCTGCTCGGGCCCTCGAAGCTGGCGTCTCGAGTGGTGGAGCTGGAGTCCGACCGGGGGGTGGTCGTCGACACGGCCGCGGCGGACCTGCGGCGCATCGAGCGGGATCTGCACGACGGGGCGCAGGCCCGGCTGGTGGCGCTGGCCATGGACCTGGGGCTGGCGAAGGAGAAGCTGCGGGAGGATCCGCAGGTCGCGGCACGGATGGTGGACGAGGCGCACGGTGAGGTGAAGACCGCGCTGCAGGAGTTGCGGGACCTGGCCCGGGGGATCCATCCCGCGGTGCTCACCGACCGGGGGCTGGACGCGGCGCTGTCGGCGGTGGCCTCGCGGTGCACGGTGCCGGTGCGGGTGGAGGTCGACCTGGCGGAGCGGCCGGCGGCCGCGATCGAGGGGATCGCGTACTTCACGGTGTCCGAGCTGCTGCAGAACATCAGCAAGCACGCGCGGGCGAGTGCGGCGTCGGTGGATGTGTGGCGGAGCGAGGACCGGTTGATGTTGCAGGTCGTGGACGACGGGGTGGGGGGTGCGGACACGGCGAAGGGGTCGGGGCTGGCCGGACTGGCCGAGCGGCTGGACGCGGTCGACGGGATCGTGGTGGTGGACTCGCCGGTGGGTGGGCCCACACGGGTGACGGCGGAGCTGCCCTGGCGGGGCTGAGGCCGCGGATCTCCGCCCCCGCCGCCCTCACCCGTCCCCTCACCAGGGGCTCGGCCCCCTTCGACCCCCGGCACCAGGGGACTGCCGCCCCAGCGCCGCATCGACCTGAACGGCCTCGTCCTCAGGCGCCGGGCAGGCGGGACAGCGGGGACGGCGGACCGGCCGTCGTCCTCGAACGCCGGGCGGGCTGGCAGGAGGGTTGCCCGGATGTCGGGCGAGCTGAATTGGCCGGTGTCCTCTCATGACCGCGCCGCGCTCCGATGCGAATGCTGGAATGCTGGTCTTTCGGACAGGGCAGGCATGTACGCCGGACGGGGTGTGGGGGGCCGGGAGATCGTGGAGGACAGAGTGCGGGTGGTCATCGCCGAGGATTCCGTGCTGCTCAGAGAGGGGCTGACCCGGCTGTTGACCGACCGCGGACATGATGTCGTCGCGGGCGTCGGCGACGCGGAGGCGCTGGTCAAGACCATCGCCGATCTCGACGCCCAGGGCGCGCTGCCGGACGTGGTGGTGGCGGACGTACGGATGCCGCCGACGCACACCGACGAGGGTGTGCGCGCCGCCGTACGGCTGCGGAAGGCGCATCCGCAGCTCGGGGTGCTGGTGCTCTCGCAGTACGTGGAGGAGCGCTACGCCACCGAACTGCTGGCCGGTTCCAGCCGGGGCGTCGGCTATCTGCTCAAAGACCGGGTCGCCGAGGTCCGGGAGTTCGTGGACGCGGTCGTACGGGTCGCCGAGGGCGGTACCGCGCTCGACCCCGAGGTGGTCGCGCAGCTGCTCGGGCGCAGCCGTAAGCAGGACGTGCTGGCCGGGCTGACCCCGCGCGAGCGGGAGGTGCTGGGGCTGATGGCCGAGGGGCGGACGAACTCGGCGATCGCCCGGCAGCTGGTCGTGAGCGACGGAGCCGTCGAGAAGCACGTCAGCAACATCTTCCTCAAGCTGGGACTCTCCCAGAGCGACGGGGACCACCGGCGCGTTCTGGCCGTTCTGACCTATCTGAACTCCTGACGGGGCCGACACCGTGTCGGAGCCGGAAGGCAGCCAGGGGGAGAGAAAATCATGACAAGTCAGGGCGACAGGTCGTCTCAAAACGCCGTCCATCATGTGAGCGGGCACGGGAAGGCGACCCTAACCGACGTAGGGTTGATTGCGGGATGGTCCGTGGGACGACCCCGCCCGGGCAGCCGCCTCGAAGGAGGTCCAGTTCAGTGACCAGCCAGGTCAGCAGGACAACGGAACAGGCCGACGGAACCGTCGTGGGAGAACAGCGCAGGCCGGGCGGTGTGAAGGCCGTCCGGCGCCTCGATCGGGTGATCATCCGGTTCGCGGGGGACTCGGGTGACGGTATGCAGCTCACCGGTGACCGGTTCACGTCGGAGACCGCGTCCTTCGGCAACGATCTCTCGACCCTCCCCAACTTCCCCGCCGAGATCCGTGCCCCGGCAGGCACCCTGCCCGGGGTCTCCTCATTCCAGTTGCACTTCGCCGACCACGACATCCTCACCCCCGGGGACGCGCCGAACGTACTGGTCGCGATGAACCCGGCCGCGCTGAAAGCCAACATCGGGGACCTGCCGCGCGGCGCGGAGATCATCGTCAACACGGACGAGTTCACCAAACGGGCGATGCAGAAGGTCGGTTACGACGCCTCCCCCCTGGAGGACGGCTCACTGGACGGCTACAGCCTCCATCCGGTGCCGCTGACCACCCTGACGGTGGAAGCCCTCAAAGAATTCGACCTCACCCGTAAAGAGGCCGAGCGCAGCAAGAACATGTTCGCGCTCGGCCTCTTGTCATGGATGTACCACCGGCCCACCGAGGGCACGGAACGGTTCCTCAAGCAGAAGTTCGCCCGCAAACCCGAGGTCATGAACGCCAACCTGGCGGCCTTCCGCGCGGGCTGGAACTTCGGGGAGACGACCGAGGACTTCGCGGTCTCCTATGAGATCGCCCCGGCGACCACCGCGTTCCCGGTGGGCACGTACCGCAACATCTCCGGGAACCTGGCCCTGGCCTACGGCCTGGTCGCCGCGTCCCGCCAGGCCGACCTGCCGCTCTTCCTCGGCTCGTACCCGATCACCCCGGCCTCCGACATCCTCCACGAACTGTCCAAGCACAAGAACTTCGGTGTGCGGACCTTCCAGGCCGAGGACGAGATCGCCGGGATCGGCGCGGCACTGGGCGCGGCCTTCGGCGGCTCGCTCGCCGTCACCACCACCTCCGGCCCGGGCGTGGCGCTGAAGGCGGAGACGGTGGGGCTCGCGGTGTCGCTGGAGCTGCCGCTGCTGGTCGTCGACATCCAGCGCGGCGGGCCGTCCACCGGCTTGCCCACCAAGACCGAGCAGGCCGACCTGCTCCAGGCGATGTACGGCCGCAACGGCGAGGCCCCCGTCCCGGTGGTCGCTCCGCGGACCCCGGCCGACTGCTTCGACGCGGCGCTGGAGGCCGCCCGGATCGCGCTGACGTACAGAACCCCGGTGATGCTTCTCTCCGACGGCTACCTGGCCAACGGCAGCGAGCCGTGGCGCATCCCGGAGCTGACGGAACTCCCCGACCTGCGCGTCCAGTTCGCCCAGGGTCCCAACCACGTCCTCGACGACGGCACCGAGGTCTTCTGGCCGTACAAACGCGACCCGCAGACACTCGCCCGCCCGTGGGCGATCCCGGGCACGCCCGGTCTCGAGCACCGGATCGGCGGCATCGAGAAGCAGGACGGCACGGGCAACATCTCCTACGACCCCGCCAACCACGACTTCATGGTCCGTACCCGGCAGGCCAAGATCGACGGCATCGACGTCCCGGACATCGAGGTCGACGACCCGGACGGCGCGCGCACCCTGGTCCTGGGCTGGGGTTCGACCTACGGGCCGATCACGGCCGCGGTACGGCGGCTGCGCCGGGCCGGCGAGGCGATCGCGCAGGCGCACCTGCGCCACCTCAACCCCTTCCCCCGCAACCTGGGTGCGGTCCTGGGGCGGTACGACAAGGTGGTGATCCCCGAGATGAACCTCGGCCAGCTCGCCACCCTCATCCGGGCGAAGTACCTCGTGGACGCGCATTCGTACAACCAGGTCAACGGCATGCCGTTCAAGGCCGAGCAGCTCGCCGAGGCGCTCAAGGAGGCCATCCATGACTGACACCGCCGACGGACTGCTCCAGCTCGTCCCCAAGGCCGCGGCCAAGCAGTCCATGAAGGACTTCAAGTCCGACCAGGAGGTGCGCTGGTGCCCGGGCTGCGGTGACTACGCGATCCTGGCCGCCGTGCAGGGGTTCATGCCGGAACTCGGGCTGGCGAAGGAGAACATCGTCTTCGTCTCCGGCATCGGCTGTTCCTCCCGCTTCCCGTACTACATGAACACCTACGGGATGCACTCCATCCACGGCCGCGCCCCCGCCATCGCCACCGGACTCGCCACCTCCCGCCGGGACCTGAGCGTCTGGGTCGTCACCGGGGACGGCGACGCCCTCTCCATCGGCGGCAACCACCTCATCCACGCCCTGCGCCGCAACGTCAACCTGAAGATCCTCCTCTTCAACAACCGGATCTACGGGTTGACGAAGGGCCAGTACTCACCGACCTCCGAAGTCGGGAAAATCACCAAGTCGACACCGATGGGTTCCCTGGACGCCCCGTTCAACCCGGTGTCCCTGGCGATCGGCGCCGAGGCGTCCTTCGTGGCCCGCACCATCGACTCCGACCGCAAGCACCTCACCGACGTGCTGCGCCAGGCCGCCGCCCACCCGGGCACGGCCCTGATCGAGATCTACCAGAACTGCAACATCTTCAACGACGGCGCCTTCGACACCCTCAAGGACAAGCAGTCCGCCGACGAGGCGGTGATCCGCCTGGAGCACGGACAACCCATCCGCTTCGGCACCGACGGCACACGCGGAGTCGTACGCGACCGGCTGACCGGTGACCTGACGGTGGTCGACGTGACCCCGGACAACGAGTCCGAGATCCTCGTCCACGACGCCCACTCCGCCTCCCCCACCACGGCCTTCGCGCTCTCCCGGCTGGCCGACCCGGACACCCTGCACCACACGCCCATCGGCGTGCTCCGCTCGGTGGAACGGCCCGTCTACGACGTCCAGATGTCCGACCAGCTGGACACGGCGGTGGAGCAGCACGGCAAGGGCGACCTGGGGGCGCTGCTGGCCGGCGGGGACACCTGGACGGTCGTCGGCTGACCGTCATCGAGCAGTGACCGCGAAGCGGGGCCGGACACGGTGTCCGGCCCCGCTTCGCGTTCAGGCGCGCTTCGCCTCGTCGTACGCCTCCCGGGCCCGGGTCACGTCCGCCATCCGCCGCTCCGTCCACAGCGCCAGGTCCCGTACCTGCCGGGCCGCCTCGCGTCCGAGGTCGGTGAGGGAGTAGTCGACCCGGGGCGGGATGACGGGTTTGGCGTCCCGGTGGACCAGGCCGTCCCGTTCCAGGGTCTGGAGGGTCTGGGTGAGCATCTTCTCGCTGACCCGGCCGATGGCGCGGCGCAGTTCGCTGAAGCGGTGGGGGCGCTCGAGGAGCTCGATCAGGACCAGGACACCCCAGCGGCTGGTGACGTGCTCCAGGACCAGGCGGTACGGGCACATCGCCTCACCGACGACGTACTTGTCGGCACTCCCGGCGGGCGCGTCGGGACGGTTCTCGACTTCAGGGGTACTTACTGCCATGCCAGTACCTTACTTCAAAGTGGGTACTTTCTTTCAGTTAGCGCACCTCCTAGGGTTAGTGACATCGGAACCCCACAAGGAGATCGCAGACCATGAGCATCGTTGTCACCGGAGCCACCGGACACCTCGGCCGTCACGTCGTGACGCAGTTGCTGGAGAAGGTCCCGGCCGAACAGATCACCGCCGTAGTCCGCGACAAGGCCAAGGCCGCCAACTTCGCCGCCCGGGGCGTCAACATCGCCGTCGCCGACTACAACTCCCCCGAGACCTTCGACAGCCTCTTCGCCCCCGGCGACAAGGTGCTGCTGATCTCGGGCAACGAGTTCGACAAGGGCCGCCCGCAGCAACACAAGGTCGTCATCGACGCGGCAAAGGCGGCCGGCGTGGCCCTGCTCGCGTACACCAGCGCCCCGGGCGGCATGACGGCGTCCCTGGTGGACGACCACCGCGCCACCGAGGAGCTGCTGCTCGCCTCCGGCCTGCCCTACACCCTGCTGCGCAACGGCTGGTACCACGAGAACTACACCGAGAACCTCGCCCCGGTGCTGGAGCACAACGCCGTCGTCGCGGCCGCCGGCGAGGGCCGGGTCTCCTCGGCCTCCCGCGCGGACTACGCGGCCGCCGCCGTCGCCGTACTGACCGGCGAGGGCCACGAGAACCAGACGTACGAGCTGGGCGGCGACGTCGCCTGGAGCTTCGACGAGTACGCGGCCGAGATCGCGCGGCAGACCGGCAAGGAGATCGCCTACAACTCCGTGCCCGGCGAGGTGCTCCAGTCCATCCTCACCGGCGCCGGTCTGCCGGAGGCGTTCGCCACCATCCTGGTCGGTGTCGACGCGTCGATCGCCAAGGGCGAGCTGGTCGTCGACTCCGGCGACCTCTCCCGCCTGGCCGGCCGCCCGACCTCCCCGATCTCCGAGGCCGTCGCGGATGCGCTGAAGTAGGCCCCGAGCCGGGCACGCCCAAGAGGGCCGCGAGACGCCCGGGAGCATCCACCCCCGCCTGTCATGACCGTATGCCGATACGGCCATGACAGACGGGGGTGCTCGGCGCTACCTTCGTCCCGGTGTGCTGGAGCTGGGCGTGAGGAGGGCCGGTGGCCGAGATATCGAGGGGTGAGCGGCGGACAGGGCTGGTGAACGGCTTCGCGGCCTACGGGATGTGGGGCCTGGTCCCCCTCTTCTGGCCGCTGCTGAAGCCCGCCGGGGCCCTGGAGATCCTGGCCCACCGGATGGTGTGGTCCCTGGTCTTCGTCGCCGCCGCGCTGGCCTTCGTACGGCGCTGGGCCTGGGCCGGTGAGCTGCTGCGGCAGCCGCGCCGACTGGCACTGGTGACGGTCGCCGCCGCCGTGATCACCGTCAACTGGGGCGTCTACATCTGGGCCGTGAACTCCGGGCACGTCGTCGAGGCCTCACTCGGCTACTTCATCAACCCCCTGGTGACCATCGCCATGGGCGTGCTGCTGCTGAAGGAACGGCTGCGGCCCGCGCAGTGGACGGCGGTGGGCGTCGGCTTCGCCGCCGTGGTCGTGCTGACCGTGGGGTACGGGCAGCCGCCGTGGATCTCACTCGTCCTCGCCTTCTCCTTCGCGACCTACGGACTCGTCAAGAAGAAGGTCAACCTCGGCGGCGTGGAGTCACTCGCGGCGGAGACGGCGATCCAGTTCCTGCCCGCGCTCGGCTATCTGCTGTGGCTGGCCGGCCACGGCAAGTCCAGCTTCGTCAACGACGGTGCCGGGCACGCCGCGCTGCTGGCCTCCACCGGCATCGTCACCGCGCTCCCGCTGGTCTGCTTCGGCGCCGCCGCGATCCGCGTCCCGCTCTCCACGCTCGGTCTGCTGCAGTACCTGGCGCCGGTCTTCCAGTTCCTGCTCGGCATCCTCTACTTCCACGAGGCGATGCCCGCCGAGCGCTGGGCCGGCTTCGCCCTGGTCTGGGTCGCCCTCGCCCTGCTCACCTGGGACGCGCTGCGCACGGCCCGCCGGTCCGCGCGGGCGCTCGCGGCGGCGGCCGTGGCCCGGTCGGTGACGGTGGCCGCGGAGACCCCCAAAAGTCAGGTGTGAGGCCGACGGCCGTCGGCTATAAGTGGGCGGCATGACGCAGACGCCCGCACCCCTGCACTGGAAACTCGTCGTCGACGCCCGCGACCCGCACGCACAGGCCGACTTCTGGGCCGCCGCACTGCACTATGCGGTCGAGGACAACAGCGCGCTGGTCGCACGCCTGCTGGAACTGGGCGCGCTGCCCGGCGCGGCGACCGTGGAGCACCACGGCCGCGCCGCCTTCCGCGACCTGATCGCCGTACGGCATCCGGACGACCCGTTCGACCAGGAACGCGGGACCGGGCTGGGGCGGCGGCTGCTGTTCCAGCGGGTGCCGGAAGGAAAGTCCGGCAAGAACCGGCTCCACATGGACCTGCACGCCGAGGCGGGCAAACGGGCGGACGAGGTGGCGCGGCTCGAAGGGCTGGGCGCGACGGTGGTACGGCATGTGTCCGAGCCGGCCGGGGAGTGGACGGTGATGGCCGACCCGGAGGGAAACGAGTTCTGCGTGCAGTGACCGACCGGCCGGCCGGCTGATCGACTGGCTGATCGGCCGGCCGGCTGACGCTCAGGCCCTCTCGGCCGCGCGGCGGGCGCGGTCGGTGAGGCGGCCCATCCGGGCGCGGGCGGACTCCAGTTCCTCCGGGTCGTCGGCGGCCGGGCCGTCCTCGGTGGTGAGCTGTGCCCACAGGTCGATCAGGTCGCGGCCGAGGCGCAGCCCGTGCTCCGGGTCGCGCACCGCGCGCCAGGCGGTGGCCGCGCTCCGCACGTTCCCGTACGCCCCCTCGCCGTCCCGGGCCTGCCGGTGCTGCCGGGCCAGGTCGAGGGAGAGGTGGAAGGCGCGCAGCGGGTCACCCGCCAGGTAGGCGATGTAGGCGGTCAGCTCACGCAGGTGCAGCACCTCGGTGTGACCGTCACCGAGGGTCGCGGAGGCCTCGGCGACGGTGCGCTCCGCGAGCTCGGCCGCCACTTCGATACGGCCCGCCCGGACGGCCTCGTTGATCCGCGACACCGGCTCGGTGAGCAGCGCGGCCCCCTCCGCGGTCACGGTCACGGGCTCGTCCCCGAGCACCTCCTCGGCGACGGCGTCGAAGCCGCGGGCCGGGGTGTGCCTGGGGTCGGGGTCGAAGACACCGGCGGATTCGGGTTCCACGAGGGGTTCTACGAGGGGCTCGACACGGGGCTCGACACGAGGGTCGGTCCAGGGCGCCGCCGGCTGGGATCCGATGACGGGCTGAGCGGGTACGACGGCGGATGCGGGCGCAACGGCGGGGGCGGAGGCGGGTACGGCGGCAGGGGCGGGGGTTCCGTCCATGACGGGCGCCGGGCCGAACACCCCGGTCGGCGGCTGGACCGTGCCCGGCGCCGGCGGTGCCGCGACCGGCGGTTCGGGGACCGCTCGTAGAGGGAACGCGGGGGCCGCTTTGGTAACCGCCGCTGCCGTAGCCGCCGCTTCCGTAGCCGCCGCTTCCGTAACCACTGCCTCCGCGACCGGCGTGCCCGTGCCCTGCGTGCCAGCCGCCGGTCGTTCGTCGACGGCGTGCAGGAGGTGCGTCGACCGGTCCCGGCGGGGCTGCTGCGCCGATTCCTGGGGGACGGGCGCGTTCGGTGTACCGGGCACGGTCATCCGTACCGGGTCGCCGGTGAAGCTGCTGGAGCCGTCCACGTTCACCTGGAGGCGGACGACATAGCCGATGCGGCTGTCGTGAACCGTGGCGAGGACGGGACGGCCGGTGGAGTGAGCAAGGCGCTGGAGGTGGTTGAGTACCGCCTGCTGGGGCTCCTCCCCGGGCGCGGGGAACAGCGGTACACCGTCCACCGTCGCGGCTCCGCCCGTGACGCGGACCTCGACCGGTTCCGCCGACCGGTCGGTCTGCTGAGCTTCCCGCTTCGTCTCGCGGCTGAGTCGGGACATCGGCCCTCATTCCCCCGGCGTCACCGTCCGGTCGTACCCGTGCGTACGGTCAAGTCTGGCCGCTCCCCTCGGCCCACGCGTCACCGCGACGTCACAGCCTCGCATCAGGAAGGGAGCCACCCGGTGTCCCGGCCCCCCGGCGTCCGACGCGTGACCCCTGGCGAAATTGAATGCGCACGCATAAGATGCAGGCACAGTTATTCATCGCGCGCCGCTCACCTGGGGGATCTCGTGACTCGCCGTTTCCTGTTCGTGCTGGGCAGTTCCCGTCTCGACGGCAACACCGAGCTGCTGGCACGCCGAGCCGCCGAACAGCTGCCCGAGGACGTAGAACAGCGGTGGATCAGCCTGGCCGACCATCCGCTGCCGGATTTCGTGGATCTGCGACGCGACGCCGACCATGTGCGGGCGCCCTCCGACACCAACACCGGGCTGCTGCTCGACGCCACGCTCGCCGCGACCGACATCGTGATCGTCTCGCCGGTGTACTGGTACTCGGTGTCCGGCCTCACCAAGCGCTACCTGGACTACTGGTCGGGCTGGCTGCGCACCCCCGGTATCGACTTCAAGGCGACCCTGGCGGGGCGCGCCCTGTGGGGGGTGGCCGTGCTGGCGGACCTCGAGCCCTCCGTCGCCGATCCCTACGCCGGTCTGCTCCACAACTCGGCCGCCTACATGGGTATGCGCTTCGGCGGGGTGCTGCTCGGCAACGGCAGCGCGCGAGGGGATGTCCTCAAGGACACCGAGGCGCTGGCCCGGGCCAAGGAGTTCTTCGCCCAGGAGGCGCCCCTGGCCCGCTTCGCGGTGCGGGAGGCCGCCCCCGCCGTTACGCCGTGATGTCCTTCGTCGTGAACCGCGCCCAGGCCGCGGACCCGAACACCGCCACGTACAGGGCCTGCAGCTCCAGGTTTCTGACCAGGTCGTCCCAGTAGACGGGGTCGCGCACCAGGTCGGCGAAGGACAGCCAGTAGTGGGAGAAGAAGTACGGCTGGAGCGCGTGCAGCTGGGGGATCTGGTCGAGGATCTGGACGGTGATCAGCAGTCCGACGGTGGTCGCCATCGCCGCGATGCCGCTGCTGGTCAGCGTGGACACGAACAGGCCCAGCGCCGCTATGCCGGTCAGGGAGGCCGCCACCACCAGGGCGATCAGCAGGGCCCGGCCGAGGCCCTCCGTGAACGAGATCTGGGTGCCGGAGATGGTGGTCACGTCGCCCAGCGGGAAGAGGATCGCGCCGACGGCGAGGGCGGAGGCGGCCACCACCAGGGTGGCCAGCAGACAGAAGGCCATCGTCGTCGCGTACTTGGTGAGCAGCAGCCGGGTGCGGCCTGCCGGGGCGACCAGCAGATAGCGCAGGGTGCCCGAGCTGGCCTCGCCGGCGATCGCGTCCCCGGCCACCACCCCGACGGCCATCGGAAGGAAGAACGGGAGGGTCGCGGCCAGTGCCGTGAACACCAGGAACAGTCCGTTGTTCGTGATCTGCGCGATGAACGCGGGGCCGCCGCCCCCGCCGCCGCCTCCTCCGCCGACCTGGCCGTCGCCCCCCGTCTCGATCTTGACGGCGATCCCGACCAGGACCGGCACCGCCGCCAGGACGCCGAGCAGCGCGAGGGTGCGCCAGCGCCGCAGAGTGACGGCCAGCTCACTGCGGAGCAGGCCGAGGGTCCACAGCGGGTTCGACCGTACGGCCGTTCGTTCCACGGCCGCCACGTCAGCCTGCGACATCGAAGCCCTCCCCGGTCAGCGCCACGAACGCGTCCTCCAGCGAGGCCCGTTCGAGTGTGAAGCCGCGTACCCGCACGCCCGCCGCGACGAGCGCCGCGTTGACCTCGGCGAGGTCGCGCTCGGGGGGCTCGCCGGTCACCCGGTCCTCGGCGGTGACGACATCCGGGACGCCCTGTTCCTTGAGTACCCGGGCCGCCTCGCCGGTGTCCGGGGTGGTCACCACGAGCCGGCCGCGTGCCCCGGCCGCCAGGTCGGCCACCGCGCCCTGGGTGATCAGGCGGCCCTGCGCCATCACGGCGGCGTGGGTGCAGACCTGCTCGATCTCGTCGAGGAGGTGGGAGGAGAGAAAGACGGTCGTGCCGTCCCCCGCCAGCTCCCGCACCAGGGAACGGATCTCCCGCATGCCCTGCGGGTCGAGGCCGTTGGTCGGCTCGTCCAGGACCAGCAGCTCGCGGGGCTGGAGCAGTGCGGCGGCCAGCCCCAGGCGCTGCTTCATGCCCAGGGAGTAGGCCTTCGCCTTCTTCGTGGCCGCGGCCGTCAGGCCCACCCGGTCCAGCGCGGCCTCGACGCGGGTGCGCCGGGTACGCGGGTCGGCGGTCGGGTCGGCGGCGTCGTACCGCAGCAGATTGTCGCGGCCGGAGAGGAAGCCGTACAGCGCCGGGCCCTCGATGAGGGCTCCGACCTGGGGCAGTACGGTGCGGCAGGCGCGTGGCATCGGGCGGCCCAGGACGCGGGCCGTGCCCGAGGTGGGCGTGATCAGGCCCATCAGCATGCGGATGGTGGTGGTCTTGCCGGAGCCGTTCGGACCGAGGAAGCCGAAGACGCTGCCCGCCGGGACGGTCAGATCGAGACCGTCCACGGCGAGCTGTCCGCCGCGGTAGCGCTTGGTGAGGCCGCGGGTGTCGATGACGCTCGCGCGTGCCGGGTCGTCCTGGCCCGGGCCGTCCTGGCCCTGGTCGTCCTGGCCCTGGTCCTCCGACTCCGGCTCCGTGGCGGACGGTTGGTCCATCGGCTCCCTCGATTCGTCGTGCGGCACAGGCTAGCGGGGTACCTGTCCCGCCCTTGCTACCCCGCGTTCGCCGCCTTCACCAGTGCCGCCTTGTCCACCGCGCCGACGTAGACCTTGCCGTCGTCCGTCATCAGAGCGTTGATCAGCCGGGTGGAGAAGACCGTGCCCTTGCCGAACTTGCCGGAGACCGGGTCGCCGAGCGAGCCGAGGAAGCCGCCGAGGTCACCGCCGGAGGCGGAGTCGCCGGGCAGCCCGCCCTTGCTGCCGGTGTCGAGGACGGCTATGGAGTTCCAGCCCTTTCCGAGGACGTCGAAGCCGTTCTTGCCGAGCTCCTCGGATCCGCCCTGACCAGGCGACTTCGTAATCTTGTCGCCCTTGTCGCCCTTGTCGGCCCGGTGCGCCTTGTCGAGGCTGTCGCCCTCGGTGACCTTGGCGCCCTTGGGCGGGGTGAAGTCGAAGGTCGAGGCGGCCGGCTCGGCGAAGCTGACCTGGGTGTAGCCGGCGTCGATCACGGCCGCGCCGCCGCTCGACGGGGTGAGCGTGAACTTCAGCGGAGTACCGGTCTTGGCGTCCACCGCGATGCTGATCGCGCCTACCGTCGTACCGGACTGCTTGGGCTTGATGACGAGCCGGTAGGCGTCACGGCCGGCCACCTGGGCGGTGCCGTCGACCTTCACCGACGTGGTGTCGTCGACCGACTTGAGGACCTCGTCGGCGAAGTCCTTGGGCGTGGCCGGGGCTTCGTGCTGCTCGGCCTTGCCGGAGTCGGCGGCGGTGGAGTGGTAGACCTCGTTGGACTTGCTGTCGTAGCCCCACACGTCCGTGCCGTTGTGGATGAGGCTGTACTCGGCGCCGCTCTCCAGCAGCGACACCTTCTGCTTCTCGGGGCCGTCGGCGGCCACGCGCAGCGTGTGCGTGCCGGAGGCCAGCTCGGTGAGCTTGGTCGACGGGTCGGCGGACGAGCCGTCGCCGCCCTGGGCCGCGCCGGACATCAGGCCGCTCTCCAGACCGCCGAGGTCGGGCAGGCCCAGGTCGGTGCTGATCTTCACCGTGCCGGACAGCTGCTGCACGTCTGACTTGGCGATCTTGTCGATGAGTTGCTGAGCGGTGATCTTCGGCAGGTCGGGGTCGCCGGAGTCGGCGAGCGCCGGAACCAGCCCGATCGTGGCCGCGGCCACCCCCATGACCGCGACCGGGACGACGTATCGCGCGGCCTTGCGCCGCCGCTCGGCGCGCAGCTCGTCGTCGGCCTGCGCGGCCCCCGTGCTGTCCTCGGTTTCGTACGGTGCCATGTGTGCCTTACCTCCGTCGTCGGCGGCGGCTGTGCTCGCACGTGTTCCCACCCTGAGCCGCCATTCTCACCCGAATCGGTGAGCGGTGGTGATTTCCGTGGTTTCCATCTCACCAAATCGGGGCCTCTCAAGCGTCAGACCCGGGAGCCAACTCCGTGTACGCCTGCGGTATGACACAAGGGTGGAGGCGCCTCCCCCGACCCGTAGGGGTCGTGCGGCGAAGGCGCCTCCTGTCCTGCTGTCACGTGCCATGTTCACTCAGTGTCACTGAATGAACACGTAGTCGGCCCGGTAGGGGACGCCGACGACGGCACCCGGGGTGCAGGAGCCGGCCGGGGCCACGCCGCCGACGGTGTTCAGGCGCAGGATCTCGCCGGTGTGCGCGAGCAGGCCGTGCTTCTTGCCCGACCGGGTGGTCGTGAGATCCAGCTCGGGGATGTTGCCGTCGCCGTTCGGCGTCTTGGTCAGGACGGTCCCGGTGACCGCGCTGCCGTCGGGGGCGACCCACTGCGGGGTGCCGGAGCCGGGTGCGACGAAGGAGTGCCGGATGCCGCCGCCGAGCTTGGCGCTGACGTCACGCTGGGCGAAGGCATAGCCGCCGCCGTCGGCCGCCTTGCACTCGTAGATCTGCTTGCCGGTGATGACGGAGGCCTGGAGGCCGCCGCCCTTGAGGTCGGTGACGGTGGTGACGGCGTGCAGCTGGCCGCGAATCGCCCCGCCCGGGAACTGGGCGGTGTGCAGGTTGGCGTAGAAGGCGCCGGGGTCGGTGGTGAGCTGCTTGAGCAGGGCCTTGTCGGTGACCTTGACACTGCCGGTGACGCTGTGGCCCTTGGCCTTCTTCAGCAGCTTCCCGAAGTCGATCTTCACCCCGCCGTTGGCGCCCTTGGCGCCCTGGTGGATGTGCAGGTCGGTCGGCCTGCCGGTGCCGCGCCAGGTCACGGCGACGGTCACCTTGTCCCCCTTGACCTGGATGAACTCCAGCGCCACGCCGTCCTTGTCCCCGACGGCGGGCCCACCGGCGACGGGTACCTCGTTGGCGCCGCGCAGACTGGCGACGAGGACGACGGAGCGGCTGGAGCCGGTGGAGCTGTGGCCGACGGAGCCGAGCCGGGCCGGGCTGTGGCTGGTGACGGCGGATGCCGGGACGGCGGCACCGCCGAGAGCGGTCACGGTGATGGCTGCGGCGACAAGGCTCTTGCGACGCGTTGCGTTGATGACCATGATTCCGTTTTCTCCCCCCTGTGTCAGCCGACGCCCCCTGCGTCGGCTTCTGGGGAGGGGTACGGAACAGATCCTAGATTGGACTCAGTCCAGCAGTGTGACGTGCATCACGACGATTGGCCCCGCGGGCTCGGCCTCTCGGGGGAACCGGGTCGGCAGAACCGGCCGGGGGCTATCCCGCCCGGTGCACCACCGCGTCGCACAGCTCCAGGAGCGTCACCTTCGCGTCGCATTCGGTCAGCGGCGCCAGTGCGGCCCGGGCCTCCTCCGCGTACCGGACCGTGTCCCGGCGCGCCTGCTCCAGCGCCGGATGCGCCCGCAGGGCTGTCAGGGCCTCCGCGTGCCGCGCGTCGTCCGTGAGGTCGGAGTCCAGCAGCTCGCACAGCGCGATGTCCTCGGCCATCCCCAGCCGCGCCGCCCGCTCCCGCAGCCGGAGCACCGGAAGCGTGGGGATGCCCTCGCGGAGGTCGGTCCCCGGGGTCTTGCCGGACTCGTGGGAGTCGGAGGCGATGTCCAGGACGTCGTCGGCGAGCTGGAAGGCGACACCGAGGCGTTCGCCGTACTGGGTGAGGACGTCCACGACCGTCTCGTCGGCGCCGGACATCATCGCACCGAAGCGGCAGGAGACCGCGACCAGCGAGCCGGTCTTGCCGCCGAGCACGTCGAGGTAGTGGTCGACCGGGTCACGCCCGTCCGAGGGACCCGCCGTCTCCAGGATCTGGCCCGTCACCAACCGTTCGAACGCGAGGGCCTGGACGCGCACCGCCTCGGGTCCGAGGTCGGCGAGGATCTGCGAGGCGCGGGCGAAGAGGAAGTCGCCGGTGAGGACGGCGACCGAGTTGCCCCAGCGGGTGTTGGCGCTGTCGACCCCGCGCCGCACGGCCGCCTCGTCCATGACGTCGTCGTGGTACAGCGTGGCGAGGTGGGTCAGCTCGACGACCACGGCCGATGGCACGACACCCGGCGCGTACGGGTCACCGAACTGCGCGGCCAGCATCACCAGCAGCGGCCGGAACCGCTTCCCGCCGGCCCGCACGAGGTGCTGCGCGGCTTCGGTGATGAACGGGACCTCACTTTTGGTGGCTTCTAGCAAGCCCTCCTCGACAGCCGTCAATCCGGCCTGGACATCGGCTTCCAGAGCCTGGTCCCGCACGCTCAGCCCGAACGGCCCGACGGTCACGAGGGGTCTCCTGTCTGCTGGTGTCCACTGGCGATTACACGGTTTGTCGATAGGTCGCTGCCATCACTCAAGTCAGCGTATCCGGTCAGGTTTCGATCACCGAGGGCGCCCACCGTTACACCCCGGGCGCTATCGGATCACGACCGGTATGTTTTTGATCAGCCGATACGACCTGACATCCAATGACTTAACAGGAAGTACCGACAGTTGTCCCGAACCGGGGTGTAAGCCGTGTCCCCGACCGAGGCGTGAACCGCGTCCCGGACCAGCGCCGTCACCCCGTCCGACGCCGTACCGTCCGGCAGACCACCGGCCACGGACGGTCGCACCCTCTCCGTCCGACATCACCTGCCCGGAGGTACCCCCTCCGCCGCCCGTCAAAGCCGACGGAGGCACACCGCGCCGATCCACGCCCATACCGCCATCCTCACCCTCATCCCCTACGTGATCACGCACGAGGACCTCCGCACGCCCTTCGCCTTCGGAACGTCGCCTCCACGCGTCTCCACGCGCACACGCGCGTGGCGTGCACCGGCGGACGAGCCCGCCCATGCGCGCAGCTCGCCCTCGCCCCCCCCACCCGCGGCTCCATGCGCCACGGGCACGTACCGACCGGCCTGCAGGGCGGACCCGCGACCGTCGAACGGCCGACAGTGCGGCCCCGGTGCAAACGCGAGCGTCGGCACGGCCGGCGCCTCCTGGGACGGCTGCATCTTCCTCCGGACGGCGGCCCTCGCGCCCGAGCCGCTCAAGGCGGTCGCCGTGGCCCGCTCCACGGACGGCCACCATGACAACGACGCGCGGTACGGCGGAGGTTCCGCCCTCACGGTGGACACGCGCGCGTGGACGGCCTTCCTGCCCGCCGCCGGGTCGATGAGCCCGCCACCTCCCCCTAAGGCGTGACCGGAATCACGTACGCCCGTCACATGCGAACTCCTGGCGGCCTCCTGGACCTTGGGCCGCCCGACGGCCTCCGAGGTGCCCGAGCGGCCGAAGCTGCCGGGCGCCCACCTCCCCGGCGCGCGCGATCAGCGCGGCACGCGCGCGTAGCAGGACCGTACGGAGTTCCCGAAGGCACACCAGGGGGGCACCCAACCGGATGAACCGGATGCACAGAACCCGCTGCCGACCACACCTGGTCGGACCCCATCGGTTCACCCCCGCCGAGCCGGAATTCCATCGAATTAGGCAATTCGGACAATCTCGCGAGTTACCTGTGACGCGGGCCACTTCATCCATCCCCATCAGGGCAATCCATAGGAATGGCGGCGAGGAACTTTTCCGCCGATGCCCGGAAAAACGGATTCCATGAATCCGTCTTGTCCGATTCGCCGTAATTGCCGTTTCGTGAAGTAGGTCACGTGGCCCTGAGTGCCACAGGGGTGGTAAGGCGAACCTTTCTCTCCTTTTCCTGTGGGCGAGTTGAGACTTGGCAGCCGCAAAGGATCAAGCGGCCCATACGACTCAGATCAAGGTCAATCGGTGTGTTGTGTGAATCAGGTACTTGTTCCGGACATGTGCTCTCGCATACGTTCCCGCTCGCCGGGCGGACGCCGAATCCTGCCGCCGCCCGTCGTGACCCATCGACGAGTCCATTCGCACGGCAGGAGCGGGGAAACCAGGTAAGTCGCCGGACCGGGCGACCGACGTCACCGACGGACGTCGTACCGGAACGGCTAGGGGTTAAGTCGTCTCGCCTCAGGGCGGAGCGGCCGGGCACTCCCCGGGCCCGAACCCGACAGCTCACCTCGCAGGCGACGGAGAGGAACCACGCCATGTCTGCTGCCGCTCGGCACCGCTGTCCCCGCCGTAACCGCGTCATCCGCACGCTCGCCATCGCCGGCACCGGCGCCGCCGTGCTCGCCCTCCCGCTCATCGGGGCGACGGCCGCTTCCGCCGCCACCTCCACCACCTCGACGGCCTCGACGACGCTCGCCGGGTACCCGAACAACCTCGACGGCTGGATCCGCGAGTCGCTCGCGATCATGGCCGAGAAGCACATCCCGGGCAGCTACAACGGCATCTACCGCAACGTGATGCGTGAGTCCTCCGGCAATCCGCAGGCCATCAACCTCTGGGACTCCAACGCGGCCGCCGGCATCCCCTCCAAGGGCCTGCTCCAGGTGATCGACCCGACGTTCAAGACCTACCACGTGGACGGGACGTCGTTCGACATCTACGACCCGGTCGCGAACATCACCGCCGCCTGCAACTACGCCGCCGCGCGGTACGGCTCGATGGACAACGTGCACGGCGCGTACTGACCGGCGCCGTCAGCTGAAGAGTCTCTCGAGGACGACGGCGATGCCGTCGTCCTCGTTCGACAGGGTGATCTCGTCGGCCACCGTCTTGAGTTCGGGATGGGCGTTGGCCATGGCCACCCCATAGGACGCCCAGTCGAACATGGGGATGTCGTTGGGCATGTCCCCGAAGGCGACGACCTGTCCGGAGCTCAGTCCCAGGTGGTCGGCGGCCAGCGCCAGGCCGGTCGCCTTGGTCACCCCGCACGGCTGGAGCTCGACGGTTCCCGGCCCCGACATGGTGACCGTCGCCAGCGATCCCACCACCGCGCGCGCGGTCGCCGCCAGTTCGTCGTCGGACAGGGTGTGGTGGCGCAGCAGCACCTTGCTGATGGGCGCGCACCACAGGTCGTCGCGCCGGCCGACGCGCAGCGCGGGCAGCGTGGGGTGGGGCATCAGGTAGCCCGGCTCGATGAGCGTGAGCCCGTCCACGCCGTCCTGGTCGACCGCCGCGTACACCTGCCCGACCTCGGCCTCGATCTTGCCGAGGGCGGTCTCCGCCAGTTCCCGGTCCAGGGTGACCGACCACAGCAGCCGGTCCGCGCCGGCGTCGTACACCTGCGCGCCCTGGCCGCAGACCGCGAGTCCCGTGCAGCCGAGGTCGTCCAGGAGGGGGCGCACTCTCGGCGCGGGGCGGCCGGTCACCACGAGATGCCGGGCGCCGGCCCGGCCGGCCCGCGCGAGCGCGGCGAGCGTCCGCTCCGACAGGGTGTCGTCGGCGCGCAGCAGCGTGCCGTCCAGGTCGGTGGCGATCAGTGCGTACGGGGTGGGTGCGACCATGATCAGAGAATACGGACAGCACGCCCCTGAGACTCACTGTGCGTTT
Source organism: Streptomyces sp. NPDC031497 (assembly GCF_055580905.1). Taxonomy (NCBI): domain Bacteria; kingdom Bacillati; phylum Actinomycetota; class Actinomycetes; order Kitasatosporales; family Streptomycetaceae; genus Streptomyces; species Streptomyces sp. NPDC031497. Next base: position 151,877 of record NZ_JBVIKO010000018.1, read on the forward strand.
CGGCCTCAAGTGGCGCCCGCCGTCGCCGTGATGGGGCGTTGTCAGTGGGGCGCGTTACGTTGGCGGTGGGTTGACTGCACCGATGGGACGGGGGGCGGGCGTGGCGACGGACGGACCGGGAGACTTCCGGGAGCATCTGCTGGAGGCGGCGACCGGGGTGCTGGAGCGGTTCCCGCGGGAGCTGCGGCCGGAGATCTACGCGCTGTCGTTCCGCATCTGGCGTGTCGAGCACGACGATCGCAGACCGTACGTGGCGATCGGCTACAACACCGAGAGCCAGTACGAGGCCGAACGGAACGAGGCGGACCCGGGCGAGGCGCGCTGGAACTACGCGTGCTGGCTCCTCGACGGCTTCGAGATGCTCGGCAACTGTCCCGAGGACCCGGTCGGCGGCGCGCTGTACGCCGAAGAGGTCCGACGGCTCGGACTCTGGTTCGACGGGGACGGCGACGACGCCGAACTGGACGCGAAGCGTGACCTGTTGGGGCTGCACTTCGCCGACGCGTGCATACGGCTGGCCCAGGATCTGCATGCCGGGGGCCGCATCGAGAAGGTACTCGGGCATCCGCTGCCGGTGGTGGTCTTCGACATGTACTGCCCGGGCTGGGAGGTCGAGGCCACACAGGCGGCCAACCCGTCCGAGCTGATCGAGGAGTTCCTGGCCTGGCAGCGGGCGGCCGAGGAAGCGTAGCCCCGGGGCGGGTGGCGGTCCGGCCCCGGGAGTGGATGGCGGTCCGGCTCCGGAGGTGGGTCGGGTGGTGGCCCAGCCCCGGGGTGGGTGGCGGCCTTGTCTCGGGGTGGGTGGTGGCCCGGCCCCCGGGTGGGTGTCAGGCGTGGGCGGCGGCCAGGTGTTTGGCCAGACGCGGCGAGGCGAACTCCGTACCGCACACGAACCGCATCACCGGTCCGTACGACGCCGCCGAGGGCAGGCCGGTGAAGTACAGGCCGGGCACGGAGGAGACGTATCCGGCGCCGAGTTTCGGGGCGCCGCGGCTGACCGCGATGCGGGTGCGCAGCTCGGGGCCGAGGAAGTCCATCGCCGCGGTGTCCACGCGGTAGCCGGTGGCGGCGACGACGTGGTCGGCGGCGAGCCGGTCGGTGCGTCCGTCGTGGGTGCGGACGGTGAGGACGGGGGCGCCGTCGGAGGTGTCGGCGCCGCTCACGCCGGCGACCTCGTGGACCTGGACCTTGCCCTCGAAGCGGTCGCGCAGCCACCAGGCGCCGAGCGGGCCGAGCACCCGGCGGACCAGGTAGTGGCGGGTTTGCGCGGGGAGGTAGCGGTAGGGGTGCGGGTAGTAGCTGAGCGCCCACAGCGACCAGGCCCGGCCGAACGGGGACTCCGGGCGCAGCCGGGGCTGGTCCCAGGGCGGGGCACCGAAGGCGACCTTGCCGCGTCCACGTGAGACCACCCGCACCTGGGCGCCCGCCTCGGCCGCGAGAGCCGCTGTCTCCAGCGCGGACTGCCCGGCCCCGACGACGATCAGTTCCTTCCCGGAGAACCGGGTCAGGTCATGGTGCTGGGAGCTGTGCGAGACGGGCCCCGCGGGGCCGTCCGCCGCCGCTCCCGCGAGCTCCGCGGGAAGGTGGGCGAGCCCCGACAGGCCGGTGGCGACGACGACCGCGCGTGCCGTGAACAACTCCCCCGAGTCCAGCTTGAGTTCGAACCCGGCCGCCTTGTCGCGGTCCACAGACACCACCCGGACCCGCTCCAGCTCGGGCACCAGCTGCTGCTGGAACCACTCGCCGTAGCCGATGAAGGTCTCCACCGGGATGATGTCCTCGTCGGTCACCAGCCTGCGCAGGCCCGCCGCGTCGCAGTAGTCGGCGAGGGTGTGCCCGCGCTGCGGGCAGTCGAGGTTGGAGGCGGCGGGCGTCGACTTCAGGAGCATGCCCTCGGGCATGTGGTCGCGCCAGCTGACCATGGGGTCGCCGAAGACCCGGACGGGGATGCCGCGCGCCCGCAGATGGGCGGCGGTGGACAGGCCGAAAGGCCCGGCACCTATGACTGCTACCGGTTGGATCACGAAGTCCCTCCCCAGGAACGTGGTGCCTACTTCGTGGAGGTGCTGGAACCGCGGCGGTTGGTGCGCCACAGCTGATAGAGGTGCTTCGCGCCCGGACGCACGAAGCGGGCGAGCATCGTGACGAACGGCAGCGGGTCGTCACCCGCGAGCCAGGCCAGCTCGGTCCCGCTCGGCCGCTCGGGTGCGTGCGGCGTCGTATAGCCGCTGCGGCGGTAGGCGAGGAGGGCGGGCAGGTCGATGTTCTCCACGACGTACCGGTGGCCGGCGCGCTGTTCCCCCTCCGGAACGCGGCGCCCGGTCAGATCCAGGTGCATGGCACGGACCACGTCCACCCCCGACTCGCTCTCGAAGAGCCGGAACTGGGCGCCCATGCGCGGGTTGAAGTCGAGCAGCTTGTACTGCCCGTCACGGCGGTCGAAACGCAGGTCGAGGTCGATGATGCCGCTGAAGCCGATCTCTTTGATGAAGCGCGCGGCGAGGTCGGCGAGTTCCGGGTTGTCGACGACGTACGCGTTCGCGGTCATGCCCGCGTGCGGCGGCCACGAGCGCACCTTGACGCCGGTGAACAGGGCGCGCGGGTTCGAGTCGGCGTCGAAGTAGGCGTGCACGATCCAGTCCTCGGCGTCCTCCCTCGGGAGGTACTCCTGGAGGATGACACCCGGATGGGTGCCCCAGTCACGCGCGAGAGTGAGCAGTCCCTCGCGAGTGGCGATCTTCGTCGTGCCATTGACGGCGGGTTGACTGCGCCGCACGAACGCCTCGCGGTTCTTCGCGACGATCGGGAAGCGGGCCTTCTCGGCGAAGTCGACGATCTCGTCGTACGACTGCGGGAAGGCGGCCGCCGGACTGGGGATGCCGTGTTCCACACAGAGTTCGTGCAGCCCCTGCTTGCTGGCGAGCCGACGCGGCAGTGCGGCCTCCACGCGCGGGAAGAGGAAACGGTCGCCGAGCGCGTCCTGGTGCTCGGCGATCAGGACGGCGGCCTCCTCGTCGGTGGGGACCAGCACGGTCGGACGGCCGATGCGCCGACCGATGCGCAGCAGTCCCTCGACCAGATGATCCGGTTCCTCGGCGCCTGTTGTCGGCCATACGAACGCCCGTTTGAGATAACGGGAGGAGGCCGCCGGCGTGTAGGCATCCTCCGTGATCGCGTACATGGGAACGCCCAGGCGGCCCAGACTGCGAATCGCGCCGACCCCGCCGTGGTGCAGCGGATAGTCGCCGAACTTGACGATCAGGCCCGGCACGTCGCGATCCGCGTCGAACGGCATGCTGACGGCATTCCTGGCCACGGGTCCCCCCACGTGTCCCCCCTACGGACCGGACCCACCCCGTCCGTGTCCCCCAAAGGACGCTAAGCCGGAATTGACCCCTCCGACAAGGCCTATTCGGACATTGCGAACTCTTTAGACACTGCCACGACAGCCAACTCACCCGTAACGTGTGGCGCGACCACATGGAATGCCGCGCAACATCAGAGCGACGTCACCACATAGTCGGCCCGGCGCGGCACGGATGAGAGCGAGGCAGCCACCCCATGCCCCCCTTGCCCCCCTTCGAGGTCCCCGAGGGTGACCCCTTCGGCCCGCACAATCTCCCGTATGGCGTGTTCTCGACTCCCGAGAGCACGGAACGGAGGGTCGGCGTCCGCCTCGGCGACCACGTCCTCGACGCCGGTGCCGCCGCTCTCGCGCTCGGCTCCCCGTACGCCTCGCTGCTGGCCCGCCCGACCCTCAACCCGCTGCTGGCCGCGGGCCGCACCACCTGGTCGGACGTACGACGCGCCCTGACCGCCTGGGCGACCGTGCCCGCACACCGCGAGGTACTCGAACCCCTCTTCCACCCACTGGACGCGGTGACCCTGCACCTGCCCTTCGAGGTCGCCGACTACGTCGACTTCTACGCCTCGGAGAACCACGCCCGGAACGCCGGCCGCATCTTCCGCCCCGACGCCGCCGAACCGCTCACCCCCAACTGGAAGCACCTGCCGATCGGTTACCACGGCCGCGCGGGCACGGTCGTGGTATCGGGGACGGACGTCGTAAGGCCCTCTGGCCAGCGGAAGACGTCTTCGGACCCCTCGGAGGCGCCGGTGTTCGGCCCGTCGGTCCGGCTGGACATCGAAGCCGAGGTCGGCTTCGTCGTCGGCACGCCGTCGGAGCAGGGGCGGCCGGTGGCGCTGGGCGACTTCCGGGAGCACGTGTTCGGGCTCACGCTCCTGAACGACTGGTCGGCGCGCGACATCCAGGCCTGGGAGTACGTCCCGCTCGGCCCGTTCCTCGGCAAGTCGTTCGCCACCTCGGTCTCTGCGTGGATCACCCCGCTGGACGCGCTGGAGGACGCACGGGTCACCCCGCCGCGGCGGACGCATCCGCTGCTGCCGTACCTCGACGACTCAGCCGAGGAGCCCGCGGGTTACGACCTGCGGATGTCGATCGCGATCAACGGTCAGGTGGTGTCCGAGCCGCCGTTCTCCACCATGTACTGGACCGCCGCCCAGCAGCTCGCCCACCTGACCGTCAACGGCGCCTCACTGCGTACCGGCGACCTGTACGGCTCCGGCACGGTGAGCGGTACGGAACCCGCGGAGCGCGGATCGCTGCTGGAGCTCACCTGGAACGGGCGGGACCCGCTAGAACTCACGGACGGCAAGCGGGCGTACCTGGAGGACGGTGATGTGGTGACGCTGTCCGCGTGGGCGCCGGGGCCGGGCGGGAGCCGGGTGGGACTCGGCGAGGTCAGCGGGCGGATCGTGGCGGGGTGAGGGGCGGCCGGGCCGGGCCGCGCGCGGAGGGGCAGAGCGCGCTGTCCGCCGGAGTTCGGCAAGGAGGTCACCCGGATCCTCGTCGGCACCTGACTCTGGGCGCTCCGTCCCGTCATACTGACGGGACACGCACCATGCGATGCGCCCGCACGCGCACCATGCGAGGCGACGGCGCACGCTTCACGTGATGCGCCGGCGTACGCACCCTGTCGCGCAACGGCGCATCACCCCGCACGACCCGCGCCCGCACACCTCTCCGATCGGGAAACGGAGCCTCGGCATGACCGTCTGCCTGCTCCTGCTGAGCGTCGTCGCCCTGACGGCCGCGGTACCCGCGCCGCGTGCGCTGGTGCAGTCCCTGTGGCCCGAGCGGGAGCCGGTGGTCGCGCTGTGGGTGTGGCAGTGCCTGGTCGCCACCGTGCTGATGTGCTGCCTGGCCGCGCTCGTCCTGGGCGCGGCGGCCGTCTTCCACACCGTGCGCGACCGGGTGTTCGCGCCGGCGCCACCGGCGGTCACCGCGGCGTACGACCTGTCCGTCGCGCCCCTGTGGGCGGTCGTCCTCACGGTGCTCCTCGCGTGCGGGGCCGCGTGGACGACGGCGATGCTCGCCCGCGAACTGGTCGAGGCCCGGCGGCACCGCGACCAGACTCGCGCACACCTGCGCGAACGGGCACCGGAACTGCCGGCGGGGCTGCCGGCAGCACGCGGGCCGATGCTGGTGCTGGAGGACGAATACCCGGACGCCTGGTGGATGCCCGGGCATCCACCGCAGCTGGTCGTGACGACCGGGGCACTGCACCGCCTCACCGACCACCAGCTCGACGCGGTACTCACCCACGAGCGGGGCCACGCCCGCGCCCACCACAACTGGCTGCTCCACCTGTCCAGCGCGCTGGCCACGGGCTTCCCGCGCGTGCCGCTGTTCTCCCACTTCTGCGACCAGACCCACCGGCTCGTCGAACTCGCCGCAGACGACGCGGCATCCCGCCGCTGCGGCCACCTCACGACGGCCCTGGCCCTGATCGAACTGAACCAGCACCGCGGGGTCCTGTCCTGTGCGTCCAGCCGCCGGCTGCTCGGCGAGCGGGTCGACCGGCTCCTGGAACCACCACCCCGGCTGCTGCGCCGCCAGCGGGCCCTGACGACGACGGTGGCCGGGCTGGTACCCCTGCTGCCGCTGCTGATCACGTTCGCACCGGGGCTGACGGCGCTCGGGTAGGGAACCTGTCGTTCCCCGGAAGTCCGGCGAAGGCCTCGCAGCGCAAGGGACGACGTACGTGCAGGCCGTGGGCGAGCTTCAGCCACCCGCGCAATCCCCCGCCTGCCGCCAAGGGCGCGCAGATAGCCTCGGCACTGCCATCGGCCGACGGGGAGGGGCAGGATATGCAGGACATACCAGGGCAGGATTGGGTAACGCACGCCGGAGAGCTTTTCGAAGCGGCGATGTTCGTCGGCGACACGTCCGCGTTGGACCGGTCCGACGACGTACTGGACGCTGTCGAGGCGCCGCTCTCCATGGCGCGGGGCAAGGTCCTGCATGTGCGTTTCCTGAACGACCGCGAGGAGAACACCCAGGAGTTGGTGCTGTTCGAGCGGGCGGCCGAGCTGTACCGGCGGCTGAGGGACGCGTCGGGTGAGGCGGACGCGTTGTTCTGGATCGGCTGCTGGCACCAGGTGGTGAAGGGCGACGGCGCGACCGGCAGACCGTACTTCGAGCAGTCGTACGCACTGGCGAAATCCGTCGACGACCGGATGACGATGTCCTACGCGATACGCCACCTCGGCTTCGCCGACAGGGACGCGGGCGACCTCGACCAGGCCCGTGAACGGTTGACCGAATCGGTGTCGCTGCGCCGGGCGATCGGATTCAGGCCCGGGGAAGCGGCCGGCCTGGTGGCACTGGCCTACCTCGCGGCCGAGACGGGGAACGGAGCGGTCGCGCTCCACCACCTCGACGAGGCGCAAGCGGTCGCCGAGAGCTGCGGCGCCAAAGCCGTGACGGGGTGGATCGAGCAGGCCCGCACGATGGTCCAGGCTTGACCGTCTGACGGAGGGGCGGTCCTCGTCGCCCGTGTTCAAGATCTGCCTTCGCGACGGCCCCAGGGTGCGCGAGTGAACGGACCCGCACCCTGGTGGCAGATCTTCCTCGCGCCACCCCAAATTGCCAGGTCAGCGGCGGGCTCGATGAGCTCTCAGGTGGCGCAACAATCCGGCAACACCCCATTCCCTACCTCGTAGGTATGGTTCGAGCCATGCCAGCCACCGACCGCATCCGAGACCACGCCGGTCAGGGCGCCGCCACCACGGTGGCCGCCCACCGGACGCGTCGCCGGCTGCGTGCGGACCAGGCCCGGCAGCTCGCCGACCTTCTGCGCCACCAGATCCTCGCCGGCGCCTTCCCGGACGGCAGCCTCCCGCACGAGACCACTCTCGCCACCGACTACAGCGCCACCCGCAACACCGTCCGCCAAGCCCTGGACCTGCTGCGGGCGGAAGGCCTGGTGGACCGCCTCCCCGGCGTGGGCACCGTGGTCGTCGCCCGGAAATACCCGCACGGGCTCGACCGTCTGATGGGCCTCGCGGAAACCCTCCGCGAACACGGCCGGGTCACCAACGAGGTCCGCACCATGGGCCCCGCCCCGGCACCCGCCCCCGTCGCCGAACGCCTCCGCGTCCCGCCCGGCGCGGACGTCCTCTACATCGAACGCCTGCGTCGACTCAACGGCCTCCCGCTCTCCCTCGACCTCACCTACATCCCCCTCGACATCGGTACCGCGCTCCTCGGCGCCGACCTGGAGAACAACGACGTCTTCAGGCTCCTGGAGTCGATCACCGGCCGGCCCCTGGGCCACGCCGAGATCACCCTGGAGGCGGTGAACGCGGACGCACACTCCGCCGCCGTACTCCAGGCCCCCCGCGGAGCGGCCGTCCTGATGCTGGAACGGCTCACGCACCTCGCCGACGGCCGGCCCGTCGACCTGGAGTTCATCCGCTTCCGCGGCGACCGCATCACCATGAGCGGCCTCCTGCGCCGCTCCCTCTGACCCCTTCCGCTTGACCCGTTTCCTGGAGACAGCCATGCCTTTGGCGCCCCAGCGGGCCGACGTGCCCGTGACCATCGACCAGTCGAAGTGCATCGACGGCTGCACGCTCTGCGTGGACATGTGCCCGCTGGACTCCCTCGCCATCGACGAGAGCAACGGCAAGGCCTACATGCACGTCGACGAGTGCTGGTACTGCGGCCCGTGCGCGGCCCGCTGCCCCACCGGAGCCGTGACGGTCAACATGCCCTATCTGCTCCGGTGAGAGGCCCACAACTCCCATGAAACGCACAGCGATCGCCGCATCCGCAGCCCTCCTTCTGCTGCCCTTGTCCGCCTGCGGCGGCAGCGCCGTGGCGGGTGACAGCAAGACGGTCACCGTCACCGTCGGCTACCAGTCCAAGACCATCAACACCGTCACAGCGGGCACCCTGCTGCGTTCTCTCAGCTACTTCGAGCAGCAGCTCAACACCCTCCACGACGGCCACACCTACAAGGTCGACTGGCAGGACTACGCCACAGGCGCACCGATCACGGCGCAGATGACCGCTGGGAAGATCGACATCGGCTCGATGGGCGACTTCCCACTGCTGCTCAACGCGGCCCGCGGCAAACAGCTCGGCCAGCCCACGCGTCTGGTCTCCGTCACCGGCTACAACCTGCGCGGCGGCCTCAACACCGTGGTCACCGGACCCGACTCCAAGCTCACCTCGCTGACGGACCTGAAGGGCAAGAAGGTCTCGACGAGCATCGGCTCCGCCGCCGACGGCACCCTGGTCCGCGCCCTCCAACGCGCCGGCATCGACCCGGACAAGGGGATCTCCAAACTCAACCAGCAGCCCGCGGTGGGCGCTTCGGCCCTGACGGCGGGCAGCGTGGACGCGCTGTCGCAGTTCGTGGCCTGGCCGGGATTGCTCGCCTACCAGGACAAGGCGAAGGCACTGTACGACGGCGCCCAGCTGAACCTCCCCACCTTCCACGGCGTCACCGCCCGCGAGGACTTCGCGAAGCAGCGACCCGCCGTCCTGGAGGCCTTCCTCAAGGCTCAGGCGGAGGCCACCGACTACCTCAACGCCCATCCGGTGGCCGCAGCCGAGAAAATCGCCGATGCGACCGATCTGCCCGCCGAGGTCGTCTACCTCTACAACGGCGCGCACGGCATCGCCACGTTCGACCCCGCCGTCAAGCCCGCGCTCGTCTCCGCGCTGAAGCAGGACGTGTCGGTGCTCAAGGCCGCCGAGCTGACCGGTGACGTGGATGTGGACTCGTTCGTCGACGACCAGTACGTGAAGAAGGCCCTGGGCAGCTACGACTACGCCAAGCGGCTCGCCGCCACGCCGGCGGCGTCCGCGAGCGAGGTGTGGCCAAAGGGAAGCGAGAAGACGACCAGCTTCAACTCCCCCAAGGAGTTGCTCGGGTACGTCGCCGAGCACAGTGACGGCATTCGCGCCGCGTACGTCCCCGACGCAACCACCGGAACGCTCTGGTTCGCTGACAAGGCGGTGTGGGTGGCCGACGGTGACCAGGTGCTGCCGTTCGTGACCCGGGCGACCGCGCAAGCGTACGTCGACGCACACGGCGGTGCCGAGGTCGTCAGCTACGCCGACGCGCTGCGGCGGGCCTCGTGAGCAGGTATGTCCTGCGGGTGGCGTCGCTGGCCGCCGCCCTCGGGTTGTGGCAGTTGCTGACCAGCCTCAAGGTCGACCTATGGCTGCGTTTCTCGCAGTTCCCGACGGTCACCGACATCGCTCATGCCTTCGCCGACCGGATCTCCGGCGGCGACTACTGGACGGACCTGACCGACAGCCTCACCCGGATCCTCGCCGGTTTCCTGCTGGCCGCTGTCCTGGGTGTGGCGACGGGCGTGCTCGTGGCCCGCTCGCGCCTCGCCGAGGACCTGCTCGGCCCGGTCCTGGAGGTGATCCGCCCGATCCCGGCGATCGCTCTCGTGCCTGTCGCGATTCTGCTCTTTCCCTCCAATGAGCAGGGCATCGTCTTCATCACCTGCACCGCCGCCTTCTTCCCGGTCCTGGTCTCCACCCGGCACGCGGTGCGCGCCCTCACCCCCGTGTGGGAGGAGGCGGTGCGCACCATGGGCGGTGGCCGGTGGCGGATCCTGGGTTCGGTCGTGCTGCCGGGTGCGCTGCCCGGCATTTTCGGTGGGCTGTCGGTCGGTATCGGTGTCTCGTGGATCTGTGTGATCTCCGCCGAGATGATCTCCGGTCAGTACGGTGTCGGCTACCGCACCTGGCAGGACTACACGATCGTCAACTACCCGGGTGTGTTCGTCGGGATGGTCACCATCGGTGTGCTCGGCTGGGTCACCTCCACGGCTGTCGAGCTCCTCGGCCGGCGCCTGACCCGCTGGCTGCCCCGCACGTCGTACGTCCCCGGCGGCCGGCCCCGCACTCCGGTGGCCGCCGTCGCCACCCCGGTCGCAGTGGCGGCCGACGACGAGTCCAAGAAGCAGACCGATGCCCAGCAGCAGGGCCGCAGTGACACCGACCAGGAGGCGCGTGATGAGCACTTCGTCTGAGGTGGCCGCTCCGGCGCTCGCGCGAGGGGCCCGGCTCACCCTGGGTGGGGCCGTGCTCGGCCGTCCGGACGTGGCGGTGTTGCACGGTGTCGAACTGGATGTGCGTCCCGGCGAGATCCTCACCGTCGTGGGCCCGTCGGGATGCGGCAAGTCGACGCTGCTGCGGACGTTCGCCGGGCTGCTGTCCCCGCTGGCCGGGACGGTCGAGCAGGACGGCGAACCGTTGACGGGGCCGTCGGCCGATCGGGCGCTGGTCTTCCAGGAGGACGCGCTGCTGCCCTGGCGCACGTTGCGGGGCAATGTCGAACTGCCGCTCGCCATCAAGGGAGTCGGGCGTGCCGGGCGTCGTTCGCAGGCCGATGCCTGGCTGGGCCGGGTCGGGCTGGCCGCGCAGGCGGGGCAGTTGCCGCACCGGGTGTCCGGTGGGCAGCGCCAGCGGGCGCAGCTGGCGCGGGCCCTGGCGGGTTCGCCCCGGGCCGTGCTCATGGACGAGCCGTTCGGGGCGCTCGACGCCCAGACCCGTTCCGGCATGCAGGACCTGCTGGTGGAGGTGTGGGGCGGGACGGGTGCGACCGTCGTCTTCGTCACCCATGACGTGGACGAGGCGCTCTTCCTCGGCGACCGGGTCGTCCTGCTCGCCGCCGGCCGTGTGGCCTCCGTATGTGACGTTCCGCGTCCCCGTGACCGGGGCGCCCTGGACGACCCGGCCCGCGTGGCCCTGCGCCGCGCCGTCCTCTCCTCGCTCGGCATCTGAAAGGCATCCCGGTGACCACTGCCGTGAACGCTCCCGCGCCCGCCCCCCTGGAGATTCCCGCCGTCACCGACGCCGAGGAACTGACCTGTGACGTTCTCGTGGTCGGCGGTGGTACCGCCGGCACCATGGCCGCCCTGACCGCCGCGGAGCGTGGTGCGAACGTGCTGCTCCTGGAGAAGGCCCACGTCCGGCACTCCGGGGCGCTCGCCATGGGGATGGACGGAGTCAACAACGCGGTCGTCCCGGGGCGTGCCGAGCCCGACGACTACGTCGCCGAGATCACCCGTGCCAACGACGGGATCGTCGACCAGTCCACGGTCCGGCAGACGGCGACGCGTGGTTTTGCCATGGTCCAGCGCCTGGAGTCGTACGGGGTCAAGTTCGAGAAGGACGAGCATGGCGCGTACGCGGTCCGCCAGGTGCATCGCTCCGGTTCGTACGTACTGCCGATGCCGGAAGGCAAGGATGTCAAGAAGGTCCTGTACCGGCAGTTGCGGCGTCGTGAGATGCGGGAGCGGATCCGTATCGAGAACCGGATGATGCCGGTGCGGGTGCTGACGGCGCAGGGGCGCGCGGTGGGCGCGGTGGGATTCAACACGCGCACCGGCGCGTTCGTGACCGTCCGCGCGGGTGCGGTGATTCTTGCGACCGGTGCGGCCGGGCGGCTGGGGCTGCCAGCCTCCGGCTACCTGTACGGGACGTACGAGAATCCGACCAACGCCGGTGACGGTTACGCCATGGCCTACCACGCCGGTGCCGAGCTGACCGGGATCGAGTGTTTCCAGATCAATCCCCTGATCAAGGACTACAACGGGCCTGCCTGCGCGTACGTCGCCAACCCGTTCGGCGGTTACCAGGTCAACCGGCACGGTGAGCGGTTCGTCGACTCCGACTACTGGTCGGGGCAGATGATGGCCGAGTTCGCCGCCGAGGTCGCCTCCGACCGCGGCCCGGTCTACCTGAAGCTGAGTCATCTGCCTGAGGAGTCGGTCTCCGCTCTGGAGTCCATCCTGCATTCCACGGAGCGGCCCACCCGTGGCACTTTCCACTCCGGGCGGGGGCACGACTACCGGACCCATGACGTCGAGATGCACATCTCCGAGATCGGCCTGTGCGGCGGGCACTCCGCCTCCGGGGTCCGGGTCGACGACCGCGCCCGGACGACCGTCCCACGGTTGTACGCCGCCGGTGACCTGGCCTGCGTCCCGCACAACTACATGATCGGCGCGTTCGTCTTCGGGGATCTCGCCGGCGCGGACGCCTCCCAGTACACGGCGTACGAGGGGGAGCTGCCGTCCGATCAGCTGCGTGAGGCGCACGAGTTGATCTACCGTCCGCTGCGCAATCCGGACGGGCCGCCGCAGCCCCAGGTCGAGTACAAGTTGCGCCGCTTCGTCAACGACTACGTGGCGCCGCCGAAGTCCGGGGCCCGGCTCTCCCTCGCCCTGGAGTCCTTCGAGCGGATGCGGGACGACATCGCCGCCATGGGTGCCCGCACCCCGCACGAGCTGATGCGCTGCGCCGAGGTGACTTTCATCCGCGACTGCGCGGAGATGGCCGCCCGTGCCTCCCTGGCCCGTACCGAGTCCCGCTGGGGTCTCTACCACGACCGGGTCGATCACCCCGAGCGTGACGACGCCTCCTGGTTCCACCATCTCGATCTGCACAAGTCCCCCTCTGGTGCGATGGAGTTCACGGCTCGTCCCGTGGCTCCGTATCTAGTGCCGGTCGAGGAGTTCACCCCGGTCGGCGGTCCGTCCCGGCACATCGGCGAGGTGCGGCCGCTGGACGTGGCCACGGCCGGTGCCCGTGATGTGCCGCCGGTGGCCACGGGGCCGGTGGCAGCCGGCGCCGTCCGGTCCGTGGAACCCGACCGGGCCGAGCCGGCCTCGCCCCGTCTTCTGGAGCTCCTCGCCCTCGCCGAGGAGGAGCCCGAACTTGCCGTTCTTGAGCCCTATTTGACCGATCTCGATGCCTCGGTCCGCCGTACCGCCGTGTCGGTGCTGACGGAGACGGCTCCGATGGGCACCGGTCGGGCGCTGGCCGGTGCGCTGGCCGATCCCGATGCCGGGGTGCGTTCGGTCGCGGCGGCCTCGTTGCGCGAGTTGGTCGAGACGCTGGTGCCCGAGCCGGCGTTGCGGGATGCCCTGGCCGGTGCGCTGGCGGTGGCCGACCCGGTTGTCCGGGCCGCGGCGCTGGACGTGCTGCGGGCGCTGCGGCTGGGCGACGCCGCTCTGTTCGCTTCCGCTCTGCCCGACGTAGATCCGGCGGTACGGATCGAGGCGGTGCGGGCGCTGGTCTCGGTGGACGCCGCCGAGGTCCTGGCCGATGCCGTCGCCGACCCGTCCCGGGAGGTACGGGTGACGGTGGCGAAGGCTCTCGGGACAGTGGGAGCCGCCGGGGCCGCCGCTCGGGTGGACGGTGTCCTGGACGCCCTCACCGCTCTCGCCGGTGACCCCGACGTGCTGGTCCGCGGCGCCGCCTACGAGGCGCTTGCCGGTGTCGGCTGCCCGCCGCCGTTGGCCGGGAGTGCCGTGGCCGCGCTGGCCGACCCGGCCTGGCAGGTGCGCGTCGGTGCGGCGCGGGCGCTGGGCGCGGCCGGTGCCGGCGTGGCGGTGCCGGCCCTCGCCAAGTCGCTCGCCGATCCGAACGCCGATGTCCGCAAGGCGGCTGTCCTCGCCCTGACCCGGCACTCGGGTGCCGAGGAAGCCCGCGCGGCGCTGGCCACGGCGACGGCGGACTCGGACGCGGATGTCAGGGCGTATGCGGCGCGGGGGTTCTGAGCGGGGTCCCCGCGCCGGGATCGGACCGGGCTATATCCAGTCCTCCGGCTCCGGCTCCGCGTCCATCTCCGGCCAGTGGTCCTCGTCCGCGGTCCCCGCCGTTGCGGGGGCCGGGGAGGTCGGTGTCTTCAGGGAGGCCAGCACTCCGAGCACGCCCTCCCCGTAGGTGATGAGCTTCTTCTCGCCGACGCCGCCGACGGTGGCCAGCTCGGCGATCGACTCGGGCCATCGGCCGACGATCTCCCTCAGCGTGGCATCGTGGAAGATCACATAGGCTGGCACGCCCTGTTCACGGGCCTGTTCGGCGCGCCAGGCGCGGAGTGCCTCGAATGCGGGGAGCAGGTCCTCGGGCAGCTCCGCCACAGCCGCCTTCGCCTTGCCCTTGCCCGAGGACCCGGACGTCCCGGAGGACCGGGAGACCACGGGCTTCTTCGGCTCCTTGCGGAGCGGAACCTCCCGTTCCCGCCGCAGTACCGTCCCACTGGCCTCGGTGAGCGCCAGCGTGCCGTACTCGCCCTCGACGGCCAGCAGCCCCTGGGCGAGCAGCTGCCGGACGACGCCCCGCCATTCGCCTTCGTCGAGGTCGGTGCCGATGCCGAAGACGGACAGCTGGTCGTGGTCGAACTGTATGACCTTGGCTGTGCGCTTGCCGAGCAGGATGTCGACGATCTGGACGGCGCCGAACTTCTGTCCGCGTTCGCGTTGCAGTCGTACCACCGTGGAGAGGACCTTCTGGGCGGCGACGGTGCCGTCCCAGGTCTCCGGCGGGGTGAGGCAGCTGTCGCAGTTGCCGCAGCCTTCCGGGGCGGGGTCCTGGCCGAAGTACTTGAGCAGTTGCCCGCGGCGGCACTGGGCGGTCTCGCACAGGGCGAGCATCGAGTCGAGGTGTGCCTGGGCGCGGCGGCGGAAGGCCTCGTCGCCCTCGCCGGACTGGATGAGTTTGCGCTGCTGTATGACGTCGTTGAGGCCGTAGGCCATCCAGGCGGTGGAGGGCAGGCCGTCGCGGCCGGCGCGGCCGGTCTCCTGGTAGTAGCCCTCGACGGACTTGGGCAGGTCGAGGTGGGCGACGAAACGGACGTCGGGTTTGTCGATGCCCATGCCGAAGGCGATGGTGGCGACCACGACCAGGCCGTCCTCGCGCAGGAAGCGGGACTGGTGGGCCGCGCGGGTGCGCGCGTCCAGGCCGGCATGGTAGGGCACGGCCTCGACGCCGTTGCGGGTCAGGAATTCGGCCGTGGATTCGACGGACTTGCGGGAGAGGCAGTAGACGATGCCCGCGTCGCCTTCGTGTTCCTGGCGGAGGAAGGTGAGCAGCTGCTTCTTGGGGTCGGCCTTGGGGATGATCCGGTACTGGATGTTGGGCCGGTCGAAGCTGGCCACGAAGTGCCGGGCGGCCGGCATGTGCAGCCGCTGGGTGATCTCCTCGTGGGTCGCGTGGGTGGCGGTGGCCGTGAGTGCGATGCGCGGGACGTCGGGCCAGCGCTCGCCGAGGAGGGAGAGCGTCAGATAGTCGGGGCGGAAGTCGTGGCCCCACTGGGAGACGCAGTGTGCCTCGTCGATCGCGAAGACGGCGATCTTGCCGCGGGCGAGCAGGTCCAGTGTGGAGTCCAGGCGCAGCCGCTCCGGCGCCAGGTAGAGCAGGTCGAGCTCTCCGGCGAGGAACTGGGCCTCGACCACGCGTCGCTCGTCGAAGTCCTGGGTGGAGTTGACGAACCCGGCGTTCACGCCGAGGGCGCGCAGGGCGTCCACCTGGTCCTGCATGAGCGCGATGAGCGGTGAGACCACGATGCCCGTACCGGGTCTGACCAGGGCGGGGATCTGGTAGCACAGCGACTTTCCGCCGCCGGTGGGCATGAGGACGACGGCGTCTCCGCCGGCCACCACATGTTCGATGATCGATTCCTGCTCGCCTCGGAAGGCGTCGTACCCGAAAACCCTGTGCAGCGTGGCCAGTGCCTCGCTGTCCGCCGGTCCGGGCGTCTGCCGCGTCCCCGGCGGCTCGGTCGTCCCTGGCATCTCGTCGGTTCCGCCCGTCCCACCCATCGTCGTGTCCCCCGTACGTCGTCCCTCGACCACTGCCTCCACGATAGGGGCACGGACCGACAGCGCCGGAGTTATCCACAGGCCCGCCACCCGGGAAAGGACGCGGACACGGAGACGGGGACGTACGCGAGGAAGGACGCGAGGAAGGACACGGAGAGGGATCGTGGGCGAGCACCCGTCGGCGGTGTCCGTCCTCAGCCCTTTGGCCGTCCTCGCGTGGCGGCCCGGAAGCGGCGCGGGCCATGCTGCACGGGCGGGACCGGGGAGGCCCGCGTTGTACGGAGGCGCCGCACTCGCGTGCCTCTTCCGCCCCAAGGAGCATCAGGATGTCTCTCAGGTCCCGCACCGCCGGCGCCGTTCTGGCGCTGGCCGTGCCGTTCGCTCTGGCCGCGGTTCCCGCCGGCGCGGCTCCCGTCCCCGAGGCCGACCCGTTCCTGTGGACGGATCTGACCCCGACGTACACGGCGACGGCGGACTACCAGTACGAGCCGTTCGCGGTCACGGACGGGTACAAGCCCATCGGCGGATGTACCAAGGACACCGCGACCGGCCAGGGAGGCGCGGGCCACCACTACGTGAACCTCGCCCATGTCGGCAGCCTCGACCCGGCCGAGCCAGCGGGTCTCCTCTACGAGACCGACAGCGACGGCGACCGTTCCCTGGTGGGGGTGGAATGGATCGTGCGCGCCGACAACACCGCTACGACCGCGCCGACGCTGTTCGGGCAGACGTTCCAGGGACCGGTGACGCTGCCCGGCGTCGGCTCCGTGTACACGCTGCGCGCCTGGATCTGGAAGGACGACCCGAGCGGTGTGTTCGCGCCGTGGAACCCGACGGTGACCTGCCCGTAGCCGCGGCCGGCGCGGTGACGCGCCGGTAGCCCGTATCACTGTGGCCCTGTGGCCCTGTGGCCCTGTGGCCGCCGCGCACGCGCGCGTGGGCCAGCGCCGACACCACCCACAGCGGCCAGCTGACCCCTGGGGCGCGCACGCGCGCGTGGGCCCCGGTTCCTCGGAAGGAACCGGGGCCCACGGCCGTACCGGACGGGTCAGCGTACGAAGACTCCCGCCTGGCTCGCCAGGTCCAGGAAGTACTGCGGTGCCACACCGAGCACCAGCGTGACCGCGACGCCGACTCCGATCACCGTCATGGTCAGCGGTGACGGGACGGCGACCGTGGGGCCGTCGGGCCTGGGCTCGCTGAAGAACATCAGCACGATCACGCGGATGTAGAAGAACGCGGCGATCGCCGACGAGATCACACCGACGACGACCAGCGGGGCCGCCCCGCCCTCCGCCGCCGCCTTGAACACGGCGAACTTCCCGGCGAAGCCGGAGGTCAGCGGGATACCCGCGAAGGCCAGCAGGAACACCGCGAAGACGGCCGCGACCAGTGGTGAGCGGCGGCCGAGGCCGGCCCACTTGGACAGGTGCGTGGCCTCGCCGCCGGCGTCGCGCACCAGGGTGACCACGGCGAAGGCGCCGATGGTCACGAAGGAGTACCCGGCCAGGTAGAAGAGGACGGACGACACGCCGTCCTTCGAGGTCGCGATGACACCCGCGAGGATGAATCCGGCGTGCGCGATCGACGAGTACGCGAGCAGTCGCTTGATGTCGGTCTGGGTGATCGCGACGATCGCGCCGCCCAGCATGGTGATGATCGCGACGCCCCACATGACCGGCCGCCAGTCCCAGCGCAGGCCGGGCAGGACGACGTACAGCAGGCGCAGCAGCGCGCCGAACGCGGCCACCTTGGTCGCCGCCGCCATGAAGCCGGTCACCGGGGTGGGCGCGCCCTGGTAGACGTCGGGCGTCCACATGTGGAAGGGGATGGCGCCGACCTTGAAGAGCAGGCCCATGACGACCATGGCGGTGCCGATCAGGAGCAGTGCGTCGTTGCCCATGGTGCCGGCGAGGGCGGGGTCGACGCTGGTGACGGTGCCGTCGACGACCTGGGAGATGGTGGCGTACGACACGGAGCCGGCGTAGCCGTACAGCAGGGCGATGCCGAACAGGGTGAACGCGGAGGCGAAGGCGCCGAGCAGGAAGTACTTGACGGCGGCTTCCTGGGACATGAGGCGCTTGCGGCGGGCCAGGGCGCACATCAGGTAGAGCGGGAGGGAGAAGACCTCCAGGGCCACGAAGAGCGTCAGCAGGTCGTTGGCCGAGGGGAACACCAGCATGCCGGAGACCGCGAAGAGGAGCAGCGGGAAGACCTCGGTGGTGGTGAATCCGGCCTTCACCGCGGCCTTCTCGCTGTCGCTGCCGGGCACGGAGGCGGCCTGTGCGGCGAAGGAGTCGACGCGGTTGCCGTGGGCGGCCGGGTCGAGGCGGCGTTCGGCGAAGGTGAACAGGCCGAGCAGGCCGGCCAGCAGGATCGTGCCCTGCAGGAACAGGGACGGTCCGTCGACGGCGATCGCGCCCATCGCGGCGATGTGTGCCTTGGTGGTGCCGTATCCGTCCGCGGCCAGTGCGATGACCGCCGCGAAGGCCGCGCACAGCGCGACGGCGGAGACGAAGACCTGCGCGTAGTAGCGGGATTTGCGCGGGACGAACGCCTCGACGAGCACCCCGACGATCGCCGCGCCGAGCACGATCAGAGTGGGGGACAATTGTCCGTATTCGATCTTCGGCGCGTCGATCTTCGAGATCGGTTCGGCCGCGGTTGTCCACAGGCTGTGGACGGCTGCTGCGCTCACTTGGCCGCCTCCACTGCGGGCTTCGGGTCGGTCTTGTGTACGTCCGACATGGTCTGCTTGACCGCCGGGTTGACGATGTCCGTGACGGGCTTCGGGTAGACGCCCAGGAAGATCAGCAGAACGATCAGCGGGGTGACGACCACGAGTTCCCGCGCGCGTAGGTCGGGCATCGCGGAGACCTCCGGTTTCACCGGGCCCGTCATCGTCCGCTGGTAGAGGACGAGGGTGTAGAGCGCGGCGAGGACGATGCCGAGGGTGGCGATGATGCCGAGGGCCGGGTAGCGCGTGAACGTGCCGACCAGGACGAGGAATTCGCTCACGAAGGGTGCGAGACCCGGCAGCGACAGGGTGGCCAGGCCGCCGATCAGGAAGGTGCCGGCGAGCACCGGGGCGACCTTCTGCACACCGCCGTAGTCGGCGATGAGCCGCGAGCCACGCCGGGAGATCAGGAAGCCGGCGACCAGCATCAGCGCGGCCGTGGAGATGCCGTGGTTGACCATGTAGAGGGTGGCGCCGGACTGGCCCTGGCTGGTCATCGCGAAGATGCCCAGGATGATGAAGCCGAAGTGCGAGATGGACGCGTAGGCGACCAGCCGCTTGATGTCCCGCTGGCCGACGGCGAGCAGCGCGCCGTAGATGATGCTGATCACGGCGAGGACGAGGATGACGGGTGTCGCCCACTTCGAGGCCTCCGGGAACAGCTGGAGGCAGAAGCGGAGCATCGCGAACGTGCCCACCTTGTCGACGACCGCCGTGATGAGCACGGCGACGGGGGCGGTGGACTCCTGCATGGCGTTGGGCAGCCAGGTGTGCAGCGGCCACAGCGGTGCCTTCACCGCGAAGGCGAAGAAGAAGCCGAGGAACAGCCAGCGTTCGGTGCTGGTCGCCATGTGCAGCGAGCCGTTCGCGCGGGCCTGCGCGATCTCGGCGAGGGAGAAGTTCCCGGCGACCACGTAGAGGCCGATCACCGCGGCCAGCATGATCAGGCCGCCGACCAGGTTGTAGAGGAGGAACTTCACGGCGGCGTACGAGCGTTGGGCCGCCGCGTTCTCGTCGGAGCCCGCGTGGGCACGGTCCCCGAAGCCGCCGATGAGGAAGTACATCGGGATCAGCATGGCTTCGAAGAAGATGTAGAAGAGGAAGACGTCGGTGGCCTCGAAGGAGATGATCACCATCGCCTCGACGGCCAGGATCAGGGCGAAGAAGCCCTGGGTGGGCCGCCACCGCTTGCTGCCGGTCTCCAGCGGGTCGGCGTCGTGCCAGCCCGCCAGGATGATGAACGGCATCAGCAGGGCGGTCAGCGCGATCAGGGCGACCGCGATGCCGTCGACGCCCAGTTCGTAGCGGACACCGAAGTCCGCGATCCAGGCGTGGGATTCGGTGAGCTGGTAGCGGGCGCCGCCCGGGTCGAAGCGGACCAGGACGACGATCGCGAGCACCAGAGTGGCGAGCGAAACCAGCAGCGCGAGCCATTTGGCGGCGGTGCGTCGCGCGGCCGGTACGGCGGCCGTGGCGATCGCCCCGACGGCCGGGAGCACCGCCGTCGCTGTCAGCAGAGGAAAGGACATCGGTATCAGACCGCCCTCATCAGCAGGGTCGCGGCGACCAGGAGGGCGGCGCCGCCGAACATCGAGACCGCGTACGAGCGCGCGTAGCCGTTCTGGAGCTTGCGCAGTCGGCCGGACAGTCCGCCGAAGCCCGCCGCCGTGCCGTTGACGACGCCGTCAACCAGGGTGTGGTCGACATATACAAGGGAGCGGGTGAGGTGTTCGCCGCCGCGGACCAGGACGACGTGGTTGAAGTCGTCCTGGAGGAGGTCGCGGCGGGCCGCGCGGGTGAGCAGCGAACCGCGTGGGGCGACGGCGGGGACGGGACGGCGGCCGTACTGCAGGTAGGCGATGCCGACGCCGATGACCAGGCACACCATGGTGGCGCCGGTGACCGTGGCGGCGCTGATCGGGGAGTCGCCCTCGCTGTGGCCGGTGATCGGCTCCAGCCAGTGCAGGAAGCGGTCGCCGATGCTGAAGAAGGCGCCGCCGAAGACCGAGCCGATCGCCAGCACGATCATCGGGATGGTCATGACCTTCGGGGACTCGTGCGGGTGCGGCTCGTGGCCGTGCTCGTCGGGCTGCCAGCGCTTCTCGCCGAAGAACGTCATCAGCATCACGCGCGTCATGTAGAACGCGGTGATGGCCGCGCCGAGCAGGGCGCAGGTGCCGAGGATCCAGCCCTCGGTGCCGCCCTTGGCGAACGCCGCCTCGATGATCTTGTCCTTGGAGAAGAAGCCGGACAGGCCCGGGAAGCCGATGATGGCGAGGTAGCCGAGGCCGAAGGTGATGAAGGTGACCGGCATGTACTTGCGCAGGCCGCCGTACTTGCGCATGTCGACCTCGTCGTTCATGCCGTGCATGACGGAACCGGCACCCAGGAACAGGCCGGCCTTGAAGAAGCCGTGCGTCACCAGGTGCATGATCGCGAAGACGTAGCCGATCGGGCCGAGGCCGGCGGCGAGCACCATGTAGCCGATCTGCGACATGGTCGAGCCGGCGAGGGCCTTCTTGATGTCGTCCTTCGCGCAACCGACGATCGCACCGAACAGGAGCGTGACGGCGCCGACGACGGTGACGACCAGCTGCGCGTCGGGGGCGGCGTTGAAGATCGCTCCGGAGCGGACGATGAGGTAGACGCCCGCGGTCACCATGGTCGCCGCGTGGATGAGGGCGGAGACCGGGGTCGGGCCCTCCATGGCGTCCCCGAGCCAGGACTGCAGCGGCACCTGGGCGGACTTGCCGCAGGCGGCGAGCAGCAGCATCAGGCCGATCGCGGTGAGCCTGCCCTCGGAGGCGTCGGTCGCGTGGCTGAGGACCGGGCCGAAGGCGAACGTGCCGAACGTCGTGAACATCAGCATGATCGCGATCGACAGGCCCATGTCGCCGACCCGGTTGACCAGGAACGCCTTCTTCGCGGCGGTGGCCGCGCTGGGCTTGTGCTGCCAGAAGCCGATCAGCAGGTAGGAGGCGAGACCGACGCCCTCCCAGCCGACGTACAGCAGCAGGTAGTTGTCGGCGAGGACGAGCAGCAGCATCGCCGCGAGGAACAGGTTGAGGTAGCCGAAGAAGCGGCGGCGGCGCTCGTCGTGCTCCATGTACCCGATCGAGTACAGGTGGATGAGCGAGCCGACGCCGGTGATCAGCAGGACGAACGTCATCGACAGCTGGTCGAGGCGGAAGGTGACGTCCGCCTGGAAGCCGGCCACCGGGACCCAGGTGAACAGGTGCTGCATCAGGGTGCGGTGTTCGGCGTTCTTGCCCAGCAGGTCGGCGAAGAGGATCACGCCGAACACGAAGGAGGTCGTCGACAGGAGCGTGCCGATCCAGTGGCCCACGCCGTCCAGGCGTCGGCCGCCGACCAGCAGGACGGCCGCTCCGAGCAGGGGCGCCGCGATCAGCAGCGCGATCAAATTCTCCACGATTCAGCGACCCCTTACAGCTTCATCAGGCTGGCGTCGTCGACCGAGGCCGAGTGGCGGGTACGGAACAGCGACACGATGATCGCGAGCCCGACCACGACCTCCGCGGCGGCGACGACCATCGTGAAGAAGGCGATGATCTGGCCGTCGAGGTTGCCGTGCATGCGGGAGAAGACGACGAACGCGAGGTTGCAGGCGTTGAGCATCAGCTCGATGCACATGAAGACGACGATCGCGTTCCGTCTGATCAGCACACCGGTGGCGCCGATCGTGAACAACAGGGCGGCGAGATAGAGGTAATAGACCGGGTTCACTTCGACGCCTCCTCGGGCCGCTTGAGGTTCTCCGGCTCGATCGGGGTCCGCTCCAGCCGTTCCTCGGCGCGCTGTTCCAGGGCCCGCAGGTCGTTGATGGCCTCCGCGGACACGTCACGGATCTGGCCGCGATCGCGCAGCGTCTTGTTGACCGTGAGCTCGGACGGGGTGCCGTCGGGCAGCAGACCGGCGATGTCGACGGCGTTGTGCCGGGCGTAGACGCCGGGGGCGGGCAGCGGCGGCAGGTGCTTGCCGTCGCGGACGCGCTGTTCGGACTGCTCGCGCTGGGTCTTGGCGCGCTCGGTGCGCTCGCGGTGGGTGAGCACCATGGCGCCGACGGCCGCGGTGATGAGCAGGGCGCCGGTGATTTCGAAGGCGAAGACGTACTTGGTGAAGATGAGGGCGGCGAGGCCCTCCACATTGCCGTTGGCGTTGGCCTGGCCGATGCCGTTGAAGTTCTTGAGGGAGGCGTTGGCGATGCCCGCGAAGAGCAGGACGCCGAAGCCGACCCCACAGAGAAGGGCCAGCCAGCGCTGGCCCTTGATGGTCTCGGTCAGGGAGTCGGCGGCGGTCACGCCGACCAGCATCACCACGAAGAGGAACAGCATCATGATCGCGCCGGTGTAGACGACGATCTGCACGATGCCCAGGAAGTAGGCGCCGTTGGCGAGGTAGAACACCGCCAGGACGATCATGGTGCCGGCGAGACAGAGGGCGCTGTGCACGGCCCTCTTCATGAGGACGGTGCACAGGGCGCCGATGACGGCGACGGTGCCGAGGACCCAGAACTGGAAGGCCTCGCCGGTGGAGGTGGCGTAGGCGGCGAGCTGCGCGCTCATGCCTCCACCCCCTCTTCGTCCGGCTTCTCGCCCTTCGAGACGGCCACCTGCTGGACGGTCCCGGGCGCGGCCTCGGTCACCAGGCCCCGGTAGTAGTCCTGTTCGTCGGTGCCCGGGAAGATCGCGTGCGGGCTGTCGACCATGCCGTCCTCCAGGCCGGCGAGCAGCTGCTCCTTGGTGTAGATGAGGTTGGCGCGGCTGGTGTCGGCGAGCTCGAACTCGTTGGTCATCGTGAGCGCGCGCGTGGGGCACGCCTCGATGCACAGGCCGCACAGGATGCAGCGGGCGTAGTTGATCTGGTAGACGCGGCCGTAGCGCTCGCCCGGCGAGTAACGCTCCTCGTCGGTGTTGTCGGCGCCCTCCACGTAGATGGCGTCGGCGGGGCAGGCCCAGGCGCACAGTTCGCAGCCGATGCACTTCTCCAGGCCGTCCGGATGGCGGTTGAGCTGGTGCCGTCCGTGGAACCGCGGGGCCGTGGTCTTCTTCTGCTCCGGGTACTGCTCGGTCAGCCGCTTCTTGAACATGGCCTTGAAGGTCACGCCGAAGCCGGCCACGGGGTTCAGGAAACCGGGCTCGGTCTCCTTGGGCTCCTCAGCCATCGGACGCCTCCTTTCCATCCGTAGATCCGTCACTGACAGTGTCCGGTCCACCACTGACAATCAGCTCGCGCTCCCGGCGCGGGCTGCGCCGGGGCACCGGCGGCAGCTCCTGTCCGGGCAGCGGCGGTACGGGGAATCCGCCTGCCATCGGGTCGAACGCGACCGGTTCGGCGGCGGCCTGCGCGGGCTCCTTGCCGCCCTTGTCGCGGAACATGTCGACGACGAAGGACAGGAGCAGCAGGGCGAGGACTCCGCCGCCGACGTAGAGGGCGATGTCGGCGAAGCCGTAGTTCTCGTTGCGGAGGGTCCGTACGGTGGCGACGAGCATCAGCCAGACGACCGAGACCGGGATGAGGACCTTCCAGCCGAGCTTCATCAGCTGGTCGTAGCGCACCCGGGGAAGGCTGGCGCGCAGCCAGACGAAGACGAACAGCAGCACCACGACCTTGGCGACGAACCAGAGCATCGGCCACCAGCCGTGGTTGGCGCCCGCCCAGACGGTGCTGATCGGCCAGGGGGCGCGCCAGCCGCCGAGGAACAGCGTCGTCGACACGGCGGAGACCGTCACCATGTTGACGTACTCGGCGAGCATGAACATCGCGAACTTGATCGACGAGTACTCGGTGTTGAAGCCGCCGACCAGGTCGCCCTCGGACTCCGGCATGTCGAAGGGGGCGCGGTTGGTCTCGCCGACCATGGTGACGACGTAGAGGATGAACGAGACCGGCAGCAGCAGGATGTACCAGCGGTCGTGCTGCTGGGCGACGATCGTGGACGTCGACATGGAGCCCGAGTACAGGAACACCGACGCGAACGCGGCGCCCATGGCGATCTCGTAGGAGATCATCTGCGCGCAGGAGCGCAGGCCGCCGAGGAGCGGGTAGGTGGATCCGGAGCTCCAGCCGGCGAGGACGATGCCGTAGATGCCGACGGAGGCGACCGCGAGGATGTAGAGCATCGCGATCGGCAGGTCGGTGAGCTGCATCGTGGTGCGGTGGCCGAAGATCGAGACCTCGTTGTCGGCCGGTCCGAACGGGATGACCGCGATGGCCATGAACGCGGGGATGGCCGCGACGATCGGCGCGAGGATGTAGACGGCCTTGTCCGCGCGTTTGACGATGAGGTCTTCCTTGAGCATCAGCTTCACGCCGTCGGCGAGCGACTGGAGCATGCCCCAGGGGCCGTGCCGGTTGGGGCCGATACGCAGCTGCATCCAGGCGATGACCTTGCGCTCCATGACGATGGAGATCAGCACGGTCACCATCAGGAAGGCGAAGCAGAAGACCGCCTTGACGACGACCAGCCACCAGGGGTCGCGGCCGAACATGGAGAGGTCTTCAGCAGCGAGGTACGGGTTCATGCCTCCACCTCCTTGGGGGCCTCACCGGCGGTGGCCGCCGGGCCGATACGGACGAGGGAGCCGGGCAGTGCCCCGGTGTCGGAGGCGATGCCGCCGCCCACGGAGTTCAGCGGGAGCCAGACCACGCGGTCGGGCATCTCGGTGATCCTGAGCGGGAGTTCGACGGTGCCGGCGGCCGAGGTGACGGCGACGAGGTCGCCGTTGTCGATGCCGGCCTCGGCGGCGGTCGCGGCGGACAGCCGGGCGTGGGCGGTGTGCCGGGTGCCGGCGAGGGCCTCGTCGCCGTCCTGGAGGACGCCCTGGTCGAGGAGGAGCCGGTGTCCGGCGAGCACGGCCTCTCCGGCCGCCGGCCGCGGCAGCGGTCCGGCCGTCTCCAGCGGTTCGGAGGCCTTCGGCCCGTCCCAGGCGCCGAGCCGGTCGAGTTCCGCGCGCGTGGTGCGCAGGTCGGGCAGGCCGAGGTGGACGTCCATGGCGTCCGCGAGCATCTGCAGCACGCGTGCGTCGGTGGGCGCCAGCCGTCGGGTCATCTGCTCGGGCTTGAGCGCGGCCTCGAAGGACCGCACCCGGCCTTCCCAGTTGAGGAAGGTGCCGGCCTTCTCGGCGACGGCGGCGACCGGGAGGACGACCTCGGCGCGCTCGGTGACCTCGCTGGGCCGCAGCTCCAGCGAGACCAGGAAGCCGACGGCTTCGAGTGCCGCACGCGCGCGCGTGGGGTCGGGCAGGTCGATGACCTCGACGCCGGCCACCAGGAGGGCGGAGAGTTCGCCGCGGGCGGCGGCCTCGATGATCTGGCCGGTGTCGCGGCCGTAGCGAAGCGGGAGTTCGGACACGCCCCAGGCGGCGGCGACCTCGTCACGCGCGCGTGGGTCGGTGGCCGGGCGGCCGCCCGGCAGCAGCGACGGCAGCGCGCCCGCCTCGATCGCGCCGCGCTCCCCGGCCCGGCGCGGGATCCACACCAGTTGTGCGCCGGTGGCGGTGGCGGCCCGTACGGCGGCGGTCAGGCCGCCGACGACCGACGCCAGCCGCTCGCCCACGACGATGACCGCGCCCTCGGCGCGCAGCGCCTCGGCGGCCTGTGTGCCGGGTTCCTCCAGGCCGATGCCGCCCGCGAGGGCGTCCAGCCATTCGGTCTCGGTACCGGGGGCGGCCGGCAGCAGGGTGCCGCCCGCCTTCTCCAGGCCGCGCGTGGCGTGGGTGGCGAGGGAGAACACCCGCTGCTTGTGCTTGCGCCAGGCCTTGCGCAGCCGCAGGAAGACGCCGGGCGCCTCCTCCTCGGACTCGAACCCGACCAGGAGCACGGCCGGTGCCTTCTCCAAGGCGGTGTAGGTGACGCCCGTGCCGTCGAGATCGTGGCCGCGGCCGGCGATCCGCGCGGCCAGAAAGTCGGCTTCCTCGCTGCTGTGCACGCGCGCGCGGAAGTCGATGTCGTTGGTGTCGAGGGCGACGCGCGCGAACTTGCTGTACGCGTAGGCGTCCTCGACGGTGAGCCGGCCGCCGGTGAGGACGCCGGCCCGGGAGCGGGCGGCGGTCAGTCCCCGGGCGGCCGCTTCGAGCGCCTCCGGCCAGGAGGCGGGTTCGAGCACGCCCTGGGCGTTGCGGACCAGCGGGGTCTCCAGGCGGTCCTTCTGCTGCCCGTAGCGGAACGCGAAGCGTCCCTTGTCGCAGATCCACTCCTCGTTGACCTCGGGGTCGTTGGCGGCGAGCCGCCGCATGACCTTGCCGCGCCGGTGGTCGGTGCGGGTGGCGCAGCCGCCCGAGCAGTGCTCGCACACGGACGGAGAGGAGATCAGGTCGAAGGGGCGGGAGCGGAAGCGATACGCCGCCGAGGTCAGCGCGCCCACCGGGCAGATCTGGATGGTGTTCCCGGAGAAGTACGACTCGAACGGGTCGCCCTCGCCGGTGCCGACCTGCTGGAGCGCGCCGCGTTCCAGGAGCTCGATCATCGGGTCGCCGGCGACCTGGTTGGAGAACCGGGTGCAGCGCGCGCACAGCACGCACCGTTCGCGGTCGAGGAGCACCTGGGTGGAGATCGGGAGGGGCTTCTCGTAGGTGCGCTTCCTGCCGTGGAAGCGGGACTCGGCGTTGCCGTGCGACATCGCCTGGTTCTGCAGCGGGCACTCGCCGCCCTTGTCGCAGACCGGGCAGTCCAGGGGGTGGTTGATGAGCAGCAGCTCCATCACCCCGTGCTGGGCCTTCTCGGCGACCGGGGAGGTGAGATGGGTCTTCACGACCATGCCGTCGGTGCAGGTGATCGTGCAGGACGCCATGGGCTTGCGCTGGCCCTCGACCTCGACGATGCACTGGCGGCAGGCGCCGGCCGGGTCCAGCAGGGGGTGGTCGCAGAAGCGCGGGATCTCGATGCCGAGTTGCTCGGCGGCGCGGATGACCAGGGTGCCCTTGGGCACGCTGATCTCCACGCCGTCGATCGTCAGCGTGACGAGGTCCTGCGGCGGGACCGCCGCCGTTCCCCCGGAGGAGGGGGAACTCGTGGTCACGGTCATGCGTTCACCTCCGGGCGGTCCGCCCAGGCCGTCGACTTGGCCGGGTCGAAGGGGCAGCCCCGGCCCGTGATGTGCTGTTCGTACTCCTCGCGGAAGTACTTCAGTGAGGAGAAGATGGGGGACGCGGCGCCGTCGCCGAGGGCGCAGAAGGACTTGCCGTTGATGTTGTCGGCGATGTCGTTCAGCTTGTCGAGGTCGGACATCACGCCCTTGCCGGCCTCGATGTCGCGCAGCAGCTGCACCAGCCAGTAGGTGCCTTCGCGGCACGGGGTGCACTTGCCGCAGGACTCGTGGGCGTAGAACTCGGTCCAGCGGGTGACGGCGCGCACGACGCAGGTGGTCTCGTCGAAGCACTGGAGGGCCTTGGTGCCGAGCATGGAACCGGCGGCCCCCACTCCTTCGTAGTCGAGAGGGACGTCGAGGTGCTCGTCGGTGAACATGGGCGTCGAGGAGCCGCCAGGTGTCCAGAACTTCAGGCGGTGGCCGGTGCGCATTCCGCCGCTCATGTCGAGGAGCTGGCGCAGGGTGATGCCGAGCGGTGCCTCGTACTGGCCGGGGCTGGTGACGTGGCCGCTGAGGGAGTAGAGCGTGAAGCCGGGTGACTTCTCGCTCCCCATGGACCTGAACCAGTCCTTGCCCTTGTGCAGGATGGCGGGAACCGAGGCGATGGACTCGACGTTGTTCACAACAGTCGGGCAGGCATAGAGCCCTTCGACAGCCGGGAAGGGAGGACGCAGTCGCGGTTGACCACGGCGGCCTTCGAGCGAGTCGAGCAGTGCGGTCTCCTCACCGCAGATGTACGCGCCGGCGCCGGCGTGCACGGTGAGGTTCAGGTCGAGACCGCTGCCCAGGATGTTCTCGCCGAGGTAGCCGGCCGCGTAGGCCTCGCGCACGGCCTCGTGCAACCGCCGCAGGACGGGGACGACTTCACCACGCAGGTAGATGAAGGCATGCGACGACCGGATGGCGTAGCACGCGATCACGATGCCCTCGATGAGGCTGTGCGGGTTCGCGAAGAGGAGCGGGATGTCCTTGCAGGTCCCGGGCTCCGATTCGTCGGCGTTGACAACCAGATAGTGCGGTTTGCCGTCTCCCTGCGGAATGAACTGCCACTTCATCCCGGTCGGGAATCCCGCGCCGCCGCGGCCGCGCAGCCCGGACTCCTTCACGTAGGCGATCAGGTCGTCCGGAGACATGGCGAGCGCCTTGCGGAGCCCCTCGTATCCTTCGTGCCGTCGGTAGACGTCCAGGGACCAGGACCGGTCCTCGTCCCAGAAGGCCGACAGCACGGGTGCGAGCAGCTTCTCGGGGCTGGTGTCCTTGAGGTCGGGTACCACCGTCATCACTCCCCCTCCTCGGCGGCAGGCCCTGCCGGGTGCGACGGGTCGGAGGCCGAGGTCTCCTGCGGCGCGTCATGGGAACTGAGGTGCTCGGCCGGCGACGGCTCGTGCACCGTGCGGTCCTGCGGACCCGTGCGCGGATGGACCACGCGCGCGGGTGCGGACTCTCCCCTGGCCAGGTGGAGGCCCACCAGGGACGCGGGTCCGGCGCTTCCGCTCTCCTCGACGGCCCCGGGCCGCTCGTCGGGGAAGCCGGCCAGGATCCGCGCGGTCTCCTTGAAGGTGCACAGCCGGGCCCCGCGCGTGGGCTCGACGTCCCGGCCCGCGCGCAGGTCGTCGACCAGGCGCCGGGCGCTGGCGGGGGTCTGGTTGTCGAAGAACTCCCAGTTGACCATCACGACCGGCGCGAAGTCGCAGGCCGCGTTGCACTCGATGTGCTCCAGGGTGACGCTGCCGTCGTCGGTGGTCTCGCCGTTGCCGACGCCCAGGTGCTCCTGGAGGGTCTCGAAGATGGCGTCGCCGCCCATCACCGCGCACAGGGTGTTGGTGCAGACGCCCACCTGGTAGTCGCCGGAGGGCTTGCGCCGGTACATCGTGTAGAAGGTGGCGACCGCGGTGACCTCCGCCGTGGTCAGCTCCAGCACGTCGGCGCAGAACTGCATCCCGGTGCGCGTGACGTGGCCCTCCTCCGACTGCACGAGATGCAGCAGCGGCAGCAGGGCGGACCGGGAGTCGGGGTAGCGCGCGATGATGTCGCGCGCGTCCGTCTCCAGTCGGGCCCGGACGTCGTCCGGATAGGCGGGCGCGGGCAGCTCGGGCATGCCCAGGCTGACGCCCCGCTCCGAAGAAGAGGTGTTCACCGGTCGACGCCTCCCAGTACCGGGTCGATGGACGCGATGACGACGATGACGTCGGCCACCTGGCCGCCCTCACACATCGCCGCGATGGCCTGCAGGTTGGCGAAGGACGGGTCGCGGAAGTGGACCCGGTAGGGGCGGGTGCCGCCGTCGGAGACGACGTGCGCCCCGAGTTCGCCCTTGGGTGACTCGATGGCCGTGTAGACCTGTCCGGGCGGCACCCGGAAGCCCTCGGTGACCAGCTTGAAGTGGTGGATCAGGGCCTCCATGGAGGTGCCCATGATCTTCTTGATGTGGTCGAGGGAGTTACCGAGTCCGTCCGGTCCCAGGGCGAGCTGCGCGGGCCAGGCGATCTTCTTGTCGGCGACCATGACCGGTCCGGGCTGGAGCCGGTCCAGGCACTGCTCGACGATCCTGAGCGACTGGCGCATCTCCTCCAGGCGGATCAGGAAGCGGCCGTAGGCGTCGCAGGTCTCGGCGACGGCGACGTCGAAGTCGTAGTTCTCGTAGCCGCAGTAGGGCTGGGACTTGCGCAGGTCGTGCGGCAGGCCGGTGGCGCGCAGGATGGGGCCGGTGGCGCCGAGGGCCATGCAGCCGGCCAGGTCCAGATAGCCGATGCCCTGCATGCGGCCCTTGAAGACGGGGTTCCCGGTGGCGAGCTTGTCGTACTCGGGGAGGTTCTTCCGCATCTTCTTGATGAACTCGCGGATCTGGTCGACCGCGCCGGGCGGCAGGTCCTGGGCGAGTCCGCCGGGGCGGATGTACGCGTGGTTCATCCGCAGGCCGGTGATCAGCTCGAAGAGGTCGAGAATCATTTCACGATCACGGAATCCGTAGATCATGAGCGTGGTGGCACCCAGCTCCATGCCGCCGGTGGCGATGGCGACCAGGTGCGAGGACATCCGGTTCAGCTCCATCAGGAGCACCCGGATGATCGTCGCGCGGTCGGGGACCTGGTCCTCGATGCCGAGGAGTTTCTCGACGCCCAGACAGTAGGCGGTCTCGTTGAAGAAGGACGTCAGGTAGTCCATGCGCGTGACGAAGGCGGACCCCTGCGTCCACGTGCGGTACTCGAGGTTCTTCTCGATGCCGGTGTGCAGGTAGCCGACGCCGCAGCGGGTCTCGGTGACGGTCTCGCCGTCGATCTCCAGGATCAGCCGGAGCACCCCATGGGTGGAGGGGTGCTGGGGACCCATGTTGACGACGATGCGTTCGTCGTCGGCGCGGGCCGCGGACTGGACGATCTCGTCCCAGTCGCCACCGGTGACCGTGTATACGGTGCCCTCGGTGGTCTCGCGCGCCGAGGCGGTCGACGCGGCGGATGCTGACTGTGTGCTCACGAGTACGACCTCCGCTGGTCCGGAG
This sequence comes from Streptomyces sp. NPDC031497, assembly GCF_055580905.1. NCBI lineage: Bacteria > Bacillati > Actinomycetota > Actinomycetes > Kitasatosporales > Streptomycetaceae > Streptomyces > Streptomyces sp. NPDC031497. The sequence continues at coordinate 183,164 of NZ_JBVIKO010000018.1, forward strand.
CCGGGATCTGGGCGCCCTTGTACTCGACGGGGATGCCGCCGAGGGGGTAGTCCTTGCGCTGCGGATGGCCCTGCCAGTCGTCCGGCATGAGGATGCGGGTCAGGGCCGGGTGACCGTCGAAGACGATCCCGAAGAAGTCGTAGGTCTCCCGTTCGTGCCAGTCGTTGGTCGGATAGACGGAGACCAGGGACGGGATGTGCGGGTCGGCGTCCGGGGCGCTGACCTCCAGCCGGATCAGCCGGTTGTGGGTGATCGAGCGCAGGTGGTAGACGGCGTGCAGCTCGCGGCCCTTGTCGTGGAGGTAGTGGACGCCGCTGACGCCGGTGCACAGCTCGAACCGGAGCGCGGGGTCGTCACGCAGGGTGCGGGCGACGCGCAGCAGGTGCTCGCGTTCGATGTGGAAGGTGACCTCGCCGCGGTCGACGACCGTCTTCTCGATGGCGTTGCCGGGCAGCAGGCCCTGTTCCTCCAGGGCGCCCTCCAGCTCGTCGGCGACCTCGTCGAACCAGCCGCCGTACGGTCGGGTCGCCGGTCCCGGGAGCCGGACCGAGCGGACCAGGCCGCCGTAGCCGGAGGTGTCGCCGCCGTTGTTGGCGCCGAACATGCCGCGCTGGACGCGGATCTCCTCGCCGCCCTGGCCGCGCTGGCCGGGGAGGTTGTCGGTGGCGAGGTCCTTCTCGGGGTTGGCCCCGTTGTGGCCGTTCGCGTCGCTCACCGCAGCAGCCCCTTCATCTCGATCAGGGGCAGAGCCTTGAGCGCCGCCTCCTCCGCCTCGCGGGCAGCTTCCTCGGCGTTGACGCCGAGCTTGGAGCTCTGGATCTTCTGGTGGAGCTTGAGGATCGCGTCCATCAGCATCTCGGGGCGGGGCGGGCAGCCGGGCAGGTAGATGTCGACCGGGACGATGTGGTCGACGCCCTGGACGATGGCGTAGTTGTTGAACATGCCGCCCGAGGAGGCGCAGACGCCCATGGAGATCACCCACTTCGGGTTGGGCATCTGGTCGTAGACCTGCCGCAGGACGGGCGCCATCTTCTGGCTGACGCGGCCGGCCACGATCATCAGGTCGGCCTGGCGCGGTGAGCCGCGGAAGACCTCCATGCCGAACCGTGCCAGGTCGTACCGGCCCGCTCCCGCCGTCATCATTTCGAAGGCGCAGCAGGCGAGGCCGAAGGTGGCGGGGAAGACGGACGCCTTGCGTACCCAGCCCGCGGCCTGCTCGACGGTGGTCAGCAGGAAACCGCTCGGCAGCTTTTCTTCGAGTCCCATGACTTAAAAGCCCCTCAGTCCCATTCCAGGCCGCCGCGCCGCCATACGTACGCGTAGGCGACGAAGACGGTGAGCACGAAGAGCAGCATCTCCACGAGCCCGAAAACACCCAGGGCGTCGAAGGTGACGGCCCAGGGGTAGAGGAAGACGATCTCGATGTCGAAGACGATGAAGAGCATCGCCGTCAGGTAGTACTTGATCGGGAAACGCCCGCCGCCGGCCGGCGTGGGGGTCGGCTCGATTCCGCACTCGTAGGCTTCGAGCCTGGCGCGGTTGTACCGCTTCGGACCGATCAGCGTGGCCATGACCACGGAGAAGATCGCAAAGCCTGCCCCGAGGGCTCCCAGTACGAGGATGGGCGCATACGCGTTCACCGCTCCTCGCTCCTCTCAGTCGGCACTGACTGGTGGCGGTTCGACCGGGCCCACTCGCCTCTTGCGTCACACGAACCCCGCACGTCCCGGGCGAAGATCGCGAACATGTGAAGCAGGTCACAAGCCCAGCTGCCTCGCATCTTATGCCCGTCGCTCTGTGATCTGCGACACGGGGTATTACACAAGCTTTGTGATCTCCACCACCTGACGATCGATCATGAAGTCGGATGAGTGGTGATCTTCGCACCCGAAGCGTTCAGCTGATCACCAGAGGTGACATTTTCGACCGTCCGCGCAGGCGGGAGAGGGTCCGGAGTGGGCGTCTCTATATCAAGAGGGTTCCTCTGCATGCAAATTCGCGATGGACGGACCGCGCTGATAGTGGACCGCATTCACACATGAGAGGGAGGCACGGGAGGTGATGTGGACGCGTGCACACGTTCACGAACTCGGGCGAGCTCGACCCGCGCACGAGACGCACCCCTCCCGGTAACCGTTCCGTGACCTCCGCCACATCGATGAGAGACCCCTGAGAACCGGGCTTGGCCAATCATCTCAACCGATGGTAGGCGGGGGGCAATTCGGACGTTATGGCGAAAGAACGTGATCACAGGCGTGATCACATGCGCCCGCAATGTCCGTTACGGCGTCAATAAGGAATGACACGCACAGGATTCACAGCCCCGATTGAACAACTGTGGCGCAGCACACGTTTCTTGAAGATATGAAGGAGCCCCTGGTACCGGTTGTTCCCATGTCCCACACCGCTCACATACGCAGCCACCGGAAACCCCGCCGCAGCGCGACGACAAGCATCGCCGTGCGCGCCGGAGTTGCCAGTGGCGTCCTCGGCATGGCAGCGGCGGGCGCGGCCTCGGCGAGTGCCGCCGAACCCGTGACGCAGACGCTCGAACTGCCCACCCTGACGGCCGATGTGGCCACCCAGGTGGCTCAGTCCGCCGACGCCACTCAGCAGGCCGCCGCGAACTACGCGCTCCAGGCCGAGCGCGACGCGGCCGCCGCAAAGGCCGCCAAGCAGGCCAAGTCGGACCTCGCGGAGGCGAAGAAGAAGGCCGAGGCCAAGAAGAAGGCCGAGGAGGCCCGCAAGGAGGCCGCTGAGCGCGCCGCCTCGCGCAGCGCAGAGCGGACCACGCTCAGCGCCACCACCACGACCTCCAGCGCCTCCACGAGCACGTCCACGGCGACCGGTTCGGCCGCCGCCGTGGTCGCCTTCGTGAAGGCACAGATCGGCGACGCCTACGTCTCCGGCGGCACGGGCCCCAACTCGTGGGACTGCTCGGGTCTCGTCCAGGCCGCCTTCAAGTCGGTCGGCGTCAGCCTGCCGCGCGTCTCCCAGGACCAGTCGACGCAGGGCACCCAGGTCTCGCTGAGCAACCTCCAGCCCGGCGACATCCTCTACTGGGGCAGCGCCGGCAGCGCGTACCACGTGGCCGTGTACGTGGGCGACGGCATGTTCGTGGGCGCGCAGAACCCCTCCAGCGGCGTCGGGGAGCACCCGCTGGACTACGACCCGCCGACCGGCGCGGTGCGGGTGCTCTGACAACAAGGGCAACCCGAGACAACCCGAGGCAACTCGGGCATCGCACAAGCACGGTAGGGCCGCGGCCGCTCGGGGGCAGCGGCCCTTCCGGCACGCCCGCCCGGCGCCGGCCGCGTGCGGCCGCTTTACGACGGGCCGGCTCCGCGCGGAAGGTCACGGAGGCCGTGAACTCCTCCAAGGAGTCCCCAAGGGGCCGGTCTGCGTCAACGCCGCCCTCGAACCGGCCCAGCGTGCGCATCAGATGCACCTCGGTGTCGAACTCCGCCCAGCTGAAGTCCGAGAACAGCCACTCCTCGGCGTCCTCGGCCCGGATGTGGTCGTCGGCTACCGCGAGGGCATGGCGGACCAGCTCGGCGTCCTCGGCCTGGGCACCGGGCCAAGGCGTGCGCGTGCTGGTCGAGCCTCAGACCCCCGCGGCCTCGCCGGCCGGCCGTGTCGCGCCGAACTCGGCGGCGGCGAGGACAGAGTCCAGTCGGGCTCGCGTGGCGGCAAGGTCCCGCATGTGATCGTCGAGGCGGTCCCGCTCCGCGCGAAGCCGGGCGATCATCTCCGGGCCGGCGATACCGGTGTGCACGCACGGCAGGAACTCCACGATCGTCCGGCTGCTCAGCCCGGCAGCGTAGAGGAGCTGGATCCACCGCACTCGCTCGACCGTGTCCGGGGTGTAGAGGCGCTGCCCGCCTGTGCTGCGGCTCGACGCGATGAGCTGCTGCTGCTCGTAGTAGCGCAGCGCCCGCGTGCTCACTCCCGCAGCCGATGCCACCTCGCCGATTCGCATCCCGTCGCTCCCTCTGCTCCGCATGCCGCTGGGTCCCGGTTGCTGTCGGGCCGTCCCGGGGTTCGTCACCCGACTTGCCTTTGACGTTAACGTCAACTTTTACACTCCGGTAGCCGGCCAGCACCGGCGGAACCGACCATGACGGAGTAGGACCTCATGAGCACTGACGACACGACACCCGACGGCCTCATCCCCGCCGCCATCCTCGCCTCGGACACGCCGGTCGCGGTATATGGATACGCCCGGGCCAAGGCGGGCGGGGAGGGCCGGATGCTCGGCGAGATCCAGGCGATCATCGGCCTCACCCGCAAGGAGGACGGATGCGAGCAGTACGTGGTGCACACCACGCCGGACCAGCCGGGCGCCTTCGCCTTCTACGAGCGCTGGTCCTCCGGCGCCCACCTGCTGGCGCACGTTTCGCAGCCGTTCATGCAGACGTACTTCGCCGCCATCGCGGGCCTGGTCGAGGGGGAACTGGAGGCCCACTGGCTGCACCCCCTCTCCTGACCCACGGCACACGGCTGCCCCCGCGCCACGCGGGGCCGGCCGCATCCGGATCGCCGTCCGCGAGGGCGCGGCATGCGGGCAGAGGTATGGCTGCTGGCCGGTCCACGCTGCGGGCCGCCTGTCGGCAAAGGATCGTTTGACGACAGGCAGCCGACGCGTCCAATGAACCCCTGCAATCCGGGGGTTCGCGGCGGCGCGAATCCAAGCAGATCCAATGCTGATTGATGACAGGGTTTGACGACAGACAGGCAGCCGCCTCGCACCGGCCGTCACCCCTTAGCTGCAGTCACCCCGTAGAGGCCGTCACCCCTTGGCGCGGTCACGCCTTCGGGGCCACCTTGCTCAGGCCGTTGATGATGCGGTCCATCGCGTCGCCGCCGGTCGGGTCGGTGAGGTTCGCCAGGAGCTTCAGGGTGAACTTCATCAGCAGCGGGTGGGTCAGGCCGCGCTGGGCCGCGATCTGCATGACCTTCGGGTTGCCGATGAGCTTCACGAAGGCGCGGCCCAGCGTGTAGTAGCCGCCGTAGGTGTCCTTGAGGACCTGCGGGTAGCGCAGCAGGGCCGTCTCGCGCTGGCCGGGCGTGGCCCGCGCGTGCGCCTGGACGATGACGTCGGCGGCGATCTGGCCGGACTCCATGGCGTAGGCGATGCCCTCGCCGTTGAAGGGGTTCACCAGGCCGCCGGCGTCGCCGACGAGGAGCAGGCCGCGCGTGTAGTGGGGCTGGCGGTTGAAGGCCATGGGGAGGGCCGCGCCGCGGATCGGGCCGGTCATGTTCTCGGGGGTGTAGCCCCAGTCCGCGGGCATGGAGGCGCACCAGGCCTTGAGGACCTCACGCCAGTCCAGTTCCTTGAAGGAGTCGGAGGTGTTCAGGACACCCAGGCCGACGTTGGAGGTGCCGTCGCCCATGCCGAAGATCCAGCCGTAGCCGGGCAGCAGGCGGTCCTGGGGGCCGCGGCGGTCCCAGAGTTCCAGCCAGGACTCCAGGTAGTCGTCCTCGTGACGGGGGGAGGTGAAGTAGGTCCGGACGGCCACGCCCATCGGGCGGTCCTCGCGGCGGTGCAGGCCCATCGCCAGGGAGAGGCGGGTGGAGTTGCCGTCGGCGGCCACGACGAGCGGCGCGTGGAAGGTGACTTCCCGCTTCTCCTCACCGAGCTTGGCGTGCACACCGGTGATCCGTCCGGTGCGGTCGTCGATGATCGGGGCGCCGACGTTGCAGCGCTCGAAGAGGCGGGCACCCGCCTTCTGCGCCTGCCGGGCGAGCTGTTCGTCGAAGTCGTCGCGTTTGCGGACCAGGCCGTAGTCGGGGAAGGAGGCGAGATCCGGCCAGTCAAGCTGGAGGCGGGTGCCGCCGCCGACGATGCGCAGGCCCTTGTTGCGCAGCCAGCCGGCCTCCTCGGAGATGTCGACACCCATGGCGACCAGCTGCTTCACCGCGCGCGGGGTGAGTCCGTCGCCGCACACCTTCTCGCGCGGGAACTCGGTCTTCTCCAGCAGGAGCACGTCCAGACCGGATTTGGCGAGGTGGTAGGCCGTCGTGGAGCCGGCTGGCCCCGCGCCGACGACGATGACATCGGCGGTGTTTTCGGAGAGGGGCTCGGTCACGGCGGGGGCTCCCCAAGGCTCGAAATCTGCGTGCCGACCGGCACTGGACATGGGCAGTCTATTCAGCGGTACTGATCACCCGGCTGAAGGGCTGCCCCTGTGAACCGAGCTCTCCCCGCGGTACGGCTGCGTGTGCCCACGCACGAGGACGCGTTCGCCTGGTACCGGGTCTTCGACGACCCGGACGTCATGGAGTTCCACGGCGGCAGGTCCGCGGAGCTGTCGGCCTACGAGGAGCTCACCGCCCGGCAGCGCCGGCACGACGCGGAGTTCGGTTTCTGCCTGTGGACGATGGCCGACGAGTCCGGGCGGGTCATCGGCTTCACGGGCGCCCAGCCGTGGCCGCAGGACTGGGGGCCCAGGGGCGAGATCGAGATCGGCTGGCGGCTCGGCCGGGAGCACTGGGGCCAGGGGTACGCGACGGCGGCGGCGCTGACGACGCTGGAGCGGCTGCGGGCGGCGGGCGTGCCGAAGGTGGTGGCGATGGTGCGGCCCGGGAACGAGCGGTCGGTCGCGGTCGCCCGGCGCCTCGGGATGGAGCTCACGGAGACGTTCCCGCATCCGCGGCTCCAGGAGGACGCGCTCTGCTTCCGACTCGACCTGCAAGTTGGTAACACAGAGTAACGATCTGTTACAGAAAGACACTTGGCGCTTCCGGGTGCCAAGTGCCGGGGGTTACCCTTCCAGTACCGCTGGGGGTGACATCTGTGCATATAACACCCAAAACACCCGAAGTGCGCGTACCGCGGCTGGTCGGACTGATGGCCGTGGACGCGCGCGAGACCGCCCAGGCGCGGGGACTGTTCCTCAACGCGCCGGACCGGCCGGACTTCCATCTCGCCGTCGTCGACTACGTCGTACGCCAGTTCCCGCAGGCCGGTGCCGAGGTGCCGCGGGACTCGATGGTGTACGTGTGGTTCGACTTCGGTGAGGGCGAGGGCGGCGGAGGCGTGCGCGAGCCGCGCATCCCACGGCCACCGACGGGCGGGCTGCAACGGGAGCTGGACCAGCCCGGTGACACCTTCGAGGTGATCGGCGGGTGACGCCCGGGACGGGGCTCGGGCCTCCCGGAAGCGGGCTCAGGCCCCCTTGAAGCGGGCTCAGGCCTCCTTGAAGCCCCGGTGCAGGGCGACGACCCCGCCGGTGAGGTTGCGCCAGGCCACCTTCGACCAGGCCGCCTCGCGCAGCCGTCCGGCCAGCGCGGGCTGGTCGGGCCAGGCCCGGATGGACTCGGCGAGGTAGACGTAGGCGTCCGGATTGGAGGAGACCGTGCGGGCGACCGGCGGCAGCGCGCGCATCAGGTACTCGGTGTAGACGGTCCGGAAGGGCGCCCAGGTGGGGTGCGAGAACTCGCAGATCACTACCCGGCCGCCGGGCCGCGTCACCCGGTACATCTCCCGCAGGGCCGCGTCGGTGTCCTGGACGTTGCGCAGGCCGAAGGAGATCGTGACGGCGTCGAAGGTGTCGTCCCGGAAGGGCAGCCGGGTGGCGTCCCCGGCCGTGAAGGGCATCCAGGCGCTGCGCCGCTTGCCGACCTGGAGCATGCCGAGGGAGAAGTCGCAGGGCACGACGTAGGCGCCGGCCCGGACGAACGGCTGGGAGGAGGTGCCCGTGCCGGCCGCCAGGTCGAGGATCTTCTGCGCGGGCCGCGCGTCGACCGCCCGGGCGACCTCCTTCCGCCAGTGCCGGTCCTGGCCGAGCGACAGCACGTCGTTGGTCAGGTCGTACCGTTCCGCCACGTCGTCGAACATCGAGGCGACTTCGTGCGGCTGCTTGTTCAGGGAGGCGCGGGTCACCTCGCCATTCTTGCAGCCCGCCGTCACGGCAGAAGCCGGGGCTTCTTCTTCGCCGCCACGTCCTCCACCCAGCCGCACAGCAGGATGAACACCGCGATCAGGATCCAGCCGACGCCGAACATGAACCACTGGCTGTCCAGCGGGAGCCACTTCTCGAACGCGGGCACGTTCCACATCTGGTCGATCAACGGGACCGCCAGGATCAGCGCGATCTCGTGCCAGAGGTAGATCGTGACCGCGCGGGCGTTGAAGACGGTGACCGTGCGGTCCAGCCGACGGAAGCGGGTCAGCCAGGCGAAGTCGATCCTGAAGTACGCCTTCGCCCACATCAGCAGCAGCACGAACCCGGCCGACCAGAAGGCCTGCGCGAGGGGGTTCTCGTCCAGGTCGTAGGTGCCGAAGTCGGCCTGGTGCGAGAAGGCGTACCAGCCGCCGTACCCCAGCGCGGCGAGCGAGGCGACGACCACCAGGGCCGGCTTCATCCGCTGGAGCACGCCGTCGCGGTGTGCGAAGCCGAGGATCCAGCAGAAGAGGTACGTCGACAGGTCCCACAGGGCGCTGCCGAGCCGGTTGTCCGGGCCGGACCAGACGAAGTTCAGGATCAGGATCGGCACGAGGGAGAGGACGAGGACCGGGACGGGCGCCTTGCGGAAGATCCACAGCAGGGCCGGGGAGAGGAGGACGAACCAGAGGTACGTCCGCAGGTACCAGAGGATCTCCCAGGCCTGCTCGCCCCACGCGTTGCCCGGCGGGTCGCCGAGCGGCACGACCCAGTAGACGATCTGCCAGCCCGGCATCCAGTCGTGGACCAGCATCGCCAGCACGACGAAGAGGCCCCAGAACCAGAACGGCGGGAGGAGACGGCGCAGCCGGCTCTTGACCACCTTCAGCGCCGGACGCTCCAGGGACTTCGCCATCAGCGTGCCGGCCAGGCCGAACATGATGCCCATGGAGGGGAACACCAGGCCGCACCAGGCCCAGCCGAAGGTGTGGTAGGTGACGACACGGATCAGGGCGACCGCGCGGAGGGTGTCGAAGTAGCGGTCCCTGCCCGGGGGCCTGGGCTGCGGATCGGGAGCGGGTGCCGGTTCCTCGGCAGGAGACTCCGGCTTGGGATCGGGATCGGGCTCGGGCTCCGGTTCCACCGCCGGAAGCGGAGCGGTCTGCTCCGCCACCGGGGCGGGCCCGTACTCGACGTACTGCTGTTGCTGCGGATACGGCTGCTGCGCGTACTGCTGCTGACCGTACGGCGGCTGCTGACCGTATCCGCCGTGCTCGTAGCCGCCGTGGTCGTAGCCGTAGCCCTGCTGGTACGGGTTCTGCTGCTGGTCCCAGGTCATCAGCCGCTCACTCCCGCCGGGGTGCCTACCTCGCCGGTGCGCTTGAGTTTCTGCCAGCGCAGGCGGCCGCCGGTGAGGGCGGTGATGCAGGAGTGGATGAGGACGAGGTACATCATCTGACGGTAGGCCAGTTGTTGGAGCGGCATCATCAGGAGGTAGCGGTACCGCTCCTTGTCCAGCCGGAACGCGTAGGCCGCGCAGCCCAGCTGGATGCCGAGGACCGCCAGCCAGGCCAGCAGGGCCGCCTCGAAGTCGACGAAGATCATGGAGTAGACCGTGAAGACGTCGATGAGCGGGGCGAAGACGGGCGTGACGATCTGGAAGAGCACCACCAGCGGCATGCCGACCCGGCCGAAGCGGCCGGAGGGACCCTTGTCCGTCAGGGACTTGCGGTGCTTCCACAGGGCCTGCATGGTGCCGTACGACCAGCGGTATCGCTGGGACCACAGCTGCTTGAGCGAAGCGGGCGCCTCGGTCCAGGCCTTGGCGTGCTCCTGGTAGACGACCCGCCAGCCCGCGCGGTGCATGGCGATGGTGATGTCGGTGTCCTCGGCGAGGGTGTCCTCGCTCATCCCGCCGACCTCCAGCACCGCCTCGCGGCGGAACGCGCCGATCGCGCCGGGGATCGTCGGCATGCAGCGCAGCAGGTCGTACATGCGGCGGTCCAGGTTGAAGCCCATCACGTACTCGATGTGCTGCCAGGCACCGATGATCGTGTTGCGGTTGCCGACCTTGGCGTTGCCGGCGACCGCGCCGACCTCGGGGTCGGCGAAGGGCTGCACCAGGTGCCGTACCGTCTCGGGTTCGAAGACCGTGTCGCCGTCCATCATCACGACGATGTCGTAACTGGCGCTGCGGACGCCGTTGTTGAGGGCGGCCGGTTTGCCGGCGTTCTCCTGGCGGATGACCCGGACGTTGGCCATGCCGAGCTTGTCGGCGGCGGCGCGGGCGATCTCCGACGTGCCGTCCGTGGAACCGTCGTCGACGACGATGACCTCGATCGGATGCGTGCTCCGCGCCAGCGACTCCAGGGTGTTGGCGATGCACTCCTTCTCGTTGTACGCCGGGACGATCACGCTCACCGGTCCGGTGACCGTCGGCCCCCAGCTGAACCGGCGTTTGTTGCGCAGCCGGTAGTGGCGGCGGGCGATGAGCAGCATCATGCCGAAGCGGCCCATGACGGCGACGCCGACGACGAGGAGCAGGACCGACAGCACCGGCAGCGCCCATTCGGCGATCGCGACCGCCACGAGGAGCGCCTTGCCCTCGTAGAGGGTCATGCCGGTGGCGGTGCGGTGGGCCGCCTGGAGGCCGGTGGTGAGGGAGTTGCGGTTGCGGTTGGTGTTGCCGGTCCCGGTGCCAGTGCCGGTGCTGGTGCTGGTGTTCGGGGCGTTCTCGCCGTTCGGGGCGGTTCCACCGGGCAGGGTGCCGGTGCCGTTTCCGGCGGCGTTTGCGCTGCCGGTTCCGCTGCCGGTTCCGCTGCTGGAGCCCGTTCCGGTGCCGGTGAGGGTGCCGGCCTCGGCGACTCCGGTGGCGGACGTGCCCCCGGTACCTCCGGCGCCTCCGGCCGTGGTGGCGGACTGCCCGTTGCCCGTGCCCTGCTTCTGGATGACACCGCTGATGGTGGTGAAGGTGTAGCCCTTCGCCTTCATCTTCTTGATGTACTGCGGCAGCGCCTTGATGGTCTGCGAGCGCTCGCCGCCGGCGTCGTGGAAGAGCACCGAGGCGCCCTTGTTCTTCTTCGGCGTGGCCCAGTTGATGATCTTGGAGACGCCCGGCTTCTTCCAGTCGTCGCTGTCGGTGTCGACGAAGACGCTGGTGTAGCCCTCCTTGCCGAGCTTCTGGTAGACGGGCCAGCTGTAGTTGTCGATGGCGTCCGTCTCCGAGGAGTACGGCGCGCGGAACAGGGTCGTCGTGATCCCGGCCGCGCCCGCGAGCGCGAGCTGGGTCTGCTGCATCTCGCGGTTGATCCGGGCGTCGCTCTGGTACGACAGGTCGACGTGCGTGAAGGTGTGGATGCCCACCTCGTTGCCCTGCTCGACCATGGTCTTCACGATGCTCGGGTAGCGCGACACCATCGAACCGACCAGGAAGAACGTGGCCGGGATGTCGTACTGGTCGAGGATCTTGAGGACCTGCGGGGTGTAGGTCGGGTTCGGGCCGTCGTCGAAAGTGAGCGCGATGGTCTTGGAGGGGACCGAGATCGTGGTCGCCTGGCCGCCCCGGAAGGTGAGGATCGGGCCGCCGTCGAGGACCTTGTCCGGCACTTTGCTGGAGCTGGCGCCGGTGCGGACCCGCTGGTCGCCGCCGACCTCTGCGCGCAGATAGCCGTCGAGCAGCATCACGCAGGTCAGCGCCAGCAGGAGCAGCAGGGCGAGGATGACACGTGGTTTCTGCAGCGCCGCGGCCCGGCCGGCCGCCCGCTCGATGCGGGAGGGGGCGCGCCTGCGGCCGCGCGAGGAGGTCGGTGTAGTCATGGGAAAGGGGCCTGCGTTCCGGTCAGTTGGCGGTGGCGGAGGCGGACACGGATGCGGATGCCGACGGGGTGGCGGCCGTCGAGGGCGGCCCCGACGGGCGGCCGCTGGGCAGGCCGGCCTGACGGCCGATGCCGCCCTGCGGGCGCTCGCCGCCGGGGGCGTTGCCCGCGCGTGCGAAGTCGGGGATCAGCGAGTCCGGGGTGAGCGAGGTGCCCCAGCCCATGAAGGCGGCGCCGAGCACGCCCGTGTAGGCGAGGCAGACAACGCCGAGGAGAAGGCCGACGCGGCGCAGCAGCTTGGACCGGCGTCCCGAGGAGTCGACGAACACGGGCCCCTCGGCAGACCCGTTGCCTTGTTTGCGGCGGCGACCGCGCCCGGCGGTGCGGCTTTCGATGGCAGGCTCGGATTGCATATCCCGAGATATTAGGGAGCCTTTATGTGATCGCCTTCAGAGTTCTTGTGAGGCGCCCATGAGAAACGCCTTAACCTGTCTTTTCGCTGTGAGATTCTGTGAACACCTGCGGAGACCACCCCGGAGAGGAAACCTACTCAACACCCCTTTTGCGGCGCGCCATTCACCCGATTCACACCCTTCATTCCATGAGTTTTCTATGTATCGACCGAACGGTTGAACACCATGTACGTGTGAGACGTTTTCCTTTCGAATCAGGGTTTGTTTCGACCCTGAGACACAAATCACGAGAGCGGGTGCATCTTAATGCGGGGTTTCCTGAGGCCGGCCGCTGGGCTTACCTGCCTGTTTGCCATGGCAGTGACGGGGTGCTCAGCGGGCTCCGACGGCACGTCGGACGCGGCGCCCGCACCGTCGAAGCGGGATTCGGCCTCGCCGAGCGCGACCGCCGAGTCCGGCACATCAGACTCATCCGATACATCCAATACATCCGATACATCGAGTACGTCCTACGCTCCTTACGTCAGCGCGACGGAGGCCTCCGGCACGGACGACGCGGGCTCGCCGTCGACGTACAACCTGGCCTTCGTGATCTCCGGCGGCAGCAGTTGCACGCCGAAGTGGAACGGGACGACCGCGATCGGCAGTTCGCCCGTGAAGTCCCGTATCTCCGAGCTGAAGCAGGACGGCGCGTCGGTCCGGGTGTCCTTCGGCGGGGCCTCGGGCAAGGAGCTCGCGACGACCTGCTCCAGCGCGTCGAAGCTCGCCGCGGCCTACGGCGCCGCGCTGGACGCCGCGGGTTCCACCCAGGCCGACTTCGACATCGAGGGCGACACGCTGACCGACTCCGACTCGGTCGCCCTGCGGTCGCAGGCGATCGCACAGCTCCAGAAGGAACGGCCCGACCTGGAGGTCACCTTCACCCTGCCCGTGATGCCGTCGGGGCTCGACTCCGACGGCATCGCGCTGCTGGAGTCCGCGAACAAGTACGACGTGCAGGTCTCGACGGTCGACATCATGACGATGAACTACGGCGAGTCGTACGACGGGGACATGGGCGACTACGCGGTCACCTCGGCGAAGGCCACGCACACGCAGCTGAAGAAGGTGTTCGGGCTGTCCGACGCGGGGGCGTGGGGCGGGATGGCGCTGACCTCGATGATCGGGGTGAACGACGTGGCCGGGGAGACACTCACGTTGTCGGACGCCGCCGACGTGCGGAGTTTCGCGGAGGAGAACGGGATCGCCTGGGTCTCGATGTGGTCGACGTTCCGGGACCAGCAGTGCGAGAGCGGGAGTTCGGGGGACGACGACGCCGCGACCAACTGCAGTGGTGTCAGTCAGAGTTCGGGGGCGTTCGCGAAGGCGTTCGCGGGGTGAGTGGCGTCTGCGTGCCGGTGGGACGAGGGGCGCGCCCACGCGGCGGAGCGCCTACTGACACACCCCCGCGCCCCCACGGGACGCCGCTACTTCCGTCTGTGGACAAGCCGCCCCGCGCAGACGGTGGCGATGCACGCCTCCGTCTCGTCGAACACGGCCAGGTCGGCTCTGGCTGTCTCGACGAGCCGGGCGGGGTGCGGTGCGGAGACCACCAAGACGTCGTTGCGTGCCGCCGCCGCCCGGAGTCCGGGTGAGTCGGCGTACGCCTCCAGGACCACCACCGCTCCCAGCTTCAGCACGGCGTGCACGCGCTCGCGCGGGCTCGGGGCGTCCGGAAGGGGGCCGTCGTGGAGCCGGGCGGGGCCCAGGGACCCCGGCCACCGGCGTACCCGCGCCTGCGGGAACCGTTCACGCAGCTCCTCGTACGTCCCCACGGCACCGATCCGGTCCTGTACGACCACCACGGCGCCGTTCTCGACCGGCTCGCAGTCCCAGGCGACGAAGACCCGGCCCGCCGTGTGAATCGTCTCCACGGCCCGGTCAGTTGGAGGTGAGGAGCTTCAACTCCGGGTGCGCCGTGCCGCCCTCGATCGCCGTCGACGAGATGTGCGACATCACCCGCTCGTCCACGGGGTCGTTCGCCGGGTCGTCGTGGACGACCAGGTGCTCGTACGTCGTCGCGCGCTGTGCCGGGACCCGGCCCGCCTTGCGGATCAGGTCGATGATCTCCAGACGGTTGGAGCGGTGCTTGGCACCGGCCGACGAGACGACGTTCTCCTCCAGCATGATCGAGCCGAGGTCGTCGGCGCCGTAGTGGAGCGAGAGCTGGCCGACCTCCTTGCCGGTCGTCAGCCAGGAGCCCTGGATGTGGGCGACGTTGTCGAGGAAGATCCGGGCGATCGCGATCATCCGCAGGTACTCGAAGAGGGTCGCCTGCGTGCGGCCCTTCAGGTGGTTGTTCTCGGGCTGGTAGGTGTACGGGATGAAGGCGCGGAAGCCGCCCGTGCGGTCCTGGACGTCCCGGATCATCCGCAGGTGCTCGATGCGCTCGGCGTTGGTCTCGCCGGTGCCCATGAGCATCGTGGACGTGGACTCCACGCCCAGCTGGTGCGCCGCCTCCATGATCTCCAGCCAGCGCTCGCCGCTCTCCTTGAGGGGTGCGATGGCCTTGCGGGGGCGCGCGGGGAGGAGTTCCGCGCCGGCGCCCGCGAAGGAGTCGAGGCCGGCCTCGTGGATGCGGGTGATGGCCTCTTCGACCGAGACGCCGGAGATCCGGGCCATGTGCTCGACCTCGGACGCCCCCAGGCTGTGGATCACCAGCTGCGGGAACGCGTCCTTGATCGCCTTGAAGTTCTGCTCGTAGTACTCGACGCCGAAGTCGGGGTGGTGGCCGCCCTGGAACATGATCTGGGTGCCGCCCAGCTCGATCGTCTCCGCGCATCGGCGCAGGATGTCGTCGAGGTCGCGGGTCCAGCCCTTGGCCGTGTCCTTGGGGGCCGCGTAGAAGGCGCAGAACTTGCACGCCGTGACGCACACGTTCGTGTAGTTGATGTTCCGCTCGATGATGTACGTCGCGATGTGCTCGGTACCCGCGTACCTGCGGCGGCGTACGGCGTCGGCGGCGGCGCCCAGCGCGTGCAGGGGCGCGTCGCGGTAGAGGTCGAGCGCCTCTTCCGGGGTGATCCGCCCACCGGCGGCGGCACGGTCGAGGACAGACTGGAGGTCGGCCTTCTCGGTCACCAGGAGGTCCCTTTCGTCAAGGGTTGTGGACGGACCCGGCCAGCCTACGCCAGGCCTCCGGGCGGCCCGACCTCAGGCCGTGTACGCGCCGACCAGCAGCCCCGCGAAGGCGCCGGCGATCAGGAACGGTCCGAACGCGATCGCCGTCTTGCGCCCCGCCCGCCGAACGACGACGAGCGCACCGCCGTACAGCGCGCCGAACAGGAAGCCCGCGAAGGTGCCGAGCAGCACGGTGGGCCAGCCGTACCAGCCGAGGACGGCGCCCATGCCGAGCGCGAGCTTCACGTCGCCGAAGCCCATGCCGCCCGGGTTGATGAGGAAGAGAACGAAGTAGGCGCCGCCGAGCGCGAGGGCCGCGTAGAGGGCGGTCGGCCAGTCGCCGGCGTGCTCGGGGAGCAGCGCGGCCCCACCGAGGAGGGCGAGCGCCGCGGCCGCGAGGGGGAGCGTGAGGGGGTCCGGGAGGCGCTGCACCCGGAAGTCGACGACCGCGAGCAGCACGCCCACCGGCGCGAGCACCAGCCAGACGGCCAGCTCGGGACGGGTACCGGTGACGAGCGCCAGGGCTACGCAGACCAGCGCGGTGGCGACGGCGAGGGGGGTGGTGCGGGGGCCGTAGACAGCGCGCGGGCGAGAGGAGGGCGTGCACTGCTGGCCGGGCGCGGGCGGAGTGGGGTGGGCGCCGGGCGCGCGGCCATCGCTGGGCGCGGGCTGGATGGGGTGGGCGCCGAGCGCGGACCCGTCGTCGGGCACGGGCGCGGACCCGCCGCCGGGCGCCGGCTCCGTGGGGTGCGCGCCGGGCGCGCCGCCGTCGGCATGTGCGGGCGTGGAGCTGTTGGTGAGCGCCGGCGCGGTGGGGTGGGCGCCGGGCGCGGGGCTGTCTTCGGGCGCCGGTGTGGGGCGGTTGTCGGGCGTCGGCGTGGGGTTGGGGGCGTGCGCCGGTGTGAGCGGGGAGGTCTGCGCCCCCTCGGGTGTCGTGCACTCCGTGCAGCGCGCGCGGCCCAGCCAGCCCCTGAGTGGGTGGCCCGCGGGGCAGGTGGTGCGCCACTGCTCCCCCGCCGGTGCCGAGAAGCGGTACGCGGCGCGGGGCAGCAGGGTGCCGGCCGCCGCGCCCCAGAGGGCGGCGGCGGCCGGGAGGGCGAGGTCCAGGGCGGTCATCCGGTCGCGGCGGCGCCCTCGCGCCAGGTCGGCAGGAGTTCGTCGAGGAGAGCCTCGGTGCGCGGGGGCAGGCCGCGCGCCCCGCTGCGGGTGACGAGGTCGGCGGCGAGGGCGCGGACGCGGTCCGGGTCGCCGGTGGCGTGGGTGGCGCGCAGCAGCTCGTTCCAGAGGCGCTCGTCGGTCGCGGCGGTCCTCAGCGCCGCGCCGAGCGCCTCGATCGCCTTCTCCGCGCGGTCCTTCTCCAGGTGGAACGCGGACAGGGCGAGGCCGATGTCGGCGACCAGCAGCGGGAGCTGGGCGTCGATGATCTCGTGGGTGAGCCAGCGGTACCGGCCCTCCGCGCGATCGGCGAGCAACGGGCCGCGCACCAGCACGAGGGCGTCGGTGAGGAGGCGGCCGCGGACCGCGCGGCTGTCGACGCCCTTGCCCTGGGTGGCCTCGTAGTAGAGGGAGCGCAGCACGTCCAGGTCGGAGACCACCGACTTGGCGAGCATGAGACGGCCGGTGGCGTCGGCGCGCAGCCGCGGGCTGCCGTCCGGGTCGGTGCCCAGCCAGGCCCGCAGCCGCTCGAGGAGCGCGTCGCGGACGTCCTCCGTCACCCCGCGCGGCCACAGCGCGGACGACAGCACGCGCGGGTGCACACCTTCGCGGTGCAGCAGGAGAAGCGCCAAGGCCTCGTGGAGGAGCGCGCTGCGGTCCCCGTCCGGGGTGTCGAGGCCCATGATCTCGTACGGTCCCACCAGCCGCGCGTACACCGCGGGCCGCCCCTGCTCGCTGATGTCGACGAGGAACGGCGGGGCGTTGGTCGGTCCGTCCGGGTCGTGCTCGGGGTCGGCCTCGACGAACAGTTCGACGACCGCGCGCTGCTGCACGGCGGGCAGCAGCTGGGCTTCCAGTTCGAGGCCGAGGAGCGGGGCGAGGAGCTTGCCGTCCGGGGTGATCTCCATCGCCCAGGAGGCGCCCGGCAGGTCGGCGCTCTCGGTGCCGACCAGGTAGCCGATGCCCAGCCGGGCGGCGTCGGCGGCGAGTTCGGCGAGCCGTACCGCGTCCTCGGCGGACGGCTGGGTGGCGAGCAGCACCAGGTTCGGCGCCCAGCGGGTGTGCTGGGCCGGGCCGGTGCGGCCGGTGAGGACCGAGTGGTGGTCGGCGGCGCCCAGCGCGCCGCGCCGCTGCCGGGTCTCCGCCTCCATCGTCTCGAACAGCGCCTCCACGTCGTCGAGATGGCGCAGCCGGTTGGGGGCGAGCGGAGTGAGGTCGGCGCCGAAGCCGACGAGGGTGATGGTCATGCGGTCCGACCAGCCGTTGGTGGCGAGTTCGGCGGCGACCGAGGCGAACACGGCGTCCCGGTCGGCCTCCCGGCCGCTCAGCGAGACGATGCCGGGCACGGCCTCCAGGTTGAGCAGCAGCCGCGAGTCGTCCATGGTGCCGAGGCTGACCAGGCCGGGGTACGGCGCCGCGGCGTCGGTGTCCTCGTAGCGCTCGGCGTCCGCGCGGGACAGCGTCCAGAACGTCTGGTCCTGGCCGAGCTGCCAGGGGGCGGGGGGCTTGCCCGCGGGCTGGGCGAGTTGCAGATGCAGGTCGCCGTGGCTGAGCCAGGCCGCGTAGACCACCGGCAGCGAACGGGATTCGGCGGTGAGGGCGGCGGCGAGTCCGCGCAGGGACCGGTCGAGCAGTCGTACGCCTTCCGGGTCCGCGCCGACCAGGAGCGCGTCCTGCACGTCCTGGGCGTCGCCGGTCGGGGTCGGCGGCTCCATGCCGCGCCGGCCGCCGAGGGCGCCGAGCGCCGACTGCCACAGGGCCTGCCGGCGCCGGCGGCCGAGGGCGGCGAGCAGCCCGGCGGCGAGGAGGGGAGCGCCGAGCAGCGCCTCGGACAGCCCGAAGGCAGCCCCGAAGACCGATCCGGAGGCCGACCCGGAGGCCGATCCGGAGGAGGAGTGGCCGGAGGCGTCGTGCGCCTGGGCGGGCGTGCCCGCGTCGCCTGCCTGGCGCTGGCTGGGCACCGAGATCTGCGCGGTGGCCCCGTCCTCGCCCGCGTGCTGCCCGCCCTGCTGGTGCTGGTGCTGCTGGGCGTGGTCGCCGGTCCTGGCGTAGTCGCCGATCTGCCGCTGGACGTCCGGCGAGACATGCGCGTCGGGGTTCTCGACGAGTTCGCCGCCGTGGGCGTCGCCGGGCATCTCCATGATCCAGCCGGGCCGGATGAGGCTGGCCTCGGAGAGCCGGGAGCCGTCGGGCTGGACGCGGTCCTTGTTGAGCTCGTAGATCTCCTTGTACCGGCGGCCGTCGCCGAGGTGGCGCTGCGCTATCTCCCAGAGGGAGTCGTGGTGGCGGCCCTCGGGCGGCTGGATCCGGTAGTACTTCGTCGCGCCGTGCGCGGCGGTGGTGGAGCCGTGCTCGGCCTGGGCCTGGGCGGCGGCATGGCCGGCCTGCTCGGCGAGGGCGGCGGCGGTGCTCTTGGCCTGCTCCTGCTGCTGGGCGAGGAGACCGGGGGTCGCCTGGGCGGCGGCCACCGTGCCCTTCTGGTTGCCCTCCATGCTGTGTCCGAGCTGCGACAGGCCCGGGGTGAGGCTGGCGGCGGTGGCGCCGACCAGCAGCAGGGCCGCGACCAGCTGCCGGGCGAGCAGCTGGCTGGGGCCGGCGCCGGGGACCCGGCTGGGCAGGCCGACGCCGGAGACGGCGGCCTTGACCTCCACCAGCACGCAGGCCGTGAACTGGGCCCAGGCCAGCCACACGATGACCGTCAGGATGTTCACGAACGTATCGACGCCGATCGGCTGCGACAGCCAGTCCATCGTCGGCGCGCTGTGCGGCAGGGGCCAGCCGGCCATGGCGAGGGCGCCGGGGACGCCGACGACGAGCGCGAGCAGCGCCACGAAAGCGAGGAACGCCTTGACGAAGTCCCCGAACGTACGCCGTCGCACCCGCACCGGCTGCGGGGTCCGGTTCCGCGGACCCGACGGGTTCCCCGTCGGTCTTCCCGTCGAGCTTGATGTGCTGCGTCGCGCCATGGCGGGTGTCCTGGGGTCGTGAGTGGACGGAGTGGGCCGGGGGCGCATCGAGCCTATCGAGGTCCCCTTGACGATCCTATTGACTGGCACCGACAGCGTCGAAGGGAAGAGCGGCGAACGGCGGCCCGTTTCCTCCGCTTTCATCAAGCGGGGCCCCATTGGCCGGAGTTACCGCCACCCGGTGCGCACACCGCCTCTCCACACGCCCCACACAACCCCCCACCAGCACCCGAGGGACTGTCATACCCCCCTGATAGCTTCGTTCCCAGCTGCACACACGTCGAACTCCGGGGGAGACTCAACCGTGGCCGGCCGCACCCGTCGCGGTCCTGCCGGGAGCCACGCCCACCGTCGCGATCGGAGACGGGGGCGCCGGCCGCGAGCTCCCCGACGGCACCTTCGGCACCACGCAGGAGATCACCGCCCAGGAGATCACCGTCCAGGAGATCCAGTCCGTCAACCGCTGACCCTCAGGGAGGACAGCAGGAAGCGGGTGAGGGCGGACGTGGCGAAGCTGATCGCCGCCACGCCCTCCTCCGCGCGGAGTTCGACGACCGTGCGGGCAGGGCCGTGCGGGCGGACATGCACGTTGCCCACGGCGGCCGGCCCCGCCAGGCCCTCCTCCAGCAGGGCGCGGGCGAAGGTCCAGGTGACCTCCTCGCCGTCCAGGGAGATCCACGGCGGGAAGACGAAGTGCACGGCCTGCGGATCGGCCGAGGTGTAGCGGAGGGTCGCGGGGACCGCCACCTCCTGCTCGTCCGCGGTGAGCAGGCGGGCGCCGGTGGGCTGTTCGAGCGTGATGGGCACGGGCTTCTCCGGGTGCGATGCGATGCGGTGCAGGTCGTCGTAACTGTGAGAGCGCCCGGATTCCGTTTGATTACGCGGGAAACACAAGCTAGTTGAGTGACATGTGTCACTTTTCGAGGTGCTTGAAACTTTGCTTGAAAGTTCTGCCATCTACAGTGACAAGCCCTTTCCCCGCCCTACGCCGGCAACTGGAGCGTTCCGCCATGCACGACGGTTCCTCTGCAGTCATCAGCGCCACCGCCTACGCCCGGATCTACGAGGAGCAGCAACCGCGTCTCGTCGCGTATGCCCGCTCCCTCACCAGGAACGCGTGGGTCGCCGAAGACCTCGTCGCCGAGGCGCACTTCAGGGTCTGGCGGCGGCTGGCCGAGGGGCACGAGATCGACAACGTGTCGGCGTATCTGATGACGACCGTCCGGCACCTCGCGTACGCCGCCGGCGGTGCGGTGCGCGAGACGCCCCGGGATCCGCACGCCGACGAGCAGGCCGAGGCGGGTCGGCACGGCGACGACCCGGCCGAGCAGGTCTCCTCCGCCGATCTGCTGGTGCGTGTGCTGGCCCAGTTGCCCGAACGCTGGGTCAAGGCGCTGTGGCTGGCCGAGGCGGAGGGGCAGTCGCTGGCGCAGATCGGACCGCAGTTGGGCACCAAGGAGGGCGCCACCGCCGTGCTGCTGCACCGCGCCCGCGAAGGCATGCGGCAGGCGTTCCTGCGCACGCAGACCGGCGCGCCGGACGACCCCGCCTGCCAGGTCCACTGGAGCCGGATGCCGGCGTACGTGCGCGGCACCGCGACGGAACGGCAGTCCGACCGGCTGCTCGCCCATGTGGACACCTGCGACGACTGCCGTGCCCGCCTCGCCGCGCTGATGACCGCCAACGACCGGCTCCCGGCCCTCGTCGGCCCGGCTCTGCTGGTGTTCGCGGTCGGGGGTACGGCCGGCAGGTTCCTGCTCGCCCTCACCTCCGGCACCGCCGCGAGCGCGCACGGGGGCGGGGGCGGCGGCGGGCTGCTGCACGGCGTACGGCAGGGCACGACGATCGGCGGTGCGAAGACGCCGGTGGCGGTCGCGGCGGGCGCGATGGTGGCCGGGGCGGCGGCACTGGTGCTCATACTCAGCCCGGGCCGGTCCGCCTCGGTCCCGGCCCAGCGGACGCCGGTCGCAGACGCACCGGTGACCCAGGTGCCGGTGGCCGGGACGCCGGTGGTGCCGAAGGACGAGCCCGCGGCGACCGGGAAGGGTGGCGGTGCGGGGGCGGCACGGGCGGAGCGTGCGGGCGGGTCCGGGGATACGGCCCAGCAGGTGCGTACGGTCGTCACCCGGCCGTCGGACGCCGGTGGGGCCGCGTCGGATCCCGGCGGGAAGGCTTCGGGAGGCGCGGGAGACGGTGGGAACGGTGACGCCGCGCCGCCCGTGACGACCGAGCCGGCACCGTCCGAGCCCACGGACCCGACCGACCCGACTCCCCCGGCCGACCCCGTTCCTCCGACGGAACCCACCGAACCGACTCCCCCGGCGGAGCCGACCGACCCCGCTCCCCCCGCCGAGCCGACCGACCCGGCTCCCGTGGACACCCCGCCGGTCCAGGACCCCGACCCGGCCCCGGCCACCCCACCCGCCGACGACTGCACACCCGGGCACGGCAACGGCAACGGCAACGGCAACGGCAACGGCAACGGCAACGGCAACAACGTCCGAGTCCCGCAGTAGTAGCGGCAACAGCCGTCGGCGCGGCAACCCTCAGCCGACCTCGTTCTCCGCGGTCGCCTGGCCGTGGACGACGACGGCGCCGCCGTAGAACATGCCCGTGAAGACCGGGTCGTACGTCAACTGGACCTCGACCTGGACCTGTTGGGCGTCGGCGGCGACGCAGTGCGTGCCCGCGATGTCGGCGGTGGACATGTCCATCTCGCGGGCGAAGGTCTTCACCCGGGCGTCGCAGTCCTGGAAGTTGATCGGCGCGGCGCCCTTGTTCTCGTACAGGGCTTCCCTGTCGATGTCCTGCGCCGCGTACCGGGCCGCCTGTTCCGCGATGTCGGCGGCACGCTCCCGCTTGGAGATGGACAGTCCGCCGTCGATGACGAAGGCGGAAAGGGAGAGGAAGACCAGGCTGAAGATGATGACCGCGCCGGCGCCCGAGCCCCGGTCGTCGAGCCGGAGCCGGCGCGCGGCCCACCAGTTGCGCAGCAGTGCGACGCTCACGCCGACCTCCGGAGCGGGTCCAGCGGCGAGGAGAAGCTCGCGGTGAGGGTGGTCGGGATGTCCAGGCCCAGCATGGCCAGGCCCCGCACCTCGCAGCTCACCTCGACCGTGAAGATGGTGTCGGGCGCGAAGCCCGCGCTGGTCTGGACGACGGAGACCGGGCCGGAGCAGACGTCCGACAGGTCCGCCTCGGCGGCCTTGCGCGCCTCCGACATGGCCGTGGTGTGGTCCTTCTGGATGGAGCCGGCCCGGGCCGCGTCGCGCGCGGCGCCGTCGATCGCGCCCCGCCCGTCGACGAGTTGGCCGAAGGCGACCAGGACGAGAATGAACAGGATCATGACCGGGGCGAGGATGACGACCTCGACGGTCGACAACCCCCGGTCGTCGAGCGCGGTTTCGCGGCGGGTGGACATCTAGTTCGTATCCTCCACGAACCGCTCGACCGGCCCCGAGGACTGCGCGTGCACCGTCAGGTCCAGGCCCGGGAACACCGTAGGGATGCGGGCCGTGATCTCGACGCCGACCGTGTTCTGTTCCGGCTGGAGCATCTTCACGTCGGGCGACAGGACCAGCTGCGGCCCGAGTTGGCTGATGTAGGAGTCGACCACGTCCTGCGCCTCGCCACGCCAGGCGCCGGGCTCCGCGTCGGCGGTGGCGCGGGCCTTGCGGGCGCCGGCCTGGGCCGCCGCCTGGGCCACGTGGTCGGCGAAGAAGTACAGCGCGAACTGCACGGTCGCGAAGATCATGAAGAAGAGGACGGGGGTGAGGAACACGAACTCGATCGCGGTCATGCCCGAGTCACCGCGCGCGGCGGCCGCACGCCGGCGCAGCCATCCGTTCACGTCCACACAGACCCCCGTCATCCCCGTTTCGTCTCCGTCGTGCGCCTGGTCAGCAGGTCTTGCTGTCGGTCGTGCCCGCAATGCAGGTACCGACCTTGTTGGCGCCGGTCTGCAGCGCGTTACTGATGATGAAGGCCACCACACCGACGATCGACACAACGACCGCGGAGATGATGACCCACTCGACGGCGGAGGCACCGCGGTCGAGTTCGCCGGAGCGGGCGCGCTGCACCCGGCCCTGGAGAAAGGTGACGAGGAAGTCCATCGCCGGGATACCGGTGCTGAAGTTCCGCCCGGTCATGTTCCGTTCGTTCATGGTGAGTTCTCCCGTTACGTTGATCGAATCAGCAGTTGTCGAAGGTTTCTGGAACAGCTCACACCTGGAACACCCGCATCGCCGCCGGGAAGATCAGGAAAACCAGGAAGCCGGCGCACAGCAGCAGCTGGGCGACGAGCATCGACTGGGACTTCTCGCCCGCGCTGCCCTCGATCTCGGCGAGTTCGCGGTGGCGCATGGTCTCGGCACGGGAAGCGAGGGACTCACGGACCTTGGCGCCGTCGTCCGCGACCAGGGCCAGCGAGGCCGACAGGTCCTTCAGCTCCTCGACACCCAGCTCCTCGCCGAGCGCGCCGAGGGCCTGCCACTGGCTGACGCCGGTGATCCGGGCGTCGGACAGGGCGTTGCGGATGCGCACGTTGGCCCAGCCATCGGAGATCTCCGCGGCCGCCATCAGCGCCTCGGGAAGACCCCGGCCACCGGCGAGGCTCATCGACACCAGGTCGAGGTAGGCCCCGATGACCCGCCTGAGGTCCCGGCGCTTCTCGGCCGCGTCCCGTCGTACCTCCAGGTCGGGCAGGAAGAAGAACAGAGCCGCGCAGGCCAGGGCCAGCCAGACCGGGATGACCGGGTTGTGGCCGAAGCCCATCGTGTAGGCGACGGCGAACAAGAACGGCCCGAAGATCAGGCCGGCGGCGGCGAGCAGCGCCTTGGTCGCCAGGAACTTCTCCCAGCTGCGGTCCAGCACGGCGAGGTCGGCTCGGAGCGAGCGCTGTTCCCAGCCCTGCTGCCGGTAGAACTCGGCAACTCGCTCACCGACTTCGGCGCGCAGCGAGCCGAAGCGGCCGGTGTCCTGGGTCTGCCGCGCCGACTCGTAGGCCGCGCCGCGGGCCCGCATCGCGTCGATCCGGGCGACCTGGGCGACGGCGCTGCGCTTTGACGGCATCAGGGCGCGGATCAGGGCGTAGACGCCCAGTCCGAGGGTCACGCCGACGAGGATCGGCATCGTGAGGTTCATCGGCGTACCCCTTCCTCGGTGGGCAGCTGCTGCTGACCGGGCTGCCCGGCCGCGGTGCGGGGCGGTCGTACGAACTGGACGGAGGACTGGTCACGGACCAGGAACCGTTCCGGGGTCTCGATGGTGGACAGCTTGCGCAGCCACCAGAAGCCGAGCGCGAACAGCGCGCAGACCAGGGCGAGGACCAGCTGGCCGACGGCGGTGCCGTACGGCTCCACGAAGTCACGGTTGAAGACGGCGAGGCCGAGGACGAACGCGACCGACACGGCGACGACGATCTGCACCGAGCGCCGCGTGGACGCCCGCTGGGCCATCACGCGCTGCCGCATGTCGACCTCTTCGCGGGCCGACTTGGCGAGCGCGCCGAGGACCTGGCGCAGTCCGGGGCCGCGGAGGCGGGCGTTGAGGATGAGCGCCGCCACGATGATGTCGGCCGAGGCGTCGTTGATCTCGTCGGCGAGGTGCTGGAGCGCGTCGGGCAGCGGGGTGCGGGCGCGCAGCCGGTCGACGAGGGCGTCGAGGTGCGGCCGCAGGATCGGTGCGGCGGCGCGGGCGGAGGCCGGGATGGCCTGCTCCAGGCCGACCGCGCCGGCGATGGTGTCGCGCAGCGACTCGGTCCAGGAGGCGAGCGCCTCCACGCGCTTCATCGCGGCCCGTTCCTCGCCGGCGCCGCCGAACAGCTTGTCCCAGAAGAAGACCAGGACGCCGGCGGCGACACCGGCCACCGCCCAGCGGGTCAGCAGCAGCACGGCGAGGCCGACGATGGCCGCGAGGGAACCGCGCTGACCGGCGAACCGGATGAGCTCGGCGGCCCGTTCGTTGGCCTTCTGCTTCTCGTGGTCGGGCTTGGCGGGCAGGCCGCGGATCGCCAGGATCAGCAGCGCGAGCCCGCCGCCGACGGCGACACCGCAGGCGAGCGCGGAGAGGACCGGGACGGAGAAGAGCCCGCCCATGGAGCCCAGGGAACCCAGGTTCATGTCACGTCACCCCCACGCCCCGTGCGGCTGGTAGCCGTAGGCCATCAGGTCCTCCAGGCAGGCTATGGGCGCGTGCGGTACGACCCGGCCGTCGTGGGCCTCCGCGAACACCTCGCTGGACAGCACCCGACCGTCCACGCCGTTGACCTCACGGACCGAGGTGACCATGCGCTGGAGGCGGCCGCCGGTCTGGTAGTTGTTGCGCCGCTGGATGAAGACGACGAAGTTCACCGCGCCCGCGATCAGCATCTGGCTGGCCTCGATGGGCAGTCGCTCGGAGGCCTGGAGGGCGTAGGTCGAGATGCGGTTGAACACTTCGCTGGAGCTGTTCGCGTGGATCGTGGAGAGGGACCCGTCGTTGCCCTGCGACATCGCGTTGAGCATGGTGACGATCTCGTCGCCGAGGACCTCACCGACGATGACCCGGGACGGGTTCATACGGAGGGAACGGCGGACCAGTTCGGCCATGGAAATAGTGCCCTGGCCCTCGGAGTTGGGCAGCCGCTCCTCGAACGCGACGACGTTCGGGTGCAGGTCGTGGAAGGTGTCCAGGCCGAGCTCCAGCGCGCGCTCGACGGTGATGAGCCGCTCGTGCGGCGGGATCTCGTTGGCGAGGGCGCGCAGCAGCGTCGTCTTTCCGGCGTTGGTCGCCCCCGCGATCATGATGTTCTTGCGGGCGCGCACGGCGCAGGCCATGAAGTGCGCGACCTCGGGCGTCAGCGTGCCGTTGCCGACCAGGTCGGAGATGAAGACCTTGCCCATGCGGGCGCGGCGGATGGACAGCGCGGGCCGCCGGGTGACGTCCATGACGGCCGAGAGCCGGGAGCCGTCGGGGAGGCGGAGGTCGAGCTGCGGGTTGGCGGAGTCGAAGGGCCGGGAGGAGAGACCGGAGTAGGCGCCGAGCACCTGGATGAGCTCGACGAGCTCCTCGTCCGTCTCCGCGACGGGTTCCCCTTTGGCCTCCCGCCCGTCGCTGTACCCGACGAACACCTGGTCGCACCCGTTGATGTCGATGTTCTCGACCTCGGGATCGTCCAGCAGCGGCTGCAGCCGCCCCACCCCGAAGAGCGCCGCGTGCACGGCGGCCGCGTACTGCTCCTCGGTCTCCGCGTCCAGCGGGGTGCGCCCGGCGTTGATCTCCGAACGGGCGTTCTCCTCCAGGATCTGGGCTATGACCGCGCGGGCGTACTGCCGTTCGTCCTCGGTGGACATCGGCGTGACGCCGGACACCTGGTCTTGGCGGCGCTGCTCGGCGATCCGGTCGCCGGCGTCCTGCCGGAACCGCTTGACCAACTGGTGGTCGACAGCCGTCATCGGCCGGCCCCCGCATGGGGCGCCTGCGTCGGTACGGACCAGGCGGCGCCGTACTGCTGGTGGAGGTCGGCGGTGACCTTGCGGGCCGAGCGGATGAGCAGGGACTTGTCGAGGCGCCCGCGCTTGCGGCCGGCCAACTGGTCGGCGCCGGCGGGGTCGTCGGCGATGGTGCCGACCACCCGGGCACCGGTCTGGGCGTGTACGAGCATGTCGTTGACCTGGTTGACCAGCTTGCCGGAGCCGGCCGGGTCGGCGATCAGGACGACCCCGATCAGCGGGGTCGCGAGCGCGGCGGCACCGCGCGGGCCGCCGTGCAGCTTCTGGGCGAGCGCGGCGGCACGGTCCCGGACGCGGGCGAGGGCCTCGGGCTCGGTGCGCGAGACCAGCAGGACGAGCGCGGCGTGCGGGAGGAGTTCCACGGCGGGGGTGTCGCCGCTGATCCGGCCGCAGTCGGCGATGACGTCGGCGGGGGCGTTCGGGGAGTCGGCGAGGGAGGCGAAGGCGTGCCCGAGGGTGGGCCAGAGTCCGGCGAGACCGGCGGCGTGCTCGGCGATACCGAGCCCGACGAGGACTTCGAGGCCCCCGCTCAACGGCTGCACGTGGTCCCAGAGTTGGTCGGGCACGAGCCCGCGCCGGGCGGTGGCGGCGATGGAGAGCATGCCGGTGTTGGGGTTGAGCGGCCCGCCGTGCGCGGCGGCACTGCGGTAGACCAGGTCCCCGCCGGCCGGGTCGGCCTCGGCGAGCAGGACCCGGCGCGGCCAGACCGCGGCCAGAGCGACGGCCGCGGTGGTGACGCCGGGGGAACCCTTGTCGGCGGCGATTGCGATGAGCGCCATGGGGTGGGGGCCGCCTTCTAGTTGCCGTTGCCGGGTACGAGGACGAGGGCGACCTCGCCGTTGGACGCGGCGTCGGCCAGGTCGGCGGCCTTGTCGCTGTCGACGGTGAGCGTGATGGCGTAGTTGGTGCTGCTGACCAGGTCCGAGCTGCTCTTGTCGCTCGGTACGGCGCTGACCTTGGCGTTGCCCGTGATCAGCGAGTCGGTGCCGGCGGAGGAGGACGAACCGCCGGCAGACGAGGAGCCGGTGACGCGGTAGGCGGCGACGGTGTCACCGATCTCGATACCGGACGGGTACTGCCCCTCCTTGAGGGCCAGGCCGACGGTGGACTTTCCGGCGGGAAGCTTGCTGCCGCTGCCGAACATCTCACCGACGGCGACGACACCGGCCGGGATGGTGCTGACGGCCTTCAGTTTCTTCAGGCTCTCCAGCTGGGACCACCTGACGTAGTGGATGCTGGAGTCGTCGGCGACCATGACGGAGGTCACGTTGCTCCCGGTCACGGACGAGCCGGCCGGAATCTCCTGCGTGATCTTTATGACCTCGATCCGCTTGCCGGCCTGCAGCACGAGCGTCGTCGCACCCAGCGCGCCGAGCAGGATCAGCAGCACGGCGAGCGCGGCCAGGGCGGGCTTGCGCTCGCGCGGTGCGGTGGGAAGCCGGTCACCGACCGAAGGCTGAGCCGGACCGGCGGAACGACCGGCGCCCGCCCCCGTACGCTCCTGGATCTTCACGCAACCGCTCCCCGTTAAAGCCAAGACTTTGTCTGTCAAGAACTCTGAAATGCCGTCAACGCTTTCCACACCGCGAAAGCGGACACTCCACACGAATCACCCCGAATCGGGGGATTACTCCGCCGCGGGGTGAGTGTCAAGCGATCGCACCGTATCAGCCGCACATAAGCCCCTCAAGGCGCGGACGGACTCCTTGACCTCACTGAAATCGTCGTTGCGATCTGCAACGAGGGTGGCCATTGGGCCAGTTGGGAGTAGGGGGCCGCGGACACGAGTCGAGCTGTGCGCCGGCGAATCCCGAACGCCCTGCTCGCACGCCCTCCACGCCACGAGCCCTCACCACGCACCCATGAGGCCTGCACGAATCACTCACGTCGGTTTGACCGACACATGCCATGATTTTTGCCTGGCGGGTGCCGGGCCAGGCCGGGCCGGCCCTGCGCGTGATGGCGGTCACGGCCCTGCCGGTCGTGGCGGCGGTGCCCGAACTGTCGTGGGGGCCGCGGCGGTTGCCGGCGGAGCGGTCCGAATAGGATCAGCCGGCCGGGTGAAGGTTCGCCGGCATGAATGACGGGGAGGGTGCCAGGCCGTGATCGAGCCGTCGTACCGCCATCAGTGGAAGCCCCCTGCGGGGGAGGAACTCGTGGCGCGCGCCACGGTGTCCTACGCGACCGGTGCGGCCGACCGGGTGAAGGGGCGGCGCTGGTTCCGTGACCCCGAACGACGGGACATCCAGGGTGAGTTGGATGGTTGGCCGACCGGTCCGACGTACCGGCTCGTGTCGCGGGTGGGTCCCATCGTCTGGGCCGTGCTGACGGCCGTGTTCCTCCTCGGGCTCTTCGTCCTGACCATGGTCTCCGGAGGCAATGGGCCGAACGGCGGCCCCGGTGGCCCGAACTCCCTGCGCAGGAGCGAGGACCCCGAGAACGAGGAGACGGACTTCCCGGTGCTGTGGGCCGCCCCCGGCACGACCGCCCGCACCCTCCCCTGGGAACTCGACCCGGCCCGCCGCCCCGACACCGACGTCACACACCTGGTCGTGACCGACCGCCGGTTGCTGGTGCTCGGTGGGCTGAAGGACCCCAGGGAGCCCTGGGAGGAGGTCCTCTGGGAGACAGACCTGAGCACGGTCGCCTCGGTCGAACGACGCCCGTTCAGCGTCGGCCAGCGGGACTTCAGGATCACCTTCACGGACGGCTCCTGGTGCCGTCTGACGTCCTCGGAGGGCGACGCCCTGCTTCGTCATCTGACCGCCGGCTGACCGAGAGGGAGGTACACCGTGGGCGGATCGGCCAAGCCCAGGCGCCCGAGGGCCGCTCCGGCCGCGTTGCGGGTCCGGGGGGCCGGCAAGAAGAAGGAGAAGAAGAGCAGGGACGGCCTGTTCGGGTGCCTGGTCTTCCTTCTGATCGTGGGCGCAATCGTCCTGCTGGCGGCGATCGACGCGCTGTGGGGCGACGGCACCTGGCGGTGGGCGGCACGGAACTGGCCGGGCGGGGCGTATGCCTTCGCGGTGTGCCTTGGCGTGGCCGCCCCGCTCCTCTTCGCCCTCTTCCTCCGGGCGATGGGCGGCACGGACCGCAAGTCCTGGAAGGCCCACCCGGCCCGCGCCCTGGGCTCCACCATGCTCGCCGTCCTGGCGGCGGCCCCGCTCGTGCCCTTCCTGTCCCTGGCCTTCAACGCGGTGGACAGCGGCAAGAGCAAACACCGCTCGGGACCACCGAGTTGGGTCTTCGGCCACTACCCCTGGCTGTGGGCGGTGGGAATCTTCTCGACGCTCGCCACGGTCGTAGTGCTGGTGTGGCTGACGGTGATCCTGACCCGGCGGAGCGACGCGGCTAGGACGTGACCCGGACGGTCTTGGCCAGCTCGTCGGTCAGCTCGCACAGGGCGTCGGTGTGGGCCAACGCCCGCCAGGACGTGAGCAGGACGAGCCCCCACGTCTCGTCGGCCCGAATACCGTACGCGCACGTCTCCATGACCGTCCCCAGTCCGTCCTGGCCGACGTCCTGGACGTACGCGTGCCGTACCCGCACCGCCAGGCCCGCGGGAAGCGTACGGAGCTCCGCCTCGGGCGGACGGTAGGAGACCGGGGTGGGGGCGGCGAGATAGCCCTGGAGCAGGCCGACGGTCATGGCCGGGTACGTGTCGTCGGCGACCAGCCCGGACAGCTCGATCCGGGCGAGTGCGCCGAGGCGCGGCTCGGGGACGTACGACAACGCCGTGATCGGGCCGCGCTCGCGGGAGTCCGCGGCGGCCGAACTGGCCGCATCTGCCGACCTGGCCGTCTCGCCGTTCATCCCGCTGCCCCTGCCTCGATCGCCTGGCCGTACCGCCCGCGCCGTCCCATGACGACGACCGTCACCGGTGCCAGCACGAGCACCGCGGCGGCGCCCAGGCAGACGTAGCCCTCGAGAACGCCGCCGATGCCGGACTTGGTGCCGAGGGAGGGCTTGTAGTGACCTGCCGGGTCGACGACGGCCGTGGTCGTCCGCCCGACGCGGTCGGCACAGTCCTCCTTGTTGTCGATCACCTCGTGGACGGACCCGTCCCGCAGCCGGACCCGGCAGTACGTCTCACGGGTCCCGTGCGTCCACTGATGGGTCGGGGCGGCGATGGTGACCGTCTGTTCCACCCCGCGCAGCTGCAAATACCAGGCGTTGGCGAAGTACGAGCCGACCAGGACCAGCACGAGATAGGCGGCCGCGGTGACATACCGGGCGACGGGGGCCCCGCGGGAGTCACGGGTCCTGAAGGCCACCCAGAACACCGGCAGCCCGAGCAGCAGGCCGACGAACGCCGCCGCCTTGCCGATGAACAGGCTGGAGAGCAGACAGACGGCGACCGACGCGGCGGCCACCAGGAGCAGCCGGGCCCACGGCCACACCGAAGTCCCACCGCCGTACCCGAACCGTGCCGGCCGGCCCTCGGAGGTGGGCTCGGAGAACTCCGCGAGGACGGTGCGTACCCGCCGCATGCCGTCCGGGCCGGCCGCGACACGGCGCAGCTCCGGCAGCCCCAAGCCCGCCTCTTCCAGCGCCCGTTGCCATTTCTCCGGCAGTTCCGCGAACAGTTCGTCGACGGACCGCTCGTCCTCGCTCGCCACGTGATCCTTGCTCTCTCCGCTCTGGGGTACCTGACAGCCGACCGGGTCGGCCGCTGGTACTCCAGTGCCAGTCGTAGAACGGTGTGCCGCCGGCCCCGATGCCCGGGATCTCCTTCGCCCCCTGGAGGTGGTTCGGCCCGGTGCCCCACGGCTCGCCGGGGTGCATGTGTGCCAGGTTCGACCAGCCGGCCAGGAGCGGCAGCACATGGCTGCCGTCCTGGCTGCCGTCCTGGCGGGCGTTGGCCTGACCCGGTGGAGCGACGCGGCTAGGACGTGACCCGGACGGTCTTGGCCAGCTCGTCGGTCAGCTCGCACAGGGTGTCCGTGTGGGCCGGCGCCTGCCAGGACGTCAGCAGCACGAGCCCCCACGTCTCGTCGGCCCGGATGCCGTACGCGCACGTCTCCATGATCGTCCCCAGCCCGTCCCGGCCGACGTCCCGGACGTACGCGTGCCGGACGCGTACCGCGGGCCCGGCGGGCAGGGTACGGAGCTCGGCCTCGGGCGGACGGTAGGAGTCGGCGGTGGGAGCGGCGAGATACCGCTGCAGGAGGTCGACGGTCAGGGTCGGGTACGTGTCGTCGGCGACCAGCGCGGACAGTTCGACACGGGCCAGTTCCCCGAGCCGCGGCTCGGGGACGTACGACAGCGCGGTGACGGGTCCGCGCCCGCGGGAGTCGGCGGCGGCCTCGCGGAGTTCGGCGGCGAGGGCGCGGAGCAGCTTCGGGTCGCCGTCGTCGGGGCCGACGAGCCGCCGGGCGGCCTCCTCCGCCCAGGCGCCCAGTTCGACGGACGTGCGCACGGGCAGCGCGACGGCGTCCTCCGGCGTCCGCAGACGAACGGTGGCGGCGGCGAACTCGGGCATCAGGCCATCCATTGCAGGGTTCGGGCGACGGAGTCGAACAGCGTGACCAGGGCCTCCACCAGCGGCTCCAGCGGCGGTGCCGTCGGCGTCGAGAAGGAGAGCAGCAGCCGCTGGCCGCTGTTCGGGACGGCGAGGTAGACGTCCAGGTGGGCGAGGACGAGCCTGTTGCCGTCGGGGTCGTCGGCGGCGGGCCGGCGGAGGTAGCGGTGGCGTACGGCGGGGCCGGCGGGGAGGTCGACGAGGGTGACGTCGTCGATGCCTGCGCCACCGGCGTCATCGGCGTCTTTGGCGTCGGCGCGGAGGGCGAGGGAGCGGGCGATGTCGCCGAGGTCGCCGGGTTCGGTGCCGGGTGCCGGCCGCAGCACCGTCACGACCAGACCGGCGGAGACCGGGACCTGGCCGAGGACCTGGTCGACGACGTACATCTCCACGCCACCGTTGGCCTGCGCGGCCTCGGCCTGTGTCCGCATCCGCTCCGCCAGCGCGGCCTCCAGCTGCGGCGTGGCCTGCGTCCGCCGCAGCCTCCGCTTGACCAGCTTGTCGATGCGGTGGGTCCAGCGCTCCGGGCTGTCCAGCACGATCCGCTCCCAGCCGTCGGGGACGGCCAGGCGGTAGTCGGAGGGGGGTGGGACGGGGGTGGCAGGGGCCGGTTGAGTGTCGGTCATACGTCTGCCGTTCCCTTTGCCCGGCCGCCCCGTCTGCCCCGCACCTCGTTCGCGCGGCTCATGACGGCGGCGGACAGCGGAGCGAGAACGAGAACGGCGGCGGCCCCCAGGCAGAGGTAGCCGGAAACAGTGCCGCCGATGTCGGACTTGTGCCCCAGGAACGGCCGGTAGTGATCTGACGGGTCGATCACCGCGGTCCGTTTGGTGCCGATCATGACCTCGTCCGTGCACCACTTGTCGTTCTCAAACGCCTGGCGGACAGATCCGTCGGGCAGTTTGACCCGGCAGGCCAGAGTCGTGACCCCGTGCGACCCCACGTTCTCGGGCTTCTCATAAGTGACCGTGGCCTCCTGGCCGCGAAGTTGCAGGTACCACTCGTCGGCGGCATAGGAGCCCGTCCAGACCAGGACGGCGTACGCGGCCCCGACCAGGCTCAGGGCCACGAACCCGCCACGCGACCATCGAGTCCTGAACGCGGCCCAGGCCACGGGGACGGCGAGGGCCACGCCGACGAACAGCGCCTGGCGGTTGATCCAGTACGTGGTGAGAAGACAGAGGGCGACGCTGGCGACAGCCACCAGGAGCAGCCGCAGCCAGGGCCACACGGGCCCGCGGCGCAGTCCGTCGATGTCGCCGCCGTACTCCCACCACCCGACCGGATCGGGAGGGGACGGCGAGAACTCGGAGAGGATGAGCCGCACCCGCCGCTCGCCGCCCTCCTCCTGCGCCATCCGGCGCAGCTGGGGCAGACCGAGCCCATTCTCCTCGAGCGCGGTCTGCGCGGTCGGCGGAAGCCGTGCGAACTGCTCGTCGACGCTGTCGTCGTCACCTTGTCGTGCCACGTGCTGTGCCCTCGTTCTCTCGTCAGCCCCGGACGTCAGCCCTGGACGGTCAGATGTCCGTTGTAGAAGGGGATTCCGTTGGCGCCGAGACCGGGTACGCCCTTCTTGATGCTGCTGAACAGGTCGGCCTCGGCGTACTTCTCCAAGCCCGTCGCGGGCGACAGATTCAGGACGCCGGCGACCGTCGGCCCGACCTGGCTCGCCCAGTAGAGGCGGTTGGCGGAACGGGCCATACCCTTGAACTCGGAGTCGGAGAGCATCCGCAGCTTGGGCAGCTTGCCCTCACGGACGATGCCATTGGCCAGGTCCTCGTTCTTGCCGATAGCGGTGAAGTAGGACTTGATGTCGAAGGATTCCCTGACGACCGACCGCATCCTGGGCAGCAGACTCGTCGGTCCCTTCGCCAGCGCCTCACCGATCTTTCCGGGTTTGACCCCCGAGAGCGTCTCGGCGATCTCGGCCGCGAACTCCTTGCTCGCGCCCAGCTCACGCGCGGCCAGAACGTCTTTCGCCGCCGACGAGCCACGAGCCGCGAGGGCCGCCTCCTTGGCCGTCGTCCCCAGGATCCGCCCGGCCCCGAACGACAGCACACCGACCACGTCGATGGCGACGTCCAACCAGGTTCCCTTGCCGTCCAGGGCGGAGACGGTGTCGCAGACGAGGGCGACCACGGACGCGACCAGGGCCACCGCAATGATCAAGGGGCCGATGACGGGAATCCAGCCGATGACGAGGGACAGCAGGCACAACGCGCCTGCGACCACCCCCGCCCAGTGGCCGATGGTGGCAACCCAGTCCTTCCAGTTGTCCCACCAGTGGTGCTTGGGATCCTTCAGCCCGTCGTGGTCGATGGCGTCCCGTATCGCCCTGGCGGCATACCCGGCCTGCGTGTCCCGGTAGTCGAGCGCGGCCCGAAGCTCCCGCTTGGCGGCGTCGAGCTCTCCGTCGGAGGCCTCTTTCTGCCGCTTCAGCTTCTGCTTGTCGGGATGGTTGTCGTCACTGGACGGATGCTGGTCGATCTGCTTCTGGTAGTTGCTACTGTCGGCATCGGCCGCGGCGGCTTTCTTCAGCGCCGAACGGACCCGGTTCTGGGCGTGGTTGAGGGCGGTGGCCCAGTTCTCCCGGACGGTGTCGGCGATGGGCTCGTACGGCACGGAGGAACCGAGGGCCGCCCCGGCCGCCGCATACCGCTGATGCGACTGACCGAGCAGCTTGACGGTCTCCCCGGTCTTCTTGGTGAACTCCCTGCCCGCGTCGGAGTCCCACCCGTTCCCGTCGACGAGGTTGTTCAGCTTGCCGGCCTGCTCCTCGATCAGCCTGGCGGTGTCGGAGATCCGCTTGCCGAGCCGGGCGACCTCGTACGGATCCCCGGGCGCGAACTCCTTGTCGTCGTACCGAGCCGTCTGCCAGTCGACGCCGGAGAAGTCGTGATCGCTCACTTGTCCCCCGACCCAGCCTTGAGCAACGCGTCGGCGAGATGCTGATCGACCCCGTCGTAGGCCTTGGCCGCCTCGCCCGCGGTCTTCCCGAGAAACTCCAGCCCGTCGCAGAGCTGCTTGCGCTTCTTCTTCCAGTCGTCGGCGAAGTCACCCAGCGCACCGGCCACCTCACCGGACCCGATCTCGGAGCCGTACGAGTCGACGAGATCCTTCGCATGCTCAAAACTGGACTTCAACTTCGCGACCGACCGGCTGATCTCCCGCAACTCGCTTGTGGACACCTTGACGTGATCCGCCACTACTACCCCCGTGAATACGCGCGTACCCGGCCGCCCCGCAGGACGCAGACGGCCAGGGTCACTGTGGGTCGAGGGTTTTCGGGGTCACAACCAATGGACCGCAAAGGGAGCTCAAAGGAGGGGTGTCGCCCGGCGGGACCGCACCGTCCCCACTCCACATCCACACGCCCCCCACAACTGGCCCGGCCGACCACCACACCACGCTCTGGTGGCAGGAGCTTGCTGAGACGTTCGCCGTAGCGAAACCGCGCACCCCACCGATAGCGTTCACACTCTTGACGAACTTCATTCTCACGGGGAGTCCACAGTGAAGCGCCGCACCCTGCCCGTCACTGCCGCGCTCGCCGCCTCCGCAGCCTTGCTACTAACGGCTTGCGGCGGCGGGGATTCGAAAGCCACCGACAAGATCGCCGGCGCCGACAGCGGCGACACGAAGGCGTCGGCCTCGCCAAGTGCCGGCAACACGGCCGACAGGCCCAAGATCACGCTGCCGAGTGATCTGACCGACACCTTCGAAAGCTGGAAGACCGGAGACTCAACCAAGGACGCGGTCCTCGAGGACGTCGCCCAGCGGATCAACGCGACCAACTACGCCATCACACAAGGCAATCCCGAACTGCCGACGCTCAGCTTCTACTACAGCGGCGGCGCACTGGCGGACGCCAAGGACTGGGTCGAGTCCATCACGAAGGACGGTTACTCGATCACCGGCACCAACCGCTACTACAACGCCAAGATCGATGTATTCGACTCGGCGTCGGCGGGAGTCGTGTACTGCGAGGACCAGAGCAAGGCCTTCGCGAAGGTTCGCAAGTCAGGCAAGATCATCAAGACGCCGGTAAACGACGATTCATACGTCATCTACACGACACGCATCGAAAAGAACAAGCAAGGCGTATGGCCGACGACAAAGCTCACTTCGCAGAGGGGTAGCAAGTCGTGCACGCCGTGACACCCAACAGCCGATACATCGTGGCGGGGCTGCTCTCAGGAGTTCTTGTTCTCACCGTCCCGGGAACGGCGTCCGCGACCTGGCCGCCGAGTAAAGGCTCTCAGGGCAGCACCAAGCAGAGCGGTAGCTCCAACGCCGGCACGCTCGTTTCCAGGGTGACCTATTCCGGTTCGGTGCGCTCGAGCGGCAGCGGTACCGCCGTGCAGCCCGTCACCGACTGGACCCCGCCCGCGTGCTGGTACGAGCCCTGCTCGGTCGCGGAGTTCAAGAACTACGTCGAGACGATGTACACGGACACGATCAACACTCCCGGCCAGGCCAATTACGCCAAGGCCGCGGTCGGCGAGTTCCGTGGCATCTACAAGGACGGCAAGTACAAGAACTACAACGAGGACAAGGCTGACGATGGGAACTGGTGGGTCGCGGTCCAGAATCCCGACCGCCTGGACGACCCGGCCAGTTGGGAATGCAGCGACCTCCCCTTCTGGGTGGCGAACAACGACGCCCCCCGAGTCCCTCAAGCCGTCACCCCGAAGATCCTGGCCGAGGCCGCCTACGACGCGATTCAGCTTCCCGACACCAAGGTCGCCCACGCCCCCGCGAACATCACCAAGGTCAACCTCGCCACCTGGGCCTGGCTGGACAAGGCCGACTTCAAGGTGGTCTCGGTCACCGCGTCACTCAATGTCGGCGGCCTCAACATCCAGGCGACGACCACGGCCAAGCCGATCTCCCTGAAACTCGAGCCGGGCACCAGCGACGCCGAGACCTATCCTGCTTCCGGCGTGTGCACCCTGAACTCCGACGGCTCGATCGGTGAGCAGTACGCCAAGGGCAAGGCCGATCAGACACCGCCCTGCGGCATTAAGTACCTGCGCTCGTCCGGCGACGGCGCCTACCACCTGAAGGCGACCATCACCTGGCAGATCAACTGGTCGGGAACCGGGGGTGCGGGCGGCGACCTGCCGGACGGCACCTTCGGAACGACCCAGGACATCAAGGTCCAGGAAGCCCAAGCCGTGAACCGCTGACGGGATACATCTCCAATCATGGACAGGAAAAGCCTCGCCGGACGCATACAGAGCCGTCTCGGTGTCCCCGCCGAGTGTGCCGCCTGGTGCAGGATCGGCAGAATCCCCACGCCTCCGAAGGACGTGCACCGGGCGGCCGGGGACGGACCGCTCAGGCCCGCGCTCATCAGGCCGCTGGGTGCGCTCGGCATGGTCCTCTCCGGGCTCCTCTCCCCACTGATGCTCCTCTTCTTCCTTCTCTCGAAGGTTGCGGACGCTGAGGAGTGGCTGGGTGCCTCGGCGTCGGAACGCGCCAGGGCGCGAGCCAAGGCACGCGAGGCCAAGGAGGGGAAGGCCGCCGTCCGCGCCCACGGCCTCGACCAGGTCTTCGACGGCGACTGGAACAAAGCGGCCGGCCAGTTCCTGCTCCGCTGGTACGGCCACTCGTCGCACCACACCCGCGTCCTCGCCCTGACCCAGGACCGCATCGTCCTCGCCGCCCCGCCCAAGCGCGTGTCCGTACGACAGGAAGAACGACTTCGGGTCGTCGCCGACATTCCGGCCACCGAAGCGGTCGTGGAGGATCCCCTCGCCGGGCTGCACACGAGCGACCTGCTGCGTATCCGGTTCAGCGACGGATCGTGGCTCACGGTCGTCACCGAGGAGAGGCGGAGTGAGGTGCACACGCACGTGATGCAACAGCCCCGGCCGGGTAGCCACCGACGTACATCTGCTGATTGAGCACGACGCGATTCCCCCTTCGAACTGCCCCACGGGCCAAGCAATGCCTGTACCCGCTGGAACGTTCGCGCTGGCGAAGCGAAGTTCTTGAAGATAACGTTGGTATCTCTTGACGAACTTCTGACTCGCGGGGGAGTCCACTCTTGAAGCGCCGCCGAACGCTGCCGCACGCGCGTTGCAGCGAAGCACACGCCGCGAGCGCGCTGAGCGCCAGGCAGTCGGCCGCCGTCAACTCTGGGCGCGGAGGGGAATCGGCGCATGGCTGACCGGCTGGTCGTGGACGGCGGCGAACTCGCCCATTTCATGAAACTCCTCAACAAGTCAAGTAGTTCGCTGAAGGGGCTGCGCAAAGCCCTGAGCGATGCCACCGTCACGGGGCTGGGCACGGACGACCTGGACTCGGCCTGCGAGGACTTCCAGGACGACTGGAAGTACGGGACCGAGGAGATCGGCAAGCAGACCGAGGACCTCGCCAAGATCATCGGTGAGAGCAAGAAGAGTTACGAAGAGGTCGACAAGGCCCTGGAAGAGGCCTTGAAGAAGTCAAAGAGCAGCGGCGCAGAGGGGAAGAAGTGACGTACACGCCGGGCCTCGAACAGCCGCCGTACGCCAACTCCCCAGCCACTCGGGACGGCAACCTGCCCCAGGGCCTGAAATCCTCTCCGCCCATCCCGAACCCGAACTATCCGCACCTGGGCTTCAACCCGACTCCGGGTGACACCGACACCGTCCACGACCTCTACACAAAGCTCGGCAACTGCGCCAAGGTCCTGGAAGAGTCGCATGGGCTCGTCACCAAGCTGATGGACGGCAGCTACTGGGAGGGGGACGCTGCCGTGGCCTTCCGTGAGCAGATCGAAGGAGGCCCCCTCCCGCTCAATCTGAAGAACGCGGCCCACTCCATTCGCAAAGCCGCTCGCCAGCTCAACAGCTGGGAGGGCGAGCTCGAGGAGTTCCAGCGCCGGGCCAAGAAGCTTGAGCAGGAGGCCAACGACGCGCAGGACGCCCTGGACGCGGCGCAGGGGAACGCGTCGAAGGCCAAGAACGACCCCGGCCTCAAAGGCAAGGGAAGCGAGCACGACAAGGCCCAGAAGTCCCTGACTCATGCCAACACCGCAGTGGAAACGGCCCAGTCCGAGCTCGACAAGATCATCGGTCGCGCGAAGAAGCTCGCCGAAGAACACGAGGAAAAGGCGCGCTACCGCGCCGGAAAGATCCGCGAAGCCACACAGAAACTGGCACCGCACGAACCCGGCTGGCTGGAGGAATTCGGCGACTGGTTCACCGAAAACCTGCCCGACATCCTGAGTTTCACCGCGGGTGTCATCGGCCTGGTGGCGCTGTTCGTGGCGACCGGCGGTGTGGCCGCGGCCGTCCTGCTGCTCACGGCCGCCGCGCTGAGCGCGACCGCTCTCACCATGCGGCTGAGTGACTCCGAGGTGCTCGCCTCCCTGAAGGACGGCTTCACCAACGGGGAGTTCGACTCCGACTTCTGGGGCAATGTGGTCAGCCTCGGTGGCGACGTTCTAGGCGCCGTTCCGGGTGTGGGCGCCGTGGGCCTGGGCGCCCGTGGAGCGGTGAACGCCCTGCGAGCCGGCGAGGAGGCGGTCACCCTCGGGAAGGTGCTGACCACGTTCGGGAGTGAAACGCTGACGCACGCCAAGGCGATCACGGGCCTCGGAAATCC
The DNA here is from genome assembly GCF_055580905.1 of Streptomyces sp. NPDC031497. NCBI lineage: Bacteria > Bacillati > Actinomycetota > Actinomycetes > Kitasatosporales > Streptomycetaceae > Streptomyces > Streptomyces sp. NPDC031497. The sequence goes on from NZ_JBVIKO010000018.1 coordinate 223,165, forward strand.
CGCGTTGGACCTCGTGGTGCGTGGAGCGCGGGACTCGGCGCGGGCCGGTGAGATCGTGGAGATCACCTCGGCTTCGCTCGGTGCCGTGACCGCAGGGTACGGACTGGTGTCCAGCGCTTGGGACGCCCTGGACAATGACGGCGCCAAGGACAGTGGCACCGGAGTCGACGGTGTGCGAAGCGTCCTGGACGGCGGTGCCTTGATCGACCTCGCACGGCATGTGTTCTGAATCGAAGAGCAAGAGAGAGCCCATATGAACCCCGCGGACCATCCCACAGCCTGGGAGCACCCTCCGACCCGGCGCGCCTGGGGCAAGCAGCTGGTGATGAACGTACTGGCTCTCCTCGCCTGGATCGCGCTGTGGTTCGCCCTGCTGGCCGTTCTGGCGGTGATCCTGGGGCCCGGATACGCGATCGTCGTCGTGCCGTTCCTGATCTACAGCTTCTACCGGGCCTTCCTGCAGTTCTTCGTCCTCTCCGCTGTCTTCCGGATGCGTCGGGTCCTCCAGGTGTACCCGTGGCAGCTGTCCCACGAAGTGCGGTACGGCCTCACCAAGCGGACCGATGTCGTCGGCAGGCAGTTCGGCTGGTTCGAGTTCCCGAACCCGGCCCGGCCGGAGGAAGCGCTGCCCATGGTGTTCGGCCGGCACTGGGGAGTCGGCTGGTGGAGCCGCCGTATGTCACCCCGTGCGGCATCGGAGCTCAAGGCACAGATCGGCGAGGTGTGGTTGGCCGGCGACCCCCGTTTCATCGGGGTGCTGGCCGCGCCCGCGTCCGACGGGTCGATGCCGCGCCGCTTCCGTTTCCTTCGTCAGCAGACCGGGTCGGACGGAGGACTTCGCGGCGTCGCCGACTGGGGTGCCACCGCCGAGGACGTCGAACGCGGTCGTCGGGCCGGCATTGTGCCCGCCCGTCCCTGAATTCCGACACCGACGAAACCTTCGAAGAACATGGACACAGCACCCAATCTCATCATCGACGATTCGGCCAGTGACCCGAACGCCGGAATCTGGTTCGCCGTGCCTGGCGGTTTCACGGAGCTACCCATCGACGTTCTCCTCGCCAGTCCCGCTTCCGCCGAGGCGGACCGGCTCCGTCAGACGCTGTCCCCCCTGGTCGAGGCCATCCCCGACGGAGTCACCAGGCAGCAGTTCATCGCTCAACTGGCATCGGGACAGCAGCTCCTCCGCGCTCTGCGGGAAGTGGGCACCGTGCACTGCGCTCTGGGCGTCCACCGCGACGACATCGCGGAAGGCAGCGGCGGGACTCTGCACTCCCTCTTCACCGTGTCATGGCGGGACATCGCCTGGGCTCCACGGTCGGTGAGCGCGGCGCGGGCGGTGGCGACAGCCGAACACCATGCCCATGTCGAGTACCTGGACCTGCCCGGCGGACCGGCATCCATGGGTGAGACCGTGCGCACCCCCTCCCCCGAGTCCGGACTTCCGCCCACCCCACTGCTCCAGATCTACGCCTACCTTCCCCACCCGGACCACAAGCGCATGGCGGTTCTCACACTGAGCACCACCGCGGTGGAACGACGCGTCCAATACCGCGCGATCCTCCACAGCATCGCGGAACTCACCAGCTTCGAATCGCCTTTGGGCGAAGGGCAGAAAGAGCAATGAAGGAAGGGCGCCGGGCGCACGACGGACAGGGACCCGGCGCGCTGCACTCTCCTATGAGCTCGTAACACGATCTCGTCGAGCGTGGCTGCTCGGCCGTGACGTACGTGGTGTTGTGTCCACTGGCGGGCGGTGGGCAGCCTGCTGTGATCGTGGGCCATGACCTGTGGGCGCTGGTCGAGCCGTTGCTGCCGAACTGGCCACGGGAAGGCTTCCATGCCGAACCCGGTGCCGGCCTGGTAGAAACGCTTCGAAGAGGGAGGAACATGGGTGGCTTCAAGTGCGAGTGCGGCAACATCTTCAGCGGTTCCCACAACCCGGGTCAGCAGTTCCGCCTCGTCCCTGATGAGCTCTTCGACCAGATCGCATGGCCTGCTCTTGCCGATCTCGCCACACAGGAGCGGCAGCGTGCCGTGGAAGCGTCGTTCTCGTCGCTGTACGTCTGTGGCAACTGTGGGCGGCTTCACAGGGATGGCGGGAGCGGATCGATCATCTCGTACTCCGCCAAAGTCTCCCTACCCCGTATCTGGGCCGACTTCGCCCTGCGGGATGGCATCGGTCGAATTGTCCTCTGCCAGGACAGGAGCCTTGCGGACATCCGCCGCCAGAAGCTTCTCCTCAACCCGCCTTTGTCCGTGGTCCTCTACGACGAATCGGGTGCTGAGGCGTTGGGGGAGGCGGAGTTCGGCCTGGACGCTTCCGGCGGCTACGACGAATCGCTTTGGGCGGTCAGGCTGGATGATCGCCCCGCCTGAGGATTCGGTGCCGGGCTCGCGGGCTGGGTACGTAGGCCCGCGTCACGATCACGGGCGGGTCTTCTTGAGGCGTCTCCAGCAGTTGAGGCCGCAGGCAAGGGAGACGAAGGCGTCGTGCAGGTCGAGGCGTCGTTCCCAGCGCACCGCCAGGCGCTTGAAGTGCTGCAGGAGCGAGAAGGTCTGCTCGACGACGTAGCGGAGCTTGCCCAGGCCCCTGATGTTCGGTGCACCCTTGCGCGAGATCACTGGCGATCAGCCCTTGGCCTGCTCGACCTGCCGGTTGTCCGGCTGCCCGTACGCTTCCTCGGCCTTGTTCAAGAAGCCTTTGCCCACGTCGGCATCTCCCCTCGCATTGCGGCCGGTCCTGCCCCGGCCGCCTCGTGGGACGGACCAGTCATGCCGTGTCCGGTTCACTGCGTATTGCCCCCGTTGGCAAGGAAGTTCACGCTGGCGAATCGAGAACCCCACAGATACCGTTTGTGTCCTTGACGAACTTCTGTCTCACGGGGGATTTGATGGTGAAGCGGCACCCATTTCCAGTCGCTGCCGCGCTCGTCGTCACCACGGCAGCGCGGTGGACCGCCTACGGGAACGACGGCGACGGATCTGCGCTCCTCCGGTGACTGCACGTTCAAGCTTCGGACGACGATCAGAAAGATCTCCTGGACAAGGGCCGGGAGCGCCTGCGGTGACCTGCCCGGCGGCTCCTGCGGGACCGCGCAGGATGTCACCGTCCAGGAAGTCCAAGCCGTCAACCGCTGATCACCACCGGGCGGCACACGGAGCTACCTGCCCGCCGCCCTACGGAAGAGACCGGAATCCGACATGAGTGACCTACGCCTTGAAGACACGATCTTCCAGGACCTGAAGAAGACCTTCTCGTCCATCAGCGACCGCATGGAGACGACCCGGCGCACGCTCCGCAGCGCGGACGCCTCGGCTGTCGGCGAGCGGCAACTCGTCGAAGACGTGCAGGACTTCGCCGACGACTGGAGCTACGGCATCAAGCAGCTCGGCAAGCACACTCACGGTGCCGTGAAGATGATCAACAAGATCGGCGAGAGCTTCGGCAAGCTGGACCTGGACCTGGCCGAGTCCCTCAAGGCCCCGAAGCAGAAGGGCAAGTGACGTGGCTGGGCAACGGCCTGCCTTCCCCCACATAGGCTGGGACCCCACGCCGGGCAGCGTGGAGGACACCCAAGACCTCGCCAAGCAGCTCGGCAAGCTGGCCGGTGAACTGGGGACGGCGCTGCACGAGCTGGAGCGCATCGAGTGCGGGGCCTGGAAGGGCAAGACCGCGGTCGCGTTCACCGAGTACATCGGCAAGGACGTCACCCCACTCGTCCGCAAGAGCCACGACTCCTTCGACAAGGCCTCGCGCGCGCTCCACCGCTGGGCCGCCGACCTCCAGGACTTCCAGGAACGAGCGGACCGGCTGGAGAAGAGCGCCGGGGAGAAACTCGACGCCAAGGCAGAGGCCCAGGGCAAGGCCGGCAGTGACGGCAGCACGGAACTGGGCAAGGCGTCCAGCGCGGTGGACGGGGTGATCCAGAAGGTCCACGAGCTGGAGGAGGACTACCGGGCGGCCGCCCGCCAGATCAGCAAGGAGCTGGACAAGGCCGGCGACATCGCTCCCGACGAGCCCGGCTTCTGGGACAAGCTCGGGCACGGGATCACGAACGCGTGGGACGCCACGGGGGACTGGCTCAAGGAACACGCCGATCTGATCAAGGAAATCGGCGACATCCTCAGCGACGTCACCGCGATCCTCGGCGTACTGGCCATCATCACCCTGCCCTTCGAACCGCTCGGCGCGATCTTCGGTGCCGCGGCCGTTCTCACCAGCGGGATGGCGCTGCTGGCCCACTCGGTCGCCAAGGCGAGCGGTGCTGACGTCAGCTGGCTCACCATGGGCACGGACGCGCTGGGACTGCTGCCAGGTATCGGCCTCTTGGGTAAGGGCGCCAAGGTGGCCAGCAAGGCGGCCGCGGCCGAGAGGATCGCGGAGTTCGGCAGCGGCTTCAAGGTGTCCGGCATCGAGCGCGCCTTCAACGTGATCGCAACGGGCGACATGGCAAAATCGGTCAAGGGCGGTATCGGCCTGCTGGGTAGAAGGATCGTCCTGGGCGGTGCGGGGAAGGACCTCGGACTGCTGTCCCATGAGAGCGGTGCAATGAGCCGCCTGGCCGGGCTCGCCGAGGCCGGATATCACCAAGGCCAATGGCTCGGTACCAAGGGTCTCGCGCTCGCGGGCGAGAAGTTCACAGTCGACCCGTTGAGCAAACTGGGCAGAGGGATCGACGTGGCAGGCAAGGTGCTTCCCAAGGGAATCAGCATCGGCCTGCACAGCGGTGACTCGGCCAATCCGGGAGACAGTCTCCAGCAATCCGCCACAGCACATTGAGGCACGAGAAGATGACGAGATGGCAGCCTGACCCCGACGAGACCCTGCTCGCGCGCTGCGGAGTGAGTTTCGCCACCGGCGTCGCCACACCTGTGTCCGGGATGCGCTGGTTCAGGGACACGGCGCGACGGGACATCCAGGACGAGCTGCCGGGCTGGCCGGCGGGTCCGGAATTCACCGCCCGCGCCAAGAGCGAGAGCCGCCTGCGTGAGGGGGGCAAGTTCGGCGCTCGCTTTCTGCTCGTGGCGACCCTCGGCGTCCTCGAATCGCTGGCCGGGTCGGGCAGCACAGGAAACGTCTCGCGGCTCGGACAGCCCGAGGAGCCGGAGAACGAGGTCGAGGACTTCCCCGTCATGTGGGCGGCCCCCGGAAGCCTCGCCCGTACCCTCCCGTGGCAGCTCGACCCCGGACGCCGTCCCGACACCGATCGAACCCACCTGGTGGTGACAGACCGGCGGGTCCTCGTCCTCGGACTGCTGGACGACAAGAACGCCCCCCATGACGAGGTCCTGTGGGAGACCGACCGGTCCAACATCAGTACCGTGAAACGGATGAAGTTCAGCCAGTACAAGGTGGACTTCAAGCTCGTGTTCGCCGACGGATCATGGAGTCGCCTCGCGGGTTGGAACACCAACTGCCGTGACGATGTCACCCGGCCCCTGGCCACCAGTCCTGAACTGGTGTCCGGCGACGCGCTGACAGAGGGGCAACAGCGAACCGTCGCGGAGTTGCTGGAGCGCCAGAAGGGACCCGGCGATCTCGTGATCAGTCGTCGGCCGAGCGGCCACTTTCTCGCCGACTATATGAGGACCGGCACGATCGATCCCGACTACGGAATCAGCAGCGACTTCTGCCTGATGGGCGCCAACGGCGAAGACGTTCCGTTCCAAGAAGGCGACCTCTAAACCGGATTGGAAGCGGAAACCCAGTGACCACGCCTCTCATAACGGTCGAAGCGGATGTCCCTCCCCTGACGTTCGACATCCCTGACGGCTTCTTCACCCTCCCGCTGGCAGCCGAGCCCGAGGCGCGGACCGCGCTGTCCGACGATTTCGTCCGGGACCTCTACTCCCAGGGGGACGAAGCGCTGTGGACCCCGGCCGCCCCGTACTACGCGGCCCTGGCCGAGCAACTGGCCCTCAGCGGTGTTTCGTATTCGGCGCTGGGCTTGTTCTCCACCGAAGACGAGGGCGTCGTCCAGTGCGCCTTCACCGTGGCAGCGGTCGAAACCGACCATGCGGACCCGGACGCGGCGGCACACGGGATCCTGGTCGCCCTCTCCCGTGATCCGAACCACGACGTACGCTGGATGGACCTCCCCTGTGGCCCCGCGGTCTCGTGCGTAACCATGCGCGAGGTGACGCTCTCACCGGAACTCACTGCCGACCACACGGAGAAACAACTCCTGACCGGGCAGATCCAGGTCCATGTCCCGTTCCCGACCGGCCCCTACACCGCCGTATTCACGCTTCACACGGCTTCCACCGAATACTGGAACGAGTTCTGCGACGGAGCGGTGGGGATCCTACGGACGGTGTCCTTCCCTTCTCCTGAAAACGACACGGGCTCAGCAGGACAAGGCAACGGAGGATCCAACGAGCCAGCCTTGGAGAACTAGCCGCCATGGACTGGTACGCCTTGTGCAGGCGTCCCGAGAAGAAGCAGTTCGGAAGGCCGGGCGGCTGCCGCCGAGTAGCCGACGCGACTCAAGGACACCTGTAGAGGCCGCACGACACAACGCCCGGCCTCTTCAGGTGTCCGATCCGCTCTCTTCCGGTGCGTCAGCCTTTGGCTGTTCGACGACGAAGGATCCCTTGCCTCGCACGGTGACGATCAGGCCGCGCTCGCGCAGTTCCTGTGCGGCACGGCGTGCAGTGAGACGTGCCACTCCGTACTCGTCGCTCGCACCCTCCAATGGCTGCGCCTCCTCTTCGCCCCCGGTACCGGGAAACGGCGCCGCCGTCCTCACCGCCCACCGTTCCCCCACGTCCACTTCACCCTCGTACGCTGCCCCCTCACCGCCGAGGCCTCGCGCCTTCCCCACCGGTCGCCGTACGGCCTGGCCACTCTCCTCGACGGCGCCGAGTCCGCCCTTGTCCGCCCCTACCTCACCGTCCACGAGCGCGAGGCCGCCCTCCAGCAGCGCCGCCGCCTCGCCCTCGTACTCGCCGCCGACTTCGGGATCGACCTCGACCAGCACGTGATCGGCGCGCCGGAGGTGGCCGCGTGAGGGAACAGCCAAACAGCCACGCGCACGCCCCGACCTCCCCCCGCCTCCTCCCCTGGCCCACCCCCGAAGGCAAACCGTGTTACCTGGTCACGGACAACAACGGCGGGTATCTCTCCCGCCTCGCCGACGACCTGGAGACCGCCCGGCTCGCCACCGGCCCCGACGTCCTGGGCCGTGCCCGCCAGGTGCTGGACGACCCGATGTCGCCGTACACCGAGGTCCGCTACGCCGGCATCCGCCTCGCCGAGTGCCTCACCGACACGCTGCGCGTCGCCGACTCCCGGGGCAGGCGCTTGGTCGTACCGGACGACGAGGAGGACCGCGAAAGCACCAACGGGCAGGCACCGCATAGCGCAGGGAGCGAACTACGGTCGTAGCCGCGACGCATCGAAGGAGTTCACCGGTCACGGCCGCTCACGCCGCCGAACCGACAGCAACCGTCCGCCCCTGACCGACGCACTCCAACTCCTCGACTCCACCGACCGCCGCTCCCGCCTCACCCTGCGCGTCTACAAGGTCGGCGCGCAGGGTGAGGTGACCGAGGACCGCAGCAAGCTCGAGATCCTGGCCTGCGGACGCACCTAAGCGGCTCCGTGCACATCGACATACCCGCCGTGCACCTACCCGAGATACAAGGCACCGCGATAGCGAAACGGAACTCGCCACTCACGGCAGTCGGGCACAGCGCCCCGACGCGTCCGAGGTCGTCATCCGTTCAGGCATGATCAGGACACAGGTCACACCTCCGTGCACCCCATGCGCCCGGAATTATCACCATTCACAGGGGAGTTCGCTGTGGCGAAACCGAGAACCTCCCCGATAGCGTCGGCTCTCTTGAATGGACTTTTGTCTCACGGGGAGTTCACTGTGAAGCGCCGTACCTTGCCCGCCGCTGCCGCGCTGGCGGCAACCGCAGCACTGCTGTTGACCGCCTGCGGCAGTGGGGACGACAAAGCCAGCGACAAGGACAAGATCGCCGGCGCCGACCAGGGAACGAAGATGCCGACGGCTTCGGCATCCGCTTCGGGAGCACCGGCAGAGGACAAGCCGGACGGTGTGGACCTGTCCCTGCCCAAGGACATGAACCTGGTCTTCGACTGGGCCGAGCCGAAGGACAAGAACGAGACTGCGGCGATGGAGGATGCCGCAAACTTCATGCGCTCCATCTACCGGGGCGTCGACAAGCGATCGACCAAGGACGCGTCCCTGGCCGCGTACGCCACCGGCGACGGGCTCAACTACGCGACCGTCCAGATCGACGAGTGGATCAAGGGTGGCTGGACCGCCACTGGTACGCGCCGCCACTACGACGCCACCACCCGTTCCGCCTCCAACGGCACCTCGGTAGAGGTCGATTTCTGCTCGGACACGAGCAAGTTCTACGGCAAAGAGGTCAAGACCGGAAAGGTCCTGAAGACCAAGCCCAGCCTCAAGGACTACGGCTACTACAAGATCATCATGGTCAAGGTCGCCACGGGTGAGAGCCTCTGGCAGGCGTCCAAGGTGTATGTCGAAACGGGGGCGAAGCAGTGCCAATGAACGGACCGGCGAGATGCAGCGCCACTACAAGGACGAGTACGGGTGGACCGACACCCCCGGCTACAAGGACTACAACATCGACAAGGACGGCGACGGGACGTTCTGAGCCGCGGCCGCATGTCCCGCCGCGGTCCAACCCATGCGCGGATCCGGCTCGGTGGTGGGACACGGAGTTGAACAGCATTCGAATCGGACGGGCAGGAGCCACGCCCCGCTCATACGATCCACCGCAGTGACTTCGTGATCGAGTCGCAGAGTTTGCGCATGGGGCCTGCCACTCCGCTGAGTGATACCGCGAACGTCAGGGCGAGATAGCCGACGCCACCGGGCCCGTGATCGCCCACACAGGGGCAGGTTCGCTCTGGCGAACCCACCGGCCGTACCGATAGCGTCGGATCTCTTGGACGTTACTTTGCTTCACGGGGGTTCAATCTTGACGCACGGTGTCGCACTGCCGACTCACGAAGGGTCCGCCTCATGACAGACCTCGGGGTGGACTACGCATACCTCTACACGATCAAGCGCGACCTGAAGACCGTGCGCAGAGAATTCAAGGAGTGCTCGTCCCATCAGGAGGACATGCGGGACGAGTACGGATCGGAGCTGGTCGCCGGTGCCATGGAGGACTTCACCGACAACTGGGACGACCACCGCAAGGAACTCCTCGGCAACATCGACCAGGTCGGCAAGATGGTCGAACAGTCGATCAAAGGGTTCGAGGACCTGGACCAGGAACTCGCGAACGTCAACAAGCCGAAGAAGAAGTAGAGGACGCCTGCCGTGGCTCGACGCCCTGTCGACTGGTCCCCGATCGCCGAATCCGACCCCGTGCCCGGTGACCCGGATGCGGTCCGGGACGAGGCCGACCGACTGAAGAAGATCGCCGAGACGCTGGAACGGCAGGTGACGAAGCTGCGCCAGCTCGGCAAGGACGAGAACATCAAGGGCAAGTACGCGAACGCTCTTCGCGACCAGGCCGACGAACTGGCAGGCCGCTTCGACAAGACCAAGGGGCGCTACAGCAAGGTTTCAGGACATCTGCGCAAGTGGGCCGACGAACTGGAGCACGCCCAGGGAGAAGCCCAGAGGGCTCTCGACAAAGCGAAGGCGGACGAGAAGAACGAGGACACGGTCAAGGATGCGAAGGAGCAGCTCAGCAAGGCAGTTGGCCACAGTTACACGCATGCTCTGGAAGCCCGCACACGGATTCGCTCGGCCATCGACGACGAGATCGAGGACAGCCTCTGGGACGATGCGGTGGGCTGGGCGAAGGACCATGCGAAAGGGTTCAAGCTCTTTCTGGATGTGCTCAGCTGGATCGGTACCATCGCCGCGATCGTGGCCATCTGGGTTCCCGGTCTCAATCTGATCGTTCTGGGCATCGGCATCGCGGTGGTCCTGGGCAGATTCCTTCTCGTCAAGGCCGGCGAGGCGACCTGGATGGATCTGGCCTTCGATGCCTTCGGGTTGCTCACGATGGGTGCCGGAAAGGCCGCCCTGGCCGGGCTCAAGGGCGCCAACGTAGCTACCCGGACGGCCTCCACCGTCAGCCGGACCGCGAAGCTGAAGGACGGTCTCCTGGCCACCAGGTCGATGCGCAACCAGCTTGCCAACCGACTGGCTGGTGCCAGTGATGACGCGACCCGCGCGGCTGTCCGGGAAGAGATGAAGGCGCTGCGCAAGGGAATCGCCGGACGCGTCGGCAAGGTTTCCCATGAGCTGCCTCAGCCGACGAAGCTCTCCAAGGCTCTTCACCTGGGAGATGACGAACTCGCGGCGCTGGGCCAGAATGTCAGGTCCAACGTGAACAGGTTCGGCGACAGGATTCCGGCGGGTACGAAGCTGGCGGGTCAGGCCAGCTACGGTGCGGCAATGGCAGCGACCTATGGGGGCGCCGCAGCAGACTGGGGCGACAAGTTGCTGGGCGACAACGACACTTCCAATGCCGTCAGCGATGGCCTTGGGATTCCGCACAAGCCGAGTGCCGACTGGTACAACGACTTCAAGGCAAGCCATGGCGTCACTCATCAGTCCTCGGCCTGGTAGCGGGGAGGGGATGCATACGTGACCGCTCAATCCAGCGTAGGTCAGGAAAGTGGCGACGCTCTGCAGGCCACCGGTCGGCTCAAGGTCGTACGTGCTGTCATCGTCACCCCTCTTGTCTTTCTGGCAGTGGCGATCATCGGCGCCGTACTCATCTCGTCCGGCGTCCTTCCGAGGTCATTGAGTCCGGTGCTTCGTATCGCCGGTCAGACGCTCCCGATTCTTGCGACGCTCGCGCTCGCGGGTGGAGTGATCATCGCGCATCGGCGGCGACAGTGGGTCAAGGAGATGGCCTTCCATTTCACCGCTGGCGGTATTGTTCAGATCGTACCGTTGTTCATGCTGATGCATCATCATCCAGCCTTCCTGGCCTTGTCCTTCGCACCAGGGGCATTCGTCGCCGCTTACTCGGTCCTCGAACGCAGAAACCAGGTAGATGTCTCCGAATGACACCGGAAACGTGATCGGCTACACCCTTTTCCTGCCGCCGGGCTGGGCGAAAGTACCTCTTCGCGAAGGCACCGCAGAGGCGGTAAAACGCATCGTCGACGACGCGGCACTGAGACACTCCTCCGAGCTACCCAAAGACCGTCTCGTCGAGGCCCGGCTCGAACTGCACAGAAAACTCAACGGTGTTGTGGAGGACGCGAGACGCCGCAATGGCATCGACCTCTACATCCCCGTGGAACCGGTGCACGGACGGATCACGCCCGCGTCTTTCATCGTGGCCAAGGTCGATACCGTCCTGGAGGACGGAGTCACCCGGCAAGAGGTGATGACCCGACTGGTCGGAGACTTCGACTTCACCGAACCGGTCGAGGTCCACGAGACGGTCGGCGTGCGCGGCGAGCGCGTGCTGGGCGTGAATCCTGGTAAAGGTATCGAAACCCCGTCGAGGCATGTCGACTACGTGCTCCCGGTCCCGTCCGAGGGAGCGAACTCCGAGTGGATCGTTGTCAGCTTCAGTACGGTCGGCGACGGCGACCCCAAGGGAGAATTCTCGGACCTCCTGGCGGAATTGTTCGATGCTGTGATGACCACCTTCCGATGGAGAACCGAATGAACATCCACTTCGCCCTGGACACGGACAGCGACCCGACGGTCTGGGTGGGACTTCCCCTCCTCGACGGCCGGGGCGCCTCGCGTGAACGTCGGAAGTGGGCCCGCAGGACCTCGGAACTGATCTGGAGCCTTGCCGACAGCGGTCCCGACGACAAGAGGGAGATCAAAGAACTCGCGGGTCAGTTGGAAGCGACGGCGGAACTCCTCCCTCAGACGCTCCCGGTCCACCAGGCTTTCGCCTACATTCCGGACCCGCGCCGCGATTTCCTGACCTTCGTGACCCACATCGACGCCAGCGAGGGCGAGACCGAATCGGTCCTGTCCGAACTCGTCCAGGAGAACGCTCCCGGAGCGCTACAGGACCCCGAGGTGATCGAGTTCGACACCGATCGGTTGGGCCGCGGCAGACGCTCGATCCGGCACTTCGTATCACCCAAGGCCGAAGCCGTCTGCTGTTCCGTCAATTACGCGTGGCGGGTGGAGTCGCACGGCATCGACCTGGTCCTTCGCACCATCAGCGAGAACATCGGCTGGGTCACGGCCAACGTGGACGAATTCGACGAATTCGCCAGGAGTCTCCGGGTGATGAAGGAAGACGGCTGACCATCGATCACTGCGTGCGAGATGCGCTCACAAACCCCGTCGGTGCGGTGGCCGACCGCGCCATCGCACCGCCGTGACCTGACCCGTTCCTCTGCCGAGGTAACAATCAGCCTTTGGCCTGCCGGTCGTCCAGCTGCTCGTATGCTCGCCCTCGGCTCCACCGACCGCTCCCGCCTCACCCTGCGCGTCTACAAGGTCGGCGCGCAGGGTGAGGGGATCGAGGACCGCGGCAAGCTCGAGACCCTGGCCGGCGGACGCGCCGAACCGGCGCCGCTGACCTCGGCATACCCGACGTGCGGCTACCCGAGAGGCAAAGCACCTCGATAGTGCCCTGACTGCATAGGTTCGCCCGCATCCGCAGCGAGAAAGGTATCCGCTGGGGCGGACGCCCCCTCGCCGCTGCGGCCTGAGCACCCCGGCCAATCTTTCCGGTCACGCCATCAGGCGAGTTGTGGCGCGACCTCGGCTGCGATCCATTCCATCGCCTCCCCGACATGCTCAGCCGCAACTGGCAGCCACAGGGTGCAGGCAGTGAGTCCTGCCTCAGCGAGTTGCCCGAGGTCGTCGGTGACGCTCGCTGCCGTGGGCGTGGCGCCGCCGAGTGGCCGTCCCGGTGGCGGTACAGCCGCGGGGATGCCGGGCGGGGTGAGGAACGCGGCCGAGGCGAGGATGAGGTGGTCGGCCTCCCCTGCGTCCGTTGCGAGTTCGTGCAGCCGGCGTCGCACGTCGATGACCTCCGCGGGGTCGGCGCCGGTGCCGTACCAGCCGTCGCCGAACCGCAGCACGCGGCGCAGGGCGGCGTCGCTGTTGCCGCCGACCCACACGGGCGGGCCGCCAGGGGTGACCGGAGGAACTCCCAGGCGCGCGGCGCGCAGAGTGGTGAACGGCCCGTCGAAGTCGGCGGGGCGCCGGGTCCACAGGGCCCTGGCGGCAGCGAGGTGGTCGTCTGTGCGCGCGCCGCGCTCGCGGGGCTGTACGCCGACGGCGTTGAACTCGTCCGGGTTCCAGCCAGTGCCGACGCCCAGGATCAGCCGACCGCCGGACACGACATCCAGGGTGGCCGCCTGGTTGGCGAGCACCAGCGCCGGGTAGTACGGGGCGACGAGTACGGACGTCAGCAGCCGTAGGTGCGTCGTGGCGCCCGCGACGGCCGCCAGCAGGACGAGCGGGTCGGTGTCGAGGCCGAACCCGCTGTCCAGGAGACGGTTGCCGACCGCGACGTGGTCGAAACCTAAGTCCTCGGCATGGCGCGCAGCACGGAGCACGCTGCCTCCGTCGTCGAGCGGCCAGCGCGGCTGGAGGGAGACGCCGAGGCGCAGCAGGGGCATGGGGCGACCTTTCGGTGGCGGTCAGGTGGCGGCGACAGGGCGAAAAAATCACCTGACAGCCCTGCCGCCACACCCCAACTCCCGTACTGCCTCGATTCATCCCACTGGAAGGCACCGGTCGCCCATCAGGGCGTGCGCCGGGGCCGATGCCTCACGGCAGCTGCGGCGTACAAACAACCCGGTGAACTGTCCCGGCCACAGCAATAGCGAAACGGAACTCGCACCTCACGGTGACCGGGCACAGCGTCCCGACACATCCGAGTCGTCATCCGTTCGGGCAAGATCAGGACACAAGTCACACCTCCGCTCACCCCATGCGCCCGGAATTGTCACCATTCACAGGGAAGTTCGCTCTGGCGAAACCGAGAACCTCCCCGATAGCGTCGGGTCTCTTGAATGGACTTTTTTCTCACGGGGAGTTCACTGTGAAGCGCCGCACCTTGCCCGCCGCTGCCGCGCTGGCGGCAACCGCAGCACTGCTGTTGACCGCCTGCGGCAGTGGGGACGGCAAAGCCAGCGACAACGACAAGATCACCGGCGCCGGCCAGGAAACGAAGACGCCGACGCCTTCGGCATCCGCTTCGGGAGCACCAGCAGAGGACAAGCCCGACGGCGTGGACCTGTCCCTGCCCAAGGACATGAACCTGGTCTTCGACTGGGCCAAGCCGAAGGACAAGAACGAGGCAGCGGCGATGGGGGATGCCGCGAACTTCGTCCGTGCCATCTACCAAGGCATCGACAAGCGCACGACGAAGACCGCGGCCGTGACCACCTACTCAACGGGCGACGGGCTCCGTTACGCGAAGGCTCAGATCAACAGCAGGCTCGACGGAGACTGGACGGCCACCGGGACCCGCCGACACTACGACGCCACCACTCGGTCCGCCTCCAACGGCAGCTCGGTGGAGGTCGACTTCTGCGTGGACTCCAGCAAGTTCTATACCAAAGAGGTCAAGTCCGGAAAGGTCCTGAAGAGCCAGCCCAGCATCGCGGACTTTGACTACTTCAGGATCGTCATGGTCAAGTACCCCACGGCCGAGGGCCTGTGGCAGGCGTCGAAGGTGTACGTCCAAGCGAAGGCGGCGAAGTGCCAGTGAAAAGGTCACTGCGTACGACCCTCACCACCGGCACGGCCGCCCTGACGCTGGTCTTCGGTGTCCTCGCCCTCGCGGAACCAGCCCACTCATCAGAGTTGCCGGGCAACACCACAGGTTCCAACAAGGAAGCGGGCGGCAAGGACGACACCAGCATCTACGCCGCCGCAAAGATCCAGTACTCCGGCGCCGTCACCAAGAGCGGCGGCACCGGAAACGTGACGTCCTCCGACGTCAACTGGACTCCGCCGCCCTGCTGGTACGCCCCCTACCTCGGCGCCAAGGACTTCAAGAAGAAGATGTCCGGGCAGATCGAGAGCGCCAAGAACACGCCCGGCATGGGCGGCACCGCGGGTGCGGCGATCGGCGAGATGCAGCGCCACTACGAGGACGAGTACGGCTGGACCGACACCCCCGGCTACAAGGACTACAACGTAGACAAGGACGGCGAGGGGATGTTCTGGGCCGCCGTCGAGAATCCCGACGAACCCGACATACTCAAGCGCAGCTCCTGCAACGACCTCCCCTTCTGGGTCGACAACGGCGACACCCCGCCGGCCCGGTACGAAGAGGCCATCAAACCGGAGATCCTCGCCGCCCTCGCGTACCAGCGCATGCAACTGCCCGACACCAAGGTGACCCTCGCGCCCGAGACCACCACCAAGGTGAACCTGCCGACCTGGGCCTGGCTCGACAAGGCCGTCTTCGACGAGGTCCAGGCCACCGCGGCCATCAACGTCCCCGGCTTCGGCATCCAGGCCACGACCACCGCGAAGCCGGTCTCCCTCAAACTCGAACCCGGCACCACGGACGCCGAGACCTTCCCCGCCTCCGGCCAGTGCGCCATCAACGCCGACGACTCCATCGGCCGGCCCTACGCCAAGGGAGACGCGGACAAAACACCGCCCTGCGGAATCAGGTACCTGCACTCCTCCGGTGACGGCGTCTTCAAGCTCCGGGCGACGATCACCTGGAAGATCTCCTGGACGGGCACCGGCGGCGCGGGCGGAGACCTGCCCGACGGCACCTTCGGAACCACGCAGGACGTCACCGTGCAGGAAATCCAAGCCGTCAACCGCTGATCAAGTGCGGGCGGACGAAAGAGCGCCGGTGTCGTTCAGGGTGCCCCTCGAAGGACTCACAGACGGCGAAGCAGAGCACTCCGCCTGAGCGTCACGACACCGTCAGCGTCCTGGCGATGCTGTCCGCGGCGTCCTCCATCTCCTCGTCGATGCCTGGCATCGTCCAGGAGACGAGAAGAACGAGGGCGTTATCGGTCTTCTCCGGGAGGACTCCGTAGGTGACTGTCTGCAGCAGCACTCCGGGACCGCGGCGGGACATGCCGTCCGCGGCGAAGTTCTGGCGGAGGCGCACGGCGGGGCCGATCGGCACGTCAGGGTGCGAGATGTGCGGAGGGCCGAAGTCATGTGCGCTGAAGGTGTCCGCCAGCCAGTCGAGAGAGAACCGCGGGACCGTGTCGTCGGGCCGGATGACCTCCACTTCCAGAAGGCCGAGGGCGGTGTCGAACCCGTCGGGGTAGAAGGCGAAGCCGTACAGCGGAGCACGGCTGCGGCTGTCCTCGGCCCAGCGCCGCAGGTCTTTGCGCAGGGCGCTGCAGTCCAGCTCGTAGCCCGCCGTGCCGCTCCGCTCGCACAGTTCCGTCGCGGTGCTCTTCGCCCACCTCTTGACGTCGTCCGACGGATCGAGCGGGTGCGGCACCCAGTCCGTCGGACAGACGATGCCGCAGGTCTGGATGTCACTCATGGGTGGCGTCACCGTCCAGCCAGGTGAGCGAGCCGGCCACCGCGTCGAAGAGTTCGATCACGGCGTCGGGGATCTGCACGAGCGGGGTGGAGAAGGTCAGGAGGAGGTGCATGTCACTGCCGGGGACGATCAGTCCGTAGTCCACCGTGACCGAGGGCAGCGCATAGTTCTCCTCTGCCGTCGGCGGCGCCGCGGGGGCCGCCTCAGGGTCTCGGCGGAGGCGGAGGGCCGTACCGGCCCCGAGCTCGACGAGCGAGGCGGTACGCCCGTCACCGCCGAGACCTGCGGCCAGTTCGCCCAGGGAGGACGGAGTGCTGCCCGGCTTCGGCGACGGCAGCAGCGTGGTCAACAGCGAGGCGGGAATCGTCAGCGCACCCGTGCGCTGCAGGCTGAGACAGAGCTCGATACCACCGGCGTCGTAGGCGTCGGTGGCGCGTTCCAGCATTTCCTCGCGCAGCAGTTGACGCAGGTGCGGCACGTCGTCCGTTCCGCTGAACTGCCGCTTCACCAGGGCGTCGACGGACCGCTCACGGCGCTCGGGTTCGAGCGCGACGCCGAAACCAGCCTTCCGGCAGCATGAGCCGGTAGTCGGAAGGGGGCGTGGGCGTGGTGGTCATGCTGTCTCCGGCTCGGCGGGGCGATCGAGCCGGAAGCGGCTCGTCAGACGGTGCGCTACGACCGGTACGAGTTCCGCGAGGATGGTGAGGGCCGCCAGCACGCCGGCCACCCGCCCCAGCGGCTGGTCGGAGCCGAGGCCCAGCAGCGGGATCAGGCTGAAGAGTGATACCACGATCGCCTCGCCGCCCCCCAGCACCGCCGAGTGCCAACTTGTCTCCTGGCGGGCCTCCTTGGCGTCAACCGGGGCCATCCATCGGGCGTCGGCCGCCATCGGGTGGTTCTGCCACCACCGGTCCGCCTCTCGGCTGTCGCGCGCCTTCTCGTCGGAGACGGGCAGTCCCGACGCGTCGGCCAACCGGGACCAGTTCTCGGCCCCTTTCGTCCCGGCGAACCACCATCGCCACGGCAGCAGGGCTCGTTCCGCGTTCTGCCGGTCCCGGAACTCCACGCCGAGCACGGCACCGGACGACGGCTCGACGAGTCGGACCAGGCGGGTCACGCCGTGACTCCCCGTCAGTGGGAGCCATCGCTCCGCACCCAGGGTGTTGGTGAGTACCACGTCTCCCGGGAGTACGCGTACGGCCGCCGTGTCGAGGAACCGGCGAGTGGCACCGGCACCGGCTTCAGGAGCGGGGACGACCAGTTCAGCTCCGGCGAGCAGAGGATCGCCGTGCGTGCGCACCCTTTGGAGCACTCTCAGAACCAGGTCGGCCCCGGGCACCAGGAGCAGGCCGACCGTCGCGACCAGCACGGTCCAGCGGCTGCCCCGTCCCAGCATGGGGACGACGAGAAAGAACACGAACCACACCAGCATGCCGAGGCCCCGGACCCAGCTGTGCCAGACCGGGAGATCCGCGTATCTCGCGGTCTCCGGCCGTCCTCCGGGTACCCGGTCGGTCTCGAAATGTCCGGCCGGCGCAGCACTGTCCTCCTCCATGGGCAGGCCCAGCTCCGCCACCAGCGCCCGCAGGCCCGTGCGTTCCAGGCACTCCTTCGGGCTCAGGTGGAGGAGGCCGATGAGTCCGGCTTCGGGAAGCCATTCCGCGAGAGGGACGCGCAGAACGGCGTGGCCCGCCGCCGTCAGGAAGTCGACCACTCCCCACCTGTCGGCGGAAGGGACTTTCGTCCCGGTGCCGGGCGGGGGGACGAACCGTGCGCGCACGATGCCGCCTTCTCCGACCGGAAAGCGACGCTCGTGCTGCGCGCGATCCCGCAGGACCAGTTCGGTCCCCTGGCGGTAAAACCGTGCGTGGCGCACGACGTCCGCCGCGTAGGAAGGTCTCATCCGCGGTCGCAGGGTCGGCACTCGCGCTTCGGTTCCGGAGACGGATCGACCAGCCATCACTCGTTGTCCAAGCATCCTTGATACCGGTGGCTGCCCACGTCCCGTCGTCCAGCGCGTCGGTGCCGATGAGATCCCCGACGTACTTGGTCAGGTCTCCCTTGTCCGCCGCGTCGATGAAGGATGCCACAGCCGTCGTGCCCTGCCAGATGTGGGTCTGCGCTTTGAAGGTGTCCATGGCGGCCTTCACCTCGACAGGCTCCGCACATTGGTCCCGTTGAAATCCGTGATCCCCTTGAAGCCCTACTTGGCTCCCTGGTATATCGCCTTGGGCCTGAAGGCCTCCTTGACGCGGGCCATGCCGGGGAACCACCCCTTGGGGGCACCGGCCAGGGCCTGCGCCCCCACCTTTCCGCGCAGTGCCCCGCCGCTCAGCCGGTTGGCGAGCTTCGACGCCTGGGTCTCGGCCCTCTTGAAGGCAGCGCTGCCGGACTTCGCCGCGACCCCCTCCATGGCTTGAGGGAATACCTCCGCTCATGGGCAGGACGACCCTGGCCGGACAGGTACGGAGCCGTCTCGGCGTTCCCGCCGAGTGCGCCGCCTGGTGCGTGATCGGCAAAATCCCCGAACCGCCCGCCGACGTACACCGGGCGGCTGGATCGGCGCCCCTGCGCCCCGCCGTCATAAGGCCACTAGGCGCGCTCGGGGTCGCGCTGGAAACACCACTGCTACTCATCGGCAAGTTACTGAGTCTCCTCGCAGCGGGAGAGGAGACTCTCCAGCGCATGCTCTCGACCAGCGGTGAGCAAGAACGCCACCGCGACGCGAAACTCGACAAGAGGCGGCGGAACGAGACCATCGTCGCACTCGGCCTGAACAAGACCTTCGACGGCGACTGGAGCGGGGCCGCCGGCCGGTTCCTGCTCCGCTGGTACAGCCACTCGTCACATCACGCCCGCGTCCTTGCCCTGGCCCAGGACCGCATCGTCCTCGCGGCGCCTCCAAAGCGACGGGAAGAACGGCTTGAAGTCATCGCCGAGATTCTGGGCACGGAAGCGACGGTCGAGGATCCCCTCGCCGGGAAGTACGTGAGCGACCGGCTGCGCATCCGGTTCGGCGACGGCTCATGGCTCACGGTCATCACCGAGGAGACGCCCAGCGACGTGCACATGTATGCGATGTGGCAGCACAGGAAGGACCGTTCCCCGCACACCGACTGCTGACGAACGAGACCGTCCTCGTCGCGTCCGGTTTTGTGAAGCTCACGTTCCCACCCATCGCAGCGAGTGGGCCATGGCTTCGCACAGATCGCCCATCGGCCCCGCGATACCGCTCAGTGGCAGAGCGAAGGCCAGGTGCAGATACCCGACGCCTCCCGGATCTCGGGCATCACCCAGCGAACGTTGATGTCGTCCGCGTGGATTGCCGGCGGAACGGCGTGGGTCGGTATGAACTCGGGCAGTTCGGTGTCGGTCGTCACGCGGGCCGGTCCTGATCGGGGATGGGGCGGTCGGCTGCCTCGGGAAAGAACTTTCGCGATGACGCGTACATCCCGTAGTAGGGGTAGAGAGACGGGATGTCCGCACCTCCCCGTCGGGCGATGCCCACGATTTTTCGGTAGAGACGAACCCGGCAGCGCATGTTCCGCACCGTGTGGTTGCGGAGATCGGGCAGGCGAAGCAAGAAGACGCCCACCGAAAAGGCGATCAACAGCAATGCGTCAACAGCGATGAAACCCATTTGGAACGCGCGGGACTTCTCGGAGGCAACCAGGTCCCAGAACGGCCAGGCCCCGAACCCCAGAACGAGGATCGGGATCGCGAGGAGACATCCGAGGACACTTCCCTTTTCCGTGTCCTCACGCCTCTGGAAAAGCAACCAGTGCACAGCCCGGTCGTCGAGGAAGTCGAACCGCACCTCCCGTCCGTACTGTTCGGCAGCAGCCTTCGCGGCCGGAACCGCGGCGATGACCGACGAGTGGACCATCTCCCGAACGGTCCCTGAGTCATCTACGAACGTCTCGGAATCAAGGGCGTTGTAATCAGCCACGAGTCGGTTCTCCTCACCCAACGGGTGCCAAGGCGGCATGGAACGGCGTCGAAGTGGGGCTTGGCTGCGGAGTCTTCGGTGCCGACGGCTTCGCACTGCTGGAGGGGCTTGGCGTCGGCCCCGGGCTCGGACTCGGCTGGGGCCGGCTCCCACTGGGTGCGGTGGCCTTGTCGTCGCCATCGCTTCCGCCGAACCCCGCGATGCCAAGCTGCACCCCGAGATTGGCCACCGCGCCACCCTTGATGAAGCGGGTGAGGACCTCGGGTTCGAAGCCGACCTCCGGAAGCAGGTTGATGCCCCTCTTCGAAAGAATCTTGGAGGCCAAGGTGACGCCCTTGTTGATGTTCTTCACGGCGAAGCCATTGGTGAAGGCCGTCCCGATCCCCTCTCGGGCGGCCAACAGGCGCAGTCCCTTTGCCGCCTTGAGGCCCTTGAGTGCACCGAGCCCGGGGAAGATGCCCAGGACATCCATGCCGATGGCCAGAAAGATGACGGTCTCCGCAAGACGGACAAACTGCAAGCGCGGTGGGGGGGAGGGAGAGCCCCCCCCCACCCCAATCCCCCCCCCAAAGGGGGACTTCCTCACCCCTTGTCCTCTTTCCCCCCTGGTTTTCCCACTTCTCTTCCACCTCTCTTTTCCTTTTCCTGAAGTCCAAAA